>CAWGHR010000010.1:0-24157 GCA_963822275.1 uncultured Alphaproteobacteria bacterium
CTAAGCGCTCACCTGCGAATTATTCTTCCCTAAACGGCGGCTTGGTGAGAACCAGGCCGCTGTTTTGCTATGCGCGAACGGGAGACGCGATATTGGCGCGCGCTCAACTTCCGGTTACTATGACCCGAGGCGGGGTTTGAGCGTCCATATTCGACGTATTTGTCGAGCGGCAGAGCATCGACTTCCACAGGCCAATGTCGCGTCAAGCCAAGGTCCAAAATGGGGGCGAGCGCGAATTTTGTTCCATGCCGCTGGCGACCGAAACCGTTCGCGGGAATTGAGAAGGTAGGAGCGTTGGGTTTTGGTCGAACCGAACATTGAACAACGGCGTGCTGCGCATTACGCGTTTCTCAGCAGTCAGATGCCGGAACTCATCAGCCGATTGTCGTGGTCGCGCAAGCAGATCGAGGCGCACCGAACGCGCGCCTTTCGCGATCTCTTGCGTCATGTCCAAGCGAACTCCCCTTGGTACGCGCGACGCGTCGGCCATCTCGACCCCTCTACGGCAACATTGGCCGATATTGTCCGTCTACCGACCATGACGAAGAACGATCTGATGGAGAATTGGGACGAGATCGTGACCGTTCCCGGCGCCAACCGCCGCGATGCGGAAGAGGCGCTGCGGAACATGACGGACCAATTCTATATCTGGGGCGACAACGTGCTCTTGGCGTCCGGAGGGTCGGGCGGGCGGCCCGGCCTTTTTCTCTGCGATTGGTCGGCGCTGGCAATAATGTGGGGCGGGATGAGCCGGGGGATGAGCCGGTATCTCGCCTCCCTCGCCATTCGCGGATTTGGCGAGCCCCAACAGCTGCGCACGGCAGCCATCGGGGCCGAAAAATCCGCACACGGCTCTTATGTGTTGGGTCGGATTTTTTCCAATCCCCTCAACCCGACGCATGGTCTTTCCGGATGGAGATATTCCGAGGATCTCATACGGGAATTGAACGCAATACAACCGCAACTTCTTTCTTGTTATCCCAGCATTCTTGCAGTGCTGGCCGCCGCGGCGCAGGCCAAAGAGCTAACGATCGAGCCACAGCTTCTTTATTTTGGCGGCGAGCATCTTTCGGAAGCCAGTTATCAACTCGCCCGTCAACTTTGGCCGCAGGCCGATATCGTAACATGTTGGGGAACAAGCGAAGGCGGTGGAACCTTTCCATGCTCCTGTGGCGAGGGGTTTCATGTGAGTGAAGACCTTGTCGTCATCGAGCCGGTGGACGGCGCCGGTTCGCCTGTTGCGCCGGGGCAGCAATCGTCCGGCATTTATTTCACCAACCTTTTCAACAAAGCACTTCCGATCATTCGCTATTTCATCGACGATATTTTCGAAATGGACGACAAGCCTTGTATCTGCGGCTCGTCCTATCAAAAAGTTCGTCAAGTCCATGGCCGCCATTTTGACGCGTTTCATTACGGGGCAATCGTCGTGCATCCCGTCACATTGGAACTCGCTGTCTTGGAACAACCTGTTATTTTCGAATACCAAATCCACCAGACGCCTGATGGCGCGCATCTCGTCTATCGCAGCAAAACGGATGCCGACGAGGCGAGGCTGTATGAGAAGATGCGCGTAGCGCTTCTCAGCTACGGATTACACGATCCGCAGGTAACGATTGAAAAGGTCGCGCGCCTCGAACGCACGGCAGCCGGCAAATTAAAGCGCTTCGTACCTTTAGCGCATTAAGTGCGGGGGTGCCCCGCACGGCGGCTATTTGGGACGGCCGTCACGGAGCTGTGGCAGCGCCGGCAATTGCGGGGCATGAAAAAATGCGCCGTTGCGCTGAAGCACCTTGCAACCGTCAACCGTGCAAAGCTCAACTTCGCCGGTGAAACGGTCGACCACGAACACGGATTGTCCCTGCGAAGGGTAGGTTGCCACACGGCCGGCAATGATAAAGGTGATCGCGACTGCGAACACCCCGACGATCAGCGCGAGCCAAACCTCCACTGTGATCGAATTCGATGATGGCACCCGCCCCCAGAAGAACGGCAGCTGCAATGATCCAGGGCAAAGCTTCGCCGACTGTGCCGCCCATCGAACCGGCGAATTGCCAAGCGACAAATGCCCCAGCCAGCAGCACGATTCCGGCAAAGCCGAATAGCAGTTTGACGCCCCATGGGGATGACGTGCTGGAAACCGTCTCAATACGTTCAACGGTTTCGTGTTTTGGGCTTCTTGGCTGTGATCGTCGCTCATAATGCCTGCTTTTCGGTCGTCGCGGCTGAGCCGGCCTCGTGTAAATGTCGCGGTAGATTAACGTCACAACATGACAGAAACTTGGCTGTTCGGCCCAGGCGACTTGCGCCAGATCATGTCTCGGCCCGCCAAACGGCCATCGGCGACACGCAATGCCGAATCGACATCGCCCGAGCACATTCGCCATAACGCGAACGGAATTCGGAAATCCAAGTATACGTCAGAAACATCGCTCGCCCGGCTTCGGCAAAGAGGCAAGT
Source organism: uncultured Alphaproteobacteria bacterium (assembly GCA_963822275.1). Taxonomy (GTDB): domain Bacteria; phylum Pseudomonadota; class Alphaproteobacteria; order Micropepsales; family Micropepsaceae; genus Rhizomicrobium. The sequence continues at coordinate 2,461 of CAWGHR010000010.1, forward strand.
TGCGGTTCACCACCACGGCATTCCGCAATAGCGAAGGCCGGCAAAGACGCGTTAAGATCGGCCGCAAGATATGCCGGTTTTCTGTTTTCCTGCCCAACCTATAGAAAAAGCCAAAACAATGGCGCCGTTCGACAAATCGCAGAAATCGCTCAACCGTTCGCCGCTGGATGACCCGCGCATTTTAAGCGGTCCGTTCTGGGGCGAGCTGCGGGTTTTTTTGGCTGTTGCGAAGGCAAAATCATTCAATCGCGCCGCCGAAGAGCTGAATATGAGCCAGCCGACCGTCAGCCGTCAGGTCAAGCGCCTGCAGGACGTCATGGGTTCGCAACTCGTCGTTCCGACCCAAAGTGGTATCGAGCTGACAACCCGATGGGAGGGAACTGGCGCAATCGTTGCTGGCGCTTGACGAACAGCTATTCGAAATTTCGCACGATCTGCAGTCCGAAACACGCGAGGCCGAAGGGCTCGTGCGCGTCAGCGTTACCGAGGCATTGGCAGGCCTGTTCATTGCGCCAAACCTGGTTCAATTCAGCGAGCAATATCCCAAGATTCGCTTACACTTGCGCAATCCGAACAATATGATCGGCTTTCGCGAGAACCAGACCGACGTGATGATAGGCTATTCGCCCGCGAACCAAGCCGGCGTCGAGTCTCAAGCGCTGGGCTATGTTCATCTCATTCCCGTGGTGACCAATGCCTATATCAAGCGTTTCGGAATCCCGACAAGAAAGAACCTGGAATCGCACTTCTTCATCGATACCGAATATTACATGGCCCAGAATAGTATCTGGCAGGACTGGCGGACCGCCGTATCGCGCGGCGTGATAGCCCACACCTGCGACAACTCATTCGCCTACGGACTATTGGTGAAATCCGGTCTCGGGATTGGGTTGCTCGGCAACTACACGCTGGCAGACCCGGCAGCCATTCCTCTCGACCTAGATGTTCATGTGCAAGCTTCCGATATACACGCTCGCGCTTACGGAGCGACTTCAAGTGCGCCCAGTTCGCTTGGTTTTCGATTGGCTATCTAGCGTCTTTGGTCCGGCCAATCCGTGGTTCGCCGAGGGCCTTAACCTGCAATCCCTTCCTCGAGACGAGCTGTCGGAGACGATGGCTCAGTTAATAGCCGGGCCTCCGGACAGTTCTGGTCCAATCTCCTGCGAAAAAAGACGCGAGCGGATCTCTTCCGAAATATTCAGGTAAACGTTCGCGACGTCCTCGAAAAGCTCCATGAGCTGAAGAGGGCTTGTTTCGTTATTGTCGACAAGGCGGCGCACGGTCTCGTTGTGAATAGCGGTCACGCGCTTCACATATTCATAATATTCTTCCATAGGTGGTACTCCTGAGTGTCTACACATTACTAGGCTATTGGTGAGCTTCGTATTTCGAAGCGAAATCCCATGCGCCTTCTGTCCTGAACAGCACGGCAGGATCGGTCGCCAGCGAAATCGCATTCTCCGGAACCTCGAGTTCCTTGATCAGTTCGACAAAGGGTTCGTCATGACCGGCATAGAATGCCGGCGGCTTCCCGGTGACCTCTTGGAAACCAAGCAGGCTACGCCAAAGTCGGGCATAGAGCGGCGAGGCGTGAGTGATCACGCGGTTATAGCCTTTGCGGGCGATGTGCTTGAAGACGAACTCGGCCGCGATTTTCAAATGGCGCGGATGACGATAGGCCTTGCGGAACGCCGAGCGCTCTATCTTGGCGAAATCCTTGAACCAGCGAATGCGCAATGCGCCGACCGGCTCTTCTCCGCTATAGATAATGACATGGGTGGCCTGAAGGTCGTTTCCGTCGAAAGCGTGCCCCGCAACCAGCCCGGTATCCTCCATGAAGCAAATCGCCCGGATGGCATAGGCATGCTGCAGTTGCTCCATTGTGGTTACAATCTCGACTCGGATGGAATTATGGCCGGTCGACGCTTGGCGGTCGGTTCCATTCATGGCGGCGGTGCCTTCCCCTGAGTTAGGGCTAATTTATCGCCGGGATAGCGAAGCAGCGGTAGATGGGCTTAACTTGAGCCGTTGTTCAAAAATGATGAGCCGTACCATGAACAAACAGCTCTCTCTGGCACTGCAGATCGAGGAATGGACACGCGAAGCGGTCGTGCAATGCGGCGACGATTGGGAGAGAATTGCTGCTTATATAAGGTCCCGCTTCGCCAAAGTCGGCGACACCGAGCGGGCGCGCTTGACGTCCGAAGCATCGCTGACGCTGCGCCATTCGGTCGGCACGGATTCGGATAATTCCCTAAACTGATAGAGCATGGCCGTGGCAGCCATCGGCCGACGGCGACTATACGACTATCGCACCAAGAGGATCGGGCCTCTTTCGAGCGCGTCGGGCATCTGAATGACGGCACCGTTACCTGGCGATGGGCGCGCGTGCCCATTAATGATGAACGTGAAGAGCAACAAGCCTGTCCAAACTTCTATACCGTTGGGAACCATTTTTCTTCGCGCAATTCGCTTCCCGACATTTCGTTAATTTCGCGCTTGATGCGCGCCCGTTTGCCATTGACGCGGAATATGCGACGGGCCGATGCGAGAAATTCCTTTCCATAATCCTTTTTGGCGTCAAAGGCGCGCACGCGGTTCTCCGCATTCCATAAAACCATATTTTGTTCGTAGAGCTGACGCTCCTTATAGCGAATGGACCGTGTGACCAGCTCCGGAATGCTATCGCGAATAAGCATCAGAGCATCCAGTTCCCGGGTTACATAAACTAGCATAGCCGGGTCCGGGATGCGGGCTTTCTTGATTTGCAAAATTGTAATGCGATCGATGAGGTCGCCGGCGGAGACTGGGATGACGATGTGCATGCGAAGATCTTCAGGCTGCGGTGTGGACATCGCCATTGGTCTCGGCGGCGTCGACGATTTGACGCAATTGCTCCGCCATTTGCGCCACCACGCCGGCCCAATCGTCCGATCTTGTCTGTCGGAATAGGCGCATCGTGGGGTACCAGGGGCTGTCAGTGCGATCAAGCAACCAGCGCCAATCCGGCACGTATTTGAGCGCAACCCAAACCGGCCTACCCAATGCGCCTGCCAGATGCGCGATCGAGGTATCCGAGGTGATGACGAGATCGAGATTGGCCATCATGGCGGCGGTGTCGATGAAGGCGTCCGCGCCGTCATCGAAGTCATGGCCCGGTGTTTCAATGGCCATGCTAGCCGGACGATTGTGGAGTTGGTCCAGTCCAAAATTCTTCTGCAGACTGATCAGCCGAACGCGGTCAATTTGGCTGAGAGGCAGAAATTCCCGCAGCGGGATGGACCGGCCGTTGTCGATGCTGCCGGCCGGGTTGCCTTGCCAGCAAAGGCCAACCTTGAAGCCATGCTCACCCAAGCGCGTGCGCCAGCTATCGAGCCTTGTGTTATCCGCATGTAGATAGGGAACTGCGGGCGGCACATTGTCCGTGCGAAGACCAAGGACGCGCGGAATGCTCATTAGCGCGATCTGAAAATCGAACTTCGTATCGGGTGAGACAAAATCTATGAACTCGGCGTCAATGGCGACGGTGCTTAGCAGCCGATGCAATCTTCGATCGGCAAGGACGGTAATATGCCCGCCCAAAGCCTTTATGGCAGGCAGAAAACGAATAAACTGAATCGCATCGCCATATCCTTGTTCGGCAAAAAGCAGAATGCGCCGCCCGGTTAAGGGTTCACCGGCCCATTCGGACGCCGGATGGACTGGACGGCGAGCCGCGTTATGCCGCTTACGAAATCGCAGCTCGTAACCTTCCCACCCTTGCTCCCAGTCGCCCATTAAAAGCTGCGTCAGCGCCAAATTTCCGCGCGCTTCGAAGTGGTCCGGATTGAGTGTGAATGCGCGTCGGTAGTCGTCCATTGCCTGTTCGAATCGGCGCAAATCTCGATAAACGCTGCCTCTGTTGTTGAAAGCTTCGGCACTCTTGGAATTCAGCGCAATGGCCATGTCGTGGCTGCCCAACGCCTGTTCGTAGCGATGAAGATCGCGAAGCGCGTTTCCGCGGTTCGAATGGGCATCGGCGTAGCGAGGCGAAAGGGCGATGGCACGATCATAGCTGTTGAGCGCCTCCTCATAACGGCAGACCGATCTCAGTGCATTTCCGAGATTGTTATGGGCTTCCGGAAATGCCGGGTTCAGCGCGACGGCGTTTTCATAGCTGGCGACGGCATCGTCCCAGCGTTGCAGCTCTTCAAGCGCACCTCCCCGATTGTAAAATGCATCGGCGTAGGTCGGTTTGAACGCAATGGCACGATCATAGCTGATGAGAGCTTGTTCTTGCCGCTTAAGCAGGCGCAACGCGTTGCCGCGATTACAGAGCGCTTCGGCATAATCGGATCGGAGCGCAATGGCGCGGTCATAGCAACTCAGTGCTTCTTCATAACGTTCGAGATTTTTCAGGGCTGTGCCGAGATTGTTTAAGCGCTTCGGGCACAGCGGGATTTATCTGTAGTGCGCGCCGTAACTGTCGTTCGGCCGCATCATAATGGCCTTGCTGCAAATAGGTTGCGCCCAACATATGCGCAGCACCAAAATGCGTCGGTTCGCTCTGTAGAATTACGCGATAAAGTCTTTGGGCCTGTTCCAGGGCACCGCGGCGGTGACAATCCAATCGCTCTATCGAACGTGGTTTTCCGGTCTCCCAAACACGGCCCCCAACGAATTTGCCAATGCCGTCGCGTGCGCGAATTGGACATCCAATTCGCGTCGCAATGGGCTGGCCATTGCATCGGCACTCGCGTGATCGGAGAAAATTCTGGCCGCAACAGGGACATGAAGGCAATTGTCCGCGCGCCCGATCCGACACAAAAGTCCGTGAGACCTATTAACAAGTGAAACAAGTGAGTAGCTATGACGTGACCGCTATTCGCGTTATGCACACGCGTCATATGTCGCGTAACGGTGTGCGCCGCTTCAAGAGCGCTGCGATCGCAAATGTTAAGGGCGAGTATATATCGGCGCGGCATATCTTGGCGGCCGGGCTAATGATGAGTCGGCGGGACATGTCGGCCGCTATGGGACGGGATCCGAAAACGGCTCAAGCTCTAGTGTCGTAGTTTTCCGTCCAGCCGGCACACCCTGACCTGGTCCCGCGACGTTGCGGCGAAACACCTCGATGACAGCGATCGGATCCCTGGGGTAGCCCCTGGGGCAATGCCAGTATGCATGGGCCTGTGCCGCTCCGAGCGTGAATCACAGGCGAATTCGAGGTGGGAATGCCTTAGATAGCATGTTTCATGCGGCAAGGAACTTGGCCGGTTCGGCCAATGAACGGTGGATGATGTGAGTACTAATGTCTTTATCGACGGCGCGGCCGGCACGACGGGCCTGGAAATTCGCGAGCGGCTGGCGGGGCGCCGGGAGCTTTCGTTTCTGCAGCTTGCTGATGCCGAGCGCAAAGACCCGCGCGCGCGGGCCAAGGCGCTGAACGAGGCGGATATCGTCATTCTATGCCTGCCGGACGAGGCGGCACGTGAGGCGGTTGCGCTAATCGAGAACCCGAAGGTGCGGGTCATCGATGCCTCCACGGCGCATCGTACGGCGCCGGGTTGGGTTTATGGCTTTGCCGAATTGGAATCCGATCAGCGCGCGAAGATTGCCGTCGCCAAGCGTGTGAGCAATCCGGGATGCTACCCGACGGGATTTCTCGCATTGGTGCGGCCGCTGACGCGCGCGGGGATTATTCCGGCGGATTTCCCGCTGACGGTGAATGCGGTGTCCGGCTATTCGGGCGGCGGCAAATCGATGATTGCGGAATTCGAGGACAAGACATCGCCCGCTCTATGTCGAGACGGTCGTGCGCACCTACGGACTGACGCTGGCGCATAAGCATGTTCCGGAAATGCAGATACACGCCAAGCTCGCGCATCCGCCGGTTTTCGCGCCGAGCGTCGGGCGTTTCTATCGTGGCATGTTGGTCGAAGTGCCGCTCCAGCTTTGGGCATTGCCCGGCAAACCGACGACCGTGAATGTTCATGCGGCGATCGAAGAGGCCTATCAAGGGCAAAAGCTTGTCGAAGTGGCCAGTCTTCACGACGCGTTGTCTGGTTCAGAAACTCGATGCTGAGGCTTTGAAGCTCACGAATGCGATGAAGCTGTATGTCTTCGGCAACGACAAGAACGGTCAGGTGCGGCTCGTAGCGTTGCTCGACAATCTGGGCAAGGGCGCGGGCGGTGCGGCGGTGCAAAACCTCAACATCATGCTGGGCTTGCCGGAGACGACGGGGTTGGTCTGATGTACCGGCCGAAGGCGTTTGCAGTTGACGATGTGGCCGCGCTGCATAGAGCTCATTCGCGAGCAGATCATTTGCGACCATCGCGGTCGCTTTGGATGGCGCGGTCGCATATTCGCCTATGCGCCGGTTGTTCTCGATGCGGGCAATGGGACTCGGATCGGTTCGCTTTCACCTCGCCGCGAACAACCCGGTAGCCACGACCCAGGAAGGCACGCGGATGCATTTTTCGTTCGCGGGCCCCGACGCCTATGTTTCTCCCGATTGGTACGTCAGCCACGGCTTGGTGCCGACCTGGAACTACATCGCGGTGGAAGGCGAGGGGTATTCGCGCTTCCTTGCGAACGAAGAATTGCGCGCTTTGCTCGCCGATCTTTCCGCAGAACAGGAAACAAAACTTTTTCCTAAGAAGCCATGGACGGTTGACAAAGTTCCACCGGACCGGCTTGCGGCGCTAACATCTGCCATTGTCGGGTTTTCGGTAGCTTTCGAGAAACTCGAAGGCAAGTTTAAGCTTTCTCAAGACAAGAAGCCTGGCGATATTGCCGGTGTCATTGCTGGTCTTGAGGGGCGCGGCGCTGCAGCCGATGTTGCAGTTGCTAACGCGATGCGTGGGGATGTGGATGATTAGAATGATGCGGATGGCCGCGTTTGCGCTGATGCTCGCGCCGTTCTCTTATGCGGCCGATTATGTCCCGTCGGCAGGCGAGGTTTGGGCTACGCATTTGCCCGAGCAAGAGGGCTTCGATGCCGCAAAACTGAAAGGGGCCATCGATTTCGCCGTGGCGCACGAGACGAAGCTCTCACCCGAACTCGACGGCGTAATCGATCAGCGTGACCAGCGCATCACTATTCCGTTGCAGTTCGCCCGCGAACCCTTTTCCGATCCCATTGGCCCGTTGACGGCGCACGCGCCGGCCAACGGCATCATCATCCGCCATGGCTACATCGTGGCGGAGTGGGGCGACACCCATGCCGTCGACATGACCCATTCGGCGACCAAAACGTTTTTATCGTCGGTGGCCGGCATTGCTTTCGACAAGCACATGATCCGCGATGTGAACGATCGGGTGATCGATTATGTCAGGCCAACACCGGATTTCATGCTGGCGCACAATCAGCCGATTACTTGGGATGAAATGCTGCGTCAGACCAGCGGTTGGGTCGGTACGATGTGGGGCAAGCCGTGGTGGGCTGATCGCCCCGGCAAGAACGCATGGGATGAACTGGCCGCCGGTCCGCCGCCCGTCGGCAAGGAATGGAAATATTCCGATGTGCGCGTGAATGCGCTGTCCCTGGCATTGACCTATCTTTGGAAGCGCCCGCTACCCGAGGTACTCAAGCAGTATGTGATGGACCCCATCGGCGCTTCCGACACCTGGCATTGGGAAGGTTATGACAATTCCTGGATCACGATCGACGGCCAGCGCATTCATGCCGTGCCGGGCGGTGGTCATTGGGGCGGCGGAATGTTCATCTCGGCGCGCGATTTGGCGCGGATGGGATTGTTGGGCCTCAACAACGGACGCTGGGGCGACAAGCAAATTCTGTCGGAGCAATGGGTGAAAATGGCGCGTACGCCGACGGGCCCCAATCCCGGCTACGGCTATATGAATTGGTTTCTCAACACCGATCGGAAATTCTTGCCTGCCGCGCGCGAGGATGCGGTGATGTTTGTCGGCAACGGCGACAATCTGGTGTTCATCGATTACCAGCACGACATGGTCGCGGTCACGCGCTGGATCGACGACAAACGGAAAGAAGAATTCGTGCGCTTGCTGGAGGCGAGTGTGCAAAACTAACCGAGCGGCCTTTTCGATTTTAAAAACGCTCGGCCGGTCGGCGTCACGCCAATTGCAGGTCCTTCGCCGGGCTTGTTCCGTCGCGTAACAAATCCGCGGTCGTTTGCTTCTTCCCAGACTGGCAATCGAGGGCAGGATGTGCGCCACGCTTCCATGACGTCCAAATAGCTTCTGTTTTCCTTGTCGATCCATTCGAGCATGTCCAGAAGCAGTGCATCGACAGGGTCGTTCACGGCGCTTTCCTTCTACGTCGTTTTAATCGTTACATATGTTCCCGGCGCGTCGCACAGCGCTTTCAGTTTTCCGCTGCCCGGTTTGCGCGCCGGGACTTTCTTGCCGGAAAGTTTGGAAAGCCATTTGTCCCAATCCGGCCACCAGGAACCTGGATGTTCTTTGGCACCGGCCTGCCACTCTTCGACGGTGGCGGGCAATTTGTCGTTGGTCCAATACTGGTATTTTCCGCCGGCCGGAGGATTGATCGACGCCCGCGATATGCCCCGATCCCGCCATCATGAAACGCACCGGTCCCTTGAACAATTTGGTCGCCTTGTAAACCGAGCGGAACGGCGCGACGTGGTCATCTTTCGCCGATTGCAGATAAACCGGTACCTTCACGTTCGTCAGGTCGAGCGCCACGTCGCCGAATTTCATCTTGCCGAGCGCCAAGGCGTTGTCGCGATAGCATTCGCGCAAATAGAAGAGATGCATTTTTTCCGGCATGCGCGTGGTGTCGGAATTCCAGAACAACAGATCGAACGGGGCAGGCGTCTTGCCGAGCAAATAATTGTTCATCACGAACGACCAGATCAGATCGTTGGCGCGCAGCATGTTGAAGGTGGTCGCCATCTTGCGCCCTTCGAGCACGCCGCCGGCGGCGTCCATTTGCTGCTTCAAGGCATCGAGCTGCGCGTCGTCGATGAAGATCTTGAGATCGCCCGCTTCGCTGAAATCGACTTGCGCGGCCCAGAACGTCGCCGAATGAATGCGCGTCGTCGCTTCTTCTTCGCCATGTAGGCGAGGGTGGCCGCCGAGCAGCGTTCCGCCGATGCAATAGCCCACGACATTGGGATCGCGCACGCCGGTCGCTTTTTCGACGGCATCGAGCGCGGCGAAAATGCCCTCATGCATGTAATCCTCGAATGATTTTTGGGCCATCTTCTTGTCGGGATTGATCCACGACGCGACGAAGACGGTGTAGCCCTGGCCGATCAGCCATTTGATGAAGGAATTTTCGGGGCGCAGATCCAGGATGTAGAATTTGTTGATCCAGGGCGGGAAGATCAGCAGCGGCCGCTCATAAACCTGTCTCGGTAGTCGGCGCGTATTGCAACAGCTCGAGAAGCTCATTGCGAAACACGACTTTGCCCGGCGTCAGGGCGATGTTCTCGCCGACGACAAAGCCGTCGGCCGATCTGGCGGATCGCCAGTTGGCCATGACCGCGGTCCAAATCGGCCAGCAGATTGTCGAGACCGCGCACCAGATTCTCGCCGTTCGATTGCAGCGTCGTGCGCAGCACTTCCGGATTGGTCAGCACGAAATTGGTCGGCGCGATCGCATCGGCGAACTGCTTGGTATAAAACTCCGCGCGCTTTTGCGTCGCCGGATCGAGGCCTTCGACCTGGGCCACGGTGTTCTGCATCCAATTCGCCGTCAGCAGATAGGACTGCTTGATGAAGTCGAAGATCTGGTTTTCCTGCCAATCCTTGTCGCGGAATCGCTTGTCGCCGGCTTTCGGTGCCACGACCGCAGGAGGCGATCCGCCGAGCATGCGCTGCGCCGTGGTCTCCCAGAGGCCCATATAGCCGCGCCAAAGCTGGAACTGCGCCTCGATCATGGCGGAGGGATGGGCGGCCATACCGTTCAATAACGCCATGAACGTATCGGTCAGATTGAGCGGATCGCGGGGGCCATTGGCTGTTTCGGTCTGGCGCTTGACGAAGTCCCCCAACAGCTTTTGGGACTGCAAGCCGACTCGCGTCATATTGCGGACGAACTCTACGCCGTCTCCGATCGCATAGGGGTTTCCGGGGACGTCGTTGTCCTTGCGCGTGGGTGCAGTTTCAAAAGAGGCGGTTTTGCTCGATTTCGGTGCCGTCTTATGCATCGGGTCGACTCACTGCCTCAATAATTCTTGCTGCGCGCATGTGCGCTGCGGCAATGTAGTTGTGTAACGTGAGATTGCGCAAGTTTGTCACAAGATTTCATGTGGTTGCGCTTCGTGAAATGCTTGGCCCGCGCCAAATGCACCTGTATATGAGTTAGTCGGGCCAGCGCTTCGCAGGCGCGACGGAGGAGCTTTCCATGATCCGGGGCATGCACGCCATGAAGAAGGTATTCTTGCGTATTACCGCCCTATCGGCGGTGGTTTTGAGCGCAAGTGCCTGTTCCAGCTTGCCCGACATGCCGTCTGTGCCCGATTGGGTCGATCCGACAACATGGTTTGGCGACGATTCGCCCGCTGCTGCACCGTCCAGCGACAACGGGCAGACGCCCGATATCGCGGCCCTTCCGGATAAGCCGAATCCGCAATCGACGTCGGATGAGCAGCAACAGACGACTGAATCGCTTGCTGCCGACCGCAGCCATGCCCAATACAGCGCCGATGCCCTGCGGGGGGGAACGGAGGCCGCCGCCGCGCCGCCGCCTCCAAGCGCACCCGCTGGTGCCATGGCGGCTATGCCCAGTATGGCTTCCGAGCCGTCCAAGAGACAGCGATACGGGTAAGCCAGCGCCGGCACCCGCGCCGACCCGCGTCGCACAGGCCGATACGTCTGTCGCGACAGAACCCACAGGCGCTTCTATTCCAGGCGCTTTGCCCGCTCCAGCGGCAGGCTCGAGGGCGCCGACGACGCAAGTGGCGACTTTGGCGCCTATGGCAGCTGCGCCAGAGGCGGCAGTACCTGTCGCGGCGCCCGAGCCGGCAGCTTCTCCGACTGCTCCGCCGACGGGTGCGCAACCTGCCGTTCCGCCCCGGCCTGCCGTTCCGCAGCGGATGTCAAACGTCACGCCCTCCGATGCTGCGCTTGGATTCAAGCCGTCGAACGCTCCTCCGCTGGACGCATCGCTGTCCCAGTTCGTGCCGATGCCGATTATCGCCCATTACCAGGAAACGGCGTCGAACGCCGGGATTGGTACTACTGCTCCGACGCGCGTGGCATCACCAAGCCCGTCCAAATTGCGCAAACCGCGCGCTTCCGAGATGGGCGAGGGCGGGCCGGAAACGATGACGGGCGCGGTCGTGGCCAATCTGGATGCGCTTCAGCAATCCTCAACGCCCACGCTGCGGCGCCTAGTGTTTATGCCAGTGCGCAAGGTCTCCCGGCGACGGCGGTCGTCTTCTTCCCCGGCGATACGACATTCTTGAGCGCCGAAGGCCGCGCGCAGGTTCAGGCCGCCTTGGAGCAATACAGAGCACATGGCGGTCAGGGCTTCATTCGCGTGGTCGGCCATTCCTCCAGCCGTACGCCCAACATGTCCGTCGAGCAGCATTTGCAGGTCATCTTCGAGAAGTCCCAGCAGCGTGCCAATGCGGTCGCTCAGGAGCTCATTCGCGAAGGCGTTCCGGCGGACAAGGTGTTGGTGGAAGCGGTCGGCGACAGCCAGCCCGTCTATTACGAATCGATGCCGAAGGGTGAGGACGGCAACCGCCGGGCCGAGATTTTCCTTCAGGGCTGACCAGCGAGGCGTCATGCTGACGCGGTTTGCGGCTTAGGCCTGCAGGCGTGGCAAGAACGGTCGAAAAGCCGTTGACGCGGCGGGCAAATTGCCCCGATGCTGCGCCGCCAGAAAAGGTTATTTTGTCCCGAACACGCTGAAAGTCCCGGCCATGCAAACCGATTTCCACCGCATCAAGCGGCTGCCGCCATACATTTTTGAGGAAGTGAACCGCCTCAAGGCGCAGGCGCGCGCGGCGGGCGACGACATCATCGATTTCGGCATGGGCAACCCGGACATGCCGACGCCCAAGCATATCGTCGACAAATTGTGCGAAACCGCGCGCGATCCGAAATCGAACCGCTATTCGGCTTCGCGGGGCATCAAGGGCTTGCGCAAGGCGATGGCGGCCTATTACGAGCGCCGCTTCGGCGTGACGCTCGATCCCGATACCGAGGTGATTGCGGCGTTGGGCTCCAAGGAAGGCTTCGCCAATCTGGCGGCGGCGATTACCGCGCCGGGCGATGTGGTGCTGGTGCCCAATCCGGCTTATCCCATCCATGCCTTCGGCTTCATTTTGGCGGGCGCCGCCATCCGGCATGTGCCCGCGACCTCGCCGGAAGCCTATTTGAGCGCGATCGGGCATGCGACGCGCCACTCGATCCCGTCGCCGCGTGGCCTTGGTGGTCAATTATCCCTCCAATCCCACGGCGCAGATCGTCGACCTCGATTTCTACAAAGAGGTCATCGCGTTCGCCAAGAAGCACGAGATTTGGGTGCTGTCCGATCTGGCCTATGCCGACATCTATTTCGGCGACGAGCCGCCGCCTTCGATCCTCCAGGTGGACGGCGCCAAGGACATCGCGATCGAATTTCAGTCCTTGTCGAAGACCTATGCGATGCCGGGCTGGCGTATGGGCTTTGCGGCGGGCAACAAGCATCTGATCGGCGCGCTGGCGCGGATCAAATCCTATCTCGACTATGGCGCCTACACGCCGATCCAGGTGGCTGCCGCCGCCGCCTTGAACGGTCCGCAAGATTGCATCGAGGAAATTCGCGCGATCTACAAATCGCGCCGCGACGTGCTGGTGGAAAGCTTTGCCCGCGCCGGATGGAATATCCCGTCGCCGCCGGCCTCGATGTTCGCCTGGGCGCCGGTGCCGGAACAGTATCGCGAGCGCGGCTCGATGGAATTTGCCAAGCAGCTGCTGATCCACGCCAAAGTCGCGGTGTCGCCGGGTATCGGCTTTGGCGAATATGGCGAAGGCTATGTTCGCGTCGCCCTGGTCGAGAACGAACACCGCATCCGCCAGGCGGCGCGCAACGTGAAGAAATTTCTTTCCACGCGGATCAACGAGCCGGCCACGCTGGAAACGGCGAAATGAACAATCCGCTCAAAATCGCCATTGCCGGGTTGGGCACGGTCGGCGGCGGCGTGGTCAATGCGTTGCAGGCGCATGGCAAGGCGCTCGGCAATCGCGCGGGCCGCCGGCTGGAGATCGTTGCCGCCTGCGAGCGCGACGAAACCAAGAAGCTCAGCTTCGATATCAAGACCTGGCTGGGCGATATCCATGCCGTCGCAAAATCCGACGTCGACGTCGTGGTCGAATTGATCGGCGGCGAGAACGGTCCTGCGCTGACGCTGGTTGAGGAAGCTCTCAAGGCGGGCAAGCATGTCGTAACCGCCAACAAGGCGATGATGGCCCGTCACGGCGCGCGCCTCGCCGCGCTCGCGGAAGAGAAGAAGCTCGCCCTCAAATTCGAGGCGGCCGTCGCCGGCGGCATCCCGATCGTCAAGTCGCTGCGCGAAAGCCTGATGGTCTATGGCGTGGTCGCCGTTCGGGGCATTCTCAACGGCACCTGCAACTATATCCTGACGCAAATGGAATCCACGGGACGGTCTTTCGACGACGTTCTCAAAGATGCGCAGGCGCTTGGTTACGCAGAGGCGGATCCCACATTGGACGTCGGCGGAGGGGACACGGCCCATAAGCTCGCGCTGCTGGCGGGGCTGGCCTTCGGCGTGGCGCCCGATCTCGACACCATGCCGGTTCAGGGCATCGTTCACATCACGCCCGACGATATCGCTTTTGCGCGCGAGTTCGGATTTCGCATCAAGCTTCTCGGCATCGCCAAGAAAACGCCGCAAGGAATCGATCAGCGCGTTCAGCCCGCCATGGTGCGCGCCGGCACGCCGCTCGGCGACGTCGACGGCGTGTTCAACGCGGTCACCGCGGACACCGGTGCGGCGGGTCCATTCTTTTTTGAGGGCCGCGGCGCCGGCGCGGCACCGACTGCCAACGCTGTCATTGCCGATTTGGTCGATATTGCGCGCGGCAACATCGGCCCGGCTTTCGGAATTCCCGCGACGATCGTTGATAGCGCTAACACCGGCTCCGGCGTGGTAGCGCGTCCTCCGCATTTTATCTACGCTTCCAAGTGCTGGATGTGCCGGGCGTGTTGGCGGAAATCGCCGGCCATCTGGCCAAATGGCGAGTTTCCATCGAGAGCATGATCCAACGCGGACGCGCTCCCGGCGAAGCGGTATCGATTGTCATGATCACGCACGAAACAACCCATGCTGCGGTGGATAGCGCACTGAAGACGATCGCCTTGTCCGACAAGGTGATTGCGCCACCCTGCATGATCCCCATGGAAGCGGGCTAAGCCGTTTCGACAGATCAGGAGCATTCATGGTCAGCCAGTCCCTTAGACCGCGCCTTCGCGCTGGAAGCGGTGCGCGTTACGGAAGCGGCTGCCATCGCAGCCGCGGAGTTCATCGGACGCGGCGACGAGCACGCCGCCGACCATGCGGCGGTGGAAGCGATGCGCAAGACGTTCAACTTCCTGCCGATCGACGGGACGGTGGTGATCGGCGAAGGCGAACGCGACGAAGCGCCGATGCTGTATATCGGCGAGAAGGTCGGCACCGGCGGCGTTGCCGTCGATATCGCGCTCGATCCGCTGGAAGGCACGACGCTGACCGCCAAGGCGCTGCCGAACGCGCTGGCGGTGATGGCGATCGCCGAACCGGGCACGCTGCTGAATGCGCCCGACACCTATATGGACAAGATCGCGATCGGCGGCGGCTTTCCCGAAGGCACCGTCAATATCGACGCCACACCGGAAGAGAATGTGCGCATGTTGGCCAAGGCCAAAGGCGTGCATCCGCGCGAAATCACCGCCTGCATTCTGGATCGTCCGCGCCACGAGGCCATCATCGAAGCCGTGCGCGGCGTCGGCGCTTCCGTCCGGCTGATCACCGACGGCGATGTCGCGGGCGTGATCGCCACAACGGACCCGGCGACCGGCATCGATATCTATATCGGCCGCGGCGGTGCGCCGGAGGGCGTGCTGGCGGCGGCGGCTTTGCGCTGCGTCGGCGGTCAAATCCAGGCGCGGCTGTACTTCCGGTCGGACGAGGAAAAGAGGCGCGCGGTCAAATTGGGCATTACGGATTTCGAGCGCAAATACACGTTGAAGGATTTGGCATCCGGCGATGTGATCTTCGCCGCCTCGGGCGTGACGAATGGATCGATGTTGCAAGGCGTGCACCGCACCAATGAATGGGTCTTCACGCACAGCGTGATGATGCGATCGAGCTCGGGCACCGTGCGCTGGATCAAGGCACGTCACCGCCGCAACAGGCATGACCGTTAGCGCTCAGCCCATTGTGAAACCAAGTGACGCGCTCGGCGTTGCGCGCTCCTTCTTCGGGCCGGCCATGGCGTTTCACCGAGAGCGACGAAGATGCGGCGCGCGCGCTTGGGCTCGCAGAACAGCATTCCGTTTGCGCTGGCGCGGCTGCTGTTGGCGCGCGGCGTCGCGAGCGATGCCGTGGCCGATTATCTCCATCCGACCTTGAAAACCTTGTTGCCCGAGCCTCTGACGCTCAAGGACATGGACAAGGCCGTTGCGCGCGTGCAAGTCGGCCCTCGAGCGTGGCGAGCACATCGCCGTGTTCGGCGATTATGATGTGGACGGTTCGTGTTCGGCGGCATTGCTGCACGATTATCTGTCTGCGGTCGGAACGCGCCCCGCGCATCTACATTCCCGATCGGATGACCGAGGGCTACGGCCCGTCGGCGCTTGCAATGCAGCAGCTGAAGGAAGAGGGCGCGAGCCTTGTGGTTACGGTCGATTGCGGTGCCGCTGCACTCGATGCGCTCGCGGCCGCGCGCGATGCCGGGCTGGACGTCATCGTGTTGGACCATCATGCGGTCGAGCGTGAACCGCCCGCTTTCGCGCATGTCAATCCCAACCAGCCGGGCGATCAGTCGGGGCAGGGACATGTCTGCGCGGCGGGCGTGGTGTTTCTGTTTTTGGTCGCGTTTAAACCGCGCCTTGCGCAACGCCGGTGCTTTTGCCGCCAAAGCCGAACCGGATCTGCGCACCTATCTCGATCTCGTGGGGCTCGCGACCATTTGCGATGTCGTGCCGCTGATCGGGGTCAACCGCGCGTTTGTGCAGCTGGGTCTTTCCAAATTGTCGAAGCTGGAGCGGCCGGGCCTCGCAGCCTTGGCACGCGTTGCCGCAACTGCGCCGCCGTTCACGCCGTATCATCTGGGATTCGTTTTCGGGCCGCGGATCAATGCCGGCGGGCGCGTCGGGCGATGCGGTCTCGGCGTCGATCTTCTGACGACGACGGACAGTGTAGCCGCCGAGGAATTCGCGGCGGCGCTCGACACCCATAATCGCGAACGCCAGGCGATCGAAAAGCTCATTCTCGACGAAGCCATCGCCATGGCGGCGTCGCACGACAATCTGCCGTTCATCTTCGTGTCGGGCGAAGGATGGCATCCCGGCGTCGTCGGGATCGTTGCCGGGCGGTTGAAGGAGCGCTTCGGCAAACCCGCTTTTGTCGCGGGCTTCGAAGGCGGATTGGGACGCGGTTCGGCGCGTTCGATCGCCGGGATCGATATCGGCAGCATCGTTCGCGAAGCGCATTTGGCCGGTGTGCTCGATGCCGGCGGCGGGCATGCCATGGCGGCGGGGTTCTCGTTGCGTCCGGATCAGTCCGACCCGTTTCACGCCTTCCTGGCGGAGCGTTTTGCCCGGGCGGACACGAGCGTTGGCGTCGCGGCGCTGATGCTGGAAGGGCTCATCTCGCCCGCCGGCGCAACCGCCGCTTTGGTGCACGATATCGCCCGCGCCGGGCCCTTCGGTGCGGGCAATCCGGAGCCCATCCTTGCGGTTCCCGACGTGCAGGTTGTTTTCGCGGACGTGGTCGGTAAGGACCATGTGCGGTTGCGCTTGGCCGGCGGCGATGGGGCGCGTTTGGACGCCATCGCCTTCCGCACCGCGGACACCGATCTGGGGCGCGGATTGCTGGGCGCGCGGGGGGCGCGGATACACGCCGCGGGCCGCTTGCGCGCCGAAGAATGGAACGGCCGCGTGCGGGTTCAACTCCATCTGGAGGACGCCGCCCCGGCGGGGATTTGAGCGCTTGCCAAGGCCGCTTTCGGGCCTTATAGCCGCGTCCTCCCGAGGGGCGCAGGGGCGCCTTGCGGGCCGCGTGGGCCCTTCGTCTATCGGTTAGGACTCAAGATTTTCAATCTTGCAAGACGGGTTCGAACTCCCGTAGGGCCCACCATGTTTTCAAGGACTTAGCGAGGGCGCCGTAAGGTTTGGCGATCCGACCGCTTCTATTGCAGCCATCGTGCGGCGAGCGCGACCGCAAGTTTAGCGTGAATCCGTATCCTAACAGCTGTACCCGTCTTGCTCTGGGTGAAAGTGATGGCTTCGCAGCAATGTGAGCCCGTATCATTGCGACAAGATCGGCCCGATGTTGTTCGGTGTGGACCGCAAGTGCGTAGTCAGTGCACTCCAAGGTGTCGAGTGTCCAGCGTTGGAGAGATCCGGATAATGGTGCGACGTGTTATGTCTATTTGCCCGTGATCGTGCAGCATTCCAAGCCGCTGGATAACGGGTTGGTGTATTACGGGGCCAACGGCATCGGCTCGATCAGCTGTCTCATGGGCCGCTGAGGTGAATTGGTCGCTTTTCATGCTCCCATGAGCCAATTTTGGACGCTCAAAACGGCCAAATTGGACCTTCCCGTTAACGTGCTTTAAGCACATGGACGCCAAGCTCGGCTTGGTTAGAGCATGATCGCTTTATATCGAACCACTTTCGTCATGGCCGGGCGCGACCCGGCTATCAAGTCGGCGAGCGTCGGCGAGCCGAAAAAACTGGATGGCCGCCTCAGGGGCGGCCATGACGAAAAAAGTGTGATTTAACCCAATCCGATCGTGCTCTAGTATGGCCTTGGATTCTCCCCAGATTCGCCCTTCGACAGGAGTACGCATGACCCGCCTCGATGAAGAAGAAGACGACGACGACAAGCAGAAAATCGAACTGCCCGAACAGCAATCCTCGCCGGTTCAGAAGGCGCTGTTCAAGTCGCGCACCGTTCTGATTTTCGGCGAAGTCGACATGAAGATGGCCGAGCGGGTGAGCGGACAATTGCTCGCCTATGCGGCGGAAGGCGACGGCGACATCCGGGTGATCGTCAACTCGCCGGGCGGCCATGTGGAATCCGGCGACACGATCCACGACATGATCAAGTTCGTCGGCCCGCGCGTGAAGATGATCGGCACCGGCTGGGTGGCGAGTGCGGGCGCGCATATCTATCTGGGCGCCGCCAAGGAAAATCGCTATTGCCTGCCGAACACGCGCTTCCTGCTGCACCAGCCGCTGGGCGGCGTGCGCGGCCAGGCCTCGGACATCTCCATCGAAGCCGAGGAAATCATCAAGATGCGCGAGCGGCTGAACCGCATCATCGCGCGCGAAACCGGCCAGACCTATGACAAGGTCGTGGCCGACACCGAGCGCAATTTCTGGATCGGTGCCGAGGAGGCGGTGGCTTATGGCCTCGTCGCCAAGATCATCGCCCACGCTAAACGAGGTGTGATGGGACGCAGCCCTGGTGGCGCGGCGCCGTCATCTATCAGGTCTATGTCCGCAGCTTTTGCGACGGCAACGGCGACGGGCAGGGCGACTTCGCCGGCCTGATCTCGCAAGCTCGACTACATCGCCGCGCTCGGCGTCGATGCGATCTGGCTGTCGCCGATCCATCCGTCGCCCAACCGCGACTGGGGCTATGACGTCTCGGACTACGAAGGCGTCCATCCCGAATACGGCACGCTGGCCGATTTCGACGCGCTGCTTGCGGCGGCGCATGCGCGCGGGCTGAAGATCATCATCGACGAAGTGCTGTGCCACACCTCGGACGAACATCCCTGGTTCGCCGAGAGCCTGACGGAGGCGCCAAAGCCGACTGGTACGTCTGGGCCGACGCCGAAGGCTGACGGCACAGCGCCCAACAACTGGCTGTCGGCGTTCGGCGGCCGGCTTGGTCCTATCAGCCCGGCGCGCCGGCAGTACTACCACCACAAATTCCTGCGCCAGCAGCCCAAGCTGAACTGGCGCAATCCGGCAGCGAAAACGGCCGCGCTGGCCGTGCTGGACTTCTGGCTGAAGCGCGGCGTCGACGGCTTTCGGCTCGACGTCGCCAATGCCTATCTTCACGACCCGGCGCTGACGCGACAATCCGCCGGTGCCGATGGCAGAACGCACGCCGGCGATCTGGGCGCACGCCGCCAACCTGCAGTAGTCACTATCACGACAGCAACTTGCCGGAAAATATCGGGTGCTCGGCGGAAATCCGGCGCACGGTCGAGCGTTACCCGGACCGCTTCGTGTTGGGAGAATTCTCAGAAGGCCCGAGCGCTCGGGCCTTCGCCGCGCCGGATAAGGGCTGCATTCCGGCTACAGCATTTTTCCTGTTGCTCGCCGACACGCTTTCGCCGGATTTCGTCAAAGACAATTACGCGATGCTGGCGCGAGCATCCGCGCCATTGGCCGTCCGTGGCGTTCTGCAATCACGATGTCATCCGCACGGTGACGCGTTTCGGCGGAGGGACCGAACGGCGATCCGGCCTGGCCAAACTGATGCTGGCACTGCTGCTCTCCCTCAAAGGGACGGTGTTGCTCTACCAGGGCGAGGAGCTGGGACTGCCGGAAGCGGATCTGCGCCGCGACCAGCTCAAGGATCCCGTCGGCGATCTTTATTATCCGTTGCACAAGGGCCGCGACGGCTGCCGCACGCCGATGCCGTGGGACGCGGACAGCGCCAATCTGGGCTTCTCCACTGGCACGCCGTGGCTTCCGCTGGCGCCGGCGCATCGGGCGCTGGCGGTCTCGGAACAGGAAGGCGAAGCCCATTCGGCGCTCAATTTGCGCGCGTTTTCTCGCTACGCGCAAGCAGCATCCGGCCTTGCGCTGGGGTGAGATTGAATCTTCCGCGAGACGCCCGGACCGATGCTCGTCTTCGAGCGCCGCCTCGAAAATGAGCGCGTGCTCTGTGTTTTCAACATGAGCCGCGAACAGGCGATGTTCCAAGATGCGCGGATTTCTCCGGCCACGACGCTCGACTTAACCTGCGGAAGCGTTGTCGACGCAAACGGAGAACTTGCGTTGGGCTCGCTGTCAGCGTGGCTCGGGCGTCTGTGAAGCCTCGTACGCTTTAATCGCGGCATCGACCGGTAGCAACACGCAGCGATGGCGGCTGGGAAATCCGGCCACTTCGGTGAGCGCGCCGTATTGATGGAATGGTTCTTTGGGCGATGCCCCGCCTTTCAGCATCTCCACGATTTGCGCACGCAGCCCCAATAAGTCGGTGTGCGTCGATCCGCGCAGGCGGCTCCCAAGAATAGAGGCGGAGGCCTGAGCCAGCACACAGGCCTTGGTGTCATGTGCCATGGCTGCGATGCGACCGTTTTCGATCCGCAAATCGACAATCGTCCGATCACCGCAAGTCGGATTGTGTTGCAGATGCGACCCGTCGGGATGGGGCAGGCGACCGGCCCCGCTGGCATCGGCGGCCAGCCTCAGGACCTCTTTGGCATATAACAGATCGCTCATCGCTTCTTTAGATCATAGATCAGCAGGACCAGCGAACTCTTTGAATTTTTGATTGTATTGGGATTTCCGCAATGTCGTGCCGACTTGTGTTTTCACTGGCAACACGTCTTTGTCCGGGATCACTCTTTTGCCTTGGCGCGCGGCAGACGAAGTCGCGCGCGCAACCCGCCTTCCGGCCGGTCCTCTAGGGTGATGCCGCCGCCATGGCCTTCCGCGATCCCCTTCACTAGTGTCAGTCCAAGCCCTGATCCGCCGGTATCCGCGTTGCGCGATCCTTCGAGGCGGACGAAAGGTTCGAAGACCCTGTCGCGGTCCGCCTCCGGAATGCCGGGGCCTTCGTCATCCACAACCACCTCATAAGCGTCGTCATAGTCGTCCAGCGCGACCGTCGCTTTATTGCCATAAGTGACGGCATTTTCCACCAGATTGCGGACCGCGCGGAGCACTTCGTTGGAACGGCAACAGATCGGCGCCGGCAAATGTCCTTTCCACTCTACTGCTTCGCCCAGATCGTCGAGATCGGCGCAGACGCTGTCGACAAGCGCCGCCAGATCGATCTGGCGTTTCATTTCACCGCCAGTGCCGCGCGCAGAAGAAAGCACGGCTTCCGTCAACTCCTGCAACTCGTCGAGGTTCTTTTGTAGACCTTGACGCAGCTCCGCATCTTCGACGAATTCGAGATTGATCCGCATGGCCGTGATTGGGGTGCGCAGATCGTGGCCTACCGCCGAAAGCAGCTGACGCTGGCTCTCCAGCGTTCGCGTGACCTGATCGTTCATCGCATTAAAGGCTTGGGCCGCATTGCGGACATCGTCGGGGCCGACTTCAGGCACGCGCGGTGCCGCCCCGCCACGCGCCGCGACCGAAGCAGCCTCCGCCAATTTCGAGAAGGGCGCGCCACGTGTCGCGCAATATAAGCCGCGGCGGCCGATGCCACGACGATGGCAACGAAGGCGGCAATCATAATTTCAGCTGGCCATGGCGGCGGCGGCGGCCGGAAGAAAGTGGCAACAAGCTGCGTGTTCCGTACGACAGGCATGGGTCAGCTCGACAACACCAGCAATACGGTCGCTGAAGCGCTACAG
>CAWGHR010000011.1:0-19971 GCA_963822275.1 uncultured Alphaproteobacteria bacterium
GGCTCAATCAGTCTGAAATACGCACCTTGAAAGCGACCCGCGCGGGCAACCGCGCGGGTCCTCTTTCAAGAAAAGGCGGGTTTAAAGCGCGCCGAGGTGTGTTTTGGATTACCTTGTAATGCGGGTAACAAACATCTATGTAGAGCGGGCGACGGCGTTCCGTCAGATGAAGCGCACTGTTGTACCCCGACCCGCATTGTGCGCGCCTGGCCGAAACAGCCGAACTTCCCCACCTGATCGTTTCGTTTACGCCGCCCGGGCATGTGCTTGGGCGAAACTCAATGCTTTAGGAAAAACAATGACTATCGGAACAGTGAAATTCTTCAATACGGATAAGGGCTTTGGATTTATCGCGCCGGAAGGCGGCGGCAAAGACGTGTTCGTCCATGCGACGGCCGTCGAAATGTCGGGCATGCGCAGTCTGGCGGAAGGCCAGCGAGTGTCGTTCGACGTTCAGCCGGATGCCAAGGGCTCGAAGGCCGTCAATCTTCAAGCGGCCTAATCCGTTCGAACAGGAAACGGCGGAGATGCGAACACTCTGCCGTATTCTGCCTCTGGCTCGGTATCGGACGAATTTCGATACGACGACTGCAACCAAGATTGAAATTTGGCGTTTTAATCTTAGCGAAACACCAAAGGGCAGCAGATCCATCCGCCGACGGCGAAACCGGATCGGCAGCACAAAAACCGAACCGGCGGGCCCACCGGCATCAGAGAATTGCGGTCCACACACACCGCCGTTACGCCGCGCACCGTTGCGGTTTGGACGGCATGGAAGGAATTACGCATGCCTGGGTTCTTAAAAGGCGCCGCGATCGCGGCGTTGTTGACCGGCACGGCGCTCGCCGCAACCGGCATAGCCGGCGCCTCGGACTACAATCACCGCGGCGACCGCGGCCACGCCATCATTTCGATCGGTCTTGGCGACATCGCGTTCGGATATCGCGACGGATATTGGGACAACAGCCATCATTGGCATCACTGGCGCCACAGCAGCGACTATCGCAGTTATCGCGGCCAAAACGGCAGCAATTACCACGACTGGAAATCATAACCGCGACCGTGATCATGGCTGGCAGGGGCACTGAGCCGATCTAGTGTCGTGGTTTCGAAGTTCGCGATATCACCGATATCAGCATCTTTCGCGAACTTCGAAACCAAAACGACACTAGCATCAAGTGGTTGGCTAGTGTCCTCTCGATTTAGAAATTCGAATGAGGTTGATATCAGATGCAACGAATTTCGGAATTGGGACACTAGCGGCACCATCGCTTTGAGTGTTTTCCGAGTCTGGCGCGCATTCTGTGCGCCGAACACAATGGGGGTAGGAAGGTCGGCTTCCTCCCCGTCTGGTTCCCCAGCGGTACTGAGCGCTTTTCCAAGCAACCCAGCCGGCGGAGAACCAAAGATGGCCATATCGGTATCGAACAGAACGGACGAGACATCGTGCGTTTCGGCGTCCACTTTCCAGAATGACCTGGTTGCTCTGATCCCGAGATTGCGCACATTTTCGCGGGGGTTATGTCGCAGGCAGTCCATGGCGGAAGATTTGGTGCAGGAAACATTGGCAAAGGCGTGGCGCGCGCGCGGCAGCTTCCAACTTGGAACGAACCTGAAGGCTTGGCTTTTCACCATCCTGCGCAATGAGTTTTATACCCATATACGGCGCGCCAAGCGCGAAACCTATTGGGATTCGGAACTGGGCGAACGTCAGCCCGCCGCGGAGTATCAGCAGGATTGGGCAATGGATCTTTCGGATACCGCCCGTGCGCTCGGCGAACTGCCGGCCAATCAACGCGAAGCCCTGATATTGATCTCCGCCGGTGGCTATTCCTATGACGACGTGGCAAAGATCTGCGGGACGCCCGTGGGCACCGCCAAAAGCCGGGTAGGGCGTGCGCGCGCGACCCTGCGCAGTATTCTCGATGGCAATATTCCTCTGCCGCGGGACAGCTCGATATCTGCCGCGAACGCGTCGGACAGCATTCTGGCGCAATTGAAGGCCCTCGCGCCCGCCGCAAGCGCCGCGTTTGGATGATGAGGGGAAAATGCCGATGCGGCCGCGAGACGATTTCAGGAGAAAACAATGCAAATCACGATCTATCACAATCCCGATTGCGGCACTTCGCGCAACGCTTTGGCGGCCATCCGCGCCGCTGGCTATGAGCCGCGCATTATCGAATATCTGAAAACGCCCCCGACGCGCGAAGAGTTGAAGAGCTTGATTGCTCGCATGAATTTGACCGCGCGGGAAGTCGTGCGCAAACGCGAACCCTTGTTCCACGAACTAAATCTCGACGAGCGCGATGTCGGCGAAGAGGAACTGATCGACGGCATGATCGAGAACCCGATTTTGATCAACCGGCCGATCGTGGTGAGCGATCGGGGCGTGCGTCTTTGCCGCCCAAGCGAAATCGTAAAGGAGCTGTTGGCCCTGGAAGTACGCTTGCTGTGAGCGGCAATCGCATATTCCGTCTGAGCCGAATCTATGCGGAGGGCTGGAATGCGGCAAACCGTCTACCCGCAAATGAAAGCGACGGTTTGAATTTGTGGAAAGTTGCCGCACTAAATCCTTATGCGAAGGAACCGGAGAGATCGCGCTGGAGCGACGGCTTCGCCGAAGCACTTGGAGCGGATGGGCCGCCAAACGGCCTGACGCGCTGCACCCTCGTTCAAGCGGGGTAGAATTTTGCCGTTCCGTTCACGGGCGCGAATTGACAGGCCGTCGGCGACACCGACAAAATAGGCTCTGCAATCCCCGCCTCTCATGGATGAATACGGCACTATGGAGACACTCCTAGCCAAGCTGGAGACTTGCGACGGCGTTTTGCCCGCCGCAGAGCTTGCCGCCGAACTGCAGGCGGCAGCGGAACAACTCCGGTTGGCGACCGAAGCGGCCGATGTCGGGTGGTGGGATGTCGAGGAGGGCCACGGCCAACTGACCTGGCCGCCCCGCGTAAAGGCGATGTTCGGCATCTCGCCCGATGCCCCCGTTTGCATGGATGATTTTTACAACGCGCTACACCCGGACGACCGTGATCGTGTTACTGCCGCCTATGCCGCCGCGGCCGATCCGGCACGCCGCGCACTCTACGACGTGGAATACCGCGCTATCGGTAAGGAGGACGGTATAGTCCGTTGGGTTGCCGCCAAAGGCCGTGGCGCTTTCAGCGAAACCGGCCGGTGCATACGGGTGATCGGCACCGCGATCGACATCACCCAGCGAAAGCGGGCCGAAGAGGAAAAACGAGCGCGTGAGCAAGAGGATGCGGAACTGCGTGACCAGTTCATCGCGGTGCTCGGACACGATCTCAAGAACCCACTGGCCTCCGTTGCGGCGGGAACACGTATGCTGGTGCGCCACCCGGAAAGAGCGGCTGAATTTGCCGAGCATATAGAGCGGAGCATTTCGCGCATGTCCGAGCTGATTGAGAACGTACTCGACTTTGCGCGCGGCCGTTTGGGCGGCGGGATTGTCGCCACACGCGATGAAAAAAAGCCGTTAGAACCTGTTCTCCTTCACGTCATAGACGAACTCAGGCGTGTTTACCCCGAGCGTAGTGTCGAGATCGATATCGACCTGCAGGAGCCCGTCGCCTGCGATCGCCAGCGCATCGGCCAGCTTCTCTCGAACCTCCTTGGCAACGCCTTCGACTACGGCACGCCCACCGCGCCTATTCAAGTGCGGGCGCGGGCGGATGGCGGTCAGTTCGAGCTTTCCGTCACCAATTGCGGAGAAGCGATTGATCCGTCGACGCTTGAACGGCTCTTCCAGCCGTTTTTTCGGGGCAAACAGCGCGACAGCCGCGAGGGTCTCGGCCTGGGCCTCTATATCTGTTCGGAAATCGTCAAAGCACACGGGGGAACGATCGAGGTAACATCCGAAAGCGGAACAACATGCTTCACCGTGCGAATGCCTACGGAAGCAGAGCGAGGTGGCGGCTAGGCGCGGCCCGCACGCGCGGTCCGATCCTCCACAAGGCCACCGAGAAGTCTTCTGTGAATACGAATGAAACGCTGTCTCCAATCAGAACGTAATGTCGGCCGCCAAAACGAGTTCAGCCATCTTTCCCAGCCAAATGCGGTGATGCAGGGCGATGATCTTCTCGGCAGGCAGCACCTCGTTGTCAAAGGTGGTGTGGCCGTCGCGCACGACGGTGGCGCGGTAGCCTCTGTCCACCGCGCCGAGCAGCGTGGTGTTGAGACAAAACTCGGTCTGCATCCCGGCCATCACGATGTGATCGACGGCAGCCGCACGCAGTGCCGCATCAATAGGGGTGCTCGCAAACGCACTGCGCGTCGTCTTCACCAACACGAGCTCGCCCTCGGCGGGCTTCACGGCGTCGCAGATATCGAAACCAGGTTCGCCTCGGCAGAACTCGTCTCCTAGACCTCCGTCATGCTGTACATGGAAGACGACGGCGCCGATGCGCCGCGCCCTATCGAGCATCCCTGCAATCCGCGCGACAACTGCTTCGCCGTCGTACGGCGGCGCACCAGCGAACATGGCTTTCTGTACGTCGATAATGACCAGCGCCTTCATGGGGTTCTCAAGGCAAAGAATTCGGTGCGAGATATACGCGAGTCTTTGCGACCAACGCAGAACGCGATGGATACGCCATGACTTGACATTCTAACCACCCGCCAACGGATACGAGGTACGTCGAATGTATACCCTCTCGAAGAATCTCAAAACGGTTTGCATTCGGTGTCGCCAGGCGAGAGAAGGGAGATCGTTGCCGCATTGGCCTCGGCTTTGCTGATGAGATTGGCGCTTGCCAGGCTATGCGCGACACTCCGGCTAAAAAGGGACGCAAATTCCTGGCGCAGCCGCACCTTTTGTTCGCCAGTCATTTTGCTTTCGCTCTCGGCTGAAATCGTTAGCGGGCATTCGTCGATTGGGGCCATATGCCCGCTGACGGTACGCGATGTGGGATATTGGCCGGTAGCATAATCGATACGCTCACCCGTCTTAGCGTTGTACACGCCGATACCATAATAAGCGCCGACCAACGCTTGGCCACCGCCCCAAATGGAATGATCACGGTCAACGCTGAGACCATGCCAAGTAATTCCCATCGAGCCACCGATAAGGTGCGGAAAGACGATAACATAGGCATCAATTCCACTTGTCGGCGGAAGGGCTTTCACTCGTCGCTGCACATCCTGCCAAGCGGTACCCAAGGCGCTTGTATCCAGGTCGCTGAACGCGCGCGGATCTATGGTGGTTTTGCTTATCGCGAAATGCGACGAGAGCACCGTGACGACCTCTTGGGCGATTTGGTTGTCCAAGTCCCAATCGGTGTGCAAAGTGAATTCATCACCGCCGCCCGGTAGCGCCCCGTTGTTTCGTACGGTCACGTCCCCAAGAGACGAGATCACCGCAAGCGTATGTATTGGTGCATACTCGTCTTTCTCGGCGGCTTCGGCACACACGAGAAGTGCAAACCACGTCGCAGCAACCAAGAACGCGCCCCGCATAACCGCTCCCCTCAAGTCCGCAGCAATCATTGCGGATCTTTATTCCGATGACAATGTTGCTCCATGGCCCCCCCGATGTATTGTTTATCTTGCTTACCATCAATAACCGCCGTGCTGATCGTTAGGATCAAAAAGCCATTACTTTGATCGCCGCCTGCGGCAATCGCGTTTCCCCCATCGCAAAGAGGTAAGCGATCAGAGCGGCGAGTACGGTCGACGATGCCCGGACAAAGTTCGCGATTTCGTCATGAGCCTTCATTTTCCCTCTCCCGCCGCCAAAGCAGCCCCATTTCCATAATGAATCCTCTACACATACTTAGGGTCTATGAAATGCTATCGTATTGCGCGTGCTTCAACTTGGATTCGCGATCCCCCGAAATAATGCAGTTGGACCGTTTTGCTGATCCTATCGGAATATCTCCCAATGGTGCCAGTCCGTCGTCTGGAACAGGTGCGGAATCCACCGTTAAGACAAGGTCTCAAAAGCGCCATTGGTGGATATCGCTGGTGGGCCGGCGGATGCAGGACTACAGTGCAACAACCTTCCACTACGAAAGACCAACGATGCGCCTGACCATGATTTTGCAGTGTTTCGTTCTGGCGTGGGTTGTCGCTACAGCTTCCTTCGCAGAGGACTGCGCAATGGTCGGATGCCGCGGGAACGTCGGATACATCTTTCTGCCCGGCGGCGGTTCGAATTTCGAGTACAGACTTAATCGCCACACCTGCTCTTTACCGAGCGGCGCAACTCCGTTCGATGCCAAGAACGGGCGCGAGCGCGGCGGCACCAATCTTCCAAATGTTAATTCGGTTGTTGCGTTGCAGACCGGTACCCGGCTCTTTCAAGAGCAAGACATTGCAGACAACGTCGACCAGTTCCACGTTATGCATGGCGAACGGACTGCGGCCGGCAATGAGTGCCACGTAGTATGGAGCCAACCTGATAAGGGGGACGGTATCGGCCCAAGAGCGAAGGTGAAAATCCTTGGCTACCGCACGATGCTTGGGCAAGAACGCATTTCGGGGACGGTACGCACGGTCAAATACAGCACGCAGTTGCTGTTCGCATTGGTTCAGGTCATCCAGGACTGACCCAAGCGTTGCGGTTTTCCGCTCTAAATTCGTCGTATCACTCTCAAGACCGGCAGCAGTGCTCCCGGCCGACAACCCAATCGCGAACTTACCGTTGCCTCCGTCCCGGCAGGGACAGTCGTTTCGCACAGCCGTGTGCGAGAACCCCGTTTCTTCGCTGTGGCCGCAAGAATTGCGAGGCAAATATTTTCGGCGCCCCTGCCATTCGTATCTGCATCGATCTTACCAGGCAGACTCACCTGGGCCTGTTGCCATTCCCGGCGATGAAAGAGACATCGTCGGCATGTGCCGATTTCGATAGGCGCAATGCGAACTCCAAGAGTAATGCCACCACGATCATCTCTACGCCATCAAGCAGCAACAGGTTTGACTGTTGCGTCTGCACAATCCAATTTCCGGCCAGGACAACGAAACTGTTGTTGGCAAAATGAGCCCCCGCCGACAGCTGCAATCCGCCGGTTCGCAAGGACAAATAAGAATAGAATACTCCTAACCCACCATAGAACAGGAAAGCCGCATAATTGAACTGTTGATGGTACAAGAAAAATGCGAGTGGGACGATTACAAAGACCGGGATAAGGCCACGGCCGAGCAGATATACCGCCTTACTGAAGTATCCGCGAAAGGCCAGCTCTTCCGCCGTGGATTGGAACAGGATTGCGAGCAACAGCGGAACCAAAAGGATGGTTTGCTCGGGGGTCGGAGAACTCCATCGAATTTTACCCCCGACGGATATTTGACCCAGAACGAGAATCGTCCACGTGATCGCGATCCCTGCAAAAAACCAAAACGGATTACGGTTCTTACCAAAGAACACGTCCGCAATCGAACAGTTGAGGCTCCGCCGCAAATGTAGGAGCACAGGCAGAAAAGCCAAGGCGGTCGAAGCAAAGCTAATGATGCTCGCGTAAAAACTTTTCGAGCCTGCGAAACTTCTGTCCATGTCAAAGGGGACAAGGCGCATCAGCAAAGAAACAACGAGGGCGGCACCATAGAAAAAGGCAAGCGATCCGACAATGTTGCCCATGACGGCGAAAACACTTGGCCGATCGCTATCCGGGTCCCATCCGATTTGAAGGTATTGCGTTCCCCGCTTCCACATGGGGCCCCCCGCCAGATGCTGCGCTAGATATATATCAAGGGCGTGATACAGGTGTTGATGCGTCCTGTCACACGCATTGGCTCGCCTCGGCGCTTGGTCTGCTTTTGGCGCGAGGCAGTCTTGGTGCGCGGAATACCGGGACGGGAGCACTATTCACCCACTGTGGTATCGTCCTCCTGTCACTGGATTCCTCTGACCGGGGGTCTATCCTATTTCCGGGTTGCGCCAAAAGACGACATCACGAAACGCGGCTCGCGAGGACTATGTAAACAGGGCCTAGCTGCCACGGCCCACCTCGAATCCACTCAGTCGCGGAAGTTAAGTTTAGCAGGAATTCTGTCACGTGGAGCACGTTCCCTGCCACACGGAATGTCGGAAGTTGGCGCTAACCGGACCCATGGCTAAAATCCGTGCCCCGGCTATTTCTTGCCGTTCATCCGGCAACCGGGTCGCGCCAACAATCGCCTCGCGGGCATGCGCATATTCTCTCTGCGACTACTTCGCGTGGTTCAGCATGCCATGCATGCCGAGCCAGCGCGCGAAGGCATCGAACCAGCCGGTGCTGGTGGTTTCCTTCTGATACATGCCGAATCCGTGTCCACCCTGTTCATACAGGTGAAACTCGACCGGCCGCTTCGCCGCTCGCCAACTGTCGATCAGCCCGTAGCCGCCGTTTCCGAACAGTGGGTCGTCGGCTGCGAGCGCGACGAACATCGGCGGCGCGTCGGCGGGTACCGTCACCGGCGCCAGCGAACCGTAGATGATGCCGATGAAGGCGGGCTTCGCGTTCTGCCCCGCGAGCGTTGTCGCCATGGTGAGCCCGGCGCCGGCAGAGAAGCCAACCATGCCGATGCGGTCCGGATCCACCCGCCATTCCAGCGCGTGCTGGCGCACGAGTGCGAAGGCGGCACGCGCGTCGGCGATCTGGGGCGCGAGGCCTGCCATCATGTCGCCGCCCTGCGGTCGCGGCGGCCGCGCGGCGCCGGCAAACATTGCAGCCATTGAGCGTTCGAACAACTCCATGTCCGCCGGCGTTTGGCGGAGCCGGTATTTGAGCACGAACGCGGCAACGCCCCGAGAGGCGAGCGCCCGGGCGACATCCCAGCCCTCGTTCTCCATGGAAAGGGTCATGAAGCCGCCGCCGGGCGCGACGATCACCGCTGCGCCGCTCGCCTTGGCCGGATCCGGCAGGAATGGCGTCAGCGTGGCGACCGTGACGTTGCGCGCGAAGACGCTGCCGTATTGGCTGTGCCAGGACTCCGGCACCGTCGCATTGGGCAGAGGGCCGGTGCCGAGCTCGATGGCGTTGGGCTGGGCCGGGGCCGCGATGGGCGTCATTTTGTCGTTCTGCGCCAGCGCCGGCGCGGCCAGGGCGCAGGCGAGCGCCAGCCCCATCGCCATCAGGCGCGCGCGCGCCGGCCGGACCGAAACGCCCGAAATTATAATCATTCGCCCCATGGCACCCTCCTGTTTGCGCGCATTTGTGATGTCAGCGCCCAATACTCATACAATAAGGGGCGAGGCATCACAACCGCCGTAACCGACACGCGCAAGTCGCATCGGGGCGCATTGCCATCGCCGGAGGGTCTTCACACCGACAAATCAACTCTGGCTGCTATTCTCCCAAGAAAAGAACGTTCGCACCGTTCGTGCGACTTACTCTTCAAAGCAACTCGTGGAGTCACGATCGCGCTCGTATCGTCGCGTGAGCGGAAAGGGCGGCAACCAGGACTCACGACGGGCGATCCAGAGCTCGTAAGTTGGCCTCAGTTGGTCAGGAGCATCCAGGGACCCTAGGTTCACTTCGATTTCGTCCGCGCTGCGTGAGAAAATGGACGAACCGCAGCGGGGACAGAAGAATCGCCCGGCGTAGTCGCGGGTTTCGCCGTCGATCGTCACCGCATCGTGAGGGAACACCGCGGATGCGTGAAAAAGGGCGCCATGATGCTTGCGGCAGTCGAGACAGTGACAAAGGCCGACCCGGTATGGGAGTCCCGACGCCACAATTCGGACGTTGCCGCAAAGGCAACCACCGGTGAAGCGGTCCATGCTTCGTCTCCTCAAAAATCAAGCAGCGAGAATGCTTAGGACAAACGGCACGGTCATTCCAACTGTCCGGTGCGGGCGGAGACGCATAGTGCCTCCATCGCACTCCGATACAGAATGCCCAAACGTGGCGCCAAAACGCCGAAGCGCGAATTTGGGGCCGGGACTTGCTATAGCCTGATCGGCGAAATCGCGCCAGAAGCGGCCATCGAAATAGGCACGCGCGCCGGTACACGCTCGATCTGGCGCGCTACGCCCAAATGAGCTGGCCGTCCATATGGGTGAACTGCATTAGTTGCTTAATGACATCGGACTGCAGACCAGCATTCATGAGCAAAAATGCAATGCGACCAACACATACGACAAATGTCTCGGGGTGTCCCGGCGACAGATGCTCAATCACCGATCTATCGCGCGCGCCAATGCTCGGCAGCCTTTTTGCGGAGGAAGGATTTGGTGGCGTTTTCTTCTGACAGACCAAAGTTCTGAAGAGCGGGGATTGAGCAACCTGTCGCCGCAACTTCTGATGCTTCGTGTGCTTTCCAATGTGGAAAGCCGGGACGTGCTTCGTATCGGCATCAAGCGCGACAAACTTCCATTGATCGCCAACTTGCGAACGGTCTGGCTGCTATTCTCCCCGTCATCCTAAATCCGACGCTTCTGACGGCAGTTGCGCGCCGCAATCTTGCCGCGCTTGGTTTTTAGTCTCGTGAAGCGATCGCAGGAGGGCACCCATGGTGATACGATCTTTTCCGACAGCGGCCGAGTTCAAGCCGTCGCGCACGCATTGGCAGCTTCGTCTCGTCTTCTTCCTTGTCGCGATCGGCGTTGCCGTGCTGTTGGCGTCGCAGCTCCTGGTGACGCCGTGGTGGAAGCAGGCGGGCTTCGCCACCGATCCCGGCAATTTCGTCAGAAAGAACCGTGTCGGCTACGCGGTCTGCGCGCCGTGGTCCGGCAAAAGCGCCGGGCATGTGGTCGAGGCTTCGACAAGCGCCCCGCCGGGACGCACGGTCGATGTCGGAGTGCTGTTGCCGCCTGGCGCCGAGGTGCTGTCGATCACCTGCGGCGTGTCACTGAACGGCGCGCGCCCGGCACCTTGCCTTCCCGACCGCTGCATCATCCCGCTGAGCCTCACTCTCGACGACGACACCTACAAGGGCGGCCGCGGCTTGGTGCTGACCGCCCGCAACAATTCGCCGAACGCGCCGGCCGACGTCAGCTTTCGCATTGCCTGGCGGTGAACCCCCGTGCGGAATTCCGGGGACGCTATACTGAATTGACGGCGTTATCGGTGGATTCCATCAAGCAGTGCGCCAGGAAACTGCTGAAGGCGGGACGATCGATAGTCTGAGGTTGCGCCGCCAACCCCGAAGCCGGCGCAGAACGGAGAGCAGGCAAGATTACTCTGAATGAATTAAGTATAGCGTCCTCGGAATTTCCCGGAATTTCGGAGCCGGGCTCTACGGGCGCGTAAAACTATTGCGTAACGCCAATCCGAACCCGTTCTACGCCACCGCTTCTCGCAACTTCGACGGTGCCGTCCTGACCGTGACCGTTCCGCTTTGCAGCCCGGGCGAGGTGGCCGCGATCGCGATCTCGCCGGGCGTCTTCGAGGCTTGCACGATGGCCGCGCACAAGCCGTTGAAGGCGGAGCGGCTGCTCGCCTTGTCGGGCTCGTGGCTTCGCGGATCGCCATTGCCCACGCCGATCAACACGCCAGGTCCCGACACAGTGAAGGCAACGAGGTGGTTCGCGGTCGGAACCATGCGGCCCTGCGCATCGGCGATGGTCGCGCTTATCACGCAAACATCCTCGCCATCGGCCGAAATCGCCGAGCGGTCCACGCTAAGCAGAATTTGCGACGGCGCACCGGCGGTTTCGCGTGTGACTGTCGATACCAGACGGCCGTTCTTATAGCCGCGCGCTTCGATCGATCCGGGCGCGTAGACGACATCCCATTCGACATGGTTGTAGGGAACCACATCGCGTGCGCCTTGGCTTTGTCCGTTGACGAACAGCTCGATGCGGTCGAGGTTGCTGTGGCACCAGACATTGAGCTCTTGCCCCGCCGTCCAGTTCCAATGCGGAAAGAGATGCAGCACCGGTTCGCGGCCCCACCACGCCTTGTAATAGTAGAAATTGTCCTTGGGAAAACCGCAGCTATCCAGAATGCCGAATTGCGAGGAGACATTGGGCCAGGTGTTGAACGGTGTCGGTTCGCCGCGATAGTCGAAGCCCGTCCAGACAAAGCCGCCGCCGATGAAGGCGTGTTTCTCCACGACATTCACCCAGGCTTCCGCCGTCGACGCCCACCAGGGGAATTCCGTGTCGTAGGCGACGCAATAGCCGCTGGCCTTGTCGCGCACATAAACGCCGCGCGTCGAAACCGTGCTGCCGGTTTCGGTGCCGATCAGAGGCTTCTTCGGGTCCTTGGCATGATAGGCGGGCAGTTTGTCGGTGCGGTAATTGCCGCCCAGCACATCCAGCACCGGCGTGATGCCAAGTCCCCACACATCGGGATTATCGACCGCCGCGGTGATCGGGCGCGTCGGATCGAGTTCGTTGCACACAAGCTTCATCGCCGTTGCAATCCGCGCGCCGCGCTCGGTGCCTTGCTGGTCTTGTTCCTCATTGCCGATCGACCACAGGAAAATGCCGGGATGATTGCGGTCGCGGCGGATCATGCGCGAAAGTTCGTCGATGCTTTCCTCATCCGACGACATGCGCCGCGTTTCGCCGATCACCAGCATGCCGAGCCGGTCGCAGGCATCCAGCAGTTCGGGCGCCGCCGGATTGTGCGAGGTGCGGTACGCGTTGCAGCCGAATTCCTTCAGCTTCTCGATACGCCAGGCATGCAGCCGGTCGGGTAGGGCAGAGCCGACGCCGGCGTGATCTTGATGATTGCAAGTACCGTTCAGCTTGATCGGTTTGCCGTTCAGGAAAACCCCTTTTTCCGCATCGATGGTGACCGTGCGAATGCCGAAACTGACGACCGCATCGTCGACGTCCTTGCCGCCATCCATCACTTTGGTCACCACTTGATAAAGAAGTGGGGTCTCCAACGACCACAATTGCGGCCCATGCAGAACCGTGCGTTGGCTTAGAGTGCGCTTCTCGCCCGCGCCCATCGTCAATTGCGCGGTCTTCAACGTCGCCACCACCCGGCCCTTGGGGTCGAGCACGGTGCAAACGATCTCGCATTGGCGCATAGCCGCACTTTCGTTGACCAACTCGGTCATCACCGCGAGGCTCGCCATGCCGGAGCGGTCCAGCGCCGTTGTGACCCAGCTGCCCCATTGCGGAATATGCAAAGGATCGGTCTTCACCAGCCAGACATGGCGATAGATGCCCGCGCCCTCATAGAACCAGCCTTCGCCCAACGTCGCATCGGCGCGCACGGTCACGACATTCTTGCCGCCGTAATTGGCGAAGTCGGTGATATCGATGCGAAACGGCGCATAGCCGCTCGGATTGCGCGCCACGATATAGCCGTTGATCATCACGATGGCATCGCGGAACACCCCGTCGAATTCCAGCGACAGACGCCGCCCCAGATCGCTGGCGGGAATCTGGAAGACGCGCCGGTACCAGCCGATGCTGGTCTCCGGAAATTCCCGGCCCAGCGGCCTGAAGCCATGCGCGGCGCGGGGATCCTCTTCCGCCGGCGGATTGACGCTGGGCACGAAAGGCAATTCGACCGCCCAATCGTGCGGCAGGTTCACGCCCGTCCAACCGCTATCGTCGAAATCGAGCATCGCCGCGGCGGCGGTATCGGTGCCGGCCTTCGCAAACGTGTGCTGATTGCGACCGAACCCGAAATCCTTATCCGGATCGTTGGCATGACCAAGATGGAATTTCCATCCGAAATCGAGCAGTGCCCTGTCGCGTATGGAAGGCGTCGCAACCGGCGCGGCTTTGCGATGCGGCGCGCGGCGCGGGCGCGCCTGTGCCGCCTGAGCCGTCGTCGCAACCACCGCACCCGCTTTCATCAAATCGCGTCTTGTGAGACCCGCCATAAAAGTCGCTCCCCGAGGCCGTTTGTCCGTCCCGATGGGCGGGGCGGCAGACGGCTGTCTATTTATCATATCAATAAGCTAGCGCGATTCCATGAGACAAACGAGCCCCCGGCCGCCGGTGCGGGACAAGGCGCACAAGGTTCATGGGACCCGGCATTCGGATCGTTCGCCCAGTGCGGAAAAAGGACCTTAGCCTAGAGGATGCGCGAACCCGCACACCGGTCTGGCCGCAGTGAGGGCGGGGCGTTCTGCAGTCTTATTCTATGTTCTTATGAGCGGCTGGTGACTGACTTTGTCTGCGCGTCTCACGCGCGCGAACGATCGGTGCGACACGTTCTCTAAGCTCATCCATGGCGGCAAGCTTCTCGGCGAACGTCACCAATGCCCGTTCGCGGCGGCCTTCCGCTTTGCGGGCAAAGATTTCCGAGTTATCGGGATATTGTTTGCCAACCATCTACGCAATTCCTATCACAGGGTCGAAGGCACGGCTTCGCATTTCCCTGCTACCGCATCATCGGCGCGGGCGTGCCGTCGGACCAATGCATCACCGGCACCATGATCACGCTGATCGCTTCGGGCAAATCCTGAAACTGCGGGTTCAGCATCGGGGGTGCGCCGGGAAGACCCGCGCCCCAGTTGGCGCCATCGGCACGCGGAAAATAAAACATCAAATGCGGCACCCAGTTGTGCGCTTCATCGTTGAGATTTTGCTGCTTGGACATCATATAGGTCATCGCGCCGGCTTCGAGAGGCGGCAGCGAGTGTTTCTCCTTGCCGTCTTTGATCGCTGCAGCCATTTCCGGTTTGGTGCGTCCCGCCAGCGCCAATTCCGTGCGGCGGATCGTGTAAGGCAGGATGGAGCGCACAGCCGCCGGATTGTAGCAAAGCGGCCCGCGCATATGCGGGTTCCAGAATTGCGGAAAATCGTATTGCGCCATCCACGCGCGCTCCACCGCACAGACGAAACCGTTGCTGCCCTCGATCGCGGTGTCGTAGCCGTGAGGCGTCAGTACCAATATCGTTGCCTTGTCGGCGATGGATGCCGGCGCCGCACTCTTCGCCAACGCAATCTCGGCATTGCGATCCATCAAATACTGGTCGAGCGGCGCCATTGCGGAATAGTCCGCGGCGCCAGCTGCGGATGCGCACAACAAAGCCACGCCGAAAGCTGCGGCGCCTCTCGATAGCATCGCGCTGATTTTGCCAGTCATTTCGCTTCCTTTCTCTTGGTCGCACGCGGCTGGTTGAAGAGCTGCCCCAGGTAACGCCGCAAATGTTCGAGACTCTCGCGCACAACCTCTGGACCTTGCTTTGCCTTGGCGAGGATGAACGCGCCTTGCAAAACCGATTGGATGAAAGTGCCGACGCTCTTCGCCTTCCAGGGCGCCTCGGGCGCGTAAAGCTTCTTGGCGGCCTCGATATCGCGGGTGATGATCGCGATATGCGCGGACAAACCCTTCTCGCAGGCGGCGCGAATGTCGGGATGCGT
This sequence comes from uncultured Alphaproteobacteria bacterium, assembly GCA_963822275.1. GTDB lineage: Bacteria > Pseudomonadota > Alphaproteobacteria > Micropepsales > Micropepsaceae > Rhizomicrobium. The sequence continues at coordinate 15,227 of CAWGHR010000011.1, forward strand.
GGCATAGGTTTCTTGAACCAGCGTGCCGAGCAGGCAGGTGTAATCCGGCAAATCGCCGCGCAAGATCTCGCCGCGGAAATCGACATAGCCGAGCAACCGTTCCAGCGGGTCCTTCAATTTGTGATAGGGCGCGGAGGCGAAAAAACCTTCGGTCGTCTTGGCCCAATAGGCGGCGGCCGATAGCGCCAGATCGTCTTTGCTTTTAAAGTGATAGAAGAAGCTGCCCTTGGTGACGCCGGCCGCGTGGCAAACGTCGTCGACCGTGGTGGCCGCGTAACCCTTGGCGCGGATCACATGGAGGGCCGCATTCAACAGCTTGGTTTTGGATTCGTGTTGGGTCATTGTGAAAGTAAATATACCGACTAGTTGGTATGTTATCAAGAGCCAGAATTGCAGACACCTGCGGAGCAGGGCTGGCAAATTAAAGCGGCCGCGCTAACGGCGATAACGCAGGGCTTCAATCAACAGCGCAAAGGCGGGCGAAGCCTGGCGCTTGCTCGGATAATAGAGGTGAAAGCCGGGGAAGGGCGGACACCAGTCGCCGAGTACGCGAACCAGTCGCTTTTCGGCGATATGCGCGCGCACCATGTCGTCCGGTACATAAGCAATTCCGAGACCGAGCAATGCAGCAGACACGATGGCGCTAGAGCCATTGCAAATGATCTGGCCATCGACCCGAACGTTCAAAGGCCTGCCGTTCTTTTCGAACTCCCAAACATAAAGCCCGCCATTGGTTTGCAAGCGCATATTCAGGCAATTGTGCCGCGTCAAATCCTGTGGCGTCTTCGGCTTCGCATGAGCTTCGAAATAGGACGGCGTCGCCACCGCGGCCATTCGCAAATCGGGACCGATGCGCACCGCGATCATGTCCTTTTCGACTTGTTCGCCCAGCCGAATTCCCGCGTCGTAGCGTTCCGCGACGATGTCCGTTAGCCCAGAATCAATCACGGCCTCAACCAGAATATCGGGATAATCGAGCAGGAATTTCGCAAGCGCCGGCATGAGAATGGTTTCTGCCGCGTGACCGGAGGTCGTAATACGGATCGTCCCGGCCGGCTTGTCGCGCAGCTCCGCGACAGAGGCGAGTTCCGCTTCGATCTCATCGAAGCGCGGGCCCAAAGATCGCGCCAAACGCTCTCCGGCTTCCGTCGTGGAAACACTGCGCGTGGTGCGCGTGAGCAGCCGAAGCCCCATGCGCTCTTCCAGCCCGCTTATGGTGTGACTGAGGGCGGATTGGGAAACACCCAAGCGCGCCGCGGCGCGCGTGAAGCTGCGTTCGCGCGAAACCGCCAAGAACGCCAAAATGCCGTTGAGGTTATGGGTCTTATTCATGAGTATCCTCATAACCACATACCATTTTTAGAGATTAAAACCAACAATGCCGGGGCGTATCTATGGAGCCGCCAGAAACAAGGAATGACGCCATGGAACTCAAGCGCAACGGTTCGCAGCCTTCGATCAAAGGGCCGGCCGAGAACTTTACCGGCGCTGTCCGCGTCGATCCCTTGTTTCAGTCGCCTGGCCCGGCGCAGTTCAACGGTGCTCTCGTCACCTTCGAACCCGGCGCGCGCTCGGCGTGGCACACCCATCCCTGCGGCCAAACGCTGATCGTGACGGCGGGTCTCGGTTGGACGCAATGCGAAGGCGAAGCCGAAGGTCGAAATTCGTCCCGGCGACGTCATCACATGCCCTTGCAACAAGAAACATTGGCACGGCGCAACGCCAAACACCGCGATGTCGCATATCGCCATTCAGGAATCGAAGGACGGCAAGGCCGTCGTGTGGCTGGAGAAGGTCACCGACGCGCAATACTTGAGCTGAGCGAAATCCAAAAAAACAGACAAAGGAGAAACAGATGCAAAAGCGCACACTCGGAAAAAGCGATCTTAAAGTCTCGGCCATCGGCTTCGGCTGTATGGGCCTCAATTTCAGTTACGGTCATGCGCTGAGCGAGGAGGAGGCCATCCGCCTCATCCGCGAAGCCGTGGACCGCGGCGAAACCTTCTTCGATACCGCCGAAGTGTATGGCCCCTTCACGAATGAAATCATCGTCGGCAAAGCGCTGGCGGGCGTGCGCGACAAAGTCGTGATCGCCACCAAATTCGGCTTCGACCTCGACCCCACCAAAGCGGCGCCGACGACGCCCGGCTTGCCGGGCTTGAACAGCCGTCCCGAACATATCAAGCGAGCCGTGGAATATTCGCTGAAGCGGCTGGGCGTGGAAGTCATCGATTTGCTTTATCAGCACCGCGTCGATCCCGCCGTGCCGATTGAAGACGTGGCCGGCGCCGTCAAGGAATTGATCGCCGAGGGCAAGGTCAAACATTTCGGTCTGTCGGAGCCGGGCGCGCAAACCGTTCGCCGCGCCCATGCGGTGCAGCCTGTGACGGCGCTTCAGAACGAATATTCGCTTTGGACACGCGGGCCGGAGACCAACGGCATCCTGAAGGCGTGCGAGGAACTCGGCATCGGCCTTGTCGCCTATAGCCCGCTCGGCAAGGGATTTCTCACCGGCGCAATGAACAAGGAGACAGAAGCTCGGCGAGAATGACTTTCGCGCAAACCTGCCGCGTTTCACGCCTGAAGCGATGGACGCCAACCAGGCGCTTGTCGATCTGCTGAAAAGCATTGCCGCGCAGAAGAAGGCGACGCCTGCGCAAATCGCACTCGCCTGGCTGCTTGCGCCAGAAGCCTTGGATTGTCCCGATTCCCGGCACCACGAAGCTCCATCGCCTGGAAGAAAATCTCGCGGCGGCGAATGTCAACCTGACGGCACAAGACCTCGCGCATATCGAAGACGCGGCCGCCAAAATCCATGTCGAAGGCGAGCGCTATCCGCCGAACCTCATGGCGACGACGGGACGGTGAAAGCAGCTCGAACACAATGAGCAATTTAGGATTAGTTTTTCATATTAATTTCGACCCTCCCCTTGAGGGAGAATTTACTCCTGCAACACCTTGTTTTAATGCAGCTTTTTGATAGTCAAATTGCCTGTGTAGGAGTTGTGCAGGAGATTTTGGCGATTTCGTCGATTCTCGGGCCGATTCGGCTATTCGGCAAAGAGAATCCTGACACCGCAACTGCCTATATGGAAGAGAAAACGATCTTGGCGGTTTAACCTCTGTCGCCGCGCTATTATTGGGACAGTGGCGCGAGGACTTGATTTTGTGAACAGAGAAAACCTTTAGAAAGGCTCAGACGCGGCGAGACGAACGAAGACGCCTTCGTTGAGCGCAAGCTGGAAGGCGTTAACGACAAGAATATCCGCAGGACGATTGTCGCCTTTCCGAGCGCCGGAGGTTCGATAATCATAGTAACTTGAAACGCTAACTTGGCCGTGAGCACGAATGCCGTTCAGATCATAGTTGGAGAGGCTTGCTATAGATGAAATCAGACAGATCAAACTGGAAGCCCCTATTAAATTCGATGGAGGAGGCTCTTGACGACTACAACGCGTGGTCTGAAAAGCACCTCTTGGATGGAGATATACGCAACAAGATCACTAGCCCCCTCTACCACTACACCGATGGTAACGGCCTAAAAGGAATTCTTGAAAACGAAGAAATTTGGTTCACAAGCTATGAGTTCTTAAACGATCCGAAAGAAATCTCTTTCGGCATGGCCGTAGCTATCAAACTGCTTACAGAGATAGGAGAAGGCTCCGATCCCAGGATAAAGATGTTCTGTGATATGGTGATTGATTTATTCAGTCACGAAAACATGAAAACGGCATTCGGGATTTTCATCGCTAGCTTCAGCAGGAATAGCGATGATCTCGGCCAATGGCGCGGGTACGGAGATGACGGGAGAGGTTATTCACTTGGACTAGCCCCACATCTGTTTCACACTACCGAAGGCGTCAAGCCAAACCCTACCGACAACTTCGTTGTAGTTCCCGTTGTGTATGGCGAGAAGGACGGTCGCGCACTTCATATGCCCGCAATCGAAAAGGCCCTACGCGTGGCAGGCAAGATCATCGTACACGAAGCCGATGCCATGCAGGATGCTTCTGTTGGGATGCCCTTCTTCGATGCGCTCGCGAAAACGCTTATTGCTTCGGAATTATTGCTAAACTGCATGATGATCAAACATGACGCCTACCGGAACGAAGGCGAAGTGCGCTTAGTCATGGTCGGAGAACGTAGGACCCTTGCATCCCACACCTCCACGCGGGTGCGAGGCGGCAATATTATTCCATATATCAAGAGCGAGTTTCCCATTCGAGCGGACGGAAGTATCGCGGAAGTATTGGTTGGCCCATCAGCGGCCATCGGGGCTGAAGACGGTGTGAAAGCGCTGTTGCCCGCTTCTTCTGAAGTCAGAATTCGGCGATCAGCCATACCCTATAGGTCTGGCTGATCTCTGCATAAATCAACAATGGCCAGATTCGTGTCGCGCGAGGGGCAGAGCCCCTTTCAGCGCATTTAATCACAGTGATAAGCCCTGTCGGCCCCATTTCGCGAAATACTGCCACCAAGTGATCTTGCCCTCGCATGCTGCCATGAAATCAATACGCTGCGCTTCGCACATGCTGGATGGCCGATGAGGTTGCACGAATTTCAGGCTCTTCGTCTCGTCCTTATGCGCGGGAAACGGCTTGATTAATCGGAGCACCACCGTCGTTGCAGACGTGGCGGCAGATTTCCATGAGCGCGATACCGTTTCACCATAAGCGACACGCCGCCGAGTAATCTCCTGCATCGTCTCTTTGAATGATAATCGATGCAGCACTCTGCGAAGGCAT
>CAWGHR010000012.1:0-104869 GCA_963822275.1 uncultured Alphaproteobacteria bacterium
GTATACGCCCAGCGCGTCTGGGTTCCATCGGGCCGCGTTTCCTGTGTCTTGCGGCCGAACGTGTCGTAGTTCCATGTCGTGGTGAGGCCGTTGGGGCCCGTGTGACTTGTGGGTGTGCCAAAGCGAGGGTCGTAAGCCCAGCTTTCCGACTGCGAGACCGCATTGGTGCTCGATGTCGCGAACTGGCCCTTGGCATCATAGGTGGTGGTCGTGGTGCGCGGCGCGACGCCCGCGCCGCTGACCGTCGCCGCGGTCTTGTTGCCGTAAGCATCATAGGTGTAGGTCGTCGTGACCGCGCAAGACGTGTTGTTGCCGTTGCAGCTCGAAGCCGACGGCTCGATCGTTTCCGAGGTCAGAAGACCCGTCGCAGGATCATAGGTGAAGGAAGAGGTGCGCGTCAGCGTCGAGGCAAAAGCCGACGAAGAAACAGCAACAACCGAAAGCGCAACAACGACAAGAATACGCGGAATCCGAAAATGCCCTGAGCATTGGATCCTGTCCGAAAGCGCAGTTCTAATAGAGCGTCCTGACGTCCTCATCCCCTGCTCCCGTCGATGCCGAACTCCGCAAAAAATCAAATCCCAAGCTCGATAGTAATCAGCCGTGCACCAAACATCGTGAACGATGCATCGAATTGGATCAGCATTGGTTCTTTCCACATTTGCCACCGCCCAGGTTGACCGTGATCAAGACCTGATACGTTGCTGTCCCGCCAATACCGGTCAGAGTGAGGGTGTAGGTGTGGTTGATGCCAGGCGAAACACTCCCCGAGCCGGAAAGCGACACGGAGCTCCCGTCGATTGATGCACTCGTCGCGTTGCTGCTTGTCCAGCTTAATGTCGATGAATTACCTAGGAGGATTGAGCTGGGGCTGGCGGTGAACGTGCCTGTCGGTGCGGGTGCCGGAATGACGCTCACGGTTGCGGAGCTTGTGGCTTGTGTGCCGACGATATTTGTAAGTGTCAGAGTGTACGTCGTCGTCGAAGACGGAGAGACGTTGGTCGATCCGCTGGTGGCGACGCCTCCCACACCATTATTGATCGAGGCACTGGTCGCGTTCGAACTCGACCACGAGAGCGTCGAGGAGCTTCCCTGATTGATGGATGTTGGACTCGCCGACAAGGAACCCGACGGCGGTGGATAGACAGTGACGGTCGTCTGCTGGGTCGTCGTGCCGCCATTGCCCGTCAGGGTCAGTGTGTAGGTTGTCGTCGAGGACGGCGAGACATTGACCGATCCGCTGGTCGCAACGCCACCGACGCCGTTGTTGATGGAAGCGCTGGTCGCGTTCGAACTCGACCAGCTAAGCGTCGTAGAGCTGCCTTGCGTGATCGACGTCGGGCTCGCCAAGAACGAGCCTGTCGGCGGCGGATAGACCGTAACCGTCGCTTGCTCGGTCGTGGTGCCGCCATTGCCCGTGAGGGTCAGGGTGTAGGTTGTCGTCGAGGACGGAGAGACATTGACCGAGCCGCTGGTCGCAACACTGCCGATGCCATTATTGATGGAAGCGCTGGTCGCGTTCGAACTCGACCAAGAGAGTGTCGAAGAGTTTCCCTGCGGAATGCCGATGGGGCTTGCCGAAAGCGACCCAGTCGGGGGCGGATAGACGGTGACGGTAACTTGCTGTGTCGCCGTGCCGGCGACACCGGTTAGGGTCAGCGTGTAAGTCGTAGTCGCGGAAGGGCTGACGTTGACAGATCCGCTGGTCGCAACGCCACCAACGCCGTTGTTGATGGAGGCACTTGTCGCATTCGTACTCGTCCAACTAAGGGTTGTTGTACTGCCTTGCGCAATTGCGGTGGGACTCGCAGAGAACGTACCTGATGGCGGCTGGTTGACGGTCACCGTAGCCGTGGCCGTGTTGGTGCCGCCAAGCCCCGTCATGGTGAGCGTGTAGGTGGTCGTCGCGGTGGGGCTTACCGAGACCGAACCGCCCGCGGCCGGCGAGACCGTTCCGACGCCGTTGTTAATCGAGCTCGTGGTCGTGTTCGTCGCCGACCAGGTAAGCGTAGACGTGCCGCCCAAATTGATAGTGCCGGGACTGGATGTGAGCGTTCCGCTCGGGGTTCCGATCACCGTGACGGTCGCTTGTTGGGTAATCGTCCCTGTCGGACCGGTCAGCGTGAGCGTGTAAGTCGTGGTTACGGTGGGCGTGACCGTGACCGAACCACCGGCCACCGGCGTCACGCTGCCCACACCGTTGTTGATAGAGGCGCTGGTTGCGTTGGCGCTCGTCCAAGTGAGGGTAGACGAACTGCCCGCGCCGATCGTCGCCGGGCTTGCCGAGAACGTGCCCGTCGGTGTGGGGACAACCGTGACCGTGACCTGTTTGGTGATCGTGCCGCCCAGCCCCGTCAGCGTCAGCGTGTAGGTCGTTGTCGCACCCGGCGTGACGGTGACCGAACCGCCCGATACCGGCGTGACACTGCCGATGCCGCTGTTGATGGAGGCGGTTGTGGCGCCGGAACTGGTCCAGCTGAGAATTGAAGAGCTTCCCGGCGCTATCGGTGATGCACTCGCGGAGAACGATCCCGTCGGCGGCGCGACATAGGTGACCGTCACCGAAACCGTGGCGGTCGCCGCATGGCCCTGCCCGTCGGAGATCGTATAGGTGAAGCTGTCGCTGCCGCTATACATGCTCGCCGGCGTGTAGGTCAGCGAGGTGCCGTTGTTGATCGCAACCGTTCCGTGGCTCGGCATACTGGTTGCGATGATCGTCAGCGCGTAGCCGCTCGGATCGCTGTCATTGGTCCGCGGATCGAAAGTGACAGGCGTGTTCTCGTTCGTCGTGACGCTGTCATTGACGGCCATCGGCGGTTGGACGCCGCTCGTCCCGCCGGTGCCGGTATCCGGCACCGTGCTGGTCACCGAGGTGTTGGTCAGCCGTCCCAGGAACCAATTGGTCGTGTCGTTGGTAAAGCTGTTGGTGGTGTTCTTGGAAGAACCGTCCGACAGCGAGACGTTGACCGTCAGCGCATTGCCATAGGAATCGTAAGTATAAGCCGTCGTCGAGGTCGGCATGGCTGTGCCGTCAAGATCGTTGGAGGCAGCCACGCTCTGGCTCAGCGACACGAAATTGTATGGCACGCCTTCGGTGCCCGTGCCCTCGCTGCTGTTGGCAAAGGTGTTGCTCGTCGAATTGAGCGTGACGCTGCCCGATGTTTTGGTCTGCGAGGAGATCAATCCGACATAGGGGAAATCCGTGCGGTAGTTCGTGGTCTGCACGACGCCGGTCTGCAGATCGTTGACCGTCATCGACGAAAAGCCCAGGAACCCGCGGCCGTGCAGATCCGTCTTGGCGCCGGCATACGAATAGGTCGAACTGTAGGTGCCCCCGATCCCATTCGAGGCATCCACGCGGCTCACCACATAGAACGGTCCGTCGATATCCATAGTCGGATAGGCATCGCCGCAGGCATAAGTGCTCGGGTTGTTCGGACACTTCGTGTACAGCGAGCCGTTTTTGTTCAGACGGTCGTATGTAATCGCCGTCGTCGCGCCGATCCCGTTCGACACCGATGTCATCAGCTCCGGAACATAGGAGAACAAATACTCGGTATCGCCCGATGGCTTCTCGAGCCAGATGTCCGAGGCACCGTCATTATTCCAATCGGCGACGACGGGTTGAATAGAAGCCAATCCGTTGAAGGCATTGTCTGCCGATCCGCCGGCATTGGGGATCGTTACCGTATTGCCGTTCGCATCTGTCGCCTGCACAAACCCCGTGCCTGTCGAAACCCATATCTGGTGCGGATAGCTTGTCGAGACAGGGTAATGGCCGGGAAGGCCGTCGGCGACAAGAAGGATATCGGTTCTGCCATCACCGTTGAAATCGCCGGTGGTGATTGTGTATTCGCTCCAATTGACCGTTGATGGGCCTAGATCGTGCTGTACGAATCCTGTTCCCGTTGAGAGAAAGAGAATCGCATCCCCTCCGCCACCGGTCTGAAGAACATCCGTCTTACCATCGCCATTAAAGTCGCCGAGCGTTATATTGTAGGTCGAGCCCCAACCGCTTGGTACCGTCAGCGTCGAAACTACTGGGTTGCAAAAGAAATTGATGGTGTGGGTGTTTAAATAAAGAACATCCGAGCACCCATCCCCATCAAAGTCGGGTGGCACGATCGCCTGTGCAAGAGTACCGCTGCCGGTATAGCTGCCCGATGCCGTCCAGGTGCCATCGCCATTGCTAAGTTCAACATAGGCGCTGGTGTTGTTGATGAAGGCATCCGTCCGCCCGTCGCCATTGAAGTCCCCGAGGCGATCTGAATGCCAACTTGGGCCGGTTGGCGGCAAATTGAATGAGCCGCTTCCTCCCAAGTTTCCATTGCCTGCGTTCTGAAGGAAAAGTTGCACCGGCGGACCGCCGCCATAAGCGGCTGACGTTACTGTGAGATCGGTCAGCCCATCGCCATTAAAGTCGAGGGCGTAAGGCAGGCTTTTGCCGCCGCATAGGGTTTGAGGAACTTTTATTTCCCGTGGCGGATCTGTGTCTTCCATTTCAAAGCCTGGATATTCAGGACTGCTGAGTTGGGTGAACGTGACGCCGTCTCCGGCCCCTCCCCACACGCCGCAATTGTTTGAACCCAAATCGTTGTAGGGGACGGCACCCAAGATTCCGTCGCCTTTGAAATAACCCGGAATAAGCGCAACAGTATTATCAACGCCTTGAAACACCCCGTTTGCCTGCGCTGTCATCGCAAGCGCTCCCGTTCCACCCTGCCATGTGAAGGTTGTGGGAGCGAGACAGGAACCGTTGGTATCGCAGAGGGTGACGGAAGTGAGGCGCGAATGGGTGGTGGAGGAACCGAGGCGATAGGCCAGCTGATAATCGTAGACGAGGCTTGAGCCTTGATAGGTTTTGACATCGGTGAGCAGGACCGTGGTCTGCTGCAGCGAGCCGGCCTGATAGGTCGGCGTGACATCGGGACGGCTGGTGTTATAGGCGAACTGCACCGAGTTGTAGGTGTTCAGACCCGCGCCCGCATTGCCGGTGTAATCGATTCGGCTGGGATAGGTCTGACCGTTGGTCGTGTCGTTGGTGTAGGTAACGGTGAGATAATTGCCTTTGGTGTCGGAAATTTTGTCCACCGCCCAAGAGCGCGCGGTGGATGAACCGACGGCGAGAATTTTTGAATCGGTCGTGTTGCCGAACTCCATGATCTGGCCGGATTTGGTCCAGACCTTGAAATAGCTCGGGCCATTGCCGGCCGTGCCGTATGAAACGATCTTCGAGAAGCCATCGATCTCGGTGCGGTATACCGTGCTGTCGGCCCCATAGGTGCCGCTGATCGCGACCAGACGCTGGCCTTCCATGCAGAAGCGGTCATTGTTGTCGTAATTGACGCTGCCATGCACATTGTCTTGCGCGTAGGTTCGCGCACAGCGGCCGATGGAAGGAAGTCCCGACAACGTCCAACCGAGGCCCACGATGCCGTCGCCGGACTGGCTTGAATAATCGAGCGAAAGCGCGGGCACCATGCCGGCCGTTCCGGGCGGCACCGCGATGGGGATCGTATAAGTGGCCGCGCCGGTGGCGCTGACATTGAACTGGCCCGGCACGATCATCGCCGGCGGCGCATCCGCAGCCTCGGCTATGCTCTGCAATACTCCGAACAAAACGAGGACCGCACCGATAACGACTGGCGCGAAGCGATCCTTGAGAAAGGTGACTGGTTTGGCGCGAGAAGCGAGCGATCTGAACACACAAGAACGATGCAAGCCCAACCGGTCAAGCATGGCGCTACCCCCCTTTGACGGCGTCCGTTTGCGCTCGCGCACGCCATCCCCAAACCCAAACCACACCAAATAGACACAAAATACTGATGGTTATTTTCAATTTTGCATGGAGTTTGGAGCAACACAATCTTCGATTGTTCATCGCTCCCATGCGAAATTGATGTTCCTATTCAAGGGGGTCTAGCCGTCCGAGATCTTGCTGCGGCGACGCGCCGCACAACTGAACGGCGTTACACCCGCGAGTTTCAAAAAAATAAACACCTGCGTATGACGCAAGTTCATACTCTCACTGAGTGTTGTTCTAATTCTGAATTGCGATGCATACGGATCATGCCCAACCCGCTCTCACGGCTCAGCGAACAGTTACGGCCTGGTTGAACTTGCCCCCGACCTTAGACCACCTGAGCTACAAAATTCTCGCTTCGTTGGAAACAACGACAATCGGGCGCCGCCGTTTAGTGCGCGTTCCCTCGTTGCTCAAGCTTCTGAAAGTCGAGGAAATCTAAACATTGCCGAAATTCGATGCGCGAATGTAATTGGGTGAGCGCATTGCCAAAACACTCAGGGCGAATCCAACTATGCCCAAAATATGCCGAGTGCCTGTTGGTATTCTTGTTGGTATTTGCAGAAATGCCGGTTTGTGAACGCCAATTAGACCAATGCCTGAGCAATCTTATTCGGCTCCTGCTGCCGCACCATCTCACTCTCCTAACGCCGATCAAGGTTTCAGGGCGCGTACCAAGAAGCGCGTCAGGTTGTCTATGACTTCCGCCCGAGCGCGGTTCATGCGAAAGCCCTCGATAGAGCATTGGTGAATCGCCCCCAAAATCGCTTGCCCGATGATGTCGGCGTTGCAGTCCTTTGCCGCTTCGCCAACTTGCATGGCGTCTTGCACCCGCTCCGCCCAATCGCGGCCCCAGCGTATCCCCAGAGGAACCGCCTGTGCTCCTTCGACACCGATCACCACCTCGTCGGTCATGGCCGCCGCAAGGACGCCCGGATGCGCGTCGGAATAGTCGTAGATGGCGTTTAATGTCGTGCCAATCGTTTCTTCCAGCGAACGGCCCACCCCGATGCGGTCACGAATATATCCGTGCAGCTCCGCACGCGCGTCCTCGACAAAGCTCATGAAACAAGCGCGCTTGTCTTCATAGTGGAGGTAAAACGTGCCGTGGCCGAGCCCCGCCTCGCGCGCAATGTCCTGCGGCCGAGTGGCATGATATCCGCGTTCCACGAAAAGCTTGCGGGCCGCATTCTTTAATCTTGCAAGGCTCTCCGGCTTTCGCCGCGCGGGCCGCGCGCTAGAGCCATTCTTGTCGAGGGGTGGCGTCTCCATTCAAAATCCATTGCGTGGCGGCAAGGTTAAGTCAACAAACACACCCTATCGCGACCTTCGTACGATCGCGGTATGTCCGCGCACAAAGACTTATGCGGGACCTTCAATTCAATGACGGTAACTCGAATCCGTCCGGTCCAGTTTGCGCAGCAGCGCCGGCCAAGCCAGACCGCCGATCAATCCGTCGAATGCCATGGCGGATTGCCCGGCGGTTTTCTCCGCCACCCCTTGGTTGGGCCAATTCGGTTTGGCGCCGCCGGCCAAGGCACGCACCTGCATCGAACAAGCCCGTTCCAAGAAGTAGATACGCGCAAACGCATCGGCACAGCTCTTGCCCAGCGCCAGCGTGCCGTGATTGCGCAGCAACATAATGTGCTTTTCCGGGCCAAGGTCTTGCACCAGGCGCTCGCGCTCGTCGAGATCGAGAGCGATGCCTTCATAATCGTGATAGGCGATGTCGCCGCAAACCATCATCGCGTGCTGATCGAGCGGCAGTAGTCCGTCGGACTGCGCGGAGACTGCCACGCCGTCCGTCGTGTGCAGATGGATGATGCAGTGTGCGTCGTCGCGGTTCATGTGCAGCGCGCTGTGGATGGTGAAGCCTGCCGGATTCACCGGATAAGGCGAATCCTGAACCTTGTTTCCGTCGACATCGATCTTCACAAGGCTGGAGGCCGTGATTTCCTCGAACAGAAGTCCGTAAGGATTGATCAGGAAGTGATGTTCCGGCCCCGGAACGCGCGCCGAGATATGCGTGAATATCATATCGTCCCAGCCATATGTCGCGACGAGCCTATAAGTCGCCGCCAGATCAACGCGCAGCGCCCATTCTTCGGCGCTGACTTTTCCTTCCAAAGAAGCGATCGTGCTCGCCGCCGGTACACGCGTTTCAAATTGCGTTTTGAGATCCATAAACCGCTCCCATCCAAGCGTCCGCAAGATTGGGGGCTTCGCAAAGAGCTGTCAAACAGTGCGTATGCGCGAAACGGCGGAATTCCAGCCGTCATACATTTCATCTCTCGATGCTGCCGCGAGGGAAGGCTCGAAGCGCCTATCCAATGCCCAACGCGCGCGATGTCCGCCGTGTCGCGGAACAAGCCGGCGGCCAGCCCCGCCAGATAGGCCGCGCCCAGCGCGGTCGTTTCGATCACGCGCGGACGATCGACCGGCAACCCGGTAAGATCGGCAAGCCGCTGGCAGAACCAATCGTTCTTGACCATGCCGCCGTCGACTCGCAGTGCCGCGGGCGCGCCCAATTTTGCCGCCTCCATGTCGCGCGCCATCGCTTCAAGCAAATCGCGCGTTTGAAAGCAGACGGCGTCGAGAGCGGCCCGCGCGATTTCGGCGACGCCCATATCGCGCGTCAGGCCGAGGATTGCCGCGCGCGCATCCGGATCCCAATAAGGCGCGCCCAGGCCCGTGAAGGCGGGAACGAAGTAAAGCCCCTCGGCTTGTTTCGCCGCGCGCGCCAAAGCTTCGATTTCGGGCGCGCTGGCGATAACTTTCAACGCATCGCGCATCCACTGCACGACGGCGCCCGCCACGAAGATGCTGCCTTCCATGGCATAGGCCGCTTTCCCGCGGATGCGATAGGCGCTCGTCGCAAGCAGCCGGTTGTGGGAGAACGGCGGCACGGCACCGGTGTTGACGAGCGCAAAACACCCCGTTCCATAAGTCGACTTCACATCGCCCGGCGAAAAACAGGCTTGGCCGATGGCCGCCGCTTGCTGATCGCCCGCCACGCCCAATATGCGAATAGGTGCGCCGAAAAGATCCGGCGCTGTCATGCCGAAATCGCCGGCGCAGTCGCGAATGTCGGGCAGCAGGGAGCGCGGAATATCGAACAGCGTGAGCAGATCGTCATCCCAAGCGAGCGATTTTAGGTCCAGCAGCATGGTGCGCGAGGCATTGGTCACGTCGGTCGCGTGGAGCGCGCCGCCGGTGAGCTTGAAGATCAGCCAGCTGTCGATCGTGCCGAACGCCAGTTCGCCATTGGCGGCCCGTTCGCGCGCCCGACCGACATTGTCGAGCAGCCATGCCACTTTGGTCGCGGAAAAATAGGGATCGAGCAATAAGCCCGTCTTGGCAACGATCGTGCCCTCCAATTCCATCGATCGAAGGGTGCGGCAGCGTTCGGCGGTCCGCCGGTCCTGCCAGACGATGGCATTGTGGATCGGCTTGCCCGATTTGCGGTCCCAGATCAGGGTCGTTTCGCGCTGGTTGGTGATACCGATCCCGGCAATGTCTTTGGCGGAGATGCCCCGCATCACGACGCGGCAACAGGCCACCACGGCCTGCCAGATTTCCTCGGGATCGTGCTCGACCCATCCATTTGCTGGGTAGATTTGCCGCAGCTCGATGGCATGGGAGGCGAGCGGCTGGCAGCCGGCATCGAACAGAATGGCCCTTGTCGAGGTCGTTCCCTGGTCGATGGCGAGAAGGAAATGGCGGTTCGGAGATCATGTCTAGGAATTGTTTCGTTTGCGGCGGCATCTAGATTAACACGCTGTTAACGCCGTTTTGCTACTGGTCCATGCAGCGGCTGCTTCGGTAGTGGCTGGGGGAATACGAGGCTTTCCGTGGGACTGACAGCGCGCGACATGAGCGACATGGGCCGTCTGGCCCAATTGGCGACCAACCCCCAGGATACCACGCGCGAGGAACTCTATCTGGCCGTAGCCTCGCTTTATCGCGTCCAGGATACCCATTTGAGCGATCGCGAACGCGAGCTTATGCGCGACATTCTGCGCCGGCTTGCCAGCGACGTTGAAATGACGATCCGCATCGCGCTGGCCGAAAGGCTGGCCGAAGATACCTCGGCCCCTCACGATCTGATCCTGCTGCTCGCCGACGACTCGATCGAAGTCGCCCGGCCGGTGATTTTGCGCAGCCCTCTTCTTACCGAGAGCGACGTCCTCAAATTGATCGCGGAATGCAGTATCGCGCCATCAGGAAGCTATCGCGTCGCGCCCCAATATCGGCATTCCCGTAACCGATGCGTTGGCCAAATGCGAAGCGGAAACCGTATTGGTCGCGCTCGTGCGCAATGTCACGGCAAAGATTTCGTCCGCCGACGTACGAAACTTTGGTCGAAAAATCGCGGCAGTTGGCCGAGCCTTCAGGACCCCTGGCCCACCGAGAAGATCTTCCCGCCGAACTGGCGACGAAGATGTGCACTTGGGTGTCGGACGCCCTCAAAACCTACATCGTCAAGAACTATGCGGTGGAGCAGGGACGGCTGGAAGCCGCCTCTGGTCGGCGCCGAATCCGTCGTCACAAGCGAGCCGGCGCCCCCAAAAACGCCGCCGGCGGAAAGTGCCGCCAAGCTCATCGAAAAGCTGGCCATGGCCGGACAGCTCAAGGCCGGATTCCTGCTGCGGGTTCTGCACCAGGGCCAGATCGACCTTTTCGATCTCGCTTTCGCCCGCCTGCTCGAGCTGCCGCTGTCGGAAGCTCGGCAAAACCTGTACGAGCGCGGACCCAAACCGGTCGCTCTCGCCTGCCGCGCGGTCGGCATCGACCGCTGCGTCTTCCAAACCGTGTTCACCCTTTCGCGCAAGGCCCGCTTTATGAAGCCAGTCCTAACGCCGACGGATATTGTCGACGTCGAAGGCGTGTTCAACAGCTTCACCAAAACCACGGCATTGGCGGAACTTCATAAGCATTAAGGGCTGAAACCTCCGGCTCCGCCTGCTAGGCTCTGAGCCATGATCGACCCGTTTGGCCGGCTTATCACCTATTTGCGCGTCTCTTTGACGGATCGCTGCGATTTTCGCTGCGTCTACTGCATGGCGGAGCAGCCGGAATTCCTGCCGAAATCCGACCTCCTAACGCTTGAGGAGATCGAACGCATTTGTGCCGCGTTCATGCGCAAGGGCATCGAGCGCATCCGCATCACCGGCGGAGAACCTCTCGTCCGGCGCAATGCCATCGGCTTGATCGAGCGGCTCGGCGGTTGGTTGGGCGCCGGCGGGCTCAAGGAATTGACGCTCACCACCAATGGCAGCCAGCTCGCGCGCTTTGCCGACCGAATTGCCGCGGCCGGCATAAAGCGCATCAATGTTTCGCTCGATACCCGCGATCCCGACAGATTCCGGGCCATCACGCGCTGGGGCGATCTGAGCAGCGTCCTTTGCGGGCATCGACGCGGCGCTCGCTGCCGGTCTCAAGGTGAAGATCAACACGGTCGCGCTTAAAGGCGTCAACGAAGACGAGTTCGCCAGCCTCATTCGGTGGGCGCACGGTCTCGGGATGGACCTAACCCTGATCGAGACGATGCCGATGGGTGGAATCGACGCCGACCGCGTCGCCCAGTATCTGCCGTTGTCGCTCGTCCGCGCCAACCTCGCCCGACAGTTCACGCTTGAAGAGACGGACTATCGGACCGGCGGGCCGGCGCGCTACATGCGGGTCGCCGAGACCGGCGGCCGTCTCGGCTTTATCACGCCGATGACCCACAATTTCTGCGAGAGCTGCAATCGCGTCCGGCTCACCTGCACCGGTACACTTGTTTATGTGCCTGGGGCAGGAGGACGCAGCGGATTTGCGCGAACCGCTGCGCGCGACTAGCGACAATGAGCTGCTTGATGCAGCTATCGACGATGCCATCGAACGCAAGCCAAAGGGCCACGATTTCATGATCGACCGTCGTCATGCGGCGCCCTCGGTTTCGCGTCCCATGTCGATGACGGGAGGTTGACCTTGACGACCAAAGTGCACTTCGTCGCCACGCCGGTGCCGGAGGCTCAGGCGGCGCTGGCAAATCTTCGCCAGCAATACGAGGACGCGGGGCCCGACAAGGCGGACGTCATCGTCGCGCTCGGCGGCGACGGTTTCATGCTGCAGACGCTCCATGCTTTTGTCGGAAGCGACAAGCCGATCTATGGCATGAATCTGGGCACGATCGGCTTTCTCATGAATGAGTACAACGAAGCCGATTTGACCGACCGCCTGGCGAAAGCCGAGCCGGCCAAATTGCATCCCTTACGGATGCGGGCGACCACTTTGGAGCAATGCGTCGATGCGCTCGCCTTTAACGAAGTTTCGATGCTGCGCCAAACGCGCCAAGCGACCAAGCTTCGAATTCTCGTGGACGGCAAGATTCGCATCAGCGAACTGATCTGCGACGGGGTGCTGGTCGCGACACCCGCCGGCAGCACCGCCTACAACCTATCCGCGCATGGACCGATCATACCAATCGATGCGGATCTTCTGGCGCTGACGCCGATCAGCGCTTTCCGGCCGCGGCGCTGGCGCGGGGCCCTGCTTCCGCATCGCGCCAAGGTCCGCTTCGAGGTCCTTGAAACGGAAAAACGGCCCGTCAGCGCCGTGGCGGACGGCATGGAGGTTCGCGACGTGATCATCCGTCGACGTCGCCGAAGAAAGGTCGATTGCCATGGTCATGCTGTTCGACGCCGACCGCAATCTCGATGAACAAATCCTTACCGAGCAGTTCCTGGATTAGGATCGTTCCGCTTCACCGGCCGTTAAGCGCCGTTAAGTAACCTCTTTCGAATGCAGGCGCCCGGATTTGTCCGGGCGCATTGGGCAAGGTAATGAGCAGCTATCGGTTCGACAGGCTGAAAATACTTGTCGTCGACGACAACCAGCACATGCGCAAGCTGGTCGTCGCGATACTGCAAGCTTTCGGCGTCGTCCAGATTCAGGAAGCCATGAGCGGCGAAACAGCTTGGCCCATTCTGCGCGATTCAAATCCCGATGTCGTTTTTCTCGATTGGCAAATGAACGGTATGACGGGCCTGGACTTCGCCCGCTTGGTGCGGACCTCACCGCAATCGCCCAATCCTTTCATACCGATCATCATGCTTACCGGCCACACGCATGTCGATCATGTGCGGTTGGCGCGCGATGCGGGCGTCAACGAGTTCCTCGCCAAACCTGTATCCGTAAAAGGCATCCTGACCAGACTGGTTTCCGTCATCGAACATCCGCGCCCATTCGTTCGTACAAAAACTTACTTCGGTCCATGTCGGCGACGGCGCGCAAGCGAAGAATACCGCGGGCCAGAACGGCGGGCCACCGGAGAAACAACGGCGCTAGACGAACCGCCGACGCCCAAAAACAATCGCAAGGTCGAGAGGACACCATGAGCAAAGACCAACCCGGCGAAGTCTTCATGCCTCCCAACATGTTGAAAGCGAAAGTCGGCGGCACTATTTCCGGTCTCGATACGGCCGCCATCCAACGCGCCGAAGCCGCGATGGATACGCTTAAGGTCGAGTTCGGCGATTGGATAACGAAAGACATCGCGCGGCTGAACGAAGCATATGAGCTCGTTCCTAGCAGAAGAGGGATGCCGAAACCGGTGGCGAACTTTATCGCGCCAGCCACGATTTGAAGGGCCAGGCCACGACCTTCGAGTATCCGCTGATCGCGCGCGTTGCCTCATCTCTCGGCAAATTGATGGAAGAGCTGAAGTCGCCCGAACAAGTTCCGTTGCCGCTGGTTCAGGCCCATGTCGATGCCATCCGCGTTATCTTTCGCGACAAGATCAAGGACATCTCGACCCGCACCGCATTGATCCTTGTTGAGGAACTCGAGAATCGCACACGGCAGACTTTGGAGCGCGCTTTGCACGCCGGTTGACGGGACATTCCGCGGTTATGTCCTCAGCGCAAACGCAGCGCGACCATGGCGCCTATGGACATCGCCGCGCCGAGCGCCGCGAAAAATCCGACCGGCCCCATAGACGTCATCGCCCAGCCGCACGACAGCGCGCCGACGATCGAACCCAGCCCATACAGCAAGACCAATC
Organism: uncultured Alphaproteobacteria bacterium; assembly: GCA_963822275.1. Classification (GTDB taxonomy): domain Bacteria; phylum Pseudomonadota; class Alphaproteobacteria; order Micropepsales; family Micropepsaceae; genus Rhizomicrobium. The sequence continues at coordinate 13,851 of CAWGHR010000012.1, forward strand.
CCGCAGCGGCCGCGACGCGTCCTTCTTGCGCGATGAAGTCGTTCACATGCGCGACCGATACGGCATAGAGCGGAAAAACACAGAAACCGACAAGCCCGGCAACGGCGAGGTTAGCGTTCGCGCCATGGCGGAACGGCCCATAAACCCAGAAGCGATACCGCCGCGCCCAAAGCGAATGTCGCTGCAATCACCTTGCGCCGCCCGATGACGTCGGAAATCCAGCCCGCAGGAAACTGCGAAACGCTGCCTCCGACCATCGCCAAGCCCATCCACAAAGCGATGCCCTTGAGATCAAATCCGACGCGCTGGGCAAATACCGGCCCCATGGTGCCGACGATCGCCCAAGTCGTGCCGGCGAGCGCCGTCGAAAGCGCGCCCAAAGGCGAACGCCGCAGCAACCTAAAGACATTGAATGGCACGGGCGGCGCCGCAGCCGGCGCGCTGCGCCGTCCGACGATGATCGGCACGGCGGCTAGCGCAAACAAGACAGCGGAAAAGATGAACGGGCCGACGGTCTTGGGATTGCCCAAACTCAACAGAGTATTGGGCCAGCGTCATCGTTGTCATCTGCGTAATGATGTAGGTGCTGAAGATCCGCCCGCGTAATGCGTTGCCCACCCGCGCATGAATCCAACTCTCGAAAGCGATATAGACGAGCGCCAGACGAGAAACCCGAAACAAAGCGAAAAGCGGCCCAAGCGATCGGCGCCACGAAACAGAGAATGGGCGACGATGACCGCGGCAGCGACGAAGACACAGACACGTAATCGTGCGCACATGACCAAATTTGCCGATCACGAAGTGCCCGGCAAACGGCGCGGAGGAATAGCCCGCGTAAAATCCCGCCATCAGCAAGCCGATGGTCCAATCGGGAAATTTTTCCAGACCGGCCCGCACGCCGATAAGATCGGTTTGCAAACCATGGGCCGTTTGCATAAAGGCGACCGCCACGATGACGGCCCAAATGGAAAGAACGGCTACGCGCAATGGGATTGTCTCGCAGACGTCGCTAGATCGCCCTGCAGATGCAAGGCGAAAGAAGAGCGCTCGCGGCATGGCCTCTCTGGTGGAGCGAAGCCTTACGAATTCCCACGTTTCGGCGCAACCGGCGAGAGGGACGACAGAATGTCCAGCATGCCCGGCGAAAGCAGGGAGGGCGTGGGCCCCGTATCGCCCATTCCGCTGGGGAAGAACCCCGAGGAAGAGGTCGGGCGCCACATCGACGCGATCAAATCCTCATAGCCGGTCGCGGGCGCGCCGACGACATAGTTCGCCGGGGCGGTCGGCAGTGCTTTGGCTCGCTGCTCATCACGGGCTGACGCAAAGCCCAGTCATAGACTTCGCGCACCGTCTTGGCCGTTCCATCGGCATGGTAGAAGACGCTTTTGTTGGCGCCCGCGGCCTGCGGAAAAGCGTTCGCGGCGCAAGCGCTCGGCTCTGAACCATTCATATGAATCAAACGGCATGCGGCATCGGGACCGAGAAAATGCGCGGCATAGAGTTCGCCGCCGCAAACATCGCGCCCCAATACGCCTTGCATCGCGGTTTTGGTTTCGCGCGCATATTCTCCCGCCATCAGTGCGGAGATCTGCGGATCGGTACGCAGACTAAGAATGGCCTGACGATCCTGCGCATTGTTCGCATGGAAATGGCCATCGCTGCCTTGCGAGATCGCATTGGCATAAGAACCGAGCCCATATTTCGCGCCATACTGCTTCACCAAGCCGTACCAGGTCTGCTCGACGAACTGGAACAGTCCGGCAGCCGAAGATGTGCTGGATTGCGCCTGCGGTTTGAGGCTCAATTCTCGTATCGCGGTACCGAGCAAATAGTTGAAATCGGAACCTGTGGCGGCGCTCGCCTTCTGCAAGGCGGCGACCACAGTGGCGCTGGATACGCGGGCGGCTTCTGCCGTCATGGCTGGGATTCTCCCGACACGATGGGAGGAGCTATACGGGAAAAATGGTTAAAGAGCGTTAACGAGGCGGGCCAAAAATTCGGTTAGGGCCTCGGGGGCATAAGGCACGGCCATCGCCGCTGCCCCAGACCGGAGAGGGCCAGGCGGCGTCGCCTTCGTTGCGGGCGATGACATGGATGTGAAGCTGCGGCACCACATTGCCGATCGCGCAAATATTGATTTTCTTGCATCCGGTCAGCTTCTTGAGCCGCTCTCCGGCGACGCAAATCTCCTCGCTCAGCATCACAGCGGTCATGCGCCTCAAGGCCGAAAATCTCGCAGGTATCCGGGCGCCGCGGCACCAGGATCAGCCACGGAAAACGTGCATCGTTCACCAGCAAAACACGCGACAGAGGCCAATCGGCGACAAAAGCCGTTGTGGCCTCCAGGCGGGGATCCAGCACGAATTGCATGGGGCGAGTGTACTCCGATCGCGCCGGCCCAAGCGAGAGCGCCGCTGCCGCACGCCGCGCAACTTTTGGGGATTAGCCGAACAAAGGGAGCGGCAACAACCCCTGGCGCCAGAAAACAAAGGCAAGATAGCCCGCATAGGCTATCACAAGAAAAGCTCCTCGCGGGCGCGATAGCCGCCAGCGCATCGCCAGCAGCGGCAGCACCAGCGCGCTAGCGGCCGTCAAGACCGCGATGTCGACCGAAGCGAGCCCGGGAGACACGGACAATGGGCTGACGATGGCCGTCAGGCCCAGCACGCCCAGCAGATTGAACGCATTGGCGCCTATCACATGGCCTATCGCAAGATTGGTTTGCCCGCGCGCCGCCGCTAAGACCGTCGCGAACAGTTTCGGCAATGCGGTGCCCAAAGCGACGATTGTCAAGGCCGACAAAGGCTTCGTGCAGATTGAAAGTTTCGCGCCAGCGCTATGCCTCCCGAGACGCTGAAATGCGCGCCGAGCCCGAGCAAGATCGTGCCCAAAATCAGCAAGAAATAGCCCCGCAACCATGGGCGGCGGCTCTCCTTGAGAGAGAGCTTCCGCGCGCGCCTGCGGCACAGAATGGTCCGCCGTGCGCCGCCAATCGGTCAGGATGATCAACGCAATGTAGACGAAGAAGCCGGCCAGCAAGATCACCCCTTCGCTGCGGCTGATCACGCCGTCGAAGGCGCAAAACGTCAACGCCAATGCGGCGGCCAGCATGACCCCGCCATCGCGCAAAACGACCTTCGGCGGCGAGGCCAATGGGCGGATCAAGGCTCCGACCCCAAGCACGAACAAAAGATTGAGGAGGTTTCCGCCAACGATGTCGCCCAAGCGCAATATCGGGCGCACCCATCGTGGCGGCGCGCAGCGACACGAACAATTCCGGCGCGGACGTCGCCGTCGAAATCAGCAGGACGCCGATCAGCAAGGGCGACATGCCGAGCGAGCGGCCGACCCAGACGCCGCCGCGCAAGACCGCTTCGCTGCCCAAAACCAGCAGCAGAATTCCGGCAGCTAGAACCCAATAAGCCATGGTTGATACTCGGGATGCCCCTCGGGCGCCCTGTGTGCCGTTTCGACAATCGAGCCCGGCTTGCAGTCCTGCGATCCGCTTGAAACGTCGCGGATCGAAGGCAGGCGTGCAATCCACTCGTTCCAAAACGAGACGGCACAATGCGTCCGCTACTGCCGGTGCAAAGAGAATGCCGTTTCGATATTGGCCGCTCGCCACATAGAGCCCTTCGATGACGGATCGGGCCGAGGATCGGCAAGCCGTCGGGCGATGCGGGCCTCAGCCCAACCCAATGTTCGGCAACTTCCCAATCGCGCAATGCCGGCATCAGTCCGGACGATTGGCGGCGCAGCCAGTCATGGGCCTGCTGCGTCTTGGCGGTGTCGAAGCCGACCTGCTCCGCCGTAGCGCCCGACCAACAGCTAATCGCCCCGCGGGACCACATAAATCGCATTGCCCCACACTGTGCGTTCACGGGAAGAGCGGCCGCCTTTGGCGGGGCCAAAACCAAAATCTCGCCTTTGATGGGCACCACCGGCGGCACCGTTTCACGCGGCAGCCCTTCTATCCGCGACGTCCAAGCTCCGGCAGCGAGAATGTAGGCGTCAGCCTCATAGAAATGGAACGGCGTGCGGACGCCGGTAACATCTCCGCCATGAGTTTCGATCCGTACGGCGGTTTCGTTGAGTTGCAGTGTGCCTCCCGCCTTAGCGAAAGCCGCAGTAAGACCCCGCGCCAGAGCATGGGTATCAACTATGGCTTCATTTGGCGCCCACAACGCGCCCGCAATGCCATGCCGCGATCAACGGTTCCATGACGCGCGCTTCTTCGGCGCTAATCTTGGAGACGTCGCTCCCATGCGCATGGCCGGCATCGTCCGCTTTCATCATGATCATCAACGAGCCGTTGCGTTTGAACCCGATCGACAAGCCGGACTGCGCCTCAACCTCCTCCACAAAAGCCGGCCATAAATCATTGGAGTGCTTGGCGAAGATCGCATCCGGCGTGTTGGCGTCGCCAAGTTCTGCGGTCGCGGCGATCATGCCGGCGGAAGCCCCCGTAGCGCCGCTGCCTGCTTGCGCGCGCTCCAAAATGGTGACACTGGCTCCCGCCTTGGCCAGCTTCCAGCCGATGCCGAGCCCAGCGACGCCCGCGCCGATGATAACCACCTTCATGACGCTCTCCTTTCTGCGATGCCGGTGCCGAGCCGCGCGCCGGCCGCCGCAAAACATAACACGCCCGATATGTAGGCCACGATCCCGAAGCGATCGGGAAATGCACACGCAATCGTGATGGCGACGAGGATTTCGAAGATTTCCGATCAAGCCGCGCGTTTCACGAAATGCGATAGCGCTCGACAGCTGTGCCACCAAACCGAACATCAGAAAGACGGCGGCAAGGCCCCGCGACGCATCGGCCAGAACGAACGCGAATGGAATGCCCGCGAAAACGACCGCATCGAAGACCGCGCCTAAAGTCACTCGTTCCGCCGTCCAGGCGTACCGCTGCGGCCGACAGTGCAGCCAGCGGCCGGCTCAATATAAGAGCACCAATCCGGGCCAGTAATAGTGCAGCGAGATGACCGGCAGCGCCCCAAGGCCGACGAGAAACCCTGCCAACGCCACAACCACCGCATTGGGTGAGAATCTGCGCGCGGCGGCGTCAAACGCCGGGCCGGTTACTCTGCGCAGGAGCGCGTCCAACATGGCGTGGAATTAGGGCAAGGATGCCCGACCGTCAAACAGCCGGATGACGCATTGCGCGATGCCCCCTATAGTCGCCGCACAGCGCGAGGGAGTATCCGACATGGAAAAAGCCACATTCGGCGCAGGGTGTTTCCGGGGCGTGGAATGCTTTTTCCGGCACGTCCCCGGCTTAATCGTGCGAAACAAATTGCTGAGGATAGCGACCGCCATGTTGATGGGACTGACTGCCACCAGCGCCTACGGACAGATCAGCCGCGGCGACCGTTATAGCGGCGCCGAATGGGCGACGCGATCGCCGGTGCTGGCGCAGCACGGCATGGCGGCAACAGAGCAGCCCTTGGCGACACAGATTGCCCTCGACATCTTGAAGAAAGGCGGCAGTGCGGTCGATGCCGCCATTGCCGCGAACGCCGCCATCGGATTGATGCAGCCGGTCCTGAACGGCATGGGCGGCGATCTTTTCGCCATCGTCTACGATCCCAAAACGCACAAGCTTTACGGCTATAACGGCTCGGGCCGCGCGCCGATGGGCCGCGATCTTGGCGAAGCTAAAGGCCGAGATCGAAGCGGCCTACAAAAAAGCCGGCATGCCCTATCAGGCGCATATCCCCTCGGTCGGGTCGCTGCCGATCACCGTGCCGGGAACGGTCGATGCCTGGTTCGCATTGCACGGCAAATTCGGCAAATTGCCGATGAAGGACGATCTGGCGCCCGCGATCGGCTACGCCAAGAACGGCTTTCCGGTCACCCAGCTCATCGCCACCTATTGGAAAGCCAATATGGCGGCTTTCGTCAAATACAAAGGCCTGATCGAAGAAAGCGACAACGCCCGCCACACCTATCTCGATCCCCGACGGCAATGGCGGTCACGCGCCGGCGCAGGGCGAAATTTTCAAGAACCCCGATCTGGCACACACCTTTGAATTGCTCGCCAGCGGCGGGCGCGATGCGTTCTACAAGGGTCGCCATCGCACACACCATCGACGCTTATTTCAAGCGCATCGGCGGCGATTTGCGTTACGAGGATTTCGCCCAGCATCACGGCGAATGGGTAACGCCGTTATCGGTGAATTATCGCGGCTATGACGTCTATGAGCTGCCGCCCAACGGCCAGGGCGCGGCGGTGCTGCAAATGCTGCAGATCTTGAAAGGCTACGACCTCAAGAAAATGGGGGCCGGCTCCGCCGATACGTTGACCGCGATGCTGGAAGCCAAGCGGCTGGCATATGAAGATTTGGCGAAATGGTATGCCGATCCGGCCTTCGTCAAAGTTCCGATGAAGGGATTGCTGTCGGACGGCTATGCCGAGGAGCGGCGCAAGCTGATCGATCTAGCGCATGCCAATCCCAATATCGGCCCGGGCGATCCTAAGCTACATGACGGCGACACGATCTATCTCACCACCGCCGACAAAGACGGCATGATGGTCTCGTTGATCCAGTCGAATTATCGCGGCATGGGATCGGGGCTGGTGGCCGACGGTCTCGGCTTCATGTTCCAAGATCGCGGCGAACTTTATTCGCTCGATCCCGCCGCCGCGAACGTCTATGCGCCGGGCAAGCGGCCCTTCCAGACCATCATTCCCGCCTTTGTGATGAAAGACGGGCAGCCGTTTATGTCGTTCGGGCTGATGGGCGGCGATATGCAGCCCCAGGGTCATGTTCAGGTTCTTACCGACATCATCGATTTCGGCATGAACGTGCAGGAAGCGGGCGATGCCGCGCGCTGGCGCCATTATGGCGGTTCGGAAGTGACGGGAGAGCCATCCGCCGGCATCGGCACCGTCGAAATGGAAAGTGGTTTCGATCCCGCAGTGAAAGCCGAACTTGTGAAACGCGGCTATAAGGTGGTCGGCGGCACCGGCAATTTCGGCGGCTATCAGGCGATCATGTTCGACGCCAAGAACCACGTCTATTGGGGCGCCTCCGAAATGCGCAAGGATGGAGAGGCAGCCGGGTATTGATGTTCGCCACTTAGACCGCTTCGTTTACACATAGCTGCGGCCTTAACCCGCCCATGTTCTGCCTTGCGTCGCTTCGCGATGCTTCTGCACAACTGCTCTCGTTTTTTGATCGGCTTCGTTCCCAAACCGGCTCTGTCCCATCGATTTCCGCGGGGGAGCGTCAACCGGATAGATCGGCATAGACAAATTCGATTTACGGGTGTAATGTCAATTTCTATTCAGAAATCGATTTTGAAATCGCGATGCCGGCGGACCGCCCCTACCAAAGTCCCTTGCGCGAAGCGCAAGCGAACATGACGCGAGAACGCATCGTCATGGCGGCAAGAGAGTATCTGGAGCACAACAGCATCAATGACCTTAGTTTGCGGCAGATCGCTTCGCTGTCCGGCGTTTCGCCCCCGACGGTTTACGCGCACTTCCCGACGATGGACGATCTGCTGGGCACTTTCTTTCTTTGGCTGAAGCCGCGCGTTGGGTTCGACAAGCCCCTCCCGTCTCTTGAGGAATTGCCGTTGATGCCAGAGCGCGTATTCCCGCTCTATGAGCAGCACGGCGTGCTGCTGCGAAATCTGATGAACCAGCCTTCTTGGGATCGCCAACGTTTTGCCGACCGCGACAACAGGCTCGACCGCTGGATTGCATCGATCGGCGGCGAATTACCCGGATTTGACACCGGCACAATTGCGCCGAGGGGCATTGGCGATCGCCTCGTTCTGGACACCGACGCATTGGCGCTGGCTGATGGATGTCTGTCGCTTCACTGCCAAGGAAGCGCAAAACGTCGCTTCTTTCGGCATCCGCGCCTTGATCCAAGCTTTGAAGACCGACGTCGCAGGCCTTGATGGGCCCGCGCCCCAACAAAAAAAGGGAAACCATGTCTCACGCAAAAATCCTGCACATCTCCATTCCGGCCCGCAATCCCGGCCACGTCGCCGCGGTATTGGCTGAAGTGATGAATGGCCGCGCGTTTCCGTTCGCCGGGCCGCTGCCCGGCGCCTACATGGCGATGAGCGGCGATGAGAGCGGTACGATGATAGAGATCTATCCCGAAACGATTTCGCTCGTGCCCGGAAAGAGCGACGAACAGCAATGCGTGTTTACGCCCGGTATGCCGGCGGCTTTTGGAAGCTTTCACGCGCTCATGGCAGTACCGACCGACCGCGCCACTGTCGAACGCATCGGCGCGCGCGAGGGCTGGCGGACCAAGTTCTACGGCCGCGGCGCGCCCGGCCAGCCGCCGGCTTTCCATCTCCTCGAATTCTGGGTGGAGAACCGCATCATGTTGGAACTTGCGCCCCCCGACCTCGTGAGCGAATACACCTCGGTTATGCAGATCGATCACATGGAAGCCGTGATGCGTCAACGGATGGCTGCTCCGGCAAAGTGATTACGCCGATGCCACGCGCACGGCTTCGGCCTTCTCTTCGTTGATCCGAGCACGACCAGCACCGCGATCATCGCGGCAAAGCTCATCATCGTGCCGGGCAGCCAGATGATCAGCCCGCCATAGTGCTGGTCGTTCAGCGCCGTCATATCGAAGACGCGGCCGCAAATGTTGTAGACGGGATAAAAATCCGTCATCGACAGCGACAGGATCGCGCCCAGCACCATTTGCGGCAACTCGATGGCCATGATGAGCGCGGCGCGCATGAAGCTCGAAATCCGCGCCGGCGGCTTGGGACGCGGATCGAGGATCAGGCACCAGAAAAAGATGCCGTTGATCGCCATGGTCCAATTCATCAGGTCGTAGAGATTGCGGTCGAGCATGACGCGGGTATGGATTTCGGGGAACAGCCAGAAATAAAGCAGCCCGACGAACAGCACGGGCGCGACGGCCGGGTGCTGCATGAAATCGACCACGCGCTGCACCGGCCGGTTGTCGATCAGCGGCAGAAGAAATTTCGGCATTCCCGCACGCATCGCCGGTCCCGACATTCCAAGAGCAATGAGGAACGCGGCGGTGTGGTGCAGCACGAAATGGGCCCAGCGATGAACGAAGAACATGTGCTGGGCGAAGTAATCGACATGGGTCTGCAGCACGGCGTAATCCGCCAGCACGCCAAGCAGGAACGCCAGATTGCGCCACATCGCCGGACGCTCGGCTTTGGGCAACCGCACCAGCCCGCGAATAAACCACACCAGCGTCAGAGTGGTGGCCAGATACACCGGCCAGGAAAATTCCCACGGCATCCAGAACGGCAATTGGGCCGGATATTCTCGGCACACGACATAGACCACACTGCCTATCGCCAGCAGCACGCCATAGGCGAGACCAGTCGAGGATGCCCTCCTCTTTTGTCTGGATTAGAGTCATCCTCGCTATTTTGCCGATTTATGCCGCGCGCGCCATGCTATTGTACTAATGGTCCGATTCTAACATTCGCATCCCGTTTGCGCCGCGCATTTTGCGAATGTTAAAATCAAAGTGACCATTAGCAAATATAGATTTCTAGTGGAGTTTTGGATTTGACATTCGCTATAAGTGTTCGCGCCAAGCAGGGTAGCGAATGTCAAATCCACTCCAATAACATGAGCCGCTTCGTCGCTTGCTTTATGTTGTTGGCCGTTCTCGCTGGTTGTGGCCGCCCGGTCGGGCCCTCGCACGCCACCGACATCACCGGTGCTATGCCCCCACTGCAATTCCGGATGACGCGGGCGAGCGACGGTGCGGATGTTACCGCAGCGGATTATCGCGGCCATGTGACAATTCTCTATTTCGGCTACACCAATTGCCCCGATATCTGCCCCGCTACGCTTGCGAACCTGGCCGGAATGCTGGGAAGGCTTGGGCGCGATGCCGACAAAGTGCGCGTGCTGTTCGTCACCGTGGACCCCAATCGCGACACTTTGCCCGTCCTCAAACAATATCGCGGCGGCTTTCGCCCCCCAGATCGACGGATTGCGCGGCAACGACAATGCGCTGGCCGATCTGGCGCGGCGCTATCGCGTCGCCTACAGCGTGACGACCGCGCCCAAATACGAAGTGATGCATTCCACCGCCGTGTTTTTCTTCGACGCCACCGGCCGCGGCACGGCTGGTGACCCTCACCACCGACGACACGGCGGAATTGGCGCAAGACGTGAGACAGCTCATCGCGGACTGACTAATACCACTTCAACAGCCGCACATCGCTCGCGCTGCCAACCTCCGACTTGAAGCCCGCCACGTCGCTCAGCGTCCCATCGGCATTGTGATAATGATAAGGATAGACGATGCCCGGCTTGAAATCCTTCACCCAATGCGCCGCCGCCTCGACCGTTTCGGTATAGGGCAGATTCATAGGGATGAACGCGACATCGATATGCGGAAGCTTCGACAGTTCCGGCGTTTCTTCCGTATCGCCGGCGATATAGATGCGCTTGTCGCCTAGCGCGAGGACATAACCGTTGCCGAGCCCCTTGGGATGGAATTTCATCCGGTCCGGCGTCGTGTTGTAGGCCGGCACGGCTTCGATGGGTATCGCATCCACAGTTTCGCGCTCGCCGTTTTTTAAGACCTTTGTCTTCGCCTTCAAGTCGGCCGGCATCGCGTCATAAACATTTTGCGGCGCAACAATCACGGTCTTCATGCCGGCGACGGCTTCCAGCACCGGCACGCTGAAATGATCGCCATGGATATGGGTGATGACGATCGCGTCCGGTTTCGGCAATTCCGCATATCCGGTCGCCGGATCCGCGTCCTTGGCATCGCCGACCGGCGCGGGGTCGACCAGCACATGCTTGCCGTTCCAGCTCAGCATCAGCGAAGCATGGTGGATGGCGTGAATCTCCAGCGCACCTTTTGACGTCGCAACCTTGTCGTCTGCGCTTTGCGCCAGATGCAGAGACGGCACAATGTGCGAGAATGGCCAAGCCGGCCGCGGTGCCTTTTACGCCTTTGTTCTTCATGAGGTGTCCCTCCTAGATATGCAGCGCCTTCTTGTCGGCGTCGAGCACGGCTTCGTGCATCATTTCCGACAGCGTGGGATGCGGGAAGATCGTCGAGGCCAGTTCCACATCGGTCAGCTCGCCCGTCTTCGCGATGGTATAGCCCTGGATCAGTTCGGTGACTTCCGCGCCGATCATATGGGCGCCCAGCAATTCGCCCGTGTCGGCGTCGAACACCGTCTTGACCAGGCCTTCGGAATCGCCCAGCGCAATCGCCTTGCCGTTGCCGATGAAGGGAAAACGCCCGACTTTGATCTTGCGCCCGCTCGCCTTGGCTTTGGCTTCGCGTCATGCCGACGCGAGGCCACCTGCGGCCAGCAATAGGTGCAGCCCGGAACATTGGAGGGGTTCAGCGGATGCACGCCTTTCACGCCGGCGATTCTTCTCGGCGACGATGACGCCTTCATGCATCGCCTTGTGCGCCAGCCAGGGCGGCCCGACGAGATCGCCGATCGCCCATAAGCCCGGCACGCCCGTCTCGCCCCATTCGTTGACCACGACATGGGTCCTCTCGACCTTCACGCCGGCGCTTTCCAGCCCGATATTCTCGACATTGCCGACAATGCCGACCGCGAGGATCACGCGATCCGCGGTGATCGTTTCCGTCTTGCCGTCCTTGGCTTTCAGCGTGGCCGTGACGCTGTCCGCGCCCTTCTCCAGTTTCTCGACCGTGGTGGAGGTTTTGATCTTCATGCCCTGCTTGACGAACGCCTTGTGCGCCAAGTGAGAAATTTCCTCGTCTTCCACCGGCAGCACGCGGTCGAGCACTTCCACCACCGTCACCTCCGCGCCCAGCGTGCGGTAGAAACTGGCGAACTCGATGCCGATGGCGCCGGAACCGACGACCAGCAGCGATTTGGGGAATGCCGTCGGCACCATCGCCTCGCGATAGGTCCAGATCAGTTTTCCGTCGGGCTCCAAGTCCCGGCAAGCGTGCGGGCGCGCGCGCCGGTGGCCAGCACGATGTTCTTGCCGGCGATCTCGGTGGACGTGCCGTCCTTGGTGACGACAAGCTTGCCCTGCCCCGGCCAGCTTCGCCTCGCCGGCGATGACGGTGATCTTGTGCTTCTTCATCAGGAAGCCGACGCCGTTCGAAAGTTGCTGCGAAACCTTGCGCGAGCGCTCGACGATCTTCGCCAGATCGAATTTGAAATTGTCCGCCGAAAAGCCGAATTCGTTCAGCCGATGCATCAGATGCCAGATTTCCGACGAGCGCAGCAGCGCCTTGGTCGGAATGCAGCCCCAGTTGAGGCAGATGCCGCCGAGCCGGTCGCGTTCGACCACCGCGGTCTTCAGGCCAAGCTGGGCCGCGCGGATGGCGCAGACATAGCCGCCCGGTCCGCCGCCCACCACAATGACGTCAAAAGAATCCATCTCAGTCCTCAGGTATAAAGAAAACTCAAGGCAACGACGCCGCAAAGTGTCGGCAACAGCAGGAAGATCACAGTAGATTCCGGAGATGAATACAAATTTCAGCCCGGTCCAGAACCAGTTCTGCTCATAGAAGCGTTTCAGCGACAGCAAAACGTAAACGCCGATGGATGCGAGCAAAAACCAAAACACCCATTCACCGGACACAAGCTGCGCCAGTCCGACTGCAACGATCAACGCTACGAACGTAAAAGTATGCACACTCAGCGAAAAAATAAGATGATCAACGAAAAAGAATTTCTGCCGCTGCCGCCGGTAGAATGCAGCCAAAAGCAACGCGTACAGAGGCAACAAGAGGAACAAAACACGTGGAATCCACGTCGTCAGCGGTTCGTTTAGCGCGGCGGGATTAGTTGCCAGCCGCCGGAAGCCTCCGAAAAGATGCGTGTCGAGCCAGATCTTGACCGTCTTCTCTTGGGTTTTCTTCTTCGCCGCGTCCTGCCCCGCGGATTTCAAATCAGCCTTGAACTCCCGGTATTGCAGCTGGTCCAGCGCTGCCTGCGGCAAGGTCTTGTGATGTGCACCGATGGGCGCAAAGAAATACACTTTGGTTTCGAAGGCATAATGCGCTCCCATGCGGGAGACTTCCTCTTTGGGCAGCTGGATGTTTTTCGGAACATCCTTGAGATCCGGATCGCTAGGATCGTATGCGAGATTGGGTATAAAGGGATTGCCGTTCGCATCATACATTATCTTCTGGGGCGCCGCGACCAGCTCGAGCTGCAGGATGGCGATACCCGAGACTCCCAGGATCACAAAGAAAATGAGCGAGACAAACAGATACAGCCGCACCGCCGGCATGTAGCGCTGAGTGCGCCCTTCGCGAAACGCCCTCGGCAATTCGCCCGGCTCGACCAGCAGCGCTTTGGCCGTGCGCAGGATGCGGCTGTCGAAGCTGACGATATCCTTGACGATTTCGTGCAGCAGATGCTCCAACGAGCGGCGGTGGGTGTTAAGCGGCTGGCCGCAGACCGCGCAATAGGGGCCGATCATCGGATGGCCGCAATTGGCGCAATGCCCCACCTTGCCGCCGCGTTCCAGCAAGCGCCGATGCGGCCATCTCGACAGCCGCCGCGCCGCCCGTTTCGAGAATTGCCTCGAGCTCGTCCATGCTGTCCCCAGTCGCTAGCGAAGCGCTTATAGCAGCATCGCGGCCGGTTCTTCGATGAATTGTTTGAAAATCTGCAGGAAGCGCGCGCCGGTGGCGCCGTCGATCACGCGGTGATCGCAGGACATGCGTGACGGTCATGACGGTGGCGACTTCGACTTTCCCGTTGATGACCACCGCGCGCTGCTCGCCCGCGCCGACCGCGAGGATGCCCGCATGCGGCGGATTGATGACCGCCGTGAAGTTCTTGATCCCGAACATGCCGAGATTGGAGATGGCGAAGCTGCCGCCCTCATATTCCTGCGGCTTGAGCTTCTTGGCGCGCGCGCGCTCGGCCAGCGATTTCACTTCGTTGGAGATCGCGGCCAGGCCTTTTTCGTCGGCGCGGAAAACGATCGGCGTGATGAGGCCGAAATCGAGCGCCACCGCGACGCCGACATCGGCATGCTTGTGGCGCAGGATGGCATTTTCGGTCCAGCTGGCATTGACCTCCGGCACGCGCTGCAACGCCAACGCGGCCGCTTTGACGATGAAATCGTTGACCGAAAGCTTGTAAGCGCCCTCGCCTTTCGGCGACTGCTCGTTGAGGCGCGCCCGCGTGGCCATCAGCGAGTCGATGTTGCAGTCGATGGTCAGATAGAAATGCGGGATCAGCGCCTTCGCCGAGCTGAGCCGCTTGGCGATGGATTTGCGCATCGAATCGTGCGGGATTTCGACATAATCTTCCGGCTTGTAGAACAGCTTGGCGTCGGGCAAGCGGCGCGATGCCGGCAATTCCTCCGCCTACGGATGGTTGCGCGCGCGGGCGCTGCGGACGGCTTTCGCCGCGCCGGGCTTGGCACTTTCGACATCGGATTTCACGATGCGCCCGCGCGGGCCGGAACCGGCGAGCGCTGCGATATCGATGCCCTTCTGCTGGGCGATGCGCCGCGCCAGCGGCGAGGCGAAGATGCGCGTGCCTTTTTCACCCTCCCCTTGAGGGTTGAGGCCGGATGCAAAAGCTCCGGTGGAGCTTTTGTCGGCCGAAATCGAAGCGGCCTTGAGCCGCTTCGGGGTGGGGTGGTGCCGCGCTTCGCGCGGACCCCCCACCAAGTTCGCTGCGCGAACTTGGCTCCCCCTCAAGGGGGGAGCGAGGTTTCTGTGCCGGCGCGGTGACCGGTTTTGCGCTGCAGCCGCTGGTTTCGCTTCCGCCGTCACCGCCTCTTTGATCGATTGCATTGCGGCGGGAATATCGGCCGCGCCGGCGCGTTTCGCCTTCGCCGAGCAGAACGGCGATCGGCGCGTTGACCTTCACGCCTTCCGTGCCTGCCGGGACCAGGATTTTCCCGATCCGGCCCTCATCGACGGCTTCGAATTCCATCGTCGCTTTGTCGGTCTCGATCTCGGCCAGGATGTCGCCGGACTTCACCGCGTCGCCTTCCTTGACCAGCCATTTGGCCAGCTTGCCCTCTTCCATCGTGGGCGATAGCGCAGGCATCAAAATTTGAATCGACATCAGTTCGCCTCAAGCGGCTTGAGTTCGGCAATGTGTTGTTCCCAATGGGCGCCGTCGAACGGCTGCAAATTCACGAGGCGGACCGTATTCGGTTCCAGGCAGCGCAAATTGATACTGTAGCCGTCGGGATGCGAACGCGGCACATAGAACGATTTTATTCCGCACACGGAACAGAACAAGTGCTTCGCCGTTTTGGTGTTGAATTCATAGTTCGTCAGCTTGTCGGCGCCGCGTCAGCAAGCGGAAGCGGTCCTTGGGAACCATGAAATGCACATAGCCCGTCTTGGCGCACATCGAGCAATTGCAATCGACCGCTTCGACTTCATCGGGCATCAGCACCTCAAAGGACACCGCGCCGCAATGGCAGCCGCCCTTCTTCCAGGTCATGTCAACATTCGAACCCATGGTCAGGCCCGGTAGCAGACGGCTTTCGCCGCCGCGACGATGTCGTCGACCGTCGGCAGCGCAAGCTTTTCGAGATTGGCGGCATAGGGCATCGGCACATCCTTGCCGCAAATCTTCGCCGGCGGCGCGTCGAGATAGTCGAACGCCTTTTCCACCACCTGCGATGCGACTTCCGAACCGATCGAACAAATCGGCCAGCCCTGCTCCACCGTGACCAGGCGGTTCGTCTTCTTGACGGATTCCACGACGGTGTCGGTGTCGAGCGGGCGCAGCGTGCGCAGATCGATCAGTTCCGCATCGATGCCTTCGGCCGCCAGTTTTTCGGCCGCTTCGAGGATCATGCCGACGCAGATCGAATAGCGCCACCAGCGTCACATCCTTGCCTTGCTTTGATGACGCGCGCCTTGCCGATGGGCAGCACGTAATCGTCCAGCTTCGGCACGGGAAACGAGCGGCCATAAACGATTTCGTTTTCCAGGAAGATGACCGGATTGGGATCGCGGATCGCGGCTTTCAGCAAGCGCCTTGGCATCGGCGGCGAAATAGGGCGCGATCACTTTCAATCCCGGAACCTGACGCGTACCACGCGCTATAGTCCTGGCTGTGCTGGGCGGCGACGCGCGCGGCCGGGCCGTTCGGTCCGCGGAAAACGATCGGGCAATGCATCTGGCCGCCCGACATATAGCGCGTCTTGGCGGCGGAATTGATGATCTGGTCGATCGCCTGCATGGCGAAGTTCCAGGTCATGAATTCGACGATGGGCCTCAGCCCGTTGAACGCCGCGCCGACGCCGAGGCCGGCAAAGCCATGTTCGGTGATCGGCGTGTCGATCACGCGCTTCTCGCCGAACTCTTCCAGCAAGCCCTGGCTGATCTTGTAGGCGCCCTGATATTGCGCGACTTCCTCGCCCATCAGGAACACGGTTTCGTCGCG
Organism: uncultured Alphaproteobacteria bacterium; assembly: GCA_963822275.1. GTDB lineage: Bacteria > Pseudomonadota > Alphaproteobacteria > Micropepsales > Micropepsaceae > Rhizomicrobium. The sequence continues at coordinate 30,225 of CAWGHR010000012.1, forward strand.
GCGCATCTCTTCCGCCATGGCGTCGCGCAAGGCTTCGCGCACCGTCATGGTGACGAATTCCGTGCCGGCGGGAACTTCCGGGTTCGGTGCTGAAGTCCGCCGCTCACCCTTGCGGCAGCTTCGCTCCGACGCGGCGCCGGCGGAGTTGTCGGCCGCACGTCGCGCTCCCTCCCTCGCAGAGGTGCGATGCGGCCGAGCGGCGCTTTCGGCGTAGCGGGAGCGGCTCGCATTCGGCGCCTCGCCATCGCCGAGCAGTTCGGCGATCGGCGAATTGACTTTCACGCCTTCGGTGCCTTCGGGCACCAGGATCTTGCCGATGCGTGCCTTCATCGACGGCTTCGAATTCCATCGTCGCCTTGTCGGTTTCGATCTCGGCAAGAATGTCGCCGGATTTGACCGCGTCGCCTTCCTTGACCAGCCATTTGGCGAGCTTGCCCTCTTCCATGGTGGGCGACAGCGCGGGCATCAGAATCTGGATGCGACATCAGGCCACCACGTCCGTGTAGAGCTCGGACGGATCGGGCTCGGGGCTTTCCATGGCGAATTCGGCGGCGGTGTTGACGACCAGGCGGATGTCTTTGTCGATCGCCTTCAGCTCGTCTTCCGTCGATCATGCCGCGTCGAGACCAGCTTGTGGCCCAGATGTTCGATGGGGTCGCGCTTCTCGCGCACCGTCTGCACTTCTTCGCGCGTGCGGTATTTCGCCGGATCGGACATGGAATGGCCGCGATAGCGATAGGTCTTCATCTCAAGGATGATCGGGCCCTTGCCGGAACGGCACCATTCCACGGCCTTGCGGCCGGCCGCGTGAACCGCTTCCACATCCATGCCGTCGACTTCTTCGCCCGGGAATGTTGAACGACGAGCCGCGCTTGTAGAAATCGCGTCTCGGCGCTGGAGCGCTCGACGCTGGTGCCCATGGCGTATTGGTTGTTTTCGATGATGTAGACGACCGGCAGCTTCCACAGCTCGGCCATGTTGAAGCTCTCGTAGACCTGGCCCTGGTTGGCGGCGCCGTCGCCGAAATAGGTCACGCAGATCGAGCCGTTGTTCTTGTACTTGTCGGCGAAGGCCAGCCCGGTGCCGAGCGGCACCTGGGCGCCGACGATGCCGTGGCCGCCATAGAACTGTCTTCTCGCTCGAAAACATGTGCATCGAGCCGCCCTTGCCTTTGGAATAGCCGCTGTGGCGCCCCGTCAGTTCGGCCATGACGCCTTTGGGGTCCATGCCGCAGGCCAGCATATGGCCATGATCGCGATAGGCGGTGATCACTTGGTCCTGCGGGCCCAAATTGGCCTGCATGCCGACCACCACGGCTTCCTGGCCGATATAGAGGTGGCAGAAGCCGCCGATCAGCCCCATGCCATAAAGCTGTCCCGCCCGCTCCTCGAACCGGCGGATCAGCAGCATGTCCGAATAGAACTTCTTGAGGGACACGGAATTGGGAGTCGCGACGGCGGTTTTGACGCCAGTCCTGGAGCCATGTTCGGATCAGTCATGTCGGAGCCTAGTTTTCCCGTTTCCCTAGGTGGAGGCAAGGGCGCGGGTTTTGGCAAGGCGGACCGCTTTTGGCAAGCGAGGACCTTCGTCCGGCTAAGGAGGCAGCGCGCTTAGGGCTGTTTGTCCCGGGGGACAGCCAACTGGCCCGGCGCGCCATCCATCAACTGGGTGCGGGCGAGCTCCTCGACCAGGTCGGGATCGGGCGTATTGGACTTGAGAAGCGCAATACGGTGCTGCAGACGCTCGTGTTCATCTGCCAGCTGGTCCGCTTGCACCTGGGCAACGGCAAGTTTGGCCTGCACATCGCCGAGCGCCAAATAGCCCCGCTCGCCCCACACGGCGTAATAGCCAAAGTAGGACACGACCGCGATGGTGACGGCCGGCAAGATAGACAACGAAAAATACGCGTCACGCTTCGTCTGATTCGCATGACGAGAACGAATCACTACCGATTCGGCAGGTCAAGCGGAAAATAGTTAAGACGGAGCGGGCGCTCTCACGACAGGTTCTTCAGGATATCCAAATCAATAAGCCGCCTCGCTTTGCCGCCACGCCGACGATATAGGCGCGTAATCGTGGGAAGTAGCTTTCGACTTCGTCACGCAACCCAATCTCAAATTCGGCCTCCGTGCCCCCTCCCATGGGCATGGAGTATAAGCCAGCACGTAACATCTCCTGGTATTTTACCCGCGCCGCTAGCTCCGCTGCATCCAATGCTTCGAGGAACTGCGCAAACGACCGCGTCCCGTCCACATCGAGCAATCTCGGGGGCCCATACCCCACGTCTTCGCCCAAATCCTCACCTGCCATCAGTCCATCGCCCGGCGATCCGACCGGACCGACGTCGCCGGTAAATAGATAATGCAAGATGTGCCACGATTTTTGGAGATCGAAGGCCGGTTCCAGATCCCCAAGGCCGGCAAGCCTTGCACGAGCCCCGAAAATTTGTGCGTCAAACTCGTCTCGCTTCGGCATTAGTTCGAGAGCAGCCTTATACCTCGCTTCTGCAGCCTGCCTCTTTTCCGGGGGCAGGCGTTTCAGCATTTCTTCGCGGCGCGTGTTCATTCCGTCATGCTGTGCAACCCACACCAAATCGCTTGCCAGCGATGGCGTTGCCCTTAGCGCCGCGATCTGCGGCTGCGATACACTCTGAACCCAACAGATCATGCTCATATATGTTTGCCTTCAAATCGATGGCCCGCGTTAGGCTGCCTACCCGCCATCCCCCGAAGCAACGGTGGATCACTAAGCAAAAAGGCCGCCTTTCGGCGGCCTTTTCAAATCAAATTACGACGAAAACCTCAAGCCTTCAGCACGCTCCGCCCGGCATAGATCGCCTGATCGCCCAACTGCTCCTCGATCCGAAGAAGCTGGTTGTATTTGGCCAGACGATCGGAGCGGCACAGCGAACCGGTTTTGATCTGTCCGCAATTTGTGGCGACCGCGAGGTCGGCGATGGTGGAATCTTCCGTTTCGCCCGAACGATGGCTCATCACGGCGCGATAAGACGCCTTATGCGCCATCTCGACGGCTTCCAGCGTTTCGGTCAGCGAGCCGATCTGGTTGACTTTGATCAGGATCGCATTGGCCACGCCGTTGGCGATACCCTGCTTCAAAAGCGCCGTGTTGGTGACGAAATTGTCGTCGCCGACGAGTTGGATTTTCTTGCCCAGCGATTTGGTGATCGCCACCCAGCCCGGCGTATCCAGTTCTGCCATTCCGTCTTCGATGGAGAAGATGGGATAACGCGCAACCAGATCCTCATACACTTTCACCATGGCCAGCGGGTCGAGCGTCTTGCCCTCGCCCTTCAGCTCATATTTGCCGCCTTCGAAAAATTCCGACGAAGCCGGATCGAGCGCGAGGAAGACATCTTCGCCCGGGCGGTAGCCTGCCTTCTCGATGGCTTTGACGATAAACGACAGCGCTTCATCGGCGCTTTTCAGGTTCGGCGCGAAGCCGCCTTCGTCGCCGACATTGGTGTTGTAGCCGGCATCTTTCAGCCCCTTCTTGAGGACGTGGAAGATTTCGGCGCCATAGCGCAGCGCCTCCTTGAAGGTCGGGGCGCCGACCGGCACGATCATGAATTCCTGGAAATCGATCGGATTGTCGGCATGCACGCCGCCATTGAGGACATTCATCATCGGCACCGGCAGGAGGTTGGCTTTCGCCCCGCCGACATAGCGGTAGAGCGGCAGGTTCGCCGCCTCTGCCGCCGCCTTGGCGGTCGCCAGCGAAACGCCCAGAATGGCATTGGCGCCAAGCCGCGCCTTGTTCGGCGTGCCGTCCAGCGCGCACATCGTCTTGTCGAGACGGACCTGATCTTCGGCTTCCGCACCGCACAGCGCATCGAACAATTCGCCGTTTACGGCCGCGACCGCTTTCTCCACCCCCTTGCCGCCATAGCGCTTTGCGCCGTCGCGCAGTTCGACGGCCTCGCGCGTTCCCGTCGATGCCCCGGAAGGCACTGCGGCGCGGCCGAACGAGCCGTCTTCGAGGTGAACGTCGACTTCTACAGTGGGGTTGCCGCGGCTATCCAGGATCTCCCGGGCGGCGATGTCGATGATTGCGGTCATGTCACATTATCCTCATCAGAAATCGTGCAGAATAGGGCTTGCTTTAAGCGATGCTTGGAGCGCCAGCAAGTCGACGGAGTGGGGCAAATTGGACGTTTAACGGCCCGAGGGCCAATCCCGAGGGCCAATAGGGAGTAATACTATGACGCTTTCTCGCGTGATCCTGCCCGCTCTTACCGCAATGTTGTTGACGACGGCATCTTTTGCCGCAGATACCCCTTCCGGGCGGCCACCGCATGGCGACCATATGGGCGGCCCAATGAGCTTTCTGACGCCGGAAGAACGCATGATGCTGATGGCGCATATGCGTAGCGAGACCGTCGGTATGACAGACGATCAGCGCAAAGCTTATCGCGACGAGCAGCGAAAGAAATTCATGGCCATGTCCGACGCCGACAAACAGAAGCTGGCGGACGATTTGAAAGCGAAGTGGGACGCGCTGAGCGACTCCCAAAAGACCGACCTCAAACAGCAGGCCGACGCCATGCGTCAGCACTGGCAAAGCGGCGACCACGGGGGCCAATAAGGCGCGCCACGGCGAATCCCTATAGTGTGCCGACAAGGCTCCCGCGCGATCCCCGCGCGGGAGTGTCTGCATAGGGGAAACGAACATGCCAGCCGATCTGTTAGCTGCCGTCGTCACGATTTTGGCCATCCTGCTGTATTTCTTTATGGGCATTCGCGTCGGTCAGATGCGCGGAAAACACAATGTGAAAGCGCCGGCCATGACCGGCAATCCGGAATTCGAATGTGCGGTGCGCGTTCACTACAACACGCTGGAAGCGATGGTCGTGTTTCTGCCGCTGTTGTGGTTGGCGACGCAATATTTCTCGCCTGTCTTTTCGATGCTGGCTTGGCTACCGGCCGCGTTGGGCCTGGCCTGGGTGATCGGCCGGATTCTCTACATGACCGGATATATGGCCGATCCGGAAAAGCGCGGCTTGGGCTTCGGCATCTCGGCCATTGCGCAGATTCTGCTGCTGATTCTTGCCGTTATCGGGATTGTGAAGGTCTGGATGGCAGTTTCAGTCTGACTTTCCTGTGCTTCGCTTGGCGATCGCGTCGATGGCGACGAGATCGTCGAGCAGTGCCGGGAAATCCTTCAGCTTGACCATATTGGGCCCGTCCGAAGGCGCGTGATCGGGGTCTTGGTGTACTTCCAGGAAAACCGCCGCAACGCCCACGGCGACGGCGGCACGTGCCAGATAAGGCACCATTTCGCGATCGCCCCCCGTCGTCGCGCCCAATCCTCCTGGCTGCTGGACCGAATGGGTCGCGTCGAACACCACCGGCGCGCCGAACCTTGCCATGATCGGCAGCGCACGCATGTCAGAGACCAGCGTGTTGTAACCGAAGCTAACACCGCGTTCGGTTGCCAGCACATTGGGATTGCCTGCGCCGGTGACTTTGGCGATGACGTTTTTCATGTCCCAGGGTGCCAGGAACTGGCCCTTTTTAATGTTGACCACTTTGCCGGTCTCAGCCGCTGCGACCAGCAGGTCGGTCTGGCGGCAAAGGAAGGCCGGAATCTGCAGCACATCCACTGCGGGGGCCACCATGGCGCATTGCTCGCGCTCATGGATGTCGGTGAGCACCGGCAAACCGAAGGTCTCGCGGATGTCGCTGAAGATCGGCAGCGAGGCCTCAAGCCCCATGCCGCGCTTCGACGACCCGCTGGTGCGGTTGGCCTTGTCGAAACTGGTTTTGTAGATCAGGCCGACACCGGCTTTGGCCGCCATCTCCTTTAGGGCTTGCGCCATTTCGAAGGCATGCGCCCGGCTTTCGAGCTGACAAGGGCCGGCGATAATCGCGAGTTTGCTCGCATTGCCGACTTCGACGGAACCGACCTTGACGGTCGCATTGGGCTGGACAGCGGTCATGCGGCTATTCTAACGGCGATCCGCCAGAACGCAAAAAAACTATTTCAGCAGATACGCGATAGTCGAGAACGGCGAAATCAGCGGCGATAGCACCGTCATAATCGTCCAATAGGTCGAGCGCTCGACCCGAATGACATCGCCAGGGCGGATGCGCGTGCCTTGGTCAAGATCGACCTCGTGCTCCTTCATCTCGCCCTGATGGCGGATAAAGACCGACGGATTCCACCGCACGGTCGGTGAATCCGCCGGCCAACGCGATGGCATTCTGCGTCGTCATGGCATTCACATAGGGATATTCGCCGGGTTTGCTGATCTCGCCAACGATATAGAATGGCCGATAGGTCGTGACCTCGACATTCACCCGCGGATTGAGAAGATATTTGCCCGAGATCAATGAATCGGTGATGCGGCTTTCAAGCCCGTAAGTGGAAAGGCCGGCCGCCGCAATCTGCCCTATCAGCGGCAAACGCACATAGCCTTGGCTGTCGATCTCGAACGTGCCCGACAGATCGGTCTCACCGAACACCGTGACACGCACCGTGTCGCCCGTGCCGAGGCGATAGCCGTCGGACTCGGAGGGGCGCAGACCGGTCACCGTGACGGTCTCGGGTTCCTGCTGCTGAATCATGGTGGCGTAGCGCGGCTGGGAGTCGCGCTGGATTTGCGATACATTGTCCGTGGGCGGAACAAAAGCGGTTGCCGCAGGCCCGGAGGCAGTCGTTACCGGCGTCGTCGGAGCCGCGACGGGCGGTGCATGATCGAGCACTTGATCCTGGGACGGCGGAATTTGCGTGGCATAGCGCGGCGGCGCGGATGCATCCTGTGCCCGCGCGCAAGCGGCAAGCGCCAACACGGCGGCAATTCCGTATATCGCGGACTTCCGGCTCATACGCGGAATGGTAGGGGCAGAGCGTTTACGAATTGCTAAGAGTGAAGAGGACCGAACGCGCCCACCGCCTGTCATTCCCGGCTGAGCGAACGAAGTGAGCGAGGAGAAGGGAACCCAGGTGGATGGACCGGACTTTATCTAACCGCCTGGGTCCCCTTACCTCGCGCGCGTCGCGACGCGACGCTCGCTCGCCGGGGATGACAAATGGCGATGCCTCATATTCACCCTTAAACCAACCTGCTCTGCCTCACCGCCGCGGCGATGAACGAACGGAACAGCGGATGCGGATCGAAGGGGCGCGATTTCAGTTCCGGGTGGAATTGCACGCCGATGAACCAGGGATGGCTCGGGGATTTCCATGATCTCGGGCAGCTTGCCGTCGGGCGACCAGCCGGAGACCACCAAGCCGTGCTCGGCGAGATGCTTGGTGTAGTTGGTGTTCACTTCATAGCGATGGCGATGGCGTTCGGAAATCTCGCTCGCGCCATAAACTTCGGCGACGCGGCTGCCCGGCGTCAGCATCGCGGTGATAGGCGCCCAGCCGCATCGTGCCGCCCAGATCGCTGTCGGCGGCGCGCGTTTCGACACGGTTGCCTTTGATCCATTCGGTCATCAGCGCGATCACGGGATGGCGCGGCTGGCCGATTCTCGGTGGTGCCCGCCCCTTCCAGGCCCGCCAAATCGCGCGCCGCTTCGATCACCGCCATGTGCAGCCCGTAGCAAATGCCGAAGAACGGCACGTCGCGTTCGCGCGCGAATTTCACCGCTTGGATTTTGCCCTCGGTGCCGCGCTCGCCGAAGCCGCCCGGCACCAATATCCCGTTGACGTCCTTCCAGGAATGCCGCCGCATCGGTGCGCTCGAAGATCTCGGCTGTCGATCCATTCCATCTGCACGCGCACATTGTTGGCGAGCCCGCCATGGGCCAGCGCTTCCGACAGCGATTTGTAGGAATCCTTCACCTGCATGTATTTGCCGACGACCGCGATGCGCACTTCGCCTTCGGGGTTCTTCACCCGGTCCACCACCTTCTTCCATTTGGAAAGATCGGGCGGCGGCGCGTCCTTGATGCCGAAGACGCTGAGGATTTCGATGTCGAGGCCGACATCGTGATAGGCCAGCGGCGCGCGGTAGATGGTGGCGAAGATCGAGCGCGGGGATCACGCGCTGCGCCGGCACGTTGCAGAACAGTCCGATCTTGCGCCGGTCGTCGTCCGGCAGCGGTTTTTCCGAGCGGCACAGCAGAATGTCGGGCTGGATACCGATGGCGCGCAACTCCTTCACCGAATGCTGCGTCGGCTTGGTCTTCAGCTCGCCGGCGGCCTCCAGATAGGGCACCAGCGTCAGATGCACGAAGGCGACGTGCTCGCGGCCCAACTCGTTGCCGAGTTGGCGGATGGCTTCGAAGAACGGCAGGCCTTCGATATCGCCCACCGTGCCGCCGATTTCGCAGAGCAGGAAATCGACCTCGTCGGCGCCCGCCATGACGAATTCTTTGATCATGTCGGTGACATGCGGGATCACCTGCACGGTACGGCCGAGATATTCGCCGTTGCGCTCTTTCTCGATCACCTGCTGGTAGATGCGCCCGCTGGTGATGTTGTCGGCGCGCCGCGAGGAGACGCCGGTGAAACGCTCGTAATGGCCGAGGTCGAGATCGGTCTCCGCGCCGTCGTCGGTGACATAGACCTCGCCGTGCTGGAACGGGCTCATGGTGCCCGGATCGACGTTGAGATAGGGATCGAGTTTGCGCAGGCGGACCTTATAGCCACGCGCCTGCAAAAGGGCTCCGAGAGCCGCGGAGGCAAGACCTTTTCCCAAGGAAGAGACCACACCGCCGGTGATGAAGATCAACCGCGCCATGGAAGGCCACCATGTCGAAAGAGGTGCGCACACTCAAGCGCAAAGATTCAGATTTGCTGCGATTTGAGAATTTGCCTCAGGGGCTCATCGCAAGCCGATGAAATCTTAAAGATTTAGTGCGGCGTGGGAACCGACGGAGTCTGCTGGATCGGCGCCGGTGCGGCCGGTTTCGGCAGCGGTTGCGCCGTCCGCGCCGGCGCGCTCGGCGAATCAAGGATCGAACGGTCTGCGTGCGAGTTGCGCACCAGAAGGTTCAGCGCCAGGCAAACGACGAAAAACATCACCGCCAAGATCGCGGTCGTGCGCGTCAGCGTGTCGGACGCGCCGCGCGGGCTGAACAAGCCCCCCAGCCCCGAACCGCCGCCGCCCATGCCGAGTGCCCCGCCCTCGGAACGCTGCAACAGCACGAAAATGATCAAGCGCCATCGCGATCATAAGTTCGATGACCAGCAATAGGGTTTGCATGGGGAACCTTCCGGGGACGTTCGGGCGGGTTCCTTAGACGATTGGACGCGGGATGGAAAGAAAAGAAGCGAAACTGCTGCGAGCGCGACCAGTGAATAGCATGAATTTACAAAGGTTTACTGTCGGCCATTTGCTGCTCGGTGGGAGGCGCTTTCAGCCCGTTCGGCTCTTCCCGCGGGCGCGGATCATTGCGACGGTCACGTCGATCTCGGCCAGATGGTCGGCCGACGATTTCTCGGGACGGAAGACTTGGTTGAGACTGAGCACCGCATGTCCCAACAGATGCATCGAGGCATTGCGGTCGACGCCCAGCTCCAAGCCCTCCACGGCTGCCATGACGGAATCGCACCAGCCCAAAGCAACTTCGAATTCGGTGTCGCGGCAGCGTTTGGCGATGCTTTGCGTTAGCCGCGCCAGCTTTGCCAGATGCTCCAAATTGCTCGGGTGATCCGGCCTTTGCTCCTGCATCAATCGCCATAAGATGCATATCTGGAACACGTCGCGGCGCAGCTTCTCGGCTTTCAGCGTTTCGCGGGCCGTTTTCAATTCGGCATCGAGCCTCGCATTGGCGATTTCCGGACTCAGCCGGTCCATCGCCTTCATCTTGAGCGAATTCGGAGGGTCGAAAAGCTCGGCATCGGACGGGTCTGGCCGCGTCGCGCCGGCGGTCCGGCCCGACATAATCATGGGTGATAACGAAGCCTTTGCGTCGCTCGATATGCGTTTCGACGCGGTCGCCAAGCAACTTCGTCGAAAACGGACGCAAGATTAGATCGTCGGCGCCCGAATTTAGGACGCGGCTGGCCAGCGCGTTGGTCTTTTCCCAAGCGGTGACGATGATGACGATAAACGGATTGTATCCATGAGCGCCTTGACGCATCGACTGGATCATGTCGCAGAGTTCGCCGTCGGCGCCTTGCGCTTCGCAAAGTGCCAAATCAGGCGGCCGGATGCGGATCGCCGCCTTGAAATCTTCGAACGTGGCGACCGTCTCGATGTTGCGAAACCCGACCGTGTAAAGCACGGACCGCGTCGCCGTCCGGTTCGCGGGAACCGGATCGTACACCAACGTTTCGGCCGTCTCGTAAGAGAGCCTACCCATCACACCCCACGCACCAAACCCGCAATCGCATTACGTCAGAACTTGCGACTGCTTTGCAACAAGGATGGCACCGAGCGGGTTAAGGAAGCGTAGGGCGAACTGGTTAAGCGGAAACTGGCACGGCAGCGATAATTTCCAGAAAATCCAATGCTTTCAGGCTGGCGCCGCCGACCAGGGCGCCGCCGACTTCGGGTACACGCAGGATTTCTGCGGCATTTTTGGGGTTAACCGACCCCCCGTAAAGGATGGCAATTTGCCGGCCGATCTCGCCAAAACGCTTCACCAGCACGGCACGGATATGGGCGTGCATTTTTGCAATATCGGCTGCGGTGGCCGTACGCCCCGTGCCGATGGCCCATACGGGTTCATAAGCGATGGCGCAGTTCGAGCCGGTCGCGCCGTCGGGCACACTGACGGCCAGCTGACCCGAGACGATCTCTTCCTCGCGACCGGCATTGCGCTCGGCCTCGGTTTCGCCGACGCAGATAATGACCGCCAAGCCTGCCCGCCAACCGGCTTGCGCCTTGGCAGCGACAAGGACATCGGTCTCGGCGTGATACTGCCGGCGCTCGGAATGACCGACGATCACGCAAGAAGCGCCCGCATCGCGCAACATCTCGGCCGAGATATCGCCGGTAAAGGCGCCCGAAGGTTTTTCGTGGCAGTCCTGCCCGCCCACGCCGATAGCGTCACCCGCCTCGGCAACAGCCCTCGAAATCAACGTGGCTGGGGGGCAGATCACCACTTGGGCCGAGCTAGGCTGGGCCGCGAGGGCGCGAATCAGCGCACGGACCTCATTCAGGGCGCCCGCCTGCCCATTCATTTTCCAATTTCCTGCTATCAACATGGTCATCGCCTTGCCGTTACTAGGCCCCCTCCCTATCATCCGCCGCCTTTTACCGCCACTCCACCAAGGTTTTTCCATGCTTCAGCAGATGCGACAGTTTTCCAAGTCCTGGGTATCCTCTTTGTTTCTGGGGGCGCTGTCGCTCAGCTTCGTAGCATGGGGCATTGGCGATATTTTCCACGGCGGCAGCAGTACCGCCGTTGCGACGGTCGGTCGGACCTCGATCGAGCGCGAAGAATTCAAGCGCGACTACGATAATTATGTCCACCGGCTAGGGGAGCAGCGCGGCAAAGAAATAACGGCCGACGAGGCCCGGAAAAACGGTTTGGGCCCAGCCTTCCTGCAACAGGAAATCGCCCGCACGGCCCTGGACAATGTGGTGAGCGACCTTGGCCTTACCGTCAGCGATGACACGGTTTCAACATTGATCCGCTCCTTGCCGCAATTCTCGGAGCTTACCGGGACTTTCGACCGCAACACGTTCCTGAAGGCCATCGCGAGAATGAATTATAGCGAGAAAGGCTTCATCGAATTGGTGCGGCGCGAGCTGGCTCGCGACCAGCTCGTGCACGCCGCCGAAAGCGGCTTCGCGATTCCCGCCGGTTATGCGCGTGCCCTTTTCGCCTATTCGACGGAAATGCGTGCGGTTGATTACGTGACGGTGAACGACAGCGCGCTGCCGCCGATCGCGCCACCGACGGATGCCGAACTGACCGCCTATGTGAAAAGCCACGCCGATCGGTTCTCCACGCCCGAATACCGCGACGTGACCTATGCGGATGTCGGCCCCGACGACGTCTCCAAAACGATCACGGTGACGGATGCCCAGATCGCGGCCGCCTATGAAGCGCAGAAGGACAAATATGTCATTCCGGAAAAGCGCGAACTCGAGCGGATCAATTATCAAACTCTGGCCGAAGCAGAGGCGGCGAGCGCCAAGATCAAAGCCGGACAGACCTTCGAGCAGGCGGCCTTTGCCCATGGCGACAAGTCCACGGACATAAACTTAGGTACGGTGACGGCGGCGGATCTGGTGGATCCGGACCAATCGAAGGCCGCGTTTGCGGCTCCCGAGGGCGCGCGTGACGGCGCCTGCCAAAGGCAGCTTTGGCTACGCGATTTTTCATGTCGTGAAAATCGATACCGGGCAAGACAACGACGCTCGATCAGGCCAAAGAGGAACTCCGCAAGCAGGTCCTGCAAGAACTGGCGCAGTCAAAACTCGCCGACATTGCCAACGCCTATACCGATGCTGTGAGCGGCGGCGCCAATGTCGTGGAAGCGGCAAAAAAAGTCGGCATCCGTTCGAACCATATCGTCGCCATGGACCGCGAGGGATTGGCCCCCGACGGCAGCAAGACGGCGGCGCCCGACGATCCCGAGTTCCGCGCGCAGGTCTTCGCTGCGGAAGTCGGCGAAGACGGCGATCTCGTCCCGACAAAGGCCGGCCATTATTACGTCGTCATGGTGAACGGCGTCGTGCCGCCCAAGCTGAAGCCTCTGGATGCCGTGCGTGCTCCCGCAACCGCCGCCTGGACGGAAGATCAGCGCAGCCTTTTGTTGCGCAAAAAAGCGATGGAATTGGCGAGCGAGGCGAACAAGGGCCGCTCTCTCGACGACATCGCCCAATCGATCGGTACCAAGGTGCAATCCAGCGAGGCGCTGACCCGGCAGACCAATGACGCAACATTCTCTCCGGACCTTGTGAGCGCTATCTTTAGCGTGCCGCCTCGCGGTGCGGTGTTCGGGCCGCAAAGTTCGGGCGGTTACATCATTGCGCGCGTCACCGGAATTGATCATCCCGTGCCGCCCATCGACAATCCGATGTTCATGAGAGGCGTCCGCCAGATTTCCGGCGGCGTCGGATCGGATATCACCGAATCCCTGGCTTTGCGGCGCGCGAAAAACAAGGCGTGAAGATCAATGCGAAGATATTGACCGACGTGACCGGCGAAGGATCGTGACGGAGCCATGGGCATTCTTCCTGATTTCGCGGACTTTGCGCGCCGCTACGATAGTGGCGAACCGCAAGTGCTCTATGCGCGCCTCGTCGCCGATCTCGAAACGCCGGTTTCGGCCTTTCTGAAACTTGCCGAGGGGCGCGAAAACGCTTTTCTTCTGGAAAGCGTGCAAGGCGGCGAAACCCGCGGACGCTATTCCATCATCGGCATGAAGCCCGACGTCATTTGGCGTTGCCGGAACGGCAAAGCCGAAATCAACCGCAATGCGCGAAGTGCGCCGAACGATTTCGAGCCCGAGACGCTCGCGGCGCTGGAATCTTTGCGCGCGCTGATCGGCGAAACGCGCTTGGCACTGCCCAGCCGGGTTGCCGCCGATGGCGGTCGGCATCTTTGGCTATCTCGGCTACGACATGGTGCGGCTGATCGAGCGACTACCCAATGCGCCGCCCGACACGCTTGGCCTGCCCGATGCCATCCTGTTGCGCCCGACGATCACGGCAATCTTCGATACCGTGCGCGACGAAATCCTGATGGTCGCGCCGGTGTGGCCGGAGAAAGGATTGGACGCGCGCGCCGCCTATAGCCGCGGTTGCGAGCGCTTGGGCGATGCCATCTCCGATCTCGAACGGCCGGCGCCTGCCTCACCCGTACCGCCCGACGATCTGCCCAAAGGCGTCGTTGCACAATCCAACATGACGCACGGCGAATACCTGGCCATGGTGGATCGCGCCAAGGAATACATCTTGGCCGGCGACATTTTCCAAGTCGTCCCCAGCCAGCGTTTCCGCCGCCCTTTTACGCTGCCGCCTTTGGCGCTTTATCGCGCGTTGCGCCGTTTGAACCCCTCGCCTTTTCTCTACAATCTTGCCTTTCCCGGCTTTTCCATCGTCGGCTCGAGCCCGGAAATCTTGGTGCGCCTGCGCGACGGGGTGGTGACCATCCGCCCGATCGCAGGCACACGTCCGCGCGGCGCGACCGAACTCGAAGACAAACAGCTCGCCGAGGAATTGATGGCCGATCCGAAAGAACGCGCCGAACATCTGATGCTGATCGATCTGGGCCGTAACGATGTCGGCCGTATTGCGCAGACCGGCGAAGTGCAGGTTACCGACAGCTTCTTCATCGAGCGTTACAGCCATGTGATGCATCTGGTTTCCAATGTGGAGGGTAAAATCCGTCCCGGGTTGGATGCGGTGGATGCGTTGGCCGCGGGATTGCCGGCGGGAACGCTGTCCGGCGCGCCGAAAATCCGCGCCATGGAAATCATCGACGAATTCGAAAAAGAAAAGCGCGGCGCGGTCTATGCCGGCGCGGTAGGCTATTTCGGCGCCGACGGTTCGATGGATACCTGCATCGTGCTGCGCACCGCCGTGGTCAAGGACGGCATGATGTATGTGCAGGCCGGCGGCGGCATCGTCGCCGATAGTGTTCCCGAGGCCGAATATCAAGAGACCGTCAACAAGGCGAAAGCGCTGATGAGTGCCGCCGAAGAAGCGGTGCGCTTTGCTTCAGCGGCCAAGCGCGGCCAGTGACAAATTCATCTCCCGCTCCGTCTTCATGCGGATGGCGGTGGCGATGGGCACCAGGCGATAATCCTTCAGCGTTGCGCACCACGGCCCCAAAACATCCAGCGTGACAGGATGAGGATGCCCGATGGCGATGGCCACGCCGCTGGCGCGCGCATCCCGTTCCAGTTCGGCCAATTGATCGGCCACCTGCCGCGGATCTTGCACATCGTCCAGGAACACATCGCGCGATGCGCTTGCCGCGCCGAAGGCGCGCGCCACCGGCACAATCTGCGAGTTTTGCGTGGTACGGGAATCAAGGAAGAAGATATGGCGGTCGGCAACCGCTTCGGCCACCGGAACCAGCGCGGCGCGGTCCTGCGTGTAAAGACTGCCCATATGGTTGTTGATGCCGATGAAACCCGGCACGCGGGAAAACGCCCAGTCGATGCGACGGTTGATCTCGGGCAACGGCAAATCTGTCCGCAGCGCCATCGGGCCGGGATCCTCTTCGCGGCTTTCCGCCTGCATCGGCAAATGGACGAGGATATCGTGGCCTGCTCGCGCGCCTTCGCGGGCTAGCATGGGCGTTGCCTCGGGATAAGGCAAAAACGAAAGCGCGACGGCAGCCGGCAAGGCTATGGCGCGACGATTGTTCGTAACATCAGAGCCCATATCGTCGATAACGATGGCAATTGCGGGAAGTGCTCGCGCCGGAATGTGTTGTGGCGGCCTGCGTAGCCCAGGTCGTACCGTCGGAAACCCCGGCTTGTGGCGTAGCTGCGCAGAGGTCCTGAAAAGGTCAGCGCAACGAAATCCGCCATCGGCCAGCTATGCGCTTCGGCCTCGAAACCTCCGGGCATCAGCGCGCCACCCAGATTCGGCAGTCCCATCAGCGCGCTTTCGCCGCCAACACCGAGGGCAAGCGCGAAAACGATCCAGAACGCGATTCCGGCGCCGCGCAAGCTCTGCGTGGCGATCCTCACCTTTCTTCTTTTGCGAGTTGGTCTGAGCCGAAACATAGGGCTATGTACTGCCCTAGCGGCGGCGTCTGTCAACCGGTCCTTGTCAATAGGACAGTCCGGAATAAGGGTCGGCTTTGCCTGATTCGATGTCCGGCACTTTGACTGGTGGATAGCCGACCGATTGATCGGCGCTCGCTTGCCAAGCCTCGACGATCATATCGCGCAATTGCGCCGCGCCGAGCGCAACTTGCTTGGCGGTAAAGGCTTTGCCATCTGCCGAAAGTTTGCCTGCCTGCGCGGCGCCGGAGCCCCGCTCCGGCGAAGGCAGGGCGAAGGCGCCAGCCTTCTCCAGACGATAGAACGGCACGACCTGCGTCTGTGTCGCCGTCAGATAAGCCGCCACGCGAGCCTCGATCGTGCAGGAACAGGCCGATAAGCCGGCATCACCGCTTCGACATCGGCAGCGGTCAGGTAGTTGTGCACATAGGTGTTCTCCCAAGGCACATGGATATGCTCTTGGGTGAAGCCCTCCGGATTGGGAAAGTTACCCCAGCCATTGTAATGCACGCTGGCATGCATCGGCATGCTTCCGTCGGCGACGAAATGCGACCAGGTCCCGAGATCGTGAAGGACGATTTTTTCGCGCAAGACGCGATCTTGCGCATACCAACTGCGCTCGGCATCGGTCTTGGCGATTTTCTCGCCGGCCACGTCCACGCGCCAATAGGCAAAATCCTTTGCCAAGAGCTGAAAGCCCTGGATGATCGAGTAAGGAAGATATCCAGCCTTGTATTGATCGGAGCCCACCGCCCGAAGCGCGGTATCGTATTGTTCGCGGGTCGCCGGCAATGAATTCAGCGAAGGTCCGCCGAGAATCGTGAGGTCGTCCGACACATCGACGAAATGCGCCGGGCTGCGCTCCGCATCGAAGCTTTCTCCCGCACCGCGTTCGCGATCGGCTTCCGGACCCAAATAGCCCGCCTCATGAATCGCCTCAGGCGTGCGTACAAAGGCCGGTAGATCTGTCGGCAAGGCTTTCACGGCAAGCTCGCTGATCATCCGATGGCCGTCCGAGCCCCAACCAAAGGAGGCGACAGGCGCCAGCCCAACGAAAACTGCCGACAACAGCAGAAGAAACCACGTGCGCATGTCTTTACTCCTCGATTCCGTCATCATCCCGCGGGCCGTGCCGGATGCAAAGCGAAAAAGAACCGGCGGGAATCGCTTCCCGCCGGTCGACAACCCAAAGACGTCAGCGGATATCAAAGCTCGGCATGCAAGGTGACCATGAAGGTCTGAACGGCGCCGACATTGAAGGTCGGGTCGCCGCAAGCGCTCGCGAAGGACGCACCCGCGGTAGTTTCCACCGGCTTATAGCATTTGGCGTTGCTGATGCTGCCGAGATAGTGTTGGTTGAAGACATTGCCCCCGTTGAGCTGCAGATAAGACTTGCCCAGACCGTACCCATCGAGGAATTGCCCGATATCGTAGCGAATATCGAAGTCGGTGACGAAATAACTTCCGACCTTCTCGTCGTTCAAGTCTGTGGCGAAGCGGCGACCGGTGAAGTGGCCCTGAACGCCAAAATCGAAGCCGGCGAACTTGTATTCCACACGGCCGGAATATTCCCAATCCGGCGTTTCATATAATTCCTTGCCGGCAATCGGGACGGTCACAGTGGAGCTGGCCACCAGATTGTTGACCACGCGGGTGTGGGTATAGGACGCCGAGGCGGTGAGCCACAGATTCTCAAGCGGCGAATAAGCTCCTTGGAAATCCATGCCGGCCATATTGACGGTACCGATATTGTGGTAGTCGGTCGATTGCGTGGCCGGGTCGTAGGTGGAGACCAGACGGTTGCTGAAGATCGTCCGCCAACCGGTAATCGAAGCGTTCGCATTGTCGGTGTTGAAGCGATAGCCCAGATCGAAGGTCTGCGCGCTTTCCGGTTTGGCATTCGAGTTGATCGCGCTGTAAATGCCAGTCGTCGTGTTCAAAGTCGCCGCGTAGAGATTGTCCGTGCTCGGCGCACCGAGCGTCGAAGCATAGGCCGTATAGAACTCGTGCTCGGCGCCCCATGGGAACAGCGAAATACCCGCATTCGGCAGGAAGCGGTTGTACTTTTTCACGGCCGTCGTCGGCGGGATGAAGGTACCCTTCACGCCGGCGAAGGTGACCGTATTGGTGGTCGAAACCGCGCTCGGCGTCTCGGTCGTGCAGTATTGGCCGCCGCTGGTGCCGGGGCTGAAGGAGTTGGTGATCGACTGATAGCAGTACTGGTTCAGGTCGCGCTGGAAGAACGGCAGACGGCCACCGAGGCTGACGCGCAGCATGTCGTCAAAGTAGCGGCCTTCATAGTCGAAGGATACTTGATTGAGGATCGCATAGGACTTGCGACTGCGCGTGTTGAAGAACTGGCCGTCCGCGGTACGGATCGCGAATTTGTGGCTCTGGTCCGCGCCGGCAAACGGGCTTTGCGGATTTTCCAGGGAGTTCAAATACCCGAACTGGCCGGTCTGGTGATGCAGGCCCCAATCGAGCGTATAGCCGAGCTGGAAGAGCTGGCCTTCAAGCGGCTGCCAGATCAAGGACGTCAGCAAGCCCCAGCGGCGGGTGCTGGTGATGCTGGAACCCTGAACGCGGACCTGGTCCGTACAGGTGGCGGCACTCGTGCAAGCCGCATTCGCACCGCCCGCCAGATTGATGCCGAAGCCCCCGCTGGTGCCGATCAAACGCGGATCGTTGTCGGGAATGATCCAAGTCACGCCGCCGGTTGCCGTCGAACCGGCACCCGTCGCGAGCACATATTGGAAGTTGGGATCGACGGTGAGGGTCAGATCGTCTGTCAGGTGGAATTTCGACGAAGCGCGGATATTACCCGTGTCCGACGGGTTGATGTAATACTTGTAATAGGCGTTGCAAGTATCGTTGTTGTCGTTGCGCGGCGTCGAATGAACCGGCGTGCAGGTCGGGTTGAAGTTGAGGTCCCAACCCGTGTTCGGACCGGTCGGTTGCGTAAATTGCGCCAGGTCGATGGTCTCGGGATAGACGTTGCGGTTCGAGTTGAAATGGCCCGCGATTTTAATGAAATCGCCGCCGCCCAAATCTTCGTTGACGATGATGTTGGCTTGTTTCTTTTGCTCATAACCCGAGCCCGGCAAGCCTTTCCAATTGCCGTAGCGCTGATACGAAAACTCGCCAAACGCAGTGGTCCGGTCGCCGGGACCGAAGCTGCCCGTGTTCACGACGCCCTGATAGCGCTCAAAGTCGAAGCTGCCGCCCGAAGCCTCGGCGCTAGTGTAGAACTTGTCCGACGGGGTAATCGACACGAGATTGATCGTGCCGCCCGTCGCCGAGGCCGTGGGGCTATCCACGTCGGTGGTGCCCAGATTGACGGTCGCCTTGGAAATCACGACTGGGTCGATCATCTGGTTGGTGTAGATGGCGTAGTTGCCGGTGTCGTTCAGCGGCATACCGTCCAGGGTCAGCGAGATACGGCTGCCGTCGAAGCCGCGGATGCGGATATCACCGCCCGAGGAGCCGTAGGGGTCGTTGTTGGTGAAGCTGACGCCCGGAACCATGTTGAGTGCCTGGAAGATCGACTGGCCCGGCGCTTGCGTCTGGATGTAGTCGCTGGTGATCGTCGCCCGAGCCTTTGCGATCGTTTCTGGCGCGAGCAAGCCCGTGATGGATCCACGCGCACCGGTCACGACCACCGTTTCGACGTCCTGCGTACCGGTGGATTGCGCGTAGGCAGGCATCGTCGTCAGAACGAACGGCACGGCCAGCATCGCGACCGGGCACACGCTCGTCAGTAATTTTTCGTCAACTGCATTGATTTTCCCCTATCCAAAAATGGTCCCGCAACGACGCCGAATTTCAGAGCACCCCGCAACGCATCACACCGCATCTGCGACCCGCAATTGCCCGCAAAGCCGCACTTCGTGCATTCGATTGCTTTTCACCTAGCCCCAACTACCCGGACGCTCGTGCATAAACGCGAATCTCGCGCCCGCGATATGCCGCGCGAGCACGCGATGGTATTACCGTACGAACAAAAGAAGTTTGTGACAGTGCCGTGGTTTTTTCAGCACAGCGAAGATTATCCTGCACAGCGGAAACTATTTAGCATGCACAAAAAAACGGAAAAATTCGGGACCTCTGTGTTCTCTAAAATTGGCATCAGTCGCCATGAAACATTTCCAAAAAAAACATTCCGCTTTTGAGTTTTTGTTACGGTGAGTGCGCTCTTTTGCCCCTGCACAATTTGGCACCACATGACGCGCCTTTAGGCATTACCGCAATTTTGAAATGAATTTCAGCAGCAGCCTTTCGACTTGCTCATAAGCTGCCGCGGCAGCAGCAAGCGTCTCGTGATGGAAGAGCGGAGTTTTTGAAATCCCAGCGGCAAGGTTGGTCACTACGGACAGCGCCGCCACCTTCAATCCGTAATGCCTCGCCGCAAGACATTCTGGGACCGTCGACATTCCCACTATATCGGCATCGGTCTTGGCGAATTTTTCGCCGGCCACGTCCACGCGCCAATATGCGAAATCCTTGGCCAGCAGCCGAAAGTCCTGGATGACGGATTTCACCCCGCCGGCGCCGTGATCTAAGCTTCTTTTGTTACAGCGAGATCTTGCCCCACGAACGCCCGCCTACGTCGCCCTACCGTTCTGCACGAAGCCGATGCGCATCAGGATGATCTTGATGATGTCGAGAATGCGCGACGTTTGAGCCTGGAACATATTGTGGAACAAAAGCGCGTAGAGAGCGGTGGCGATGCCGATCGCCGTCGCAAACAGCGCGACGCCGATGCCTTTCGATACGGCCGAGGGATCGGAAATGCCCGATTGTGCCAGCGCGCGGAATGTATCGATGATGCCCAGAATGGTACCCAGAAGGCCCAGCAGCGGCGCAGCGGTAATGATTGTGTCGAGCACCCACATGTTTTGGCGCAGACGATATTTGGCGTGAATGAAGGCGGTGTCGGTCGCGTCTTCGAGATCGCCGCGGCTGGCGATATCTGTGCCACGCGCACGCACTTCCGCAATCGCAAGCGCCGCGGGTTGTTTGGATTTGAGGAGACCCACTGGCACGTCATCGAACGAGCGGACGCCCGGTTTCAATGCGCGCTCGAGCCTGAGCGCATGCTGGCGCGCGAACCAGAAGAACAGAATGCGTTCGATGGCGATGAAGGTGATGAGCACGCACATGCCGTAGAGAACGTAGAAGACGATATCGTGCAGCGTTTCGAGGCGGACGTTGAACCCTTGAAACAGGCCCTCGTGTATCGTGGGCGCCGTGACGGTCGCGACATCGCCAGCCCCTGCCATCGCCATTACTGTGACACCGTGCAAACTTTCCAGCATCATCATCTCCGTTACGCGTGAAAACGCCAATCATACGACATGGCCGCGGCCGGTCATCGCGAATGACGGGTGTCAAAAAAGGATGCGGGGAGACCTGAAGGCCTCCCCGCACTTTGTCTCAAATTAATCACCTATATTGACGGAGAGCCTAACTCCGACGAACAGAGGCGCTCCCGGCTTCGCGGAATACGATGAAGCCGATAGGCTATATGGCGCGCCCGAGCTTGAAAAACCTGTCGTGGGCTTTGCGTTGAGATCGCCCGTTGTGCTGATTTGACCCAGATACCTGGAGTTGAGCAGGTTCATCCCGTAAATCTGCAGTGTGGCGCCCTGCAGGTATCCCAGGCTTCCATCGAAATGATAACCCGCCGACGCATCGACCGTGCAATTCGCAGGTACCCATTCGTCGTTCAGCAGAGACGTAGCGCGCTGGCTGTAGCAATGCGGAATGAGGTTGGCGAAGAACCCGTCTTGAGCATAACCGACGTCGGCCGAAGCAATCCAATTTGGCGTATCGACGAGCTGCTTACCCCTGGTATTGATATAGACCGTGGTCGTGCCGGAATAATTATCCCCGATCGCGCCCGACATTTGCTCGCTATTCTGCAGTTCAAATGAACCATAGAACGTGAAGCCATGCCATGGCTTTGTGCCGGCTTCCACATCCATACCGTAGATTTTCACGCTACCGATATTGTTGATGATGTAGTCCGCAGGATCAACTTGGACGGTCGTCTGATAGTTCTGGAGTGCTTGCAGATAAAATGTCGCCGAAGCTTGCACGAAGTCGTCATGATAGCGATAGCCGGCTTCATAGCTCGTGCTGGTTTCGGGCCGGATATCCGTCAGTTCCATTACGGTTCCAGCGGAGTTGTACGTCCATAGATTATTGGTAGCCGGCGTTTTCATGCCGGTCGCAATGCTGGCAAACACTTGCTGCTTGGCTGAGAAGTCGTACGAAACAAGGAACTCCGGAAGTACGCGGTTGTAATTGACTATGGGATTGACGGCATAATTTTGCATCTTTTGGTAAACCGCCTGTTCCTGGGCGGCCGTCATGCCGGGTGTCCCACCGAAGAATGTATACGCGGCGGAATTGGTGAATGTGGTTGTGGTTGCGACCGACAGACAGGTCTTCGTTGTACTTCCCGGCTGATAGGTCATCGCCGGGTTGTCGGCGCAGACGGGCTGATAGGTGTGGTCGGAACGATGAATGCCGCGCCAAGTGAGGCCAACCGTCAGTTTTAGCGCGTCGTCCAGGAAGCGGCTGGAGATCTCGCCGTACAACGCTCGGCCTGTGGAATCCACTTTGTCGCTATAGCCTACGACAGGACCGCTGCCATAGAAGCTCGTGCCCATTAAAGAACACGGACCGGCAACATCGTTCGTCGGATCCTGATTGCAAGGTGTGCCGTCGGCATTGACGAGGGTATAGGGCTCCTCCTGCTTTTGGGAGGCGTGCTCGTACCAGATGCCGCTCATAAAGGTGACGTTATTGTTGTAGTCGTAGACGACCTTTGACGTGAAGCCCGGACGCGTTGTCAAAGTGTGCTGGAACTCATACGCCAGCTCCTCGGAACCGGCTGGAGCGTTATAGGCGAAACCCGGCGTATATCCGTCGGTGCAGCAGAAGCCTTGTTCGGCCGTCGCGCCAAAACCCGTTCCGCCGTTGCCATACCACAAATAGCCGTTGGTTTCCCACCGCAGGCTATCTGTTATCTGGACATGGACAGGAAGGGTGACCAAGGCGTTTTTGAAGACGTTGACATTCAGCTTGTAAGAATTGGTGATGTTTGTTGTTTCCGTCAGCGGGAAATTCGGATTGTTCACCAGACAAAGCGGAGTGGGCGTGCCGCTACCGCAGGTAGGCGGATGCGAACTATACGGGCCGTACAGATTCACCGGATACGCCGACGAGCTGCCCCAGAACGTATCATAATCCGCTTTCGCGCCTATCTCATTGAAAGTCTGCAGGGCCGTATTGCCGTTCGTGGCAACCAGATATTCCCCCGGATAGTAGTAATAAGAGCCACCATAAGAGCGATAAGTGTGATTGACGCCCTCGTTGGCGGCCCAAATCAAACCGATCGAGCTTTCCGGCAGGAACTGATAGAGAAGGCTCCCATCGCTGTGCCAGCGGTTGTCGCGTCCCGCGCCGCGCCACTTGTCGGTTCCGGTTTCCGACAAAGAAGCAAAACCCTTGAAATCACCGATCCATCCGGAGTCGACGGCGATGAATTCGCGAAGAGCATTATCTTGCCCATACGTCTCACCAACGCCGATATTGAACTTGTCGAACGGCGCGCGCGTGACAACACCGATATTGCCGCCCGAGGCGCCGACATGCGGCGCATCGATGTCGGTTGAGCCCTGAGACACCCACACTTGGGCCACGTTTTCGGCATCTATGAGTTCTTGCGGAAAAACGGCGAAGTTGCCCGAATCGTTGATCGGCGCGCCGTTGATGGTGAAGCCCATTTCGTTTGCCGTCAGACCGCGTACGCGGATTGTGCCGCCGGACATACCAAGTGCATCATCCTGGAACTGGTTGACGCCCGGTAGGATATTAATCATCTGGTACGGGTTAGCCGTGGGCAGTAGGTTTTGGATACCCGCCGCGGTCACCGTCGAACGGTCCTTGGGTCCGTCCTCAGGGACGATGAAGCCCGAGCCGAGCGCTTCCCCCGCGCCCTGCACAGTGACTGTACCCACATTGCTGGTGGAAGATCCGTCGCTTGCGCTTTGGGCAGCGGCAAGCATGGATGTCGCGGCCAACGCGCTGGTGCCCGCCAGCAGCATGGCGGCAAATTTGTTTCGGTTTCTCATAGTCCCCTCTTCGGTTTGATAGCACTTAAACGGTCACTTGCGGTCACTGTCACAATCACGGTGGGATGAAGTTCAAACTGACTTCGAAGCGATGTTGCGTTTCGTTCGGCCAGACAGTGGCCGGGAATGGCGGATAGCTCGCGCGTTGCACGGTTTCGAGCGCCTGGCGATCGAGAATGCTGCCCGCGGAATGCGCGATGCCCGAAATCGAGCAATTCGCCGGAACGGCTCAACACAAGCCACACCGTCACCACGCCGTGCGGGCTCTGCAGACGCGCATCCTTGGTCATGGGATAGCGTTTCTGTTGTTCCACTGCCGCGCGAATGCTCGCGATGTAAGTCAACTCCAAGGATACATTGGCGACGGGCCCGGCGGACGGCGCCGGCAGCCCAGGCGGCGACGATGTCGAATTCTCCGAAGCAATCGCCGCATCCGCCATGACCGGCGGCCCAACCGCATGTTGCGACGGCACGATGGGCGCGCGGCTCGCGGGCTGCTTGCTCGCAATAGGTTTTGGCGGTTTCGGTATCTGTGTGGGCGGCGCGGGTGGTGCCGGCGGCTGCGCCAGGGACACGTGCATCAGATTCCCGGATGGGCTTCGCTCCGGTTCGGTCAGAACCAAATGCGTGCCATTCCACATCAATAGAGCCGCGGTCACCGTCGTGATGAGCGCCAGCGCGTGTCGCCATGACAGTTGCTCTTCTTCCATGGTTCACGACGGTCTCTTGGTGGCGATTGCCACGTCGTCAAAACCCCTGGCCTTCAGCACGTCAAACACATCGACGAGATGCTGCAACGTGACGCCCTCGTCGCCGTTGATCGTGACGTCCATGTCCCGGTTCTGCGCGCGCTTCGCTGCCAGCAGGCCGCCCAATTGTCCGAGTGTGGCGAGCTGGCCGTCGACTTCGAGCGTGCCATCGCGCGCCAGCGTAATCACGACGTGCTTGCGGATCTCTAGTTTTTCCGGCGCTTTGGAATTGGGCAGCGTTGTCTTAAGCCCCAGCGCCGGGATGACGTTGATGCTGATCAAAACGAAGAAGACAAGGAGGAACATCATCACGTCGATCATGGGAATGATCTCGACGCGCGCGCGCGCATTCCCGACATCATCCCAACGACGCATGAAATCCCCCGCCCGCAACGACATTTCGCTGCAGGACACGCACTATCCTTGGTTCGATAGACCATTTGATTGTGACAGGAATATAAAAATTATTTGAAGGTTATTCGTTGGCGATGCGACCATTGTCCGCATTCGCAGCATTGCGATTGTCGCACTGCTTCAACAGTCGTCCGTGAAGTATCTCGTTTCTACGATGAAACGGTTTGGGGCTACCGACAAGCGCGGCGGTAATTTAGAGCTACCTAAGTCTCTGCCATCGCAGGAGGAAGCTGAAGTAGTGTTCGGCGGCGGCGAGGACGGCATCGTTCCCCAATCCGTCTTTTGCGCCAGCTTCACCAGCAGATGACGCAGGTCGATGATCTGGTTCAGGCGCAAAATGAAGATTATTTCGCACAACGAGAATTATTTGCCCGGCACAACGAACCAAAAGTCACGGAGCAGCCGGCTTTTCAAAAATAGATTATCGTTGTTACGAAACATTCCCCCAAAAGGCGCTCTGCTTTTGAGCTTTTGTTTCTATGGATGTCCGAAATTGACTGTGCATAAATGGGCACCACATGACGCGCCTTTAGGCATTACCGCAATTTTGAAATGAATTTCAGCAGCAGCCTTTCGACTTGCTCATAAGCTGCCGCGGCAGCAGCAAGCGTCTCTTGATGGGAGAGCGGAGCTTTTGAAATTCCAGCAGCCAGATTGGTCACCACGGAGAGCGCCGCCACCTTTATTCCGCAATGCCTGGCCGCAAGACATTCGGGCACCGTCGACATTCCCACGGCATCGGCACCCAGTGCGGCAAACATGCGCACCTCGGCCGGCGTCTCGAAATTGGGACCCAGCGTGTAGAGATAAATGCCGGACCGCACGATCACGCCGGATTCGTGCGCTGCGGCGGCGAACAGCGCGCGCAACTCCGCATCGTAGGCATGGGACATATCCGGAAAGCGGGGGCCAATGCTGTCGTCATTCGGCCCCACCAGCGGATTGCAGCCGGAGAAGTTGATGTGATCTTCGACAATCATCAGCGTGCCCGGCGTCATATCCGGCTTCAATCCGCCCGCGGCATTGGTGAGGATCAGCCGTTCCACCCCCAGTTTCCTCAGTATACGGATCGGTGTGGCGATCGCTTGCGCCGGATGCCCTTCATAGCCATGGATGCGACCGGCCATAATGGCGAGCGGCACATCGCCGATGCGTCCGGTCGCCAACACTCCTGAATGACCAACCACGGTCGAGCGCGAAAAGCCGGGGATGTCCGCGTAAGAAATAGTTTTAGCCCCGGAGAGCTTCTCCGCGAAACGGCCGAGCCCGCTGCCGAGCACAAGAACGGTTTTCGGAAATGTCGTGCCCAGGCGCGTCTGCACAGCGGCAACGCCACGCGGAATCAATTCGGTTGGGTTCTCGCTCATAGCATCAGTTAGCAACGGCCGGCGAAGATGGACAAGGCCCGGCTTTCTTGGAACAATGCCGATGCAAACTCTTTCTCCCCCCGTTTACGGGGGGAGTGCCGCCGAAGGCGGCGTGGGGGGGACGGACATGGCCCCCCTCCGCCTCGCTTCACTCGGCACCTCCCCCGTAAACGGGGGAGGAAAGCTCCATTGCAGTGGCTACCGGAGCAGCATGCGAGCGATCATAGCAGTCCTGGATTCCTTCGGCCTTGGCGGGGCACCGGATGCCCAGCGCTTCGGGGATGGAGGCGCCAACACCTTCGGTCACATCGCTGAAGCCTGTGCCGGCGGGAAAATCGCGCGTGGCGGCCGCTGCGGACCGCTGCAAATTCCGAACCTGCTTTCGCTGGGCCTCGGTCTGGCGGCCCACGAAGCCGATCCGAAGGTTCCCGCGACGCAGGCGGGGCCCATCACCGGCCGTTACGGCAGCGCCGCCGAATTGAGCAGAGGCAAAGATACACCCAGCGGGCATTGGGAAATGATGGGACTCCCGGTCGAGTACGATTGGGGCTATTTCCCGCGCAGCATTCCCACCTTCCCCGTCAAACTGACGGATGGGTTGATCGCCAAAGCAAAACTTCCCGGCATTCTCGCCAATTGCCACGCCTCGGGAACGGAGATCATCGAGACGTTCGGCGTCGAACACATCAAGAGCGGCAAGCCGATCTGCTACACATCCGCCGATTCCGTCTTCCAAATCGCTGCGCACGAATTACATTTCGGATTGGAACGGCTTTACGAGCTCTGCCGCATCGCACGTGACCTGGTGGACGAATACAATGTGGGACGCGTCATCGCGCGCCCCTTTGTCGGCGAAGAACCCGGCCATTTTAAACGCACCGCCAATCGCCACGATTATGCCACGCCGCCGCATGCACCCACGTTGCTCGACATCGCCAAGGCGAAAGGCCATGAGGTTGTCGGCATCGGCAAGATTTCCGATATCTTCGCCGGCAGCGGCATCACCAAAAGCCTGAAAGCCGACGGTAACCGAGCAATCTTCGACACCACGATCGAATGTGCGAAAACCATGCCGGAACATTCGATCACTTTCGCGAATTTCGTCGACTTCGATCAATCCTTTGGCCACCGTCGCGACGTCCCCGGTTATGCCGCCGCGCTGGAAGAATTCGACACGCGTATTCCCGAGTTGCAAGCGGCGCTGCACAGCGGCGATCTTGTCATTTTTTCCGCCGATCACGGCTGCGACCCGACTTGGATCGGCACCGATCACACCCGCGAAGTCATCCCTATTCTCGCGTTCGGACCGGACATCGCGCCGGGCCCGATCGGCAGGCGCACCACGTTTGCCGATATCGGCCAATCTATCGCCAAACATCTCGGTCTCGATCCTTTGCGGGCGGGGACATCGTTCTTGTGAGCATCATGGAAAAACCAACCCACACCAAATCTTTCGATTATGTGCATGCGACAGAGCTCGAGCATTGCGCAACACCCGAAGCCGCATATGAAAGGCTAGTGCAGCTTTACGATCAGGCGATTGCCGAAATCGAGACGAATTTCACGGCATTTTCGCGCAACGAGGATATGTCGGGAGAAATTAATCCGACCTATCCCTATCTTGGCGTCGATGTGGCCTATAGCGACGTGCCGCGCACAAGCCTCGCCTTCGGAAAGGTCACCAAACCTGGGGGTTACGGCACGACGATCTCCTCTCCGCGCCTGTTCAAGGCTTATTTGATCGAACAGCTCACCTTGCTGGCGCAGAACTACGATATTGAGATTTATGTCGGCAAAAGTCGCGATCCGATTCCGTTGACCTTCGCCGTAGAACGCGCCACCGCGCAAATGGATACGCAGCGACGTCGCAAAATGGCCGAGCGCTTTCCCTTGCCCCGTCTCGACGCGGCGCATGACACCATGGTGGACGGCGGCAAATGGGCGGGACCCGGTCCCGCGCCGCTGTCGCTGTTCTCCGCCGAGCGGGTCGATTTCTCGCTACACCGGCTGCGCCATTATTCCGGCACCGACCCCATGCATTTCCAGAGCTTTGTGCTGTTCACCAATTATCAGCGCTACATCGACGAATTCATCGTCTATTGCCAGACGGAGATCGCGGAAGGCCGCGCCCAGAGTTTCGTCGAACCGGGTAACCGCATCACCGAACGCGGCAAAGAACCGGACGGGCCGCCGCTCGCCAAACTGCCGCAAATGCCCGCCTACCATCTGGTGCAGCCAGGCAACGACGGCATCACCCTGATGAATATCGGCGTCGGTCCGTCGAACGCCAAGACGGTCACCGACCATCTGGCGGTCCTGCGCCCGCATGTCTGGCTGATGGTCGGTCATTGCGGAGGCTTGCGCGCCAATCAGCGGTTGGGCGATTACGTCTTGGCGCATGCTTATCTGCGCGACGATCAGGTACTCGACGCCATGCTGCCGCGGGAAATTCCTGTGCCGGCACTCGCCGAAGTGCAACAGGCTCTGGCCCAAGCGGTGAGCGAAATCACGGGCGCGGAAGGCCAAGTGCTGAAAGAGCGGCTGCGCACCGGCACCGTCGTTACCACCGGCGACCGCAATTGGGAACTGCGCTTCGCCGAACAGGCCATGCGCTTTAATCAGTCCCGCGCTATCGCCATCGATATGGAATCGGCGACCATCGCCGCCAACGGCTATCGCTTTCGTACCCCTTACGGCACGCTGCTCTGCGTCTCGGACCGCCCATTGCATGGCGAGATCAAGCTGCCGGGCATGGCCGATACGTTCTACGAAGAGCGCGTCGGTCAGCATCTGCAGATCGGCATCCGCGCGCTGGAGCTGCTGCGCAAGGAAGCCCACGCCGGCACGCTGCATTCGCGCAAACTGCGCAGTTTCACCGAACCGGCATTTCGCTAGGCCGCGACACCGTTTGATCTGGGCCATATCGCATTGCAGGAATAGAATGCGCCCCAAGGAGATTATCCCTATGGAAAAAACCAGAATTGCGCATAGCGGCTGCGCCGGTCTGGCCTGGATTGCCGGATGGCTTTTCACGGTCGGATATTTGAAGCTGGCATTCTGGCCGGGAGCGCTAGCCATTTTCATTTGGCCCTACGATATTGGCGCGATGCTAAGCGCGCTGCATCACTAGCGCGATCGTTCAGCCCTTTGCATAGGCGTCCACCGCCGCAATGTGCGGTTTCTTTTCGTCGCCTGACAGAAAGGAGCCGAGGAAACTATTCTTCGCCAGTGTCACCAATTCTTCTTTGCCCAGTGCCAGCGCCTCTGCCACGGCACTGAAATTGACATTCACCCCACCGCCGAAATAAGCCGGATCGTCGGAATTCACGGTCACGCGCAAACCTGCCTCCAGCATCCGCTTCAGCGGGTGATTGCTCATGTCTTTCACGACGCAAAGCTTGAGATTGGATAGCGGGCAAACCGTCATTGTCATTTTCTCCGAGGCCAGCCGCGCCACCAGCTTGGCATCGTCCAGCGAGCGATTGCCGTGGTCGATCCGGTCGACATGCAACAGATCGAGCGCTTCCCATACATAGGCGGCGGGGCCCTCCTCGCCGGCATGGGCCACCAGTTTCAATCCGTGACTGCGCGCGGCATCGAAGACGTTCACGAATTTTGACGGCGGATGGCCGAGCTCGGAGGAATCCAACCCCACGCCCGCAATACGATCGAGATACGCATCGGCTTGTTTGAGTGTGGCAAAGGCGTCTTCTTCGCCGAGGTGGCGCAGGAAGCAGAGGATCAACTTGGAGGTAATCCCGAATTGCCGCTCGCCTTCCGCTAAGGCCTTGAAGATGCCGTCGGCGACCGTGGCGAATGCCACACCGCGCGCCGTATGGGTCTGCGGATCGAAAAACACTTCCGCATGGCGCACAGCGTCCGCCGCAGCGCGTTTTAGATAGGCCAGCGTGAGGTCGTAGAAATCCTCTTCCGTGCGCAAGACATTGGCGCTCGCATAATAAATATCGAGGAAATCTTGCAGGTTCGAGAAGTGATACGCCTTTCGAACCTCCTGCGCGTTCCGAAACGGGATAGCGATTTTGTTGCGGCGCGCGATGGCAAACATCTGCTCGGGCTCAAGACTGCCTTCCAGATGCATGTGAAGCTCGGCCTTGGGCAGGCCGGCGATAAAAGAATTTTGGCGCCCCATACGCAAAAGTGCCATGGCTCAGAGCGAATTGGCAACCGCTTCTTACGTGCGGCTATAAGCCAGCGCGCCCGCGACGTAAGTACGCGCCACGGCGCGATCATCGGCAAGTATAGCGATGGCGAACAGCTTTTCCGCCAGCGACTGGGTATGGCTTAATCGGCGTTGCAACAACGGCAACGTTTTGCTGTCAAGCACCAGGAAATCCGCATCTTTGCCCGGCTCGAAATTTCCCACCTTGTCATCGAGACGCAACGTCCGTGCGCCACCGAGAGTAGCAAGATAGAACAATTTAAACGCATCGAGCGCACGGTGGCTCAAATGGCAAACCTTGTAAGCCTCGTTCATCGTAGCAAAAAGCGACAAGCTTGTGCCCGCACCGATGTCGGTGCCCAATCCCACACGGGCGCCCGCTGCTTCCGCGGCCGAAAGGTCGAACAACCCGCTTCCCAGGAACAGGTTCGAGGTCGGGCAGAACGCCACACTGGAACCTGATTTTCCCAAACGCTCCCATTCGCCGGGCGAGAGATGCAGGCAATGCGCGAACACCGAATAGGGTGTCGCCATGCCGAATTTCTCGTAGACGGCGAAATAATCCGCACAATCGGGAAAGGCACGACGCACGGCGGCGAGCTCATCTAAATTTTCCGACAGATGCGTATGCAAACGCACGCCGGGATGTTCGACAAGCAACCGGCCGGCAAGTTCCAGCTGGCGTTCGCTGGAAGTCAGCGCGAAACGCGGCGTCACGGCATAGCTCAACCGCCCTTTGCCGTGCCAAGCGCGGATCAAAGCGCGGCTTTCCATATAACCTGTCTCTGCGGTGTCGGAGATCCCCGGGGGTGCATTGCGATCCATCAGCACTTTGCCGCTAACGATCCGCATGTTACGGGCCAGCGCTTCTTCAAATAGCGCTTCGGCGGATACTTTGTGCGCCGTCGCAAACACCAGCGCCGTCGTCGTGCCGTTGCGCAAAAGCTGATCCAGGAAAAAACGGGCCGTCTCCGCGGCAACCTCTCTGTGGTGAAACCCCGTCTCGGCGGGAAAGGTGTAGGCCGAAAGCCATTCCAGCAAATTCGAGCCGGGCGCGGCGGCAATATCGACCTGCGGGTAATGGACATGGGCATCGACAAAGCCCGGCACGATCAAGCCGTCTTTGAAATGCTCGACCCTCACCCCAGTTAATTGGGGAGCAAGATCGTCCCACGCCCCCGCTTCGACCACTTGGCCGTCTTCGATCAGAAGAACGCCATCTTCGAAATAACGACGCGCGGTCGCGTCCGCTTGCGGATCGTCAAGCAGATGGAAAATCGATGCTCGGTAAGCCTGACGCGCCATCTTGGTCCTTTAGAGCATGATCCGCGCATGGATGAGCGCGCGCGCTTCCGGCGCGCCGTCGCCAATCTGCACGCAGCCTTCGAGGGCCGCGACCGCGCGTTCGGCGGTGTCCTGGTCAGCCGCATGAACGAGCGCAATTCTATCACCCACAGCGACCGCCGTGCCAACCGCGCGGAACGCGGAAAAGCCGACGCCGAGATTAATGGCATCGGTCGTTTTGCGGCGGCCGCCGCCCAGATCGACAACCGCCAAGCCCACATCGCGCGCATTCATGGATACAATGAAGCCTGAGCGCTTGGCCGTGAACGGCACCGTTACCGGCGCACGCACCAGATAGTTTTCGGAGCGCTCGACAAAATCCTTTGGGCCGCCAAGGGCTGCGACCATGCGGGAGAACGTTTCGGTCGCAGCGCCCAAAATCAAGAGCCGCTTGCGCCTTAGCCCGGCCATCCTCGGGCGAAGCGGCGAGCTTGCCCAGCGCGAGCATTTCGCCGGCGAGCGCCATCGTCACGCCATGGAGACGCCGCTCGCGCACTCGCCCGGTGAGATAATCCAGGGCTTCCTCAACCTCCAGCGCGTTACCCGCCGTCGAGCCCAGCACTTCGCCCATGTCGCTCAACAGCGCGACCGTCGGAAGACCAGCACCCTGGGCGATTCTCACAATGCTTTCCGCAAGTTCGCGCGCACTCCTCAAATCGGACATGAAGGCGCCGGAACCCGCTTTTACGTCCATCACCAAACCATTCAGTCCCGCAGCAAGCTTTTTCGACAGGATGGAAGCGCAAATCAGCGGGATCGATTCGACCGTCGCGGTCACATCGCGCACCGCATAGAAGCGCTGATCGGCGGGGGCGAGATCGACCGTCTGGCCGATGATGGCACAGCCCACATCGCGGACCACGCGGCGCAATGTGTCGAGATCCGGTGTGGCGCGATAGCCGGGGATAGCGCCGAGCTTGTCGAGCGTGCCTCCCGTGTGTCCCAGCCCGCGCCCGGAGATCATCGGTACGAAACCGCCGCAAGCCGCAACAATTGGGGCGAGCATCAAACTCACCTTGTCGCCCACCCCACCGGTGGAATGTTTGTCGAGGACCGGGCCATTCAGCCCTTCCCATAGCAGCACGGTACCCGAATAGGTCATGGCGCGGGTCAGCGCCACGCGTTCCTCCAGCGTCATGCCACGGAAAAATACCGCCATCGCGAAAGCGGAAATCTGGCTGTCCGTGAAACCGCCGCCGGTGATGTAATGAACCAACAGCGAGATTTCATGTTCGCTCAACTCATGGCCATCGCGTTTTTTGCGAATGATTTCCTGAGGCAGCATCGAGCTTATTTGCCCAGATGCGATGGGCTGAAGGAAAATGGCAGCAGCTCGCCAAGCGTGAGCGTCCGCCGTACACCGGTGGCATCGCAAAGATAGACAAGCGCTTCTTTGCCCGCAAATTCGCGAAGACGTTGACAGCAGGCGCCGCAAGGTGTGATCACCTCGTCGCCGGAACCCATCACCAGAATTTCCGCAATCTGCTTTTCACCATCGGCCACCATCACCGAAATGGCCGATGCCTCCGCGCAGGAGCATTGCGGATAAGCGGCGTTCTCGACATTGCAGCCGCCATAGAGTTTGCCATTGGCACCGCGCAGCACCGCGCCTGTCGCATAATGCGAATATGGCGAATAAGACCGCGCCATCATCTGCTTCGCCAATGCGATCATTTCTGGAGTTGGGCCGCTCATGTGCAGATTAATGCTCTTTTTCGAAGGGCTGGCCAAGCGCCTTTGGTGCAGAATCTAATGCGGCATGCCGGTAATGACGGACGGAATGGCTCCCACCAGGGCCGCACTCATACAAGTTGCAAAGAAGCCCGCCAACATGGCCTTGCCAACCATCTTGATGATCTCGTCGCGCCGTTCGGGCAACAGCACCGAATAGCCGGCGAGATTGATTCCGACTGACGCGACGTTGGCGAAACCGCACAGCGCATAGGTCATGATGATGCGGGTGCGTTCGGTCATTTCGGCCGCCGGGATCGCGCCCAGCTTGATGAAGGCGGTGAACTCGGTCAGCACCATCTTTGTGCCGAGGAGTTGCCCGGCCTGCAGGATTTCGCTGTTCTGGATACCCAGGCACCAAGCCACCGGCGAGAAGACGTAGCCGAGAATGCGTTCGACGCTGATCGGAGCCCCGCCGACGGGCGGCAGCGCGCCGAACATCAAATTGACCATGGCAACCAGTGCGACGAACACGATCAGGCACGCCGCGACATTGACGGCGATCTGCATGCCGTCATGGATGCCCTTCATGATCGCGTCCATCGAGCTGCTATAGACGCGCTCGTCGGGCGGCATCTTGTCCTGGGCCGCTTCCGCCACCCGATCGCGCGGGATCAGGATGCGCGCCAAGAGAATGCCGGCCGGCGCCGTGATGATCGAAGCGGTCAGCACATGGGCCGCCGCGCCCGGCAACACACCCTGCAGGATCGTGACATACGCCACCATCGTCGAGCCGGAAACGCACGCCATGCCGACCGTGATGAGCAGGAACAGTTCGGAACGCGTCAGGCGGTTGAGATAAGCGCGGATGATGATGGGGCCTTCCACCTGTCCCATAAAGATGGTGGCCGCCGCCGCCAACGCGGTGGGACCGCGCAAACCCATGGTGCGCGAGAAGACAAAGCCGAACGCCTTGGTAATCCACTTTAGGATTTTCCAGTGCCACAACAGAGCGGCCAGCGTGCACACCACCAAGATCACGGGCAGGACGCGGAAACCGAAGATGAACATGGCACCGGCATTGGTGACCGGATAAGGCTGGGTGCCCGCCCCGCTCAAGAAGCCGAAGACGAAGGCGACACCGGTCTGGGCGGATTTGGCGAGGCCGTCGAACACCGCACCGAAGCTGGTCAGCCCCGCGCGAATGGCAGGCACGCCGAACAGCGCCATCACCAAGGCCACCTGCAGGCCAATCGACCCGATCACCAGCAGGAACGGAAAGCGCCGCCGGTTTTCCGAGAACAGCCAGCACAAGAGGATGATCAGCAGAACGCCGGCCACGCTTTGCAGATTGAGCGGACTCATCACGCCATGAAACATACCCAAAAATCCCCTATTGGCTGGCACCCCAGTCACCGCCGACTGTAGCGCGGCGTCAATCGCCCAGATGACGCGGGGGACCTTCCGGGGCGGCGACGCCGGATGTCAAGGCGTGAGGATCGCCAGGAAGTTATCCCCTAGGGATAGTCTGCCTGTCCGCCATTCCACTTTGACGTACTAGATAGCTTTCTTCAGCGTTCACCTGAGGGATACGGTGGAGGTTCAAGTGCATAGATTGCGCGACCGCTGGGATCCGTCTGCCCTCCTGTGGGAGCATAACGACCATCATGTTCCTTGATCAGGAACAGCAAAATATTTCTGCACCACGGTGGGTTGAGCTGGACCGGTAAGTTTGGCTGGATAGGTCGATCGGGTGGGACGAAAGATACTACAAGCGGGCCACCCACACTAATAATCTCCGGAGAAGAAGGTGCTTCCCGGTAATGGTGTAACACGAATTTCTTGGTAGCGAAGTCACCCTTAAGAACAACAGAAACGCTGAAAATGGTTTCAACGCCGATAGCAGGAACCTTGCTTTGCTTCCCATCGCGGCTCTGTTGAACGATGTCGGGAAAAAATGTTTTTTCTTTCGTATCCGTGGTTTTCGTGACGGGGCATGCAATGGCAATCAAGTCGGACTTATCGCGCAATTCTTGATAATCTATCACACTCATAATATGTGCGTTTGCTGCCGGCGCACTACAAAGCGAAATGGCGGTGACAGCAACAAGAGTTATGGAAATTCTCATTTGCCTCTCCAATTGCGACCGGACCTATCCTATCGTCGCTAAGCGCGACAACCACTAAGCACCATATGGAATCCAAATATTCTTCACCTGCGTAGCCCGGCGCAAGAATGCTTGGCCTTCACCGGCCTTGGTGTCGAACCAATCGATCGCCTCACCTGTCCAAGTGCGTTTCAAATCGTCCGCCGAGGCTTGCTCGATGCGTTTGCCGTCCTTGCCGAAATACCAGATCGCATCGACGCCGTGATGGTCGGCCAGCACGAATGCCAGCGCGTCGCGCGCGCCGGTGACGATGTTCACCACACCGCCGGGCATGTCCGAGGTTTCCAGTACGGAATAGAAATCGGTCGCCGACAACGGATTCTTCTCGGACGGCACGATCACCACCCGATTGCCCATCGCCACAGCCGGCGCCCAAAGCGAGGTGAACGCCAGCAGCGGCGCTTCATCCGGGCAGGCAATGCCGATGACGCCTTGCGGTTCGTTCATCGCCAGCACGACGCCGCGCAAAGGCGGATTGTGGACCGCGCCGTCAAATTTGTCGGCCCAAGCGGCATAAGAAAAAATCCGGCGAATGGAGGTTTCCACTTCGCGCGTCGCCACCGCTTTGCTCGCACTCGTGGTGGCGCGCAGGCGCTGTGCAAACTCGCCGGCACGCACCGCCAAATTCTCTGCGCAATAATAGAGGATCTGCGCGCGGGCATGGCCGGTCGTGTTGGCCCAGCTTTCCGCTTTAAACGCAGCTTCGACGGCGTTGCGGATATCCTTGCGATTGCCCTCGCCGACATGACCGATCAGCGCGCCGGCCGGCGAAACTATCGCGCGGCTATAGCCGCCATCGGGGCGCGCCTGCTTGCCGCCGATGAACAATTTGGCCGTGCGATCGATCAAATCCGCCGCGGCGATGACCGGCTCTGCCGAGGGCGTGGCAGGTGCCGCTGCAAACGGCCTTGTCTTGAGCTTGAGATATTCGAACATGCCTTCACGGCCGCCTTCGCGCCCGTAACCGGATTCGCGATAGCCGCCGAAACCGACCGCCGCATCGAATTGGTTGGTGCAGTTCACCCACACCACACCCGCCTTGATCTTCGGCGCCAGATCGAGCGCCACATTGATATTCTCGCTCCAAATACTGGCGGCGAGACCATAGCGCGTGTTGTTGGCGAGTTGTGCCGCTTCCGCTGGCGTGCGAAAACTCATCGCCACCAAGACGGGACCGAAAATCTCTTCTTGCGCCACCGCGGAAGCCGGCTCGACATTGGTGAGCAGCGTCGGTGGATAGAAGCAGCCCTCCGGACAACCCCGTTTCGGCTGGAACAGCTCGGCCCCTTCCGCGACGCCTTTTTGCACCAGCTTGTCGATGCTGGCGCGCTGATTCATGGAAACGATGGCGCCGATGTCGGTGACCTTGTCGAGCGGATCGCCGACCCGCAGCGTTTCCATCCGCGCTTTCAACTTGGCGATAAAACGCTCGGCGATGCTTTCCTGTACCAACAATCGCGAACCGGCGCAGCATACCTGACCCTGATTGAACCAGATCGCGTCGACCGCGCCTTCCACCGCCGCATCGAGATCGGCATCTTCGAACACCACGAAGGGCGATTTGCCGCCCAATTCCAGTGTCAGCTTTTTGCCCGTGCCGGCCGTCGCCATGCGGATACCGCGGCCGACTTCGGTCGAGCCGGTAAAGGCAATTTTGTCGACATCGGGATGACAGACGATAGCGTCGCCGACTTTTCCCGGCTCCGGTGACGATATTGACGACGCCCTTGGGCAGCCGCGCCTCGATGCAAATTTCCGCAAACAGCAATGCCGACAGACTGGTTTCTTTCGACGGCTTCAGCACCACGGTGTTTCCAGCCGCCAGCGCCGGCGCGATCTTCCACGCCATAATGAGAAGCGGGAAATTCCACGGTACGATCTGGCCGACAACGCCAAGCGCTTCGTGATCGGGAAATTCGCTTTCCAGCAACTGCGCCCAACCGGCGTGATGATAGAAATGCCGCGCGGTCAACGGCACGTCGATGTCGCGCGTCTCGCGGATCGGCTTGCCATTGTCCATCGTCTCCAGCACCGCGAACAGGCG
This sequence comes from uncultured Alphaproteobacteria bacterium, assembly GCA_963822275.1. Taxonomy (GTDB): domain Bacteria; phylum Pseudomonadota; class Alphaproteobacteria; order Micropepsales; family Micropepsaceae; genus Rhizomicrobium. The sequence goes on from CAWGHR010000012.1 coordinate 67,912, forward strand.
CGCGTGTTTCTGCACCAGCCGCGCCAGCGCGTAGAGGAACCGCGCCCGCCCGTGGCCGCCGAGTTTGACCCAACCCGCTTGCGCCGCACGCGCCGCTTTCACCGCCGCATCCACATCCTCGACCGTCGCTTCGGACAGAGTCGCCAGCTTCTCGCCCGTGGCCGGATTGAAGCTGTCGATTTTGACGAGGCCTTTGGAGGCAACCCACTCGCCGTCGATGAACAAATCGAAACTGCGGAAATGTTTTTCCAGCCAGGCTTGGGCGGGCCCCGCGCCTTCCGGCGCCGGTCCATATTCCATGGTCTCGAGAATCTTGGCGACGTTCATAATCAGCCCATCGGATGGCGGTACGCCGTGGAATAGCGCCCGCTGACAAAATGTTCCAATTGCCGTTCGATATCGGTCAGCAGGCTCGACGCGCCGAGGCGGAACAAATTCGGCTGCAGCCAATCCGTGCCCAGTTCTTCTTTCATCACGAACTGATAGTTCATTGCATCCTTGGCAGTGGAAATGCCGCCCGCCGGTTTGAAACCGACTTTGTAACCGGTCAGCGCGTGCCAATGGCGGATCATGCGGACCATTACCAGCGCAAAACCCAGTGTGGCATTCACCGTTTCCTTGCCGGTGGACGTTTTGATGAAATCGGCACCTGCCATCATGCAGGCCATCGATGCTTTCGCGACGTTGGTGAGCGTACCGAGATCACCGGCTCCGATGATCGTCTTCAAATGGGTCGCGCCGCAGGCTTCGCGGAAAGCACGTACCTCGTCATAGACCGCGCGGAAATTGCCTGTCAGCACATGCGAGCGGTCGAGCACGATGTCGATCTCGCGCGCACCAGCGCCAACCGAAGCTTCGATCTCTTGGATACGCAACGGCAGCGGCGTCAATCCGGCGGGAAATCCGGTAGAGACCGCAGCGACAGGAATGGAGGTATCTTTCAGCGCTTCGACGGCATGGGGCACCATCTGGTGATAAACGCAGACCGCGCCCGTCGTGATACCGAGATCGCCGACGCCCATTGCGTCAAGCAAGTCTTGACGCACGGGCTGACGTGCTTTGGCGCAAAGCCGGTGGACGCGGCCCGGCGTGTCGTCACCCGCCAGGGTCGTCAGATCGATGCATTGCACGGCTTTGACCAGCCAGGCCGCTTGCCATTCTTTCTTGACCGTCCGTCGCCCCGGCAGCGTCGCCACGCGCCGCTCGGCGGCGCTGCGGTTGACGCGCAGGGATTCGATCAGATCGGCATCAAAAGCTGCGATCAGATTACGGCTGATTTCTATATGCGCCGTGCTCTGCGGATCGTTGGCTGCTTTCGGCTGAAATCTTGAGCATGGCGGGACGCTTTCACCGGGAAACCAGCGAGTCAAGCAGCCAAATCGTCAAGCCGCTGTAACGAAAATAGTTGTTCCCGGCTTTGCTGAACCGAGGGCGGCCATTGGGAGAGCGGAGACATTTTGCTGGAACGACAGATTGCGGTCCACCGTGACGAATGCCTCGAAACCGGCGTCTGCCGCGAGCTTCAGCAACTCGCCATTCTTGATCGTCACCCAGCCGGCCTGCCGCGCGGTTACAACGTTATGGCCGACGATCTCTCGTCCGAGACGCCAATCGATACATTCGTCGAGAAGAACCTTCATTACACGGTTTCGAGAAACCGATCCTTGGCTTCTTGCAAGAAAGCAATCACCTGTTCACGCGTAACCGAAGGATACCCTGCGAGGAACTCGCCGATTGAATCGCCTGCCTCAAGGTAGTCGAGCAAAGTCTGTACAGGCACTCTCGTCCCGCAAAACACGGGCGCGCCACCCATCACATCGGGGTCTCTGCACAGAACTGCCTGTTTCATAGCAATAGGTTACTCCACCGGCGCCAATGACACAACGTCCTGCGAAGCAAGCAGGCTGAATCTTGAGCATGACGGGACGCTTTCACCGCCGAAAGAGCGAGGCACAATTGTCGCCTGTGCGCAAAGGCTGGCTACGCGGTAAAGTGGCTCAGGGGGCGGCGAAGTCTCACAACTTGCAGCGAATTGTGCTCGTGACGTTTGCGGTAGCGGGGATATTTCTCGCTTTTTTTATTCTTGATGCTGCATTCGTGTGGAAGTGGCTGTCGCTTTCCGCATCGGGAGTAAACCACCAGACTAATTCCGACGCATATCTCTACGCCTATAACGATATCTATGACGGCACTTTGCTAATTCTGTTGAGCGGGATAGTTACTTCGTTCGTGCTCCAAACATTTCGGTTTCGGCAGCTTGCCGTATACCTCATGACTGGTGCTCTATCCGGCTTGCTGGCCGTGTATTATTTTGCATTTGAATTCACCCAGACATTTTGGCTCATGGGGCCCCGACCACCTCCGCCTGCGTTTACGACGGTAGTGATCGATGTCTTCGCAAAGATTCCGCCTGTTTGCACCGCCATGGTCGCCATCGGGCGAATGTCGGTTGCCTTCAGCTTAGCATCAGCTTTCATCGCTCTTATCGGACTGCTCTGCGGCGGGCTTTACTGGCTCCTGTTTGTCCGGCGGTCGCTGCAGGGTGCGGCGCAATAATCGTTCATATCGCTCGTTGCATAGGCAATTTGCCGCGCCTTTGTGCGTTCGCCGTGAAATTTCTTGCCCAATTCCTGAGCATTGCTTAAGCAAGCGGCGTTCTGGAGGGGAAAACAATGATCAACGGAGCCGACACCGCCTGGCTGATGATGTCCAGCATTCTGGTGCTGATGATGACCCTGCCCGCCTTGGGCTTCTTCTATGGTGGGTTGGTCCAGGCCAAGAACATCCTTTCGGTTCTATTTCAGTGTCTGGCGATTGCCGCCCTGGTGTCGCTGTTATGGTTCGCTTTCGTCTATAGCGAAGTTTTCTCCGGCACCAATCCGTGGATCGGCGATCTAAACTCCGCCTTCCTCGCCAATGTCACGCGCGGCGCGGTTCATCCCGGCACGCAAGTCCCCGAGACCGTGTTCGTGATGTTCCAGATGACCTTCGCGATCATTACCCCCGCGCTCATTGTCGGCGCTTATGTCGAGCGCATCCGCTTTGGCGCCGTGCTGTTGTTCTCCGGGTTGTGGCTGGTGATCGTTTATGCGCCGGTGGCGCATTGGATCTGGGGCGGCGGCTTCCTGGCGACGCGCGGCGTGATGGATTTCGCCGGCGGTATCGTCGTGCATCTGACGGCGGGACTCTCGGCCATCGTCGTCGCTTGGACGCTTGGCCCACGCCACGACTTTCCGGAATCCGTCCGTCCGCCGCATGCGCCGTGGATGGTGATGGTCGGCGCCTCGCTGTTATGGGTCGGCTGGTTCGGCTTCAACGCCGGCAGTGCGATCAAAGCGGGCAGCGATGCCGGCATGACGATGCTCGCCACGCATCTTGCCGCCTGCACGGCCACTTGCGTGTGGGTCGCCATTGAATGGATCAAATTCGGCAAGCCAAGTTTGGTTGGCGCGGTGACGGGAACCGTGGCGGGGCTCGCCACCATCACGCCCGCTTCCGGATTCGTCGGGCCGATCGGCGCTGTCGCTCTGGGCGCCGCCGGGGCGATCGTCTGTTACGTCGCGGTGCAGATCGTCAAACGCAATTTCAAGATCGACGATGCGCTGGATGTGCTCGGCGTTCACGGCGTCGGCGGTACTTTGGGCACGCTTTTGCTGCCGTTTGCCACGCTGATCGGCGTCGGTGGCGCGACATTGAGCATGCCTGTTTTCGCGCAATTCACCGTGCAGCTCGAGGGCGTAGCAATTGCTGCTATTTGGTCTATCGTGGGCACCTTCCTCATTGTGAAGCTTGTCGGTGTCCTCGCCGGATTACGTGCCAGCCGCGATGAAGAAGTTCAGGGCCTCGATTTCGCCTGCCATGGCGAAACGGGCTATCACACCAATACGTAGGAGTGGACCGTGAAACTCGTCATCGCCATCATCCAACCGCACAAACTCGATTCCGTCCGCGAAGCGCTTTCGGGTCTCGGCGTCGAAGGAATGACCGTGACCGAAGTGCGTGGCTATGGCCGCCAGAAAGGCCACAAGGAAGTCTATCGCGGTGCGGAATACAACATCACTTTCGTGCCCAAGCTGAAAGTCGAAGTCGCGGTCGCCGCCGAGCGCGCCGATGCGGTGATCGCCGCCATTCGCGACGGCGCCAAAACCGGCAAGATCGGCGACGGAAAAATCTTCGTCCTCGACCTCACCGACGCTATCCGCGTACGCACCGGCGAAACCGGCAAAGACGCGCTATAATAAATGGCCGTGCGGCAATTGGCGGTATGTCTTAAGCAAGCTTGGCGTCCGACGATTTTTTCTTTTGATCCGATTTTGTTCTAACCTGATCGGCGATTGGGTGGGGAGAGTTCTCAATGTCAAAAGAAAATCTCCGTCGTGTCGTGACCGCTGCCGTGGCAGGCATTTGGTTGTGTGCGTCGGCATTCGCGAATTCATCGGGACGCGCGATCGTCGCCGATATGGCCCAGGTTAAAGGCCCGCGCGACATGTTCTGGCAATTGTGCGTCGGCGCCGATCATCCCGGTATTCTGCTGCGCCCGGGCAATCTCGAACATCTGCAACTCGCCCACCGCGAAATCGGGTTCAAATATATCCGCTTCCACGGCATCTTCCACGACGACATGAACGCCTATCGCGAAGAGAACGGCAAGCCGGTCTACGATTTCACCAAGATCGATGCGGTTTATGACGCCATCCTACAAACCGGCATGAAGCCGTTCGTCGAGCTCAGTTTTATGCCGCACGATCTGGCATCGCACGACAAGACGATCTTCTATTGGAAGGCCAATGGTTCGCCGCCGAAAGATTACGGCAAATGGGCGGATTTCATCACGGCCTATACCAACAACCTCGAACAACGTTACGGCAAGCCGGAAGTCGCAACCTGGAAATTTGAAGTCTGGAACGAGCCGAACCTCGACATATTCTGGACCGACGGCGATCAGAAAGCCTACTTCAAGCTCTATGACACGACAGTGCGAGCGATCAAAGCGGTCGATCCCGACTTGCAAGTCGGCGGTCCGGCCACCGCGGGCGCCGCCTGGGTGCCGGACTTCATCGCACATGCCAAAGATGTTGGCGCACCCGTCGATTTCATCAGCACGCACACATACGGTGTCGATGGCGGATTTGTTGACGAGAAAGGCGAGAGCGACACCAAGCTTTCGCCCAATCCGGGATCGATCGTCGATGATGTTCTGAAGGTACGCAAGCAAGTAGATGCATCGGTTATGCCCGACCTGCCCATACACTTCACCGAATGGAACACCAGCTATAGTCCGCTCGACCCTGTTCACGACACCTATCTCAATGCCGCCTTCGTGCTCGACAAGCTGAAGAAGACCGAAGGCTCGGTCCAATCGATGAGCTATTGGACCTATACGGATTTGTTCGAGGAAGCCGGGCCGCCGCCCGCCTCGTTCCATGGCGGTTTCGGGCTGATCAACCGCGAAGGCATCCGCAAGGCGTCGTTCTTCGCTTACAAATATCTCGACGAATTGGGGCCGCAGGAATTACGCAACGGCGATGCGGAGTCTCTGGCTGACGCGCAACGGCGAAAACTTCGCCGGTTTGATCTGGAATTACACGACACCCGACCAACAGGAGAGCGACCGGCCGTATTTTCGCAAGCTGCATCCGGCAACGCCGCTTGCGCCGATAGACTTGACGGTGAAGTCCCTGCGGCCTGGCATGTACCGGCTGAGCTTGCATCGCACAGGATTCAAAGCCAACGATGCATATTCGCAATATATCGCATGGGGCCTGCCAAAGGATTTAACGCCAGCGCAGATCGCGCGACTACAAACTCTCGCATCGGATAAACCCGAGAAGGTGATGGTCGTCAAAGTCGGCGCTAACGGCGCTTTCCACACCAAAATCCCATTGCGCACAAACGATATAGTTTTGGTTGGCGTGGATCGGATGCCGTAACCAGATTTGTCGGTAAGGCTTCTTCGCCTTACTTCGTTCCGAACATGCGGTCACCCGCATCACCCAAACCCGGTACGATATAGCCGTGATCATTGAGGTGGCTGTCGATCGCCGCCGTCCAGATATGTACGTCGGGATGGGCCTTTTCGAAATTCGCGATGCCCTCCGGCGCCGCCAACAAAACCATCAGTCGCAATTTCTTCACGCCGCGCGCCTTCAGCCGTTCCACCGCCGCAATGGCCGAATTGCCGGTCGCCAGCATGGGATCCATCACGATCACCAAACGGTCGGCGATGTCTTCCGGCGCTTTGAAGTAATACTCCACGCTCTTCAGCGTTTTGGGATCGCGATACAATCCGATATGCGCCACGCGCGCCGACGGCACCAAATTCAGCATCCCGTCCAGGAAGGCGGTGCCGGCCCGCAAAATCGGCGCGAAGACCAGTTTTTTGCCTTCCAGCGACGGCGCCTTCATCTTGGCCAGCGGCGTCTCGATTTCGATGCTCTCCATCGGCAGATCGCGCGTCACCTCGTAGCAGATCAGCATCCCGATTTCATTGAGCAACTCGCGGAAATTCTTGGTGCTGCAGTTCTTGTCACGCATCAGCGTAAGTTTGTGCTGAATCAACGGATGATCGATCAGCGTGACATTCTGCATTGCTGGCTCCTACCGGTCTGGACCGACTTCCATTCGAAGCATTAGTGAGTTTTGCCGGCCGAATTCTCGAGAACGACGTTGGATAGCACCGCTGTATCGGATTTGTCCGGCAGGTGCGAGCAAAAGCCGATACCGACATAGAACGGGCCGTCCATATGCAAAATGATGGGCGGGCCGAACTGATGCATCGGTTCGCCTTCCAGGCTGACGAAAAGCGCAAAAGCGTCGCCGCGCTTCTCGATACCGATGCGCTTGGCGATGACGGGAACGAGGCTATCCGGACTGTCACCGCCGGGAAGGCCGCGGCCGCCGATGCGATATTCCATATCCTTGATGCGGGCGCCTGTCTCGGGACGTTGGGCGAGATGGAACATGCCGGCGCCGTGCAGGGCGACCATGGCCTCCTTGGAATCATCGTCGAGGCTTTGGCGAATAATCAGAACCGCTTTGCGATCGCCATAGCCGTTCGGATCCGGATAGGCGATGTCGGCCGCCAGCGACACGTCACCCGACATCTTCTTCCAAAGGTAACGAAACTCGTCGCGGCCGTACCAAATGTTATAACCGGCGGAATTGATCGTGTACTGCTTGGTCGCGGCGTCGTAGCTGGCGCTACCCGGCACAACAGCACTGCCGACATCGGACTGGCCATCGAAGATGCCGATCGGCGTGTTGAATGTGGTGGTAGGCCGGTGAAAATCCGACGGCGGCGCGACCTGGACATGGGTGGCGGAGCCCGGCTGCGCCCAAGCCGGTGTCGGCGTCACCGGCGCGTCGGCTGCCTGCGCGCAACAAAGATAGGGAGCGGCGCTAAGCGCCAAAGCGAACAGCGAGACCCGGAAGGCACGTTTCTGGAGGAGGCGATCCATATCCATGGCAAATATCTTTCGAGTTTTGAGGTGAGGCAGCGGCTTTCCTGCCCTTGCCAATTGGCAGGGATGTTAACGGAACAATTCTTGCGCGCAAAGCTTAGCTTGCATCAGCGCTAGTGGAGTGGATTTGACATTCGCTACCCCGCTTGGCGCAACCACCGAAAGCGAATGTCAAATCCAAAACTCCACTAGAAACCTATAGTTGCTAGTGGTCCTTTGATTCTAACATTCGCAAAGTGACCGGCGCAAAGGCGGCGCGAATGTTAGAATCGGACCACTAGTGCCTGTTTGAGAGAAGCGATGGCGCAGATGATGTGATAGAGCGAACTGGCCGGTGCTGCTTCTTCGACAAATGTCCCGTCGGGCAACAATTTGTCACGCCACAATCCCGGCACCGAGGTCCGCAAATACGCCAACAGCCCATGCGCCGCCGCCAGCGCTTCGGCAAAATAGCGTGCACGCGTCTCGCCCTGCGCCGTTTCGCTTAAGATAAGCGCCGCTTTAAGCCGTTCGGTCTGGGGCCATAGCCGGGCGGTCGGACGCGTCACCGCAAGCATATCCGACATCTCGTCCATCGCAGCGTTGCGTTCGCGGTCCACGCCGAGCAAACCGACCTCGTACATCTTGCGCGCCGCCGCACAGGCCCGTGCGTCGCCACGCTTGCGTCCCCATTGTTCCAAGAGCCAAGCCCATTCGAATTGATGGCCGGGCTCGACAATATGCCCCTTAGGGCCGGAATGCGGCCGCCATTGCTCGTCAAACGCTTCTCTCAAAAAACCGCCCTGCGGATCGATAAATTTGTCCAAGCATAGCGCGACGATCTCATCGGTCAGCGTATCCCAAATCGTGCCCGGCTCGGTCTCGCACCAGGCCAGCGCCGCTTCCAGCGTGTGCATATGCGGGTTGGACAAAAACGCCGGGTGTGAGTTCTCGGCGAAGCCGCCTGCCTTATGGCGCCGCGCCTTGGCAATCCGCTCGAACAAATCGCGCGCGGTCTTCTTCATGTCCGCACGATCCGGGCAAAGCCGGGCAATCCACGCCATGGCGAGCAAAGCGAATGCTTGATCGTAGAGCATGACCTTGCTGTCGAGGACCGCGCCGTCCGGCGACACCATGGTGCAATACAAGCCGTCAGCTTGCCGGTAACACGCCGCCAAATAATTCAAGCCATGCACCGCGCCGTCCCGCCATGGACCTTGCCAGCCGAGAGCACCCGCCATTGCGTAGACGTAACTTTGGCGTCCTTGCACCCGCGCCCGCCGCGGCACGTCGGTTACCGGCGTGCCGTCCAATGAAAGAAGCTCTTGAAATCCGCCTCGGACGTGATCGGCGCCCTGCTCCCACCATAGAGGCAAAGCCGTATCCAAAAGCCAGCGCTCCAGCCGCGCGGTCAGCACTTCCAATTCCTGTTTGTTCGAGTCCATTTGTCTTGTTCGTTTGGAGCTGCCTAAGGATTGTTCAACAAGCGGCAAAATGGTTCCCGCAACTTTGTGCCGGTGCGCGGGCCCTCGGGCGTGAACTCCAAATAATTGGCGGCAGTGCCATAGCGCGGCCATACGGCCAGGCCCGCGCCATTGGGGTCGCCGGTCTTGGCAAAGTTCGTCCAATAGGCCTGCAAGGGCGGCCATTGCGCGGGCGAAACGCCAATTGGTTGTTTGTCGAACACAAAGCTCAATTCCGATCCGTGATGCACTGCTTCCTTCGATCCGGGTTTATCAACATCGAGCTGATAGCGCCACACCGGAGCGCCGGCCGCTTCCACGCGATCGGCGACCCAACTCGCCGGACAGCGAAATGTCATGTCGGTGGCAATCTGCTTGGCAACATCGCCCAGCACCGGATCTTCCGGCGGCATGTTCGGTCCGTCCAAACCATATAGCGCCAGTGCTTCGCGCGCATGTTCGCCATACCCCGCTTCGACCCCGTGTCGGGCGTTCTTCAGGCCGCCATACAGCGACAATTCTTGCGCAGAATTGCCGATAACGAGCGGCACGGCGGTCTTCATGCGTGCCAAGAGATTGGCCGGAGCATCCGGTATCACCCATCCGTCGACCATGGCCTGCAGCCAGATGAAACTGTCGTCTTCGATTGGGGGATGCAGCTTGTCGGTAGCGTCGAGCAGCGCCTCGCCCGGCGCCGCCCGCAACGCGGTCAAGCCTGCGGGGCCGGCCGGAATGCCCATCCATGTTTGCAGCTCTTCGCCGAGTTTTTCGTTTTGCGCCAAGGAGCGCGGCAGCAGACCAAATCCAGGGGTTCCGCTTTCCATGATTGCCTTGTGAAACAGCCCCTGCGCCAGAGGCGACAGCATCAGAAGACCGACATCTTGGCTGCCGGCAGAATGGCCAAACAAGGTGACGTTGTTCGGATCACCGCCGAATTGGGAGATATTCTCTTTCACCCAGCGCAGGACCGCGATTTGATCCATCAATCCATAATTGCCCGAGGCGCCGCGTCCCGACTCCGCCGTCAACGCCGGAAGCGACATGAAGCCGAAAATACCCAGCCGGTGCTGCATGGTGACGAGCACCACGCCGCGATCGGCAATCGATGAATCGATGAAACCAAATCCCGAACCGGCGCGGTTGGCGCCGCCATGGATCCACACCATCACCGGCAAACGCGCCATGGCTGCATGCGGCGGCGAACGCACGTCGAGATAGAGGCAGTCTTCGCGACCGTTCTTCGCGTCCACCGCATTCCATTCATAAGAGCGCTGAATGCAGGGAGGACCCGAACTTGTCGCCTCGCGCACACCCTGCCACGGTTTTACGGGCGTTGGAGGTTTCCAGCGCAATTCGCCGACTGGCGGCTGCGCATAGGGGATGCCGCGATAAATCGTTGCACCATCCGCAAGCTGCACGCCTCGGACGATGCCGCCCGTGACGACCCGTTCCGCCGCTTGAAGTGGAATAGCCATTGCCATTACCGCTGCCGCCAATGCACAAGCGCCGCGCCGGCAGCGCCCGGCGATCCGGTCCATTCCTCGTTTCCTTCCCGCCAACCCATTGTCATGCATCTAATTATTGCTCGCCACAGATGGACAAGCCGCGCCTCGCACTGGTGTCGATTCCGAAATTCGAATAAGGCCGATATCAGATGCGACGAATTTCGGAATCGGGACACTAGCTTTTATACCCAAGTCCGATAAAGGCTGTCATTTAGAACAGAGGGGACGCCGCGCGTCCGACAAAAACAAAGACCAAACCGGGAGAATAGTTGTGACTTCGCCAGAGAACGCGGCCGCAAAAACGATAGAAGCGCCGCAGCAGAATTACCGCGCCGCGCTCACCATCCTTGCAACATTGTTCTTCATGTGGGGCTTTTGCACGGTTCTGAACGACGTCCTCGTACCGCAACTCAAAGCGGTTTTCGAGATGAATTACGTCCAGACCATGCTGATCCAGTTCACCTTCTTCGGCAGCTATTTTCTGCTTTCGCTGCCATCGGCAAAATTGATCGAATGGATCGGCTACAAATATTCGATCGTCGTCGGCCTGGTGGTGATGAGTTGCGGCTGTCTGATCTTCTTGCCTGCGGCGCAGATCCCCTCCTATCCGCTATTTCTCACGGCTCTGTTCGTGCTTGCAGGCGGCATCACCGTGTTGCAAGTGGCGGCCAATCCCTACGTCGCGGTATTGGGACCGGAAAAGACGGCGTCCGCGAGGCTCAACCTCGTCCAGGGCTTCAATTCCTTGGCGACGACCATCGGACCATGGTTCGGCGGCTTGGTCATTCTCTCCCGGACAAAAGCGGGAACGGCCCTCGCAGGCGCCGTCGAATCCCATGCGGATCGCATGGCGGACGCGCGCGCGGTGCAGCTTCCCTATTTCGGCATTGCTTTGGTGCTGCTGGCGCTGGCGGTTCTCATATGGCTGGCACGCCTACCCAAAATGTCCACCCATCCTCACACGGAAGAGGAAGCAAAGGATACGTTATGGCGGCATAAGAATTTGGTCATGGGGGCCGTGGCGATCTTCGTCTATGTCGGCGCGGAAGTCTCGATCGGCAGTTTCCTGATCAGTTACCTCGCCTCGCCGCATATCAGTCATATGACGACGGCGGACGCCGCCGGCTATCTCAAATGGTATTGGGGCGGCGCCATGGTCGGCCGCTTCGTCATCGGCGCGATCCTGATGCGCTTCGTGCCGCCTCCCAAAATGCTGGCGGACAATTGCATCTTCGCCGTCGCCTTGATCGTTTTCTCGATGGTTGCGACGGGGCCGCTTTCCATGTGGACGATTCTGCTGGTGGGAATCTGCAATTCCATCATGTTCCCCACCATATTTACGCTCGCCATTCGCGGTTTGGGGCCGCTGACCGGGCGGGGATCGGGCATTTTGGTGATGGCGATCTTCGGCGGCGCGGTGCTGCCGATGTTGCAAGGTGCCGTTGCCGACAGCTTCGGATTGGTGATTTCATTTGTTATTCCAGCAACCTGCTATGTCTTCATCTGGTTTTTTGCGCGGAACAATCGTGACGAACACGCGATACCCGCAAAATAACCTCATCCGGCACGTGGATTATTGACGGGCGTCTAATGCGTCGTCGTGGGTAATTTCCGAACCTTTCGTAAAACTGCGCTCGCATTATGTTCAGAGCTGCGGCAAACTTGGACCACTGGAGCGGCGCGCCTTGGCGCGCCCGCGCACGGGGCTTAGGTAGGAGACCTTCATGAGCGACGTGAATCGACTTGGTAATGCTGCTCTTCCAGTTGGTGGCGAACATACGGTTGAGGCACACTGGCGAGTTTTTCTCGCGGAAGGCATCGGCCTCATCGTGCTTGGCATCGGTGCGTTGATCCTGCCGCCGCTCGCCAGCATCGGTGTGGCGATATTGCTTGGATGGTTGCTGCTGCTTGGTGGCATCTTCGGACTGGTAACCACCATTGTTGGCCGTCATGCGCCGGGTTTCTTGTGGTCTCTGCTCTCCTCCATCATTGCGATTGTCGCCGGGTTCCTCCTTTTCGGTTGGCCTACAGCCGGTGCGTTGTCGCTGACTTTGATCCTTACGGTGTTTCTGGCCGCGGACGGTATCGTCACCATCATGATCGCGTTGGACTACCGCCGGGCATTGCATGGCCGCTGGGGCTGGTTGTTGGTCAACGGCGGGCTGGATTTGATTTTAGCTGCCATCATATTCCTAACGCTGCCTGCTTCGGCGCTTTGGGCGATTGGCATCATCGTGGGGATCGATCTTCTGTTTGGCGGATCGTCGTTGGTTGCCCTCTCACTTGCCGCACGAAACAACACGAAAGCCGTCAGTTGATGTCTGCCGGTTGAGTAATTTCCGTATCTGGTTATGCGCAAGCGCGTCGCGCTAGTGTCGCGCTTAATAGAGTCGTGCTTACTGGAGTGCACCGTATTGACCCAGCTCCCGGAAGAAGAAATTCGCCTCCGAAGCTATCTGATTTGGCAGCAAGAAGGCCGCCCTTTCGGAGACGAGCTCAAACATTGGCAGCGCGCCAAAGCGCAGATCGAAGCCAAGACCGAAGCAAAATATGAGGCCTACCTCTTTCGCTAGAGCTACAGGGAAGCAACCGGGTGCTGGGTTTGCTAAGCGATGAATCCCGGCCTGCCATGACAAATTGCCCCACGCACTTAAGATCATGCTCTTGCTGAAGCCTTGACGGGGCGGTCGGGCGAGGCTTTTCTCCCCTGGAGAGGCCGATATGCTCCTTCTGATCGATAACTACGACAGCTTCACCTACAATTTGTTCCATTATCTGGGGCAATTGGGGGCCGAGGTCACCGTCAAGCGCAATGACGAAATCACCTCCGCGGAGGCCCTCGCCTTGCGGCCCGACGCCATTGTGCTGTCGCCAGGCCCTTGCACGCCCAATGAAGCGGGCATCTGTCTCGATCTGATCGCCAAGGCGAATGGCAGCGTTCCCATCCTCGGCGTTTGCCTCGGCCATCAATCCATCGGTCAAGTCTATGGTGGGAAGATCGTGCGCGCGCCGCTGCCCATGCATGGCAAGCTCTCGCGCATCCATCACACCGGCAAAAGCGTCTTTCGCGGCCTCAACAACGATTTTCTGGCGACGCGCTATCATTCGTTGACCATCGCGCCGGAAAGCATGCCGGCCGATCTCGAAGTTACGGCACGGAGCGAAGACGGCGTTATTATGGGTGTCATGCATAAGAGCCATCCGGTGCATGGCGTGCAGTTCCATCCCGAAAGCATCGCTTCGGAGAACGGTCACGCGCTGTTGCAGAATTTCCTGCGCATGGCACACCAGCCCGCGCTCGCATGAGCGCCGATTACACCGTCTTGCTCAACCGCGTGGTGGACGGCGGCACGCTGGACGCCGACGCCTCCGCGAAAATGTTCGGCGCGATCATGGAGGGACGCGTTCACGAAGGACAGCTCGCGGCCTTCTTGACGGCGCAATCCTTACGCGGCCCCACCATCGAAGAGATCATCGGCGCCGCGCGCGCCATGCGCGCGGCCATGCTGACGATCGACGCCCCCGCCATGGCTATCGATTTGTGCGGTACGGGCGGCGACGGCTTGGGCACGCTCAACATTTCTACCGCCGTGTCGTTTGTCGCAGCCGCCTGCGGCGTGCCGGTGGCCAAGCACGGCAATCGCAGCGCCTCGTCGAAAAGCGGCGCTGCCGACGTGCTGGAAAAGCTCGGCGTGAAGATCGATCTGACGCCCGAGGCGGCGGCCACTTGTTTGCGCGAGATCGGCTTGTGTTTCCTGTTCGCGCAAACCTATCACCCCGCGATGAAGCATGTCGCGACGGTGCGCCGCGCACTTGGCTTTCGCACGATCTTCAATCTGTTGGGGCCGCTCTCGAACCCGGCCCGCGTCAAACGGCAGCTGATGGGCGTTTATGCCAAGGAGTGGATAGAACCGCTGGCACATGTGTTGGCCGCGCTGGGCGCCGAAAAAGCCTGGGTGGTCCACGGCCACGATGGTCTCGACGAGCTGTCGACGACGGATATCACCCACATCGCCGAAGTCGCCAACGGCGTGGTCACCATGCGCAGCGTTTCGCCGGAGGATGCCGGCATCGGCCGCGCAAGCCTCGACGATCTCGAAGGCGGCGACGCGGAGGAGAACGCCAATGCCATTCTGCGCTTGTTCGCCGGCGCGCTCGGCCCCTATCGCGATATCGTGTTGTTGAACACGGCGGCTGCCCTGATCGTCGCCGGAAAAGCCAGCAATTTGGGCCAAGGGGCCAACCTTGCCGCCGAAGCCATCGCCAGCGGTGCTGCCAGACGTAAATTGCATAAGCTGATCGCCCTGTCGAATGGGGTCGCCGCATGAGCATTCTCGACGACATCGCCGCTTACAAACGGCAGGAAATCATCATCGCCAAAGCCAAAGTGCCGCCGGCTGAGATCGAAGCGCGTGCCAAAGCCGCGCCGCCGGTCCGCGGCTTTCGTGCTGCCCTGATGCGCGCCCGCGCGGAAAAGCGCATCGGGTTGATTGCGGAGATCAAAAAGGCAAGCCCCTCGAAAGGCCTGATCCGCGCCGATTTCGATGTGCCGGCGCTGGCTCGCGCCTACGAGTCCGGTGGTGCCACATGCTTGTCCGTGCTGACCGATACGCCGTCGTTCCAAGGCGCGCCGGAATTCCTCACCGCCGCGCGCGAGACCACCGCCCTGCCGGCGTTGCGCAAGGACTTCATGCTGGAACTCTACCAAGTCGCCGAAGCGCGCGCTTGGGGCGCCGATGCCGTTCTCGTCATCATGGCGATGGTCGACGACGCGGCGGCAGCGGAACTAATCGCATCGGCCCGTGCGTGGGATATGGACGTGCTGGTGGAAATCCACGACGAACCCGAAATGAAACGCGCCGTTGCGCTCGGCGCCGACCTTATCGGTATCAACAATCGCGACCTCAAAACATTTACGACCGAACTTGAGACCACTTTGTGGCTCGCGCCGCGTATTCCACCGGATATCCTGATCGTCGCCGAAAGCGGTTTGTCGCGGCGCGAGGATCTGGCAAGATTGACCAATGCGGGCGTCACCACCTTCTTGATCGGCGAAGGTCTGATGCGGCAAAACGATGTCGCCGCCGCGACGGCGGCACTGATCGGCGCGAAGCTAATCCCATGACCAAACTCACCCATCTCGACGAAGACGGCGCGGCGCGCATGGTGGATATCTCCGGCAAGGAACCAACCGCGCGTGAGGCTTCTGCCGAGGCGTCTATCGTTCTCTCCGGCGACGCATTCGAGGCGATTTCGTCGGGCGATGCGCCGAAAGGCGATGTGCTCGCCGCCGCGCGCATCGCCGGCATCATGGCGGCCAAGAAAACGCCCGAGCTGATCCCGCTTTGCCATGCGATCCCGCTGACCAAAGTGGAAATCGCTTTCGAGATGGACGAAGACCGCAGCGCCATTCGCATCGTGGCGACCGCCAAAACCGTGGCGCAGACCGGCGTGGAAATGGAAGCACTGACCGCCGCTTGCCTCGCCGCACTGACGATCTACGACATGACCAAAGCGGTGGACAAATCCGCGGTCATCGAATCCATCCGTTTGCTGACAAAATCCGGCGGCAAAAGCGGCACCTTCACGGCGCCGCCCCCGCGCCCCGCCCGAAAACCTGCCGCAGCGTCACCGGCTGCCACCCGCAGCCATGCCCGGCCATCTGCACTGATGAGTGAAGTCGCCGCCCCACTCCCGCCGCGGCCCGATGCCACGGGTCGGCGCGAAGCGTTCCGTGCCTTTATGGTTTCGCATCATCTGCGGGCGACGGAATGGGCGAAGGATGCCGGCGTTCCCGCGGCACAAATCTACGCTTTCTTGACGGGGCGCTTGCGCGCGCTTCCGGCCGACATCGCCGAACAGCTGGCCCGTGCCGCAAAGGTTCGAGTTGAGGACATGTTCAAATGATCAGCGTCGAAGAAGCCACGCAGAGAATCTCATCGGCGTTTTTCCCGATCGATAGCGAGATCGCGGATATCGCGCATCTGGCCGGCCGCGTGCTGTCCGAAAACATTCTCGCGCAGTCCAACCAGCCGCCCTTCTCCGTGTCGGCGATGGACGGTTACGCGGTGCGTCTCGCCGACGGCGGCGCCAAGCGGCGTTTGATCGGTTCGGCGCCGGCCGGCCATCCTTTCGCCGGCACGCTCGGTGCCAACGAAGCGGTGCGCATCTTCACGGGCGGCGTGGTGCCCGACGGCGCCGACGCCGTCGTCATTCAGGAAGATGCCACGCTGGATGGCGCAACCGTGTCGTTTGCCGCCGATGCGGCGACGCCCCAGCATATTCGTGTCGCCGGTTTGGATTTCAAAACCGGCGAGGTGCTGGCTGCCAAAGGCAAACGCCTCACCGCGCGCGATTGTGCGTTGTTGGCAGCCGGCGATATCGCGCAAGCCAAAGTGCGCCGCCGCCCGCGCGTCGCCATTGTATCGATCGGCGATGAGCTATCGCGGCCCGGCGAAGCGCACAAGCCGGGCGGTATCACGGCCTCCTCCGGCTACGGATTATCGGCGATGATTCAAGCCTGGGGCGGCGCGCCTTGCGATTTTGGCATTCTGCCGGACACCGAGGAAGAGATCGTCACCGTCGCCGATGTCGACGCCGATCTCATCATCACGCTCGGCGGCGTATCGGTGGGCGACCACGATCTGGTGCAAAAAGCACTTGGCACCGACGATTTTAAAATCGATTTCTGGAAAGTCGCGATGCGACCGGGCAAGCCGCTGATCTTCGGCCGCCTCGGCAAAACGCCGCTTCTCGGTATGCCGGGCAATCCGGTCTCGACCTTGGTTTGCGCTATCCTGTTCGTCAAACCCGCGGTCGCCGCGATGTTGGGCACCGATTGCGGTTCCGCCACGCGGCCCGCCCGCCTCGCGACCGCCCTGCCTGCCAATGGCGCCCGCCAGGATTATATGCGCGCCAAACGCATGTTGCGCGACGGCGAATATTGGGTGGAAGCTTTCGCCCTGCAAGATTCCTCGATGTTGAAAGTAATGGCCGAGGCCGGCGCCCTCATCGTCCGCGCCCCCAATGCCCCGGCAGCGCAAGAGGGCGAACGCGTCGACTTCATCCCGCTCTATTGATTGAGCGCAGAAATCTTCGCGGCCAGCTCCACGCTGCGCGGCGCCGCAAGCCCGCCGAAGCTGGCGTCAATGTCCTTCAGCAACGCCTGGGCGTCGTCAGGCTTGCGCGCCGCGATCAACGCCTCCACCTGCTGCAATTTCGCCTTCAGTTCGGTGTCGCGCGACGCCCGGCACGCCGCCAATTCGTTGGGATCGGGTGTCACGGGATTGAAAAGCGCCTTTAGTGCGCGCGACAACGCTACAGGACTGGCCACTTCATGCGTGGCGCCGGGCGTGATCTGGCTTTGCAAATCGAACACACACCAGGCGCGCATCGATATTGCACTACCGGCCGCCCATCCCAGACGAGGCGCATCGTCTCCCCCCGTCACATAAACAAGACGGGTTGAATTCTGGAATTGGACAAACAGATCTTGCGGCGGCAGCGGATTCATCTCGGTGCCGATCGGATCGCTTCCCGCATTGAGCAAGGCACCGCGAAACACATCCGGATATCCCAGCGCCAAGTGCTGCGCGACACGCGATCCGCCGGAAAATCCTCCGATATAGATATGGGTGGGGTCCAGCGTATAACGCCGAGCGATGTTCGTTTCGGCCAGTAACGCCAGCGGCTCGCGGCGGCCCAACACACTTTCCGGATTGCCGGATCGCGCGACGCTGACATAGATCATGCCATATTGATCCAGAATAGGCGCCCAGCCATACGGCAGCTTCGCCTCTTGCCAAGGCGGGACGAACACCAGCAGGCCGTATCCGCCGGCCGGCTTCTGCGCCGGCACGTAAACGACAAACTTTTCTTCCGCGAGATCGATCGGCTGTTCGCGCAACGTGCTGCCGGTCCGCGCCAGGTTTTGCGGTATCTGCGCTGCCGTCAGTGGACTCAACAGTCGTCGGGCCATTTCGGTATTGCTGGACAACGGCGAATAATCGCTGAACACCACGTCCTGTTGCAGGCCTTGCGCGTACGCTGAATGCGACAAGACGAACAGCGCAATGAAGAACGCAAGCATCGCTCGCATAATAGTGACGACCCGCGCTGACGACATAGGGGCCCTCCTGCTCCCACGGGAAAACTCTATACGCAACCGCAAAGCCGCCAAATCAATTCGCCGTGTCTGGCACTAGCGGCACGCTCTGTCATGACATCTAAGAAATGTCATGATAACAATTCCATCAATCGCTATCGGGGAGATTTGATGCGCTCGCGTTTCGTCCAAATCGTTACGGCCGTTCTCTTGTCGATCGCCCCATTCGCGGCCGAAGCGGCGGACCGGCCCGCCAGTCTTACGGTATTCGCGGCCGCGTCGCTGACCGACGCTTTGGGCGAAATCGGCAAGAGCTACGAGACGAAATCGGGCCAGAAGATCGTTTTCTCCTTTGCCGCGTCTTCGGTGCTCGCGCGCCAGATTGAAGCGTCGGGCGGCGTCGATCTGTTTCTGTCGGCCGACCGCGATTGGATGGATTATCTCGACAGGAAGAATTTGCTGATGCAAGGCACGCGGCGCGATCTGCTCGGCAACCGGCTGGTGCTGATTTCGCCGGCGGATTTGAACATTACGGTTGCGCTGAAAGCCCCGCTCGATCTTGCCAAGATCGTCGGTAACGGCCGGCTCGCGCTGGCCGACCCGGCGTCCGTGCCGGCCGGCAAATACGGCAAGGCCGCGCTGATCGCATTGGGCGCCTGGGACGGCGTGGCAAATCATCTCGCACCCGCCGAGAATGTGCGCGTAGCGCTCGCCTATGTGGCGCGCGGCGAAACTCCGCTCGGCATCGTGTATGAAACGGATGCGAAGATCGACCCGCACGTACATATCGTTGGCGTGTTCCCGGAAAGCTCTCATCCTCCCATCGTTTATCCCGCCGCGTTGATCAAAGACGCCAAGCCGGAAGCGCGCGCTTTTCTCGACTATCTGAGCGGACCCGAGGCACGCGCGGTTTTCGTCAAAGACGGATTTACGGTGCTCGGCGCTTCCACGGCCTGCAGCAAGCTCGAATGGCCGCTGGCGAAAGAGCGCGCGCTCCTCGCGGCGCGGAAGATCGATGTTGCTTCCGGCGCGGTGCTAAAACCGTTCCCGGCAAAGGCGCTGCATCTGTCTCTCCAAAACGGCAATGCGGTGGCATTTGCGGTCCCACCAGAACGCACAGCCGACCCCGCAAAATTCGGCGGCACGGTTACACTGAAGGTACCCAAGTCCGGAACCTATCAAATCTCGCTCTCCACCGAAGGCTGGATCGATGTGGTGCAAAACGGCGCGCGCGTTGCGTCTTCGGCGCATACCGGAGATGCCAATTGCGGTCTGCGCAAAAGCGTGCGTTTCACACTCATTCACGCGCCTCTGACGCTGCAATTGAGCAATGTCGCGAGCAACACCATCGACATCGCCATTACGCCGGCGCCTTGAGGACTGCGCCATAACCCCAGTAAGGCGCGTTCGCCGTTTCGCTGCAGTTGATTCTGCCAGCGCTACGGCCGATATAATCAGAGCACAGCACCAATTGGGACGGCCACCATGGCGAAACATTCCGACAGAAATCCGATCCCGCCCTCGCCAAAAAGACACGAACCGTTGCCGTCGCAGTTCCCCAAGCATCCCGCCGAAGACCCGGATGCTCCCGCGCGCATCAAGGCGATCCTTGGCAATCCCGCCAGCCGCCGGGCCGATCAGGATCTCGATTTCCTGGCGGAAGATCCGGTCAGAGGCATTCGCTTGCAGATCGATTATTTGAAGCCCGAACTCCTGCTGCAAGAGCATGGCATCGGCAACACGATCGTGGTGTTCGGCAGCACGCGGATTTGCGAGCCCGCCGCGGCGCGCCGCAGTGCGACACGCTTGAAGGCCGCGCTGAGCGGATGACCCGGGACGACAAAGAACTGGCGCATCGCTTGGCCGTCGCCGAACGGATTGTCGCGAAGAGCCATTATTACGATGTGGCGCGCGAATTCGGCCGGCTTGTCAGCACGGCCAATCAAACCGACAAGGGGCCGCACTGCACGGTGGTGACGGGCGGCGGCCCGGGAATCATGGAGGCGGCCAATCGCGGCGCCTTCGATGCCGGCGCCGAAACCGTCGGCTTCAACATCAGCCTGCCGCAGGAGCAATATCCCAATCCCTACATCACGCCCGGGCTCGGCTTCAATTTTCGTTACTTCGCGATCCGCAAGTTGCACTTTCTGTTGCGGGCCAAAGCGCTGGTCGCTTTCCCAGGGGGATTCGGCACCTTCGACGAGTTGTTCGAGGCGCTCACGCTGGTCCAGACACGCACGGTGAAGCCGATGCCGATCGTGTTGGTCGGCGAATCCTACTGGCGCCGCGCCGTGGACATGGATTTTCTGATCGACGAAGGCGTTATCGCGCAGGAAGACCGCGAATTGTTCTGGTTTGCCGAAACAGCCCAGGAAATCTGGGACGGCATCTTGCATTGGTACGATAAGAGCGGCACGCCATTAGCGCGGCGTAAGCCGCGCGTCCTAATTGATGCGCGGCGTAAGCCGTGCGCCGTGTCATTCGTCAACGGGGAGAGTTTGCCTTGAAACTGTCATTTTACGGTGCCGACCGCACCGTCACCGGTTCGTGTCATCTTCTCGAATGTGCGGGCAAGCGCATTCTGATCGATTGCGGCCTCTATCAGGGCGGCCGCGAACTGGAAGAGGAGAACGGGCATCCCTTCGGTTTCGATCAGCCGGCATCGACATCGTGCTGTTGACCCACGCCCATCTCGATCATTGCGGAAGGCTGCCGCTGCTCGCCAAACGCGGCTTTCACGGCGAGATCATTTCCACGGCGGCGACGGCAGAGTTGGCGCGCCTCGTGATGGTGGATTCCGCCCATCTGCAGGAAGAAGATGCCCGCTATCGCGCGAAGAAAGCCAAGGACCACCGCAATAGCAAAGACCAACCGATCGCGCCGCTTTACTCGCTGATCGATGCGCTCAACTCCATCAGCCGTTTCGGCCGCACGGCGCGCTACGATCAGCCGATCGAACTCGCCAAGGGCATCACCGCCACCTTCATCAATGCCGGCCATATCCTGGGGTCCGCCAGTGTTTTCCTGCAATTGACGGAAGGCGCGCGACAATCAAGCGTGCTGTTCTCGGGCGATCTCGGCAAAACGAACGACCCTTTGTTGATCGGCCCCGCCAAACCGCCGCACGCCGATAATGTGGTGATGGAAACCACCTATGGCGACCGCAACCACAAGACCTTGGATACGTCGATCGATGAGTTCTACGCGGCGATAACGGCTGCCTTCCAGCGCGGCGGCAATGTCGTGGTTCCGACTTTCGCGGTGGAGCGGGCGCAAGAGCTGATTTACATCATCCATCAAGGCATCGACGCCAATCGTCTGCCGCCACAGATGCAGGTCTATATCAACTCGCCGATGGCGATCTCCGTCACCGAAATCATGCAGCGCAATCTGGACATGCTGCAGCCGGGGCTCGCCGAGCGCGTCCGCCAAGGGCATGATCCGTTCCAATTCGACGGCTTGCATTTGACGCGCGAGTCCACCGCGTCCATGGCGCTCAACGACATCAAGAGCGGCGCCGTCATTATGGCCGGGTCCGGCATGTGCACCGGCGGGCGCATACGCCACCATCTCAAATACAATCTGCCGCGCGCGGAATGTGGCATCGTGTTTGTCGGCTTCGCAGCCAATGGCACGCTGGCGCGCAATATCATCGACGGCGCCAAGGACGTCGGGATTTTCGGCGAACGCGTTGCGGTGCGCGCGCAAATCCACACCATCAACGGCTTCTCCGCCCATGCCGACCAGCGGCAATTGCTGGCGTGGCAGCAACAGACCGGCGCCGCCCGCACTTTCCTGGTTCACGGTGAAGACACCGCCATGAAAAGCTTCGCGCAAACTTTGAGCAAAACCCAAGTGGAAATGCCCGAGCTCAATCAGGTGTTCGATCTTTAGCCGGAGGTTCCAAGGCGCAGCCGCGATAGAGGTGAATGGCCTCTATACTTTGGTCAGCAGCATGCCGGACCAGAGATAATCGGGATCGACGGTAAAGGTGTGCTTGCCCGCTTCATGCGCGGAATTGAAAAAACCGGGCAGGCTGCTGAAACGATTGAGATTGACTTGAACGAATTCGGACACGCCCTGCACCATCAGGCTCTCTTTGCCTTCTGAGGCCACCAGTTGGTTGTTCTCGCCCCGCTTATCGAGCTGAACTGTCTGAAACAGCGCCCAGACGGCAAATGTCTTTTCGAACAGATAGGGTTGCTGCGGGAAGAAGTTGAACCAAAATACCGAATCCTTGGTCAGGGAAAAATGTTCTCCTATGTGCCAATGGTCCGGCGTGTCGCCGAAGGGAAAGCTGTACGGATAGGCCGACGATTGCGGCTCGACATGATAGAGGCCCAGCAATGCGAAGCCGCTCTCTGCTTTGTGCCAGTCATACACGGCCTTCATAGCGTCTTCGGTTCCGATGGCATAATGGACGAAACATTGTTTGCCGCTGGGGACGATCTTCTCCCAATATCCCATGTGCTGTTCGAGGGTTTCTTGAAACTTGCGGCCTGCGATCAACTGCACGAATAGATTATGCGTTTCGTCGAAAGCGCGGACGACATCCGAAATCGACAGGCGCTTGAAGCGCGCATAACTCGCGGGCATTCCCTCCATCTGCCGGGGTGCGTCGGCGAACTCGACGGCCAACAAGATTTTCTGGCCGTAGTCAAATTGTCTATCCATGAAGGTGCCTTTCCCCAGTCCGCGCACAGCACACAGCGCACATTGGGCGCGGCCGCGTACCGTCTCTCCAAAAATTGGAACGATTAAAAAACGAAACTCGCGCGCGTGTCCAGCGTTCAGCCGGCCCGCGTTTGCAACGGGAACGGCCATATTTTGCGCATTGACGCCTCCAAAGAACTAAAGTAGAACGATTCTCCATGTTTCGGATTTGTTCGCCGGCGCGAATCAGCAAGAAACGGCACAATGGAGGCGTGGCAATGCTCACCCGCAAACAATACGAACTGCTGATGTTCATCCACGAACGGGTGCGCGAAAGCGGCATTCCGCCCTCCTTCGACGAGATGAAGGATGCGCTGGATCTGAAGTCCAAATCGGGCATCCATCGCCTGATCACGGCGCTCGAAGAACGCGGCTTCCTGCGCCGCATGGAAAAGCGCGCCCGCGCACTCGAAATCATCAAGCTGCCCGACAATGTGTCGGAGACGCTGCGTCCCGCCACCACGCGCAATCAGGCGCAGCGCATGAGCCCGGGCCGCCATGTGCGCGGCGAGAACCGGTTGTCGGCCGATACGCGCGGCGCCGGCACGCCGCGCCGCCCCATCGGCGAAGGCGAAAGCGCGGTCAATGTGCCCCTCGTCGGCCGCATCGCGGCGGGCACGCCGATCGAAGCCTTGCAGAACAAGATGGCCGACGTTCCGGTGCCCAGCGGCATGCTCGGGCGCGGCGATCATTACGCGCTGGAGGTCACCGGCGATTCCATGATCAATGCGGGCATCTTGGACGGCGACACGGTCATCATCCAGGAAGCCGACACCGCCAACACCGGCGAGATCGTCGTGGCGCTGGTCGACAACAGCGAAGCGACGTTGAAGCGTTTGCGCCGCCGCGGCAATTCCATCGCGCTGGAAGCGGCCAACCCCGCCTACGAAACCCGGCTCTATGGCGCCGACCGCGTGCGCGTGCAAGGCAAACTGGTCGGACTTATTCGGCGGTATTAACAGGTTTGGGATGGACGCGTGGCGGCGGAGCCGACCAAGGCCGCCGGCCCCGCTCGCCTTCCACCGTTTCGATGCGCCACGGATCGCCGAGCCAAATCGCATAGCCGCCGGCTTTCGCGACATCGAATTTGTCGATGATCAATTGCGGCCCGTTGCAGAAGCCGCGCGTCGGTACCGCGCTGATCACGATTTTTGCATTGGCGCAATCTTCCGCCAGCGCGTCGATCCGCGAGCGGAAACGCGATCAGCGTTCCGTTCCGCGCTTTGGCGATACATCCGTATGCGTCGCAGTCGCACGCCATTGTCCGGTGTGGCGACCGCGGCGTCGGAGTCGCGCTCGTCGCCGTCGCGCTTCAGCCATTCGCTCGCCGAGTAATCGTCTTTCGGCGGCCGCACGAAACGCAGCAAACCGTCGCTGCCGCGCACCGCGACGGTCAGCGCATCGCGCGCCACCAAGATATCCGGTCCCGGCGCCGCATAAGCCGCCGCGACGCCGGCCAGCATCGGCACCAAGCCAAACCAGCGCCAAGCGTGCCGCCAGATCGCGATCCACAAACCGCCGAGCGACAGCAGGACCAGCGCCACGATCGGCCAAGCCGATAGGACCGAAACCGCGCCGGGCAAGCCGGAGACGAAGCGCCCCACGCTCAGCATGATCTCGATGCCCCAACCCATGACTTCGCAGCGGCCAAGCATCCAGCCCGAACGGCATCAGGATCACCGACAATGCCGCCGCCGGCATGGTGACGAACCCCATCACCGGCATGGCGAGCAAATTGCCCAGCACGGCATAATGCGTGGCGCGGTCGAAGTGGAAGACCGCGTAAGGCGCCGTCGCCAAACTGCCGACCAAGCTGGTGGTGGCGATCCCGCGCATATAGCGCCGCACCCCGGCAAATCGTTGCGGGCCGCGCGGCTCCATGCGGCGTGCCCGGCGCGCCTGCTCCCATTCGGCCACGGCGATCAAGCTCGACCACCGCGGAGAACGACATCTGGAAGCCCGGCTCCAGCAGGTTCTCCGGCCGCAGCAAAAGGATGATCGTCGCGGCCAGGGCCAGACGAGCGCATCGACAGCGCCGGGCGGTCGAACAGGACGGCCAGGAGCATGGAGGCGAGCATCACGAAGGCGCGCGTCGCCGGCGTCGCGGCCCCGCTGATGACAAGATAGAAGGCCGCACTGGCCAAGCGCGGCGAGCGCCGCCCATTTTTTGATCGGATAGCGCAAGGCGATGGCCGGGATCAGCGCCAGCAAGGCGCGCACGGTCCAGAACAGACCCAGCCCCACCAGCGCCATGTGCAGCCCGGCGATGGCCAGGACATGCGCCAGCCCGGCATCGCGCAGCGCTTGCTCGTCCTCATCGGCGATGGCGCCGCGGTCCCCGGTGATAAGAGCGGAGGCAATGCCGCCGATGCTCCCGGGCAGCACCGCATGGATCCGCGCGGTCATCTGCCAGCGCAGCTTGGCGACGGCCAGCTTGATGCGATCGTTCCAACCATCGGCTAAGCGCGGGGCAATCAGTTTGGGCCGTCCATAGGCGTAACCGACCGCGCCGATGCGCTCGTAATACGCGGCCAGTCCGAAATCATGGCCGCCCGGCACGGCCGGCCCCGGGGGCGGCAGCAAGACGGCCGTCAGATGAATCCATTGACCGGGTATCAGCGCTTCTGCGCCGCTGCGCACCGAGACGCGCACCATGGCGGGCGTCCGCTCCGGCGGCAGACGCCGCAGGACGACTGCGCCCAACACCAGCCGCATGCCCTCGCCATGGGCTTGAACGGACTCGACACGTCCCTCGATCCCCACCGGCCCCATCTTGCGCGACAGCACCGGTGCCCCCACCGCCTCGGTCCGTATCTTGGCCACTGCAAAGCCCAGCGAAGCTGCCGCCAGAAGCGCCATGGCGATACGCAGTGGCGCTTTATGAGAGCTTGCCGATACGGCACAAGCCACGAGCGCGATGCCTGCGGCCGTCACCGCGAATGGCCATGAGCGGCTCGAAAGGAAGCGCAAAGTAGACGCCGATGCCAGCCCCCAGCGCCACCGGCAGCCACAAGGACCAGCGCGTTTGATCGGCCAAAGCTTGTTTGCGCAGGCCGGAAACAAACCACGCAGCAGCCTCTTTCAGCGCGGCTCCATCGAGCCCGCCGAACGGCGGCGCAAAGCGCCCAAACGACGGTATAGACCTTCCCCCCACGGCACCGTTTGCCAGAAGCTTCGGATTCACTTAAAGCCGGATGTCACCATCCGCTGCCCATCATGACCGAAAACAAAAAGCCAGTCCTGCGTTTTGCGCCGTCGCCCACCGGAATGCTTCATATCGGCGGGGCGCGTACGGCGTTGTTCAATTGGCTCTATGCCCGCCACACGGGCGGCAAGTTCTTGCTGCGTATCGAGGATACCGATCGCGAACGCTCCACGCCCGAGGCCGTGGGGGCGATCCTGAACGGCCTGCAATGGCTTGGGCTGAATTGGGATGATGAGACTGTTTATCAATTTCCACGCGCCGGCCGCCATCGCGACGTCGTCGAACAATTGCTGGCCGCCGGAAAGGCCTATCGTTGCTACGCGACCGCGGCCGAACTCGACGAGATGCGCGCGGCCCAACGTGCGGCGGGAAAGCCGATCCGCTATGACGGACGCTGGCGCGACCGCGATCCCGGCGATGCCCCTCCGGGCGCGCCCTTCGCCGTTCGCCTGAAGGCCAAACAGACCGGCGAAACCATCGTGCACGATGTGGTGCAAGGCGACGTGCGTTTCGCCAACGATCAGCTCGACGACATGGTGCTGCTGCGTAGCGACGGCAATCCGACCTACATGCTGGCGGTGGTGGTCGACGATTTCGACATGGGCATCACCCACGTCATTCGCGGCGACGACCATCTCAACAATGCGGCGCGGCAATTGCAGATCATTCAAGCGATGGGCTGGCCGGAGCCTGTCTATGGACACCTGCCGCTGATTCACGGACCGGACGGCGCGAAACTTTCCAAGCGTCACGGCGCGCTCGCCGTCGAGGCGTATCGCGACATGGGCTATCTGCCGGAGACCATGCGCAATTACCTGCTGCGTCTGGGCTGGAGCCATGGCAATGAAGAGATCATTCCGACGGCGCAAGCCATCGAATGGTTCGATCTCGAAAGCATCGGCAAAAGTCCGGCCCGATTGGACTTCAAAAAACTCGACAATCTCAATGCGCATTATATCCGTGCCATGGACGATGCGGCGCTGGCCAACGAGGTTGAAGCATGGCTCGCGCTTCCACGAGAACTTGCGCTCTCCGCCGATCGCCGAGAAAGCGCGCGCGCGCCTCATCGCCGCCATGCCAAGCCTGAAGGAACGTGCCAAAACCATCAAAGAACTGGCTGAAGCGGCAGCATTTTTGTTCACGGACGGACCGCGCGAACTCGACGAAGCCGCGCAAAAAGTCATGACCGATGAGGCACGCCGCACCAATGGCGAATTCCTGGCGCTGACGGAAGGATCGCCTTGGACGGGAGCGGTGCTGGAAGAAAAGGCCCGTGCCTTCGCGGACGCAAAAGGACTCAAGCTGGGCCAAGTGGCGCAGCCGCTGCGGGCGGCCCTAACAGGCAAGACCACCTCGCCGCCGGTTTTCGCCATGCTGGAAGTGCTCGGAAAGGACGAATTTATCGCGCGGATAAGGGCTTACAGTGCATAAATTCCAGCTTTGCGAAGCCTAGAGGCAGAAAACTGCCGAAGAAATTGACAGGAACCCCATATATTTGCTGCACTGCAAGATGAGGCAGTGCGGTCGAAGCCAGGAGAAGGCACATGAAGGAAAGCAAGGCTGTTCCCGCCGGTACGGCGACGCTCACCTACATGAACAAGACCTATGAGCTTCCGGCCTATGCGGGCAGCGAGGGTCCCAACGTCGTCGATATCCGCAAACTCTACAACGATGCGGACCTCTTCACCTACGATCCCGGCTTCACCTCGACCGCGAGCTGCGAGAGCGACATCACCTTCATCGACGGCGACAAGGGCATCCTGCTCTATCGCGGCTACCCGATCGACCAACTCGCCGCGCATTCGACGTTTATGGAAGTCTGCCATCTGTTGCTGTACGGCGAGTTGCCCAGCAAAGCGCGGATGAAAGAATTCGACTTTATCATCACCCATCACACGATGGTGCATGAGCAGTTGGCGTCTTTCTTCCGCGGCTTCCGCCGCGACGCGCATCCCATGGCGGTGATGTGCGGCGTGGTCGGCGCGTTGTCGGCGTTTTATCACGACTCGACCGACATCAACGATCCGAAGCAACGCGAAATCGCCAGCCACCGTTTGATCGCGAAAATTCCGACCATCGCAGCGATGGCATTCCGCTATCACACGGGACATCCCTTCGTTTATCCCAACAACAAGCTCGGTTACACCGAGAATTTCCTGCGCATGTCTTTCGCCGTGCCGGCCGAGGAGTATGTGGTCAATCCGGTTCTCGCCAAAGCGCTCGACACGGTCTTTATCCTGCATGCCGATCACGAGCAGAACGCGTCCACCTCCACGGTGCGGCTGGCCGGTTCGTCCGGCGCCAATCCGTTTGCTTGCATCGCGGCGGGCATTGCCTGTTTGTGGGGCCCCGCCCATGGCGGCGCCAACGAGGCCGCCCTGAAAATGCTGGAAGAGATCGGCACCGTCGATCGCATTCCCGAATTCATCCGCCGCGCCAAAGGACAAAAACGATCCCTTCCGCCTGATGGGCTTCGGCCATCGCGTTTACAAGAATTACGATCCGCGCGCCAAGGCGATGCAGGTGCAATGCCACGCGGTGCTCGACGAGTTGGGCTTGCACGATACGCCGCTGTTGAAGGTGGCGATGGAGCTGGAACGCATCGCGCTGCAGGACGAATATTTCGTCGAGAAGAAGCTCTATCCGAATATCGACTTCTACTCCGGCATCACGCTGCGGGCGCTGGGCTTTCCGGTCAGCATGTTCACCGCCTTGTTCGCGCTGGCGCGCACCGTGGGCTGGATTGCGCAGTGGAAAGAAATGCTGGAGGACCCGCATCAGAAGATCGGCCGTCCGCGGCAGATCTATACGGGCGCCAAAACCCGCAACTATGTGCCGATCGACAAGCGGTAGGTTCCTATCTCATTCTTTCGGCGCGCAGAGAGCGCTGGGCCGCCTCGTCATTCTCCGCTCGGTGGCGGCGATGGGGATTTCCTTTGGTCCGCCGCTCTCGGTCACCGTATAAGGGCAATTCCGCCGCCTTCTCCGATGCGGATCGTGTATTTTTTCATCTTCTCCATCGGGAAGCTGAACATCACTTTGCAGCCGCCGAGAAAACCTCCCCAGGCCATCAACACCGCCTGCTCCGGCCGTGTCGTGACCTTCGCGTCACGTTGACTGCCGGGCTGAATGTCGTCGAACACGGCCGTGTCGCCGGAGCACCGCGCCGCATCTTCATAGAGTTCGATGTGGGCAGACCGATCGGAATGGTTGAGCAGAGTGATATCGTTGGCGTCTTGTCCCGCCAAAGCCAGGACCTGTGCCGCGCAAGGCGCCAATGCGAGTAGAATGACACTTCCAAGCGCAATTCAGCGATACGGGAGCTTTGCACCGGTTTGAGCAGCCAATCGCAAATCTGCATGATGCCTCTTTCTGATTTGCGATCCATCATCCGCCATTTTGGCTGCGGCGTGAATGTGACACGTCGCATCTGCGCATTACTGTCTGCCCTAACGCGAAGAATGGCGAGAGCCCCGGGCTTGATCGCAGGCCGCGAGGATGTCTTTATTCGGACGATATGCGCGTACGAGCGCACATAGTCCAGGCAAGCGCCCTTCTTGAACACAACATAAGTGGTATCACCGCCGGCGTCGTTCGGGCTACCCGTAATAACGCTAGGCCCTGTTTACATAGTCGTCACGGCCGCGACGCTGCCGATTTTGCTCTGATCCGGCAGAGTCCGTAGCAACCGCGTACGGACGCGCGCAGCGCGATGCGGCACATCGGGCAAGCGCGGCGACGCGGGCAAAATCGGCGCGTCCCGAAGGGTTTCGGCGAAAATCGCCGGCTGGTGCGTCGAAGCCCTCGACCGTATTGCCCGATACGCTCTTCGGGCTTCTTCTTCCATCCGGCGATTTTCGCTCGAAACGCGGCTCGCGAGGACTATGTAAACAGGGCCTAGAGAACGGCGGACTTTATGGCATACGGCCAAAGGCGTTACTTTGGCGCGACGCGACCGCGAATTAGTCTAAATAATTCAGAAATCGCTCGTCGGGCGTCTCGTGATGCGATTCCAACATTCGCATCCCGTTTGCGTCGGACAATTTTGCGAATGCTAGAATCAGCAGGGTAACGAATGTCAAATCCACTCCACCAGCTACAACAGATATTCCGCAATCTGCACCGCATTGAGCGCCGCGCCTTTCAGCAGCTGATCGGCGGCGACGAACATCGCGATGGAATGCCCGGAGGGATCGCTCAAATCCTTGCGGATGCGCCCGACCAGCACATCGCCTTGGCCGGAGGCATCGATCGGCATCGGAAAATAGTTTTTCGCCGCGGTCGTCGACGAGCTTTACGCCCGGCGCATCGGAGAGGATCGCGCGAACCTCGTCTTCGGTGATCGGATTCTCGCATTCGAAGGTGATGGCCTCGGAATGGGCGCGCAGCACCGGCACCCGCACACAGGTAACGCCGACGGCGATCGCATCGTCCTCAAAAATCTTCTTGGTCTCCTTGATGACCTTGGTCTCTTCGTCGTTGTAGCCGGTGACGGGATCGATCGCCGTGTTGTGGCTGAAGAGATTGAAGGCATAAGGATGCGGCAACACTTTTTGCCGATAGGGCTGGCCGTCCAGATATGCACGAGTGGACTCCGACAACTCCGCCATAGCCGCTGCGCCCGCGCCGGAGGCTGCCTGGTAGGTCGCAAGGATCAGCCGCTTGATGCGGTTTTGGCGATGGATCGGCCACAGCGGCACCAAAGCGGTAATCGCTGCGCAATTCGGATTTGGCGATGATGCCTTTATGTTCCTTGATACGGCGCGCGTTGATTTCCGGAATCACCAGCGGCACATCCGTGTCCATCCGGAAGGCGGAAGAATTGTCGACCACGACCGCGCCCGCCTTGACCGCGATGGGCGCGAATTTCTTCGAAATGCTGCCGCCGGCCGAAAACAGCGCGATGTCGACACCGTCGAAGGACGTCTCGACCAATTCTTCGATGACGATCTTCTGGCCGCGAAAATCCACCGTCTTTCCGGCGGAACGCGCGCTGGCAAGCGCCCGCAAGGTTCCCACCGGAAAATTGCGGCGTTCGATGCAACCGAGGAATTCCGCACCGACCGCGCCGGTGGCGCCGACGATCGCGATTGTGGGGCTTTGTCTCATTCTTTTCTCCATGGGTACGGGCAACAAAAAAGCCCCGGACCTTTCGGCGGGGCTTCGGTTCGAGCGATGCGATCTTTGTGTTACGCGCGCGCGCCCTCCGAAGCCCCGTTGGGCTTCGTCGTCTTCGTCGTGCGCTTGAACTTCATTGTCATAGTGAGGAGAAGTTATGGTCGCACCGGCGCGGCGTCAACGGCATTTTCGCCACAGGCATTAACCGTGGCCGAGAAAGTCCAGCAACGCTCGCGCAGCGCGGAGAGAAGGCTGCTCGGCCCCCTGTCCTAAAAGCTGCATTGCCGCTGCAAGATCGGCGGTTTGGCGTGCGGCGGCGGACTTGTCGGTCAATAGCGCAACCGTCGCTTCGGCGACGAGTTTCGGGGTGCAGCGCGTTTGGAGAAATTCCGGAACCGCTTCGCGATCCAGCAGCAGATTGACGATAGTGGCGAATTTGACGTGGATCAGCGGCTCCATCAGCGCGGCCGTGAGCCATCCGACCTTATAGCCCACCACCATTGGTGTGCGGGACAGCGCCAGTTCGGTTGTGACCGTGCCCGACGCAGCCAACGCCGCATCGGCGGCGTCGAAAGCCGCGAATTTTTCCGCCTCGCCTTCGACAATATGCAGCGAGACAGGCCATCCGGCCGTGCCAGCCCGCACCCGCCCGGCGACATGGGGCACAGTCGGCATGACGGTAATGAGGCCGGGAACGCGCTTGGCGATCGTCGCCATGGCCTTGCGAAATACGGGGAGAATATAGCGGATCTCGCTGGTACGGCTGCCTGGCAGAACCGCGAGCAAGGGCGCGTCGGGCGCGATGCCGTGGCGTGTGCGGAATGCGTCGCCGCCCACCATGCGGGCGGCGCGTTCCACCGCCGGATGGCCGACGAAAATGGCGGGCAAGCCGTAACCCTGAAAAAATGGAGCTTCGAAGGGCAGCAAAGCGAGCACCAGATCGAAATAATCGGCCATGGCACGGGCGCGATAGCCGCGGCTCGCCCACACTTGCGGCGCCACATAGTTTACCGTGACAATGCGGGGCGCGATGCGCTTGAGGCGCTTGGCGATGCGATGGGTGAAATCCGGGCTGTCGATCAGCACAACGGCGTCGGGTTGGGTTCGCACCGCGAAATCCGCCGCCTCGCGCACCCGCGCTAAGATCTGCGGAATTTTCGGCACAACTTCGTGCAATCCCATGACGGCTGTGGCGTCCAGCGAGAACAGGCTTTTCAAACCCTGCGCCGCCATCGCGTCGCCGCCGACACCGACGATATCGATGGCGTTTCCCGCGAGCGTTTTGAGCGCCGCCATGAGTTGCGCACCGAGCAGATCGCCGGATGGCTCGCCGCAAATCAGCATCAAGGTTCGATTTTTGCCACCGTCCGACATCGCGGTCAGATCTTTGCAACGCCGACCAGGAATAGACCCAGCCGGTCGGCCTCTTCGATCACCGCACGCTTGCCAAGGATCAGTGCGCCGCCGGCCTCCACGGCGATTCCGGCAAGCCCAACGGATGCGGCATTCTTTACGGTCGTGACGCCAATCACCGGCAGATCCGTCTTGCGGTCCTGGATAGGCTTGGGCGCTTTCGCCAATACGCCGCGACGCTTGGCGGGCGTGCCGCGCAAATGTTCTGGCAGATTGGCGATGCGTGCGATCATCGCGTCGGTTCCTTCCGCCGCCTCCACAGCCAATGTCAGCCCGCCGCAAACCGCTGCCGCCTGACCGATATCATGGGCTCCCATGGCGCGGACGATTTGAAACGCCGTGGCAATGTCGTCTTTGCCTTCCTGCGAGGGCTTGATACGGCCCATTTGTCCTTCGGGCGCCAACAAGCCGGGCGCCGCTTCGGCAGCGCCGACAACTCGCATGCCTTCGCGCTCGAATATATCGACCACGGAACGCAGCAAAGCGTCGTCGCCCTTCAGCGAGGCGGCAATCACCCGCGGTGCCACCAGCGCCGCTTTCATGTCGAGCTTGATCTCGGAGAATTTCGGCCGCGCCAGCTTGCCGGCGAGAAGCACTTCGCTGCAATTGTTGGCATGCAGCAATTTGAACACTTTGCCGATCTCGCCCAGCGCGATCCAATCATGCGGATAAGCCGCCACGGTGTCGTCCGCCGAACCTGTCAGCGCCAAGAGGAATACGTCGCGGCCGGTTTCTTTCACGCAATCGGCGATGGCGAGCGGAAGCTCGCCGCCGCCGGCGATAATGCCAAGTGCTTTCGGCGGGGGGGCCATCAATCTTCGGTCGTGTCGTGAACGCGCGCCCGTGCCGTGCAAATCGGGCGCTTCGCAGGGGCCAGAATGAACTCGATGATTTCGCGCACTTCCGGGATATCACCCCATTTCTCGCGCGCGGCAAGTGTGCGCTCTTCCATCGATCCGGCCGTTTCCAGAAAGATCGCGCGATAGGCGGCCCGCGCGGCATGGATATTCGGCCGAGCTACGCCGCGACGTTTCAAGCCGACAATATTGAGGCCGGCGAGCTGGGCATGATCGCCAAACGCGATGCCGAACGGGATAATGTCCTCATTGGAGCCGGAGACGCCGCCCAGCATGGCGCCGCGTCCGATACGGCCGAATTGCTGCACGGCCGACAAGCCGCCAATGATAACGCCGTCGGCAATGTCGACATGACCCGCGAGCTGGACGCCGTTGGCAAAGGTCACGTCATTGCCGACGCGGCAATCGTGCCCGATATGGCAATACGCCATGAAGAACCCGCGTGCGCCGACTTCGGTAACGCCGTGGCTTTTCGCACTTCCCAGGCTAAAGGTCACGCTTTCCCGGATCACCGTATCTTCGCCGATGACGAGCCGCGTCCCTTTGGGATCGTGATTCCGAATTTGCAATTCGCCACCAAGCACGGCATTGGGGTGAACAACGCACCGCGCGCCAATCGTTGTGGCGCCCGATATGACGACATGGGAAATCAATCGTACGCCGTCACCCAGCCGCGCATCCCGTCCGACAATACAAAACGGCCCGATCTCGACGCCCGCACCGAGCGCCGCACCATCTTCAACGATTGCTGTTGGATGAATCGTCATCGTCGCCGTCATCTGTGCTGTCCCGGATCATG
This sequence comes from uncultured Alphaproteobacteria bacterium, assembly GCA_963822275.1. Taxonomy (GTDB): domain Bacteria; phylum Pseudomonadota; class Alphaproteobacteria; order Micropepsales; family Micropepsaceae; genus Rhizomicrobium. The sequence goes on from CAWGHR010000012.1 coordinate 102,528, forward strand.
GCGCTGAATTCCGCTTCCGCACATAGCACATCGCCCACGAACGCCTGTCCAGCAAATCGCCACACCGGGCCGCGTCGGCGAAGGGCTTTCACATCCATTCGAAGCATGTCGCCGGGACGCACCGGTCTGCGGAAGCGAGCCTTCTCGATCGTCATGAAATAAACCACGCGGTTGTCGCGTATCACGCCAAGCGAATGGATGACGAGCGCACCAGCGGTCTGTGCCAAAGCCTCGACGATCAGAACGCCGGGCATGACGGCGTGATCCGGAAAGTGCCCTTGAAAGTGAGGCTCGTTGTAACTGACGGCCTTGTATCCCGTGGCGCTTTCGTTATCGACGATATTGGTGAGCCGCTCTACGAACAGAAACGGGGCGCGGTGCGGCAGCAAACGCTTGATGTCGTCGATGCCGAGGACGATCTCATGCCGCTTCTTGTCAGCCATCTTTCCCCCGTTTGGGCCTCTTTGACAGCGTGGCCATCGCGTAAAGCTCTCGCATCCAATCTCTGACCGGCTTGGCGGGAAGCCCGCCGTAATCGCGGCCGCCTTCGATTTCTTGACCCGTAACCATCGCGGTGCGACCCGCGAGACGAGCCCCATTTCCGATCCGACAGTGATCGGCAATTCCAACTTGACCGGCCAACACAACGAAGTCGCCCAATGTGCTGCTACCCGATATTCCCGTCTGGGAGACAATGATGCAGTGACGACCTATGCGAACGTTGTGCCCAATCTGCACCAGATTATCAATCTTCGTGCCTTCGCCGATGACGGTATCGCCTAGAGCTCCCCGATCAATGGTTACGCAAGAGCCTATTTCTACTCCATCTTGCACGATCACACGGCCCAACTGGGGAATCTTGAAGTGACCATCCGCACTGCTGGCGAAGCCAAATCCCGGCTGACCGATCTGTGCGCCGGGAAGAATCAAAACTCGATCGCCAATATAAGCGTGGGAAATCGTGACATTGCTGGCGATCTCGCAATTCCGGCCGATCGCCACCCCGGAGCCGATTACCGTGTTGGGGCCGACACGCGTACCCTCGCCGATTTGGGCATGCGGGGCTATGACGACACCCGGGCCGAGAAACACGCGCTCGCCGATCTCGGCGCTCGGATCGATCGGCATCTGCTGCGACCACGCCGCTAGAGACGACGTGGGGTAAAACAACTCTATAGCGGCAGCGAACGCGTATTGGACGGATTCGCACGGTATCGCCACAGTTTCCGATGGTGGTTCGCTGTGCTTGCCGCGGGAAGGTACGAAACAAAAGCCTGCTGACGTCTGTGCGAATTCCGCGGCGGAGTTCTTGCCCAAGTAGAAGGTCAGATGCGCAGGCGCCGCACCTGTGAGGCTAGCGACGTCTTCGATTTTCGCCGAGCCGTCGGCACCCAGCGGCAGTTCAACCCCTACCCTCGCGCAGACCTCGGCCAGCGTGAAGGGGCCGCGATTGTCATAGAAGCGAGGATCGGCCATGACCGGTTAATCCAGGGGGGCCGCCGATCACCGCAGTATTATTACTGCGGCGATTGTGGCGGGGCAGCTCCTGCGGGTGGCTGTGCAAGCTGTACCTTGACCGTGGGCATCTTCATATCGAGGCGCTGCGTCACGACGTCCGTTACGTCGATCGCATTGGGCGCGAGAAGAACGGACGAACGGTCGAGCAAAACCGTAGCACTGCGCTCGCGCATGATCCCCTCGAGAATGGGACCGAGCGCCTGCTCGATTTGCTGTTGCGCCTTTATGACGCCGCCTTGGATGAGACCGCTGCGTTGGTTGACCTTGGTTTGGAAGGACGCAGCGCGTGCCTGCCATTCCTTAATTTTTCGCGCCTTTACGTCGGGCGCAAGAATGGCAGCCTGTTGCTGGAGTTGCGTTTCCTCCGCCCGCAAGCTCGATCCTTCGCCGTTTAATTCGCTCTGCGCTTCCCGCTTAAGCCCTTCGACCTGTCTTTGAATGTCCTGCCCAACCTTGGAACTCCCCATCACTTTGCGCAGATCGATGATCAGGATCTTTGCAAAAGGAGCCCCCCCAGCGGGGGGCTGCGGCGGTGCTGCCAACGCAGCATTCATTCCCATCATACCAAGGAACACTGCCCCAACCAGAATGGTGCGGGCGAGAGGCGATTTCTTCGTCATGGATCTAGTACCCCGTGCCGGTGCCGGCGCTGAAGTGGATAAACTCGGTCTTATCATAGGGTGCCTTGAGGAGTGGAACACCCAAATCGATCTGAACCGGACCGAACGGCGACTTCCAGCCGATGCTAATACCTGCCGAAACACGTAACGCCAGATTGTCTCTGATGCAACTGTTGGAGGTGCACGAGCGGTTCGGCGTGTCGA
>CAWGHR010000013.1:0-6317 GCA_963822275.1 uncultured Alphaproteobacteria bacterium
AACCTCACATCGTCTTCTTTCGTCGAATCAAAAAGGCGCGGCTAACCCCGCGCCTTTTTTATTGATCCATGCGATTGAATCTCCGCCCGGCAGACAAGGGATACGCATGTGGCTAGGCCAGCAGGTTTTATTCGTTAGCGGCTTAACGGAGCGACGCGCGCTGTAGCACAAAATAAGGCTGATTGGTCAGGTCGGCGTTGAATCCCGGATATAGCCATGCCTTCACCGGCGCGTCCCTCAGTTCGAAGTAATATTGAAGCGGATAGGGCGAGTCCGTGTAATCGGCCGGAATATTCGCGCCATAGACACCATTTTGCGCGTTCATCTCCAAGCTCACCCAGCGTTCCGCCTGATTGACATGCCGATACCACAGCCGCGCCGAGGTAATTTTGCGCGGCACCGCAATCTCCAGCGGCACGGCCTGTTTCGGCGCAAACCCGATGGGTGAGAGATGCGTTGCTGCAAGCGGATCGTGCCGCTGGCTCCAAGGCTGTCTTTTTATGAGTTCGGCATAACGCGTATCCGCGTTTGCCGTCAGAGTGGCAAACGCTGCCTTCAGCGCAGCGATGTCGGCGTCGATCGGTGCGAGTTGGTCGGCCCACTGGCCGCGCTCTGAGAAGAGGTCGCTAACGGACAGGTCGGAGGCATAGATTCCTCGTGCATGCTCGACGCATCTGCTCCAGCAAAATCGCCCGCTTTCGTAGTGGGAAATTGCGTCATTGAGGGTTGCGCGGTCCCCTGTGCGTTCGTAAAGCGCATACAACGCACCCGCGATCAGCTTTTCGCCAAAGAAGCGTCCAAGCCAAATTTGCATTTCGATGTCGAAATACAGCTTGAGGTATTGGATAGTCCCCATTCCTTCCGCATCGCGTAGTTTGTCTTCTGCGACATTCGAGAACCTGCTCAACCAGCCGGCTACGTCGAGCGGTGAATACTTCCCGCTACGCTCGCTGAGCTGTTCGCCGGCGAATTCGCTGCATGAGGAAAACATCTGCGGATCGAGTGCGGTGACATTCTGGAACGTCTTCGGCGACGGTGTGTCCCAAAATGCCTCGGGACCCGGCGATGCCATCGGGAAATTCCAATAGATCTCCGGCCAATAGAGGTCGCAGGCCGCCAACTCCGAATGGGCGCTGGTCACCAGCGGCAGAATGCGGCTCACGCTGGCAAGCGCGGCGAAAAGCGCCTCTAACTTTGCATCGCCTCGCGCCGCGCGCAGAAACACGGAAGGGTCGGTATCCGGATTGTACATCGTCCGCCCGAACGTGCGGTACCAATCGAGGTATTTCTGCCAGTCATATTGCGGCTCGATGCGCGCTGGAAGATAGCCGCTTCGCCGGATAGCCGCGACCGCCGATCCGCGCCGTCCACGGCAGGTCAGCGGTTCCATCAGATCGGCGCCGGTCGAGCCGCAGAATTGGAAAGCGCGAGAATAGGCAGACGCCGACGCCGCATCGCCCCACATCAGGATGCGCTGCGTGCCCGAGAACATGCGATGGCGCACGGTGTATTTGCGGTCATCGCGCAGCAGATCGGCATAACCGTATCGCGTGAAGCTACGCTGACCCTCGGAGATCGCCATCAAGCCGCGGCCGGTCACGCCGGCGGCGGGAATTTCCGATGGGCGGATTTCCGCGGGGTGATAGGGCAGGCCCATATGTTCGGCAGAGAATTTCGGCGCGATATTGACCGGCATGCCGGTCGCCAGCGCATTTTCGATCATCTGCGCGTCAATGCCTTTGGCGTGCATATCGATCTCGACCTTGCGGCCGCAGCGCGCCACACCGTCGAATACCGCCTTCCAGAAATCGTAGCTGCCTTCCGCCACTCCGCTTTCGCCATGGATGCGCAGACCGACCGATGACACCGCCGGCAGTGTCTTAAGCAGCGCCGTCATCGCGTCTCGGCAATAGGGTGCGTGGGTTTCGGGCGTCAGTCCGGTGATGATGTTCTGGGCCTTTGGGCTATCCTGCCATTGATAGCCGTGCATCCAGATGCCGAGTTCGAAATCGATCCCGCAGGCCACCGCTTGTTCGCTGATGAAGCGCAACGTGTCGAGATTTTTGTCGCGCTCCGCATCGGGGACGTTCGTCGCGCGTACGTCGTAACTGGGTACGGCGAGCAGGAATGGATAGGCAAACAGGAAATAGGAATCGGCGACGTTCTTGAGCGCGTCGTAGCCGAGACCGAACGCCAGATGGAACCGATTAAAGCGCTGTGCCGCCAGCATATCGAAATAGCGCGGCCACATCGCGTGATCGTAGAACCACGGCTTGTCGTAGGTCTCGCTGACGAACTGGCGCATCACGCTACGCACCGGATTTGCGGGACGTTCCACAATCGGTTTTGCGATTGCCAATGCGGTTACAGAATTTTCCACATGGCGTACGCGATCCGCCAACTCCAGCAGCGCGTATGTCAGTCCGCGCGCGTCCGTTCCGTTGGCGAGAACCACCCGGCAGCGTCCCGATCGCGTCGAACGAAGGCCGAAGGACTCGGGCCGGTCCGCGGCGAAGCCTCCCGATGCGATGATGCAATTCTCGTTCATGCCCGCCTGTTCTTGGCGTTCGTGGGTGTGGACAGTAAAGCCCACATCGGTCAGGGCCTGTTGCAACTCTTCCGCTGCCCGCTGCACAAGCGGTGACGCCGCGATAGGATCCGAAGGGTCTCGGACAAGCGAAATGGCGCCGTGGAGTGCTTTCCCGAATGCGAAAGGTCCGGTCGCCAACCCGGCGCCCGCTACGCCGGCCCGTTTCAAAAATCCGCGACGATGGATGTCTTTTTTTTTGCTCATAAAAAAGTAGCCCGTGTGCTTGACGCGACAGGATGCTGCAAAACGCAACGCACATTACCTCTCCCCCCAGGATAGGTCGACGTAATCTCTGCGCGCCAGGCAGAGAAATCTCTCCGGACGAAGGAATCGGTTGTCGCTATCGTGTTGGCGGCTTAAGAGATAGACGCGCTTCGTGCCAGCGATGGGAGTCAGAATGTCTATCATCGTCCGTTTCGTCGCTCGTGAGGATCTCCCGCAATGGCTCCCACTCTGGGAGGGTTACAACAGGTTTTACGGCCGTTTCGGTGCAATGGCGTTGTCCGACGAGATCACGCAGATGACGTGGGAGCGGTTTTTCGAGGACGGCGAGCCAGTTCACGCCATGGTCGCGGAAGACAACGGCCATCTTGTCGGTCTTGTGCATTACATTTTTCACCGCAGCACGATCTCGATATCGCCCACTTGTTACCTGCAAGACCTCTTCACCAAGGACACGATGCGCGGCAAGGGTATCGGGCGAAAGCTGATTATGTCCGTTTACGAGCAAGCGAAGCTCGCAGGTCTGACGCGCGTCTATTGGCACACCCAGGACAGCAACTTCACCGCCATGAAGCTCTACGACAAGGTCGCCGAGCATTCCGGCTTCGTGGTATATCGGAAGAATTTGGGATAGCGCAGCAGTCGAGTGCTAGCCGGCGGCGCCATCACGCTTTCTTCTTGAATGTCAGAACGACACTTGCCTCGGCTTTCGAGCTGGCAATGCCGATCGTACCCTCTCCCGTCACCGCAAGGCTCACTTCCAGCGTATCCAGTTCCATGCTGCCGAAGGATTGTTGGGTAATGTCGGTGAGCATCGCACCGACCTGCGCCTGGAGCCCTGCCCAACGCTTGCGGAAGGACGAAAAGCTCACATCGTTGGATAGCAGAATAGTGGAAACTCCGAAATCCTTTGTGGGCGTCGAACCGGGCAAATTGCCGGAGCCCAAAATACCGGAGAGATCGATCTCGGTCGGCGGCAGCAGATCTTTGTCCGGCATCGTCACTTTTATTTCACCGATATGATGCGGTTTGGCGGGATCGATGCTGGTGATGGACGGTGCAAAGGAGCCGATATTGACGGGACGCGATCGTCCCGCCGGCGCGGCGGCGATGATCGATATTGTGGGGGCGAAACGCTGGCCCATGGTCGAACCTCCGCTTATTCTGCGAAGCGGCCCCAGCCCCGACCGAATCGGGAAGCAGCGATGCCCGCTCAGCCACACGAATTAATTGTAGGGTGAACGGCGAGCACCTTCCAAGTGCGTCTCGGAACCGCCCTGGACGGATCCAAGCCGCAGCCTTCCTAGCCATTTGAATACGCGTAAAAGTACCGGCTCCAGCATTTGAACATGCCTAACCGCGCCGTCTGAGGGATTTCCGTCACATCCCCAGAAAATGCTGCTTAATCAGTGACTTCCCGTTGACGGCCAGGCCAGGCTCTGACAGGGTTAACCCTTGCCGGGCCGGTATTTGGCACTTTCCGCCAAGCCGGCCTATCGGGGGCAGGGATGATCAAATCCGAATTGGTTGCACGTCTGACCGCACGTTATCCGCACCTCTATCATCGTGATGTGGAGCGGATTGTCTCGACGGTGCTCGATCAAATCACGCACGCTTTGTCTGAGGGACATCGCGTTGAGCTCCGCGGTTTTGGTGCCTTCTCGGTAAAGGTTCGGCCTTCGCGCTTGGGGCGCAATCCGCGTACCGGCGAACCGGTATCCGTCGACGAGAAGCGTGCGCCTTTCTTCCGTACGGGCAAGGAGTTGCGCGAGCGGTTGAACGGCAACGGTCAGGCATAACGCATCCGCGTTTGCGGTACTCGCTACGGTTGCGTTTTCGCCTTGTGTTAAAAGGATGAAATGAACGCGCCATCTTTTGCCAACCCGATCTTCGTCGCGCTTGATACGCCAGATCTCAGTCGTGCTTTGGCCGTGGCGAACGCCGTCAAACCGCATATCGGCGGATTGAAGGTCGGTCTCGAATTCATCTCGGCGCTCGGGCCCGATGGTATTCGAAAGATTGTAGAAATCGGCTTGCCGGTGTTCGCCGATGTGAAATTTCACGACATCCCCAACACCGTCGCCGGCGCGGCGCGCGAAATTGCGATGCTTGGTGTCGCGATGTTCAATATCCATGCCTCAGGCGGCGAGGCGATGATGCGCGCTGCTGCTGATGCGATAGCGGATATCCATCCGCGCCCTTTGCTGATCGCCGTGACTGTGTTGACTAGCCTCGACGATTCGGTCCTGGAGACGGTCGGTCAGCATGGCCCTGCGGCGTCACAGGTTGAAAGACTGGCGGATTTGGCCAAGTCCAGCGGTTTGGATGGAGTGGTTTGCAGCGCCCATGAGATCGCCACAGTCCGCCAGGCCACTGGGCCAGGGTTCCTGACCGTGGTCCCCGGGATCCGCCCGGCGGGTGGCGAACGGGCCGACCAGCGCCGGGTGATGACGCCATCACAGGCTTTGGCGGCTGGAGCCGATATCCTGGTGATAGGCCGGCAGATCATGGCCGCGCCGGACCCCGCATCGGCCGCTCGGGCCATCGCGCAAGAGCTTGCCGAAACAACAGCTTAAGCAATCTGGCCGGCTTTGCTTGATTTCCCGGTCCCCGGCGGCCATAAGGCGCGCCTCATGGGCATTCTGGTTAAGATTTGCGGCATCAACAGCGCCGAGGCGGCCGACGCGGCCGCGCATGCGTGCGCCGATCTGGCAGGGCTGGTATTTCATTCCCATTCGCCACGTCACCTTTCGTTGGATGCGGCGCGGTCCCTGGCCGATCGTTTGCGCGGGCGGAGCCGCTTGGTGGCGCTCTTTGCCGATGCCGACGATGAAACCATCGCCGCCGCTATTGCGGCCATAAGGCCGAACTATCTACAGCTGCATGGCCACGAAACACCTGCGCGCGCCGGGCAGATCCGCGCCCGTTTCGCACTGCCGCTGATCAAAGCCGTCGCCATCGCCGACGACGCAGATGTGGCGGCTTCCGCCGTCTATGAAGATGTCGCCGACATGCTGCTGTTCGACGCCAAAGCGCCGGACGGTGCGGCGCGCCCAGGCGGCCATGGCGCATCCTTCGATTGGCAGTTGCTTCGTGGACGGACATGTCGGCGGTCTTGGCTGCTGGCGGGTGGGCTCAATCCGGGCAATGTAGCGCGCGCCATCGCCGCCAGCGATGCGCCCGGCGTCGACGTCTCGTCTGGCGTGGAATCCGCACCCGGCGTCAAAGATATTCAGATGATCGCGGATTTTGTGTCCGCCGCGCGCTGCGCGCGTTATGCAGAGGCCCGCCCGTGAGCCAACCGCCCCCCAATTCCTATCGCACCGGTCCGGATAATACAGGCCATTTCGGCGCTTATGGCGGGCGCTTCGTAGCCGAGACATTGATGCCGCTCGTCCTCGATCTGGAGCGCGCTTACGAGGCCGCGAAACGCGATTCCTCGTTCCATGCCGAACTCAACGGTTTGTTGAAGCACTATGTCGGACGCGAAAGCCCGCTCTATTTT
>CAWGHR010000014.1:0-12379 GCA_963822275.1 uncultured Alphaproteobacteria bacterium
TTAGATAACCGCAACTAGCTTGCCTTATGGTCTGCTACGTTATTATAAGCTACGTTATAATAACGAATGTTAGGTACTGGCGATGCATCCGTTCGACACCGATCTGTTTTTCGTCATCCACGACGTCGCCCGCCTGATGCGCACGCGCTTCGACCAGCGGGCGCGCGCTTATGGGATGACGCGCGCGCAATGGGTCATTCTGGTGCGTCTGCAGCGCCAGCCAGGCCTCTCACAGAACGAGTTGGCGAGCATCTGCGAGGTCGAGCCGATTACCGTGGCGCGCCTGGTCGACCGGCTCGAGGCCAATGGTCTTGTCAAACGCTGCGCGGATCCGACAGACCGCCGCGTACGCCGCTTGAAATTGCTGCCCGCCGCCGAGCCGATCCTGGCGGAGATCGGCCGCTATCGGGAACAATTCCGCGACGAAATCACCGAGAATATGCAGCCTTTGGAATGGGCTGCGGCTCTCGATGTCCTTTTGCGTATGAAAGAGAAGTTGACGGTGGATGGTGCCGGGGCTCCCCCGCACGCCGCCGTGGGAGAGAAGGTATGATGTCCGTGAGTTCACTTCAGTCCGCTGCCGGCACCTATGAAGGCGTCGTGCGCCAACGCGCGACGCGGCTTCGCGATTGGGCGGATGCCTTGTGGGCCGATAAGGACGCGGTTACGCCGTTTCGCGATGATTTTCGGCGTTGCCGCAGTGGCGGCGGTCGCCTTGGTTCTGTGGCTGACGGGCGGGCGATACACCGGAACCGACGACGCCTATGTCCAGGCTGCCAAACTGATGGTGACGACCGATGTCTCGGGCTTGGTTCAAAGCGTCGATGTTGTCGAAGGCCAGCATGTGAAAAAGGGACAGGAGCTGTTTCCGTCTCGATCCGAGGCCGTTTCAGATCGCCGTGAACAATACCAAGGCGGCGCTGGATCAAAGCGTGCTCGACGTCGAAGCGATGGAGGCGACATATCAGGGTCTGCTCGGCCAGGTTGCCGCGCAACAGGCGCAGGTGCGCCTTGCGCAACTCACCTATGATCGCGACTTGGCGCTGGCGCGTACCAATGCGATCGCGCCTCAGCTGGTCGATCAGGCACGCGGTACGTTGCAATCGGCGCAAGCGACGCTGATTTCCCTCCAGCAGAACGCGCTGACACAATTGGCAAAGCTGAACGGCAATCCGCATCTGCCGCCGCAGCAAGCGCCCGCCATATTTGCAGGCGAAAGCCGCCTTGACGAGGCGCAGCGCCAGCTCGGCCACGCGATCGTTCGCGCGCCGTTCGAGGGCGATGTCACCGAAGTGGATTCGCTGCAGCCCGGCACGCTGGTGATCTCGGCCCTGTCGGCCTTCACCACGACCAGCGCCGTCGGCTTGGTTTCCACCAGCGACATCTGGGTTCAAGCCAACATGAAGGAAACCGATCTGACTCACGTGTCGAACGGCGATCCCGTCAGCGTAACCGTCGATACCTATCCGGGTCATACTTGGCACGGTCATGTCGATGCGGTGAGCCGGGCGAGCGATTCAGCGTTCTCCGCTTTGCCGTCGGAGAATGCCAGCAGCAACTGGGTCAAAGTGGTCCAGCGGATTCCGGTGCGCATCAAGCTCGACATGAAGCCGGGCGATCCGCCGCTGCGCGCGGGCATGAGCGTGGTCGTCAACATCGATACGCATCACCGCCGCTGGTACCGCACTGTTGTTCGGCGATTAAGGCAAAGCCGCGCATGCCTCCACCCGCCGAGATTTATACCCACGAACATTACGACAGCAAGTTCGAGCTGCGCGTCGTCGTGATGTGCTCGATGGCGGGCGTGCTGATGCAGGCGCTCGACACCACCATCGCCAATGTCGCCCTGCCCAACATGATGGGCGACATGTCGGCCTCGCGCGATCAGATCACCTGGGTTCTGACATCCTATATCGTGGCGGCGGCGGTCATGACGGCGCCGGTAGGCTGGGTCGCCGCGCGCTTCGGCAAGAAGAACGTCCTCATCATTTCGATGGTGGGCTTCACCGTCGCCTCGATGCTGTGCGGCATGGCAGAAAACCTGAACGAGATGATCGTGTTCCGCCTGTTGCAGGGCGTATTCGGCGCCGCGCTGGCGCCCTTGTCGCAAACGGTGATGCTCGACCTCTATCCGCCCGAGAAGCGCGGCCAGGCAATGGCGATCTTCGGCATGGGCATCATGCTGGGGCCGATCCTGGGGCCGACATTGGGCGGCTATCTCACCGACACCTACAGCTGGCGCTGGGTGTTCTACGTCAACGTGCCGTTCGGCATCGCGGCGAGCTTCGGTCTTTGGGTGTTTTTCAAGGACAGCACAGCACAATCCTACGCTGAAGTTCGACTGGTTCGGCTTTGCCGCTATGGCGATGGGCGTGGGCGCGCTGCAGCTGATGCTGGACCGCGGCACGACAAAGGATTGGTTCTCGGCCCCCGAAATCATCATCGAATGCATGATGGCCGGCCTGGGCTTCTATCTCTTCGTCGTGCATCTGCTGACCGCCAAGAGCCACCTTCATCCAGCGCGGCATTTTCGCCGACCGGAACTTCGTTTCGGCGCAATTCTGTGATGTTCGTTGTGGGCGCCGTGCTGTTGGCGAGTACCGCGCTGATGCCGCCTTATCTGCAGACGCTGGCCGGTCACACGGTGACGGAAACCGGGCTTTTGCTGGGGCCGCGCGGCTTGGGCACCATCGTCGCGATGATCCTGGTCGGGCAGAGTGGCGAATTATGTCGATCCGCGCATCCTGATGACCATCGGTACCGCAGCGATGTCCTGGTCGCTGTGGGAGATGTCGCATTGGACGCCTTCCATCGATTATTTCCATCTGCTGTCCACGACCATCATCCAGGGCTTCGGCATGGGCATGGTGTTCTCGCCGCTTCAGCTTGTCGCCTTCGCCACGCTGCCCGGCAAATTGCGGACGGACGGCACGGCGTTGATGAACCTTGTGCGCAATATCGGCAGTGCCATCGGCATCTCGGTCACGACGACCGTGCTGAGCAACAGCATGCAAGCGATCCATTCCCAGCTCACCGCCTATGCCACGCCGTTCAACCGCGCGCTCGGCGTCAACGCGCCGTACGCTATTCTACGATCTGCAGCTGCCGACCGGGCGCGCCCTGTTCAACGGCGCGATCGAAATTCGCGCTGCGATCGAAGCTTATGCAAACGATTTTCTCTTCATGTTCTATATTACGCTGATAGCCTTTCCGATAATTTGGCTGTTGCATCGTCCGGCTTTTTCGAATGCGGCGTTACGAAAGCCTATAGACATAGATACCGAAGCGGTGGAGATTTTGGAATAATGCGCGCGGCGTTTATCGGTCTTGGCGTGATGGGCTATCCGATGGCGGGGCATCTGGCCCGCGCGGGGCATGCCGTCACCGTCTACAATCGCACGCAAAGACAAAGCGCAACGCTGGGTCGGCGAATATGGCGGCAGCTTCGCGCTGACGCCGGCCGAAGCCGCCGCGCAAGCGGACTTCGTGATGGCCTGCGTCGGACGCGACGAGGACTTGCGCAGCGTGACGTTGGGCGAGGGCGGCGCCTTCGCCGCGATGAAAAAAGGTGCCGTCTTCGTCGATCACACCACGGCTTCCGCGACTATCGCGCGCGAGCTGGGCGAGGCGGCCGCAAAAGCCGGATTTGGTTTTATCGATGCGCCGGTTTCGGGCGGCGAACAGGGCGCCAAGAACGGCCAGCTCACCATCATGTGCGGCGGCATCGGAAGCCGATTACGCCAAAGCCGAACCGATCATCGCCGCTTATGCCCGGCAAAGCCGCTTGATGGGACCGGTGGGCGCCGGCCAGCTCACCAAAATGGTCAACCAGATCTGTATCGCAGGCGTGGTGGAAGGGCTTTCCGAAGGATTGAGCTTCGCGCGCGCGGCAGGCCTCGATCCGGCGGCGGTCGTGGAGGTGATCTCCAAAGGCGCGGCGCAATCCTGGCAGATGGAAAACCGCACCAAGACGATGCTGGCGGGACAGTTCAATCATGGTTTCGCGGTGGAATGGATGCGCAAGGATCTGGCGATCTGTTTCGACGAAGCCGGTGCGCAACGGCGCGGCGCTGCCTGTCACACAATTGGTCGATCGTTTTTACGCCGAAGTGGAAGCGATGGGCGGCAAACGCTGGGATACCTCCAGCCTGTTTGCGCGGCTCGAAGCAGCAAAGGAAAAAGTGATGGACGCACGGCGCTCCTATCATCACGGCGATCTGCGCAATGCATTGCTCGATGCCGCGCGCGGCATTTTGGAGGAAGAGTCGCTGGCGGCGCTGAGTTTGCGCGCCGTCGCGCGCCGCGCCGGCGTGAGCCATGCCGCGCCTTATCGCCATTTTCCCAATCACGAAGCCTTGCTGGTGGAACTTGCCATCGAAGGGTTTGTCGAGCTGCGGCCGAGATCGTTGCCGCGGCGGCCGCGCCGGGCGCGGAATCCGACCGCATCACCAATATCGGCGCCGCTTACATGCGTTTCGTCGCACGCCGTCCGGCGCTGACGCGGCTGATGTTCGGCCCGCAGCTTCCCAACCGCGACGCGTTTCCCGCGCTCGGCGAGGCCGCCGATGCCATCGGCACGGAAATCGGCAATGCGTTGCACGATTCCGCGCTGGGGCTGGCGGTATGGGCGTCGGTGCATGGCCTTGCCATGCTGATACTCGAAGAACGTCATCGATCTTGGCCAGCGGCGCTCGCGGTCTGGACGTGTTGCCGTCGCGCGCGGAGATTCTGCTGCGCAGTTTGTTCTCGGTGACGCGGGAGTAGCAGTCACGCGCCACTTACTGTCTCAGAACGTCACATTCGCATTCGCATCGCAAGTGCTCGCTGCAGTACTTCCCCCGCTGCGCGGGGGCCAGAAAAGTTCACGTAATTCTTTCCGCCCCCGCGAAGCGGGGGAGGTGGCGAGCCGCACTTGCGGCGAGCCGGAGGGAAATCACCAGGCTAGTCGCTTTTCGGTTCCGTGAGGAACCCGCACGATAAGGGGCGCACCTGCCTTCTGAAGTAGCAGAATGGCCGCGCCAACCGTTTCAAACGGCGTGTTCTTGTCTTGCACCCTTATGTGAAATTCGGGACTGTGATTTAACTTTTCTATCGCCGCGATCTTCACTTTCAGCTTTGCCACATCGGAATACCGCTCTCCCTCGATCTTCACAGACCCGTCCGGCAAAACCCATGCTATGACATCATGCCCAGCAGAATTCGCCGTACCCGAAGAAGCGGTGTATGCGAGCGTGCAACAATACGCTCACGCAAGTCATCGTGCAAAACGCGACCACCCAGATCATCCGCTGATGCAATCGATCCATTCCAATACCCCCATTTTTAGACGCGGCGCTACCTCGCCAGCAACATCCTCGCCGCATCTCTCGCGAAGTAGGTCAGTATCCCATTCGCTCCGGCGCGCTTGAAGCCGAGCAGCGACTCCAGGATCACGCGGTCGCGGTCGAGAAAGCCGCGTTCGATCGCCGCCATCAGCATCGAATATTCGCCCGACACTTGGTAGACGAAGGTCGGCATGGCGAATTCGTCCTTCACCCGCCGCACGATGTCGAGATAGGGCATGCCGGGCTTCACCATCACCATGTCGGCGCCTTCGGCGATATCGAGCGCGACTTCGCGCAGCGCTTCGTCGCCATTGGCCGGGTCCATCTGATAGGTGCGCTTGTCGCCGGTGAGCGCCTTGGCCGAGCCGACCGCGTCGCGGAACGGGCCGTAAAACGCCGAGGCATATTTCGCGGCATAGGCCATGATCAGCGTGTTTCTGTGGCCCGCCTTTTCCAGCGCCGCGCGGATGGCGCCGACGCGCCCATCCATCATGTCCGACGGCGCGATGATATCGCAGCCGGCCTCCACCTGGACCAGCGCTTGCTGCACCAGGATTTCCACCGTCTCGTCATTGGGGACATAGCCGTCGATCAGCAAGCCGTCATGGCCGTGGCTGGTGTAGGGATCGAGCGCCACGTCGCACAGCACGCCGATTTCGGGCACGGCTTTCTTGATCGCGCGCACGGCGCGGCAGATCAGATTGTTCGGATTGGTGGCTTCGCGCCCGTCCTCGGTTTTCAGCGCCGGATCGGTGTAGGGAAACAGCGCGATCACCGGAATGCCGAGCTTGGCCGCTTCCTCCGCCGCGCCGACGGCGACATCGACCGACAGCCGCTCCACGCCGGGCATGCTGGCGATCGGCACGCGCTTTTTTTCGCCGTCGATGACGAAAAGCGGCCAGATGAAATCGGCGGGCGACAAAGTGGATTCGGCCACCATGGCGCGCGACCAGGTATGGCGGCGCAAGCGGCGCATCCGGGTTGCTGGGAAAGAAGGTGTGGAGGGTTTTTGCATGGCGCGGAGCTTTCAATTTTGATGCTACTATAGGCCATGTTTCCGCAAGGACAACGCCGCGATTGACGGGCCGGGCGGCGCTTTCTAAACCGGAGGGGACAGATGGGAAATAGGCATGAACTTCGAACTGACTGAGGACCAGCGCGCCGTCGAGGACATGGCGCGGCGCTTTGCGCGCGAGAAGCTCGCGCCTTACGCGGCGGAATGGGACGAGACGTCTTTTTTTCCGGAAGATACGGTGCGCGAGGCGGCCGCGCTGGGCTTTGCGGCCATCTATATTAAAGGCGATGTCGGCGGCTCCGAAATGTCGCGGCTGGATGCGGCGATCATCTTCGAGGAATTGTCGGTCGGCTGCACCTCCACGGCGGCGTTCCTTTCGGTCCACAACATGGCGTCATGGATGATCGACCGTTACGGCAATGAGGAGCAGCGGCGGCGTTTCCTCCCCAGCCTGACGAAAATGGACAAGATCGTCTCCTATTGCCTGACCGAGCCGAGTTCGGGTTCCGATGCGGCGGCGCTGAAGACGCGCGCGGTGCGCGATGGCGATCACTATGTGTTGAACGGCAGCAAGGCATTCATCACCGGTGGCGGCGTGTCGGATGTTTACGTCGTCATGGTGCGCACTGGCGAGGATGGGCCGAAGGGCATTTCTTGCATCGTGGTGGAGAAAGGCACGCCGGGACTTTCCTTCGGCAAGCGGGAACGCAAGATGGGCTGGAATGCATCGCCCACGGCGCAAGTGAACTTTGAGGATTGCCGCGTGCCGGTTGCCAACCGCTTGAGCGCGGAGGGCGAGGGCTTCCGCATCGCCATGAGCGGGCTCGACGGCGGGCGCATCAACATCGGCGCGTGTTCGGTCGGCACGGCGCGCGCGGCCCTGGATGAAGCCAAGGCCTATGTGACGGACCGCAAACAATTCGGCAAAACCATCGCCGATTTCCAGGCAACGCAGTTCAAGCTGGCCGATATGGCGACCGAGTTGGAAGCGTCGCAGCTGATGATCCGCCATGCGGCAGCAGCGCTCGACCGCAGAGACCCGCGCGCCACCATGCTGTGTGCCATGGCCAAGCGCTTTGCCACCGATGCGGGCTACAAAATCGCCAACGACGCGCAGCAGCTGCATGGGGGTTATGGCTATTTGAAAGGTTTCGCGGCCGAGCGGCATGTGCGCGATCTGCGGGTGCATCAGATATTGGAAGGCACCAATGAGATCATGCGTGTGATTGTCTCGCGCGAGATGTTCCGGCAGTGAGGGATACAAGCCCGAGGCACACTGTGTCTGCTCCACCTCCCCCTTGCGGGGAGGTCGATCCGTCGAAGCGGCGCGCAGCGTCAGCGCGCGCGAGAGACGGATCGGGTGGGGGGCTTTCGAAGCTTGCACGTGGCTTAAACATCCCCCCACCCGGCTCACTTCGTTCGCCGACCTCCCCGCAAGGGGGAGGTGAAGGATAAAGATGACGTCCGACCCCGAAATCCTCTTCGAACAACGTGGCGCGGTTGGGCTTGTCACGCTCAACCGGCCTAAGGCGCTCAATGCGCTGACCCATGGCATGGTTGTGGTGATGAAGGCGATGCTCGACGAATGGGCTGTCGATCCCGCCATCGGCATTGTGGTGGTGCGCGGGGCAGGGGAGAAAGCGTTTTGCGCCGGCGGCGATATTCGCGCCATTGCCAAATCCGGCCGCGCCGGCACGAGTTACGCGCTCGATTTCTGGCATGACGAATACATTCTCAACGCCACGATCAAGCATTATCCCAAGCCATATCTCGCATTGATTCACGGTATCGTGATGGGCGGCGGCGTCGGCGTGTCGGTGCATGGGCGTTATCGCGTCGCCTGCGAAACGACGCTTTTTGCCATGCCGGAAACCGGCATCGGATTCTTTCCCGATGTCGGCGGCAGTTATTTTCTGCCGCGCTGCCCCGGCGAACTCGGCATGTATCTGGCGCTGACCGGTGCGCGGCTGAAGGTTGCCGACGCGCATTATTGCGGGGTTGCGAGCCATATCGTGCCGCAGACTCGCTGGGGCAATCTTCTCGATGCCTTGGCGGTGGGAGCAGCGCCGGACAATCTGTTGCCGGAATTCGGTTGCGAACCTGCGCCGTCTCTGGCGGACCATCGCGCGCAAGATCGATCGGATATTCGCCGCGGAGTCTGTCGAAGCGATCCTGGCGCGGTTGGATGCGGAATCTGACGACTGGTCGCGCGGCGACTGCCGCGACAATCCGCACCAAATCGCCGACCTCGTTGAAACTCACCTTCCGCGAAATGCGCGAAGGAACAAAGCTTTCTTTCGACGATTGCATGCGCATGGAATATCGCATGGCCAGTCGCATCTTGTTGGGCGCCGACTTCTACGAAGGCGTGCGCGCCGTGATCGTCGACAAAGACAATGCCCCGAAATGGCGGCCGGCGGCGCTTGGCGATGTCACAGATAAAGCCATCGATACCTACTTCGAACCGTTGGGAGAGAAGGAGCTGAAGCTATGACGAAGATCGCATTCATCGGTGTCGGAAATATGGGCGGGCCGATGGCGCGCAATCTTGTTGAAAGCAGGCGAGAGCGTTTCGGCGTTCGATGTCAGCCCCGCCGCTTTGAAGCCTGTGGTGCAAGCCGGTGCCGCAGAAGCCGCAACGGCGTTTGTTGCCGTCAAAGAGGCCGACATCGTCATCACGATGTTGCCGGCGGGCCAGCATGTGCGCTCGGTCTTCCTGGAAGACGAAAGCGTCCTTACTGCAGCGCGCAAAGACGCCTTGCTGATCGATTGCTCGACCATCGATATCGAATCCGCGCGCGCCGTGCATGGCGCGGCGGCTAAAGCCGGATTTGATTTTCTCGATGCGCCGGTGTCGGGCGGCGTGGGCGGTGCGGAAGCGGGCACGCTGGCTTTCATGTGCGGCGGCAGCGAGAAAGCATTCGCGCGCGCCAAACCGATTTTGGAAAAAATGGGAAAGCGCGTCGTGCATGCCGGCGGCAGACGGCGCGGGACAAGCCGCAAAAATTTGCAACAACATGTTGCTCGCCATTTCGATGATCGGAACCTGCGAAGCTTTCGTATTGGGCGAGAAACTCGGCCTCGAACCGCAGAAACTGTTCGAGATCATGTCGGCGGCATCGGGACAATGCTGGTCGCTGACAACTTATTGCCCGGTACCCGGTCCCGTGCCCGCTGCGCCTTCAAACCGCGGCTACACGGGCGGATTCGCGACGGCTTTGATGCTCAAAGACCTCAAACTCTCGCAAGCCGCGGCGCAAAACGCCGGCGCCAGCACGCCATTGGGTGCCGAAGCGGCACAGCTTTACGCTTTGTTTGCCGCAAATGGTCATAGCACGACCGACTTCTCCGGGATTATCCAGCTTTTGCGCGGTATTCTTAAATAGATTTACGACCTTTTAAGTCCTGCGGCTCTAGTCTTGCCACCATAAATAGGTGGGCCCTTGGAAAACCGGGGGGAAGACAAATGACAGCGATGACTAAACCGCAGGCCCCTGTGGCAGCGCACGAAGGCGTGCGTGTACAACGGCAAACTCTATCTCGAGACGCTCAATCTCGTGGAACGGCTGCATCGTCAGCTGCTCGACGTGATCAAGGACGAGCTCGACCGCCGCGACGAACGCGAGATCAACAGCGTGCAAGCATTGCTGTTGTTCAATGTCGGCGATCAGGAACTTAGCGCGGGCGAGTTACGCTCGCGCGGACATTATCTCGGCTCGAACGTTTCCTACAATCTGAAGAAGCTCGTCGATCTGGGTTATATCCATCACGAACGGTCCGAAGTGGATCGCCGCTCCGTGCTGGTGCGCCTCACACCGAAAGGCGAGGCGGTGCGCAACATGCTGCACGAGTTGTTCGAGCGGCATTTGGGCTCGCTGGAACCTGTCGGCAACGTGGCATCGAGCGACTTGGATGCTCTGAACGGCAGCCTGAAGCGGCTCGAGCGATTCTGGATCGACCAGGTACGGTTCCGGTTATAAACGGCCTCGGCCGTCCGGCGACTCATGCGATGATGGCGCGAGTGTTTTCCGCGCGGGCGCAGAATTTGGGATCGCTGAATCGGCATTTGTTCCACCACTGGCGGTTCTACATCGCCGCTTTGATGGGCGTCGTCGTCTATGCCGTCATGTTTCGGACGCATGGGCCGCTGCAGACCGCTGCGGCCGGCGATATGTTTTGCCTTGACCTATCTCGCGGGCGGGGTGTCGCTGCTCACCCGCTGGACCCATCACGATCTGAAACATCGTGCCGCGACGGAAGACGACGGCATCGCGGTTGTCATCGCGATCGCGATTGCGCTGGCGATCATCAATATCGGAACAGTCTTCGTCGCGATCAATCACCGCCAACATCTCGATGCGTGGTCGCTGGTCCTGGCGCTGGCCGCCGCGCCGCTTAGCTGGTTCATGTTGCACACGATTTCGGCGTTTCACTATGCCAATTTGCACTATTCCGAGAGCCGGGGCGGCGCGGGGTATTGCCTGGAATTCCCCGGTACCGAGGAACCCGGCCCCTGGGATTTCGTCTATTTCTCCTTCGTCATCGGAATGACCGCCCAAGTGTCGGACGTGCAAGTGCGAACGGTTCGGATGCGCCGCGTGGTGACGGGGCACTCGATTGTGTCCTTCTTCTTCAACACGGTCCTTATCGCCGTTGCCGTCAACATGGCTGTTGCCTTAGCGGCATGAACGGGTGAAAATGTAAGCGCTGTCCTGTGACAAATCGCTTCGTTTTGCCTGCGGTTTCGTGGTTTTTACCTATCGTCCAAAGTGTTCCGAGCGGACACCGGACAATGCTATGGTCCTGGTGTCGCAGGGGTCGCAGAGAAAAAAGACATGGCTTTTTCGTATAATTCCCGATTTCAGGACGCCTTGGCCGGTTTGAAGCGCGAAGGACGATATCGGGTGTTTGCCGATCTCCTTCGGCAAACAGGGAGCCTATCCGGGCGCCAATCTGGTCGTCGAAGGCACAAAGAAGCCGGTCACGGTTTGGTGCAGCAACGATTATCTGGGCATGGGTCAGCACCCGAAAGTGTTGGCCGCCATGCATGAAGCGATCGAGACCGTGGGCGGCGGTTCGGGCGGCACGCGCAATATTGCGGGCACGACGCATTACCATGTCGAACTCGAACGCACGCTGGCGAATCTGCATGGCAAGGACGCCGCGCTGCTGTTCAGCTCCGGCTATGTCTCCAACGACACGACCTTGGCGACTTTGGCAAAACTGCTGCCGGGTGTCGTGTTGCTGTCCGACGAACTCAATCATGCCTCGATGATCGAAGGCATCCGCCACGGCGGATGCGAAAAGCGGATCTTCCGCCATAACGATTTGGCGCATCTCGAAGAGCTATTGGCAGCGATCGATCCGAGCCTGCCGAAGATTATCGCCTTCGAATCCGTCTATTCGATGGACGGCGATTTCGGTCCGACGGCGGCGATCTGCGATCTCGCCGACAAATATGGCGCGATGACCTATCTCGACGAAGTGCATGGCGTTGGCCTTTACGGACCGCGCGGCGCCGGCGTCGCCGCTCGCGACGGCTCGATGGCCCGCATCGACATCGTCGAAGGGCACGTTGGCCAAGGCGTTCGGTGTGATGGGCGGCTATATCGCGGCAAAGGCCGAAATCATCGATTGCGTGCGATCCTTCGCGCCGGGGTTCATTTTCACGACCTCGTTCGCGCCGGCTATCGTCGCCGGGGCCCTGGCGGCGATCCGCCATCTCTCGGAAAGCGATGTCGAGCGCCATTTAATCCATGAAAATGCCGCGCGTCTGAAGTCCATGTTGCGCAATGCGGGGCTTGCCCGTCGTCAATTCGCCGAGTCACATCGTGCCGGTGGTGGTGGGCGATCCGGTGCTGTGCAAGTCGGTCGCCGACGCGCTGCTAAGTCAGCATTCGATCTATGTGCAGCCGATCAATTACCCGACCGTACCGCGGGGCAAGGAGCGTCTGCGCTTTACCCCGTCGCCTTTGCATACGCACGCGATGATGGATGCTCTGGTCTACGCGCTTGACGCGGTGTGGACCGAGCATCATCT
>CAWGHR010000015.1:0-72299 GCA_963822275.1 uncultured Alphaproteobacteria bacterium
TCGCCGCCGCGCACCGTGTTGTAATAAGTATACGTCTTGGTGCTTGCACCGGTCCAGGCGGTCACGACATTGGAACCATCATTGGCATGGCTGTTTAGATTCAAGTCGCTATAACGCGCCGCCAGCTCAAAGGCTCCCCAACCATCGCCATTGAACGAGAACGGCTTGGCCGGTTTTGGAGGGGTGAAAGCGCCTGTCGCAGGACTGTAGCCTTTGCTTTCGCCGGTGAGAATCCAGCTGGCCTGAGCATACCAGGCGGTGAAATTGTTGTTGCTTGGCTGAACAATGGTTGTGCCGGAAGTCGTTGCGTTGGTGAAGGTTTTATACGCGACCGGCGAGCGGTCGAGCTCAAAACCGTAATAGCCGGCCTGGCCGTAGAAATTGTAGAAATTGCCCGCTGTTTCGACACCCCATTGCGAAACATGGTTCACAGGTTGTGCACCTGTGGTCGCGAGCAATGTTCCGTTGGAGTCCACCGTCAGTTCCGGAGGGTCGGATAGTGTGAAGGTGTTTCTGGCGGCCGCACCCGGCGTTGTCGCCAAACTGGCGGTGCCGCGTGGCACCAAGTTCGGCGGTCTGATCACGTATGTCCCGTTCACGCCGACCAGCCAATGGGCGTCGGCGGTCGAAATCGGAAGATACGACAAGCGGCCTAAGACAGCGAGTTGCTCTCCGTAATTCGGTGTTGCCGTCGCGCCGGCTGCGGCCAGCGCTTTGGCACCGTCTTGAATCTTATTGCCGGTGAAAGAGGCTGCGCCGAAAACGCTATCGCCGGTGTAAAGAATAGTCACCGCATCGCGTCCGTCGCCGCCGGCAATGTTGCGTTGCAGATCGGACGGCGCATTGCGCTCGAGGAAGATCGTGTCGCCCGCGCTGGTGCCGTCTTCGATATTGGCCGGGGGCGGGAAGGCGCCGATGCGAAATGCCAATGGCCCCAATCCGTCATATTCGAGATAGACCGATTGAATGTGGCCCGGCGTTTCGGTGCCGCCGCTGCCGCCGAAATCGTAGTTGAAGTTATACGACCAGGTGCCGAACAGTTTTCCTTGGATGCCGAGATAAACGCGGCGAAAATTGGCACCGCTCGACAGATCCGGGCCGTAAGGGGTTGGCAGCGTCGCTGCTGCGGCGCTCTGGCTGTAATAGCCCCAATCGAGTTGCGACAGCGCTCGGATCGAGGCGGTGAAGTTTCCGTCTGCCGAAGTAATCGTCGGACGGCCGTTGTCGATGGACACCGTGACTCCGGATGCCTGCCGGTTCTGCAGATCCGTGTATTGATTGGCAGTGCTGCGTTTCAGATCTTGCACCTGGTTCGAAAGATCTTGGACTTCACTTTCGAGCGTATCGATTTTCGCTTGATCGACGCCGGCAACGTCCGCCGATGTGCCGTCGCTATTTTGTTTTCCGGCGGCTTGTGCGGAGGAGAGCGCGACAATCGCCGCTCCCGTCAACAAGGCGGCCGCGAATGTTTTTGAAACGTCTCTCATGAATTCACCCTCTGAATGTGTCCCGAACGGCCCGGAGTAGGGGAGAGCAACTCCGAGCCGCCGGACTGGCGTGACGCGACCCCGGCGCCACAA
Source organism: uncultured Alphaproteobacteria bacterium (assembly GCA_963822275.1). Taxonomy (GTDB): domain Bacteria; phylum Pseudomonadota; class Alphaproteobacteria; order Micropepsales; family Micropepsaceae; genus Rhizomicrobium. The sequence goes on from CAWGHR010000015.1 coordinate 1,581, forward strand.
ACACGAGTATTACTATAAACACGACCTAGTCAATAGAGATTAAAACGCGAAGCACGGTTATTTTGGAGAAATAATATTTTATCGAGGGACGGGCGTAGAATTAGAGCGTGATGGGATCGGGTTGAGGACGCAAGCACCGTGGCGAGCGTGTGCCGTTCCAGAATATCGGAGGTCGTATTGCGCATCGCCAACAACATTTTGCGAATGGCACTTCGCCGTCGCAATCGTCGCATTTGCGATCGCGCTGCGGACACATAGGCGTGAAAATAGCACCAGCTCGCCGATCCATATTCTAAGGAGCGCTTTCAGGCCCGTCATCGTACCGATATGGATGAGCGACCCCGTTCGCGCTAAAGTGGTAGCGGTCCCATGGGAAGAGGCGCCGTCATGCACAAAACATGCATGCTGTCTGCATCGATAATGGTTGCTGGGTTGATCGCATACCCCGCCTTGGCGGCGGATCAGTGTCCCCCCCTAAAGGTGATGGCCAGCGTAGACATGGTGGCGCTGCGAAACGGCGTGGTTATGATTCCCGTGACTGTGGCGGGACAGCAGAAATACTTCGTGCTCGCCACGGGCCTACCCTATACGTCGATCAACGGCGAGCTTGCAGACCAGCTTGCGGCTCCGCGTAGACACAGCCCGATCAAGTTTGTCGGCTTGGATGGGCAAGTATCTGACACGTTGGCCATCGTACCGAGCTTTGGTCTCGGCAGGCTCAATGCAGAATCGGTGCAGATGCTGGTCAACAAGAGGCAAGACGACAGAGTGACACCCGACGGCGCGGCAAGGCCGAGTGGCGCGTTGGGTGCCGATTTTCTGAGAGCTTATGATGTCGATCTCGATTTTGGCGCAAAAAAATTGAATCTGATCTCGCGCGAGCACTGCACGGGCGATGTTCTCTACTGGAAGAGCGAACATGCCGCAAAGCTGCCGATGTCGGTAATGGATAACGATAGGATTACCTTCATCATGACGCTCGACGGCCATGATCTCCAAACGGTCCTCAGCACCGAAGCGCCCATGTCGACGATCAATATGCGCGTTGCCAAGAATTTGTACGGCGTGGACAATAACTCGGCCGGGAACAAAATCGAGGGGCATCTTGGCGACGGGACGACGCTATACGCCCATACCTTCAACGCCTTGAATGTTGAGGGCCTTGCCATCAACAATCCGAAGCTCGTACTGATGCCCAATCGTGCCGAAGAAGAGATGGACCGCTTGCGGGCAGGGCGGCGCGCGCCGTTGCTGCGGCGAGCCGGACAACAACAACCGGAACTGGTTCTGGGAATGGCGGAGTTGCGACATCTGCACGTCTATATCGACTATCACAATCAGGCGATCTACTTCACGCCCGCCAAACCGGAAGGCGACGTTCCAAACTCAGGGCCGGCGACGCCCTAAGCAAAAAGCAGCTTTGGCCCATCGCAGAAGGCGAACGACGGCCGGGAATATCCTCCTGAGGGCGCGGCAACAAAGGTCGCTCGTCCTCGACTAAGACGCAAACGCCCGCGCCGTCTAACCGTAAGTGAAGTCGGGTTTGCTCTGCCCAACCTCTATAATATAGCCGTCTGGATCGCGAATGTAGCAGCGTGTCTCGCCGTACTTGTCCTTTGGCTCTGTGATAAACTCGGCCCCCCGCTTTCGCCATAATTCATAGCACGCTTGAATATCCGCAACGCGGATATTCATAAAGCTGCTGACGGAATCGGGGTCGGCGGGGACGCTGAGCGTTATCGAGGGCTTGTCGGGTGTCGGACCGCCTCCGACGTTGACGATGAGCCACGTATTCGCGATCTGGAGATAGCCCGGCGCCCCTTTGCTGTCGCCTCTGCTTAGAATGCGGCTGCCGAAAACCGTTTCGTAAAATCGAAGCGATCGCTCGATGTCGGCGACCGTGAGAAAGTGCGCGACCGTAATACCATGCTGCGGCGGCATCTGATAACTTTTCTGATCGATCTGGCTCATAGACCACTCCAATTCAAATTAGCGTTTCTCCGGAGATCCCAACGTGTTGCATGCGAAGTCTCCGCGGCCAGCTGCGATCCGCCCGCTCCACTCCTGAAATAGCGCCGCCGACACCGGGTTAAAATTGTCCTTTGGTATTGGTCCGTCTCGGAAGGGCCCCGACTTAATTAAGTGTTGATGACACCTTCGTTCAATGGTGAGGTCGTGGCGTTGCCCCTACTTTCCCCTGGGCGATTGGAAGGGGTGAGGCCGCCGCTCGTCGAAGTCGTATTCGGGATCGCCCGTTGTCGTGGCGATAAATCGGAAGGAGTGCAACCATGCCGGATAACGTGCTGGTTTTTTACGGTTCCTACCGCGCCACGCGCGTCGGCATCCGCATGGCGGACTTCGTCACCAATGAACTTCGCGCCCGCGGCACCCTCGCCGAGCTGATCGACGCGCGCGAGATCGGACTTCCGATCATCGACCGGATGTACAAGGAATATCCCAAAGGTTCCGCGCCGCAGGCAATGGAAGACCTCGCCGGCAAAATTCGTGCGGCGGACGCCTTCGTGTTCGTCATCGGGGAGTACAATTGGGGGCCGCAACCGGGGCTGAAGAATCTCACCGATCACTTTTTGGAAGAATGGTATTGGCGGCCGGCCGCGATCGTCAGCTACTCGCCGGGCCGACTTCGGAGGCGTGCGCGCCGGCGCGGCCTGGCACACGATCCTATCGGAGATGGGCATGATCGTCATTTCGAGCACGGTGGCCGTCGGCCCTATCGAAGCGACACTCGACGCGCAAGGCAAGCCGATCGGCGAAGTGGGCGCCGTGGTCCAAAAAGCGCTGCATCGCCTCGCCGATGATCTCGCATGGTGGACCTCGGCCGCCCGCAACCAACGCCTGCTGCAAGCTCCGCCCTATTAGTGGCTGCGTGCGATCGACCTCTGCCGTGACGCTGTCGGTTCGATGTGAGGCGATCAGGAGGCGCGGGCGCGGCGGCGCTTTTTGCCGGCTTTTTCATCGGCAAGCGCGGTAGCAAGCGTATGCTGTTCCAGAATATCGGCCGTCGCATTGCGAACGGCCAATCAGGACTTTGCGAATGGCACAGGTGACTTCGTCGTCGCAATCGTCGCATTTGCGATAGGCCGTCACGCTGGCGCACGGGCTTAACGCCAAAGGGCCGTCGATCACGCGAATGACTTCGGCAAACGGGATGTCTTCCGGCTTGCGGCCCAGCGTGTAGCCGCCAAACTTGCCGCGATGGCTATGCACGATGCCGCGGCGTTTCATTTCGAGCAGGATCTGTTCGAGAAATTTGCGCGGGACGTTAGCCTGCTCGGCGATATCGGCAATCATCACGGGCTCGCTGTCCTGACGGGCACCGAGGACGAAAAGGGCACGCAACGCATATCGCGCTTTTTGAGAGAGCATGTCAGCACACCGATCAATTCTACAGACAATATCGTGTATTGGACTCGGAATTTCAATGGTGATGCCCGAGGCCGTCGATGGGAGCAGACGTGGGCGCTCCGGGCTGTTACCTCTACGCTATGCCGAAGACGGATCGCTGAGAATGAACGATCTTGCCGACAAAGCTCGGGCGGACGTTGCGGACTTGCTGGACCTTCAGCTGTCGCCGTTGGGACTTCGCGCCATCGAGGCGCTTTCGCCCCGGATTGGGGAAACAATACTTGATGTGGGCTGTGGTGCTGGCCAATCAGTCCTGCAACTCGCGGACCGGGTGGGGCCCAATGGGAGGGTCATAGGAGTCGATATCGCCCCACTGGTATTGGAGGTTGCACGCCGCCGGGCAGAGGGGCGCAGCCAGGTGAATTTCATGGAATGCGATGCACAGAGGCTCGCACTTCCCGAACGAAGTATCGATTGTATCTTTTCGCGCTTCGGCGTGATGGCTTTTGCGGACCCCGTCGCCGCGTTCTCAAATTTCCGGCGAATGATGAGACCCTCAGGTCGGTTGGCCTTCGTCTGCTGGCGATCGCTGGGCGAAAACGAATTGGATTTGCTTCCCCTCCGCGCGGCCGGGCTCGAAGGATTGCTCGACCCCACACCATTCCGCTTTGCGGACTCCGGCTACATCCGAACCGTGCTTCAGACAGCAGGCTTCCGAGAGATCATGATCCAAGCGCATAACGAGATGGTTTCCAGCGGAGATTTGGACTCCATGATTATTGTGCTGTTGAGCGTTGGGCCGCTGGGCAAGATCATGCGAGAAAACCCCAGCCTGAGGGCGGCGGCGGAATCCCGCTTGCGTGCAGCATTAGCGAAGCGAGGAAATCAAACTGTCGTAGCGTTGAACGCCGCGACCTGGGTCGTCACTGCCCGACGGTTTGACGGAGTGGAATGAATTAGGCTTGGTTTTAGGCAATAGTTTCCCCTTGAGGGACCGAATGCGCCTATTTCCTTTGCCGCCAAAGCGCCGCCCCACCTTTGAGGCCGGCGATGTTCGATACGATGGTGACTTTGCGCGGCAGCTTGATCCGAAGCCGTTTGGCATTTCCACCGCCGAGATAAAGATGATCGTAGTGCAGCAGGGTATAAAAATACGGCAGCATCTTCGCCACGCGCCGGTTCCATTTCGGTAAGCCGAACTTTTTGCGCGTCGCATCGCCGAGATAGGCGTCGATCTCGCTGCCATTGGGGGACGGCATATGGGCGAGTTCCATATGGGGCATCAATTCGCCGTCGCGAAATAGAGCGGTGCCGATTCCGGTGCCCAGCGTGATGACGAATTCCAGACCCTCGCCTTTGATCACCGCCAAGCCTTGCATGTCGGCGTCATTGACGATTTTGGCCGGTTTGCCGAGTTTGCGCGACAAGCGGCCGGCCAGATCATAGCCCGCCCACATAGCGGTACCGAGATGCGGGGCGGTGATAACCTTCGTGCCGCGCACCACGCCGGGAAACCCGATGGAGATGCAGTCGAAACGCGCCAGCGGCTTCACCAGCGCGACCAGCGTTTTCACCATCAGGGCGGGCGGGCAGGGATGCGGGGTGAGCACGCGCAAATGCTCGGTCAGCAATTTGCCTTTGGGATCGATGATGGCGGCCTTCAATCCGGTGCCGCCGATGTCGAGGGCAAGGATGCGTCTGTAAATTGTCACGCGAATCGTCCCCCCTAGTGTCGTGGTTTCGAAGTTCGCAGCATCGCCGATATCAGCATCTTATGCGAACTTCGAAACCAAAACGACACTAGCATCAAGTGGTTGGCTAGTGTCCTTTCGATTCCGAAATTCGAATGAGGCCGATATCAGATGCAGCGAATTTCGGAATCGGGACACTAGTGATTCGTCATGCTAACCCGGCAGCCGCCCGATCCAGAAGCCAGATAAGCTCGCCGGTGGGCCGCAGCCGCGCGCCCGGCAGAGATTGGTCGCCGGATCGCACTCCGTCCACGGCCTGGGTTTTTTCCGCGCCCGTCACCACAAAAGCCGTCATGCGGCTCGATTCAATCGCGGGATAGCTCAGCGTTATCCGCGTTTCCGGCCGGCCCTTGGTGACCGGGACAACCCAACGCTGCTTTTCATCCAGCGCCGGGGAGCCCGGGAAGAGCGAGCATATATGGCCGTCGCCGCCGAGCCCCAAAAGCACAAGATCGAACAGTGGCCGTGCCGGATCGAGAGACTCGCTGCCATAGGCCCGTTTGAGCACGGCTTCGTATTGGCGTGCCGCTGCGTCCGGATCGCCTTCGCCGGGAATCGGATGGATATTTTCGTCGGGCACCGCGATATGCGAAAGCAAGGTCTCGCTGGCCATGCGGTAATTGCTGTCGGGATGATCGTGCGGCACGAAACGCTCGTCGCCCCAGAAAAAATCCACTTGCGACCAATTCACGGCGTCGTGAAACCGCGAAGCCAATTCGCTGTATAGCCCGCGCGGCGTCGATCCGCCCGTCAGCGCGATGCGAAACCTCCCACGCTTGGCGGCGATGAGGCCGGCGATCCACTCAGCCGTCCACGTTGCGAGCTGCGCCGCGTCGATGAAAATCTCGGTTTTGCTCACGACGTCTTGTCCGCCGGCGGACGGCCTTCGATATGGCCGCCGAATTTGCTGCGCATGGCGGACAACAGACGATCGGCGAAACTGCGTTCGATGCGCGAGCGGAACCGTTCGAAAAGCGACGCTGCCAACACGTTGGCGGGCACCGCTTCTTCGATCGCCGCTTCCACCGTCCAGCGTCCTTCGCCGGAATCTTCGACGAAGCCCGAAAAATTCTCCAGATCGCCGTGCTCGGCAAGCGCCATGGATGTCAGATCCAAAAGCCAGGACGAGACCACGCTGCCGCGCCGCCAGACTTCGGCCACATCGGCCAGATCGAGCTTGTAGCGTTCGGCTTCGGGCAGCCCCTCCTGCGCGCGGTGATGCAAAATGTGGAAGCCTTCGGCATAGGCCTGCATCAAGCCATATTCGATGCCGTTGTGGACCATCTTGACGAAATGGCCCGCGCCCACCGGCCCGGCATGCATATAGCCGTTCTCGACGCGCGGATCGCGGCCTTCGCGATGTTCCGTCTTGGCGATTGTGCCGATGCCGGGAGCAAGCGTCGCAAAAATCGGATTGAGCCGATCGACCGCGGCTTTATCGCCGCCGATCATCATGCAATAGCCGCGCTCCAATCCCCAAATGCCGCCCGAGGTGCCGACGTCGATGTAGTTGATGCCTTTCGGGCGCAAAGCTTGGGCGCGCCGCACATCGTCTTTGTAGAAGGTGTTGCCGCCATCGATCACGGTGTCGCCCGCGTTGAGATAGCGCGTAAGTTCTGCGATGGAGTCTTCGGTGATCGCGCCCGCCGGTAGCATCATCCACATGGCGCGCGGCGGGCTCAGCCTGGCGGCAATATTCCGCAACGAATTTGCGGGTTTTGCGCCTTCGCGCGCCAGCGCCGCCACGGCGTCCGCATTGGTGTCATACGCCACAACACTATGGCCGCCGCGCATCAGGCGCCGCGCGATGTTGGCCCCCATGCGCCCTAAGCCGACGATGCCGATTTCCATAGGCGCCGCCTAACGCAAAGCGGTTTCGATGGCGCCGCGCAAAGTGCGCAAGCCGTCGGCCATATTCCGCAAATGCACGCGCACGGCACGCCGGCCGCGTTCCTCCAGCACGGCAAGATCGCCGGCCGCCTGCGCATCTTCCACCGCGCCGAAACTGTAGCCCCGTCCCGGAACCGCAATGTCGTGCGCGTGATCGCAGGTTATCTGGAGGAACACGCCGGTGTCGGGTCCGCCCTTGTAGGCTTGCCCGGTCGAATGCAGGAAGCGCGGACCGAAGCCCAAACACGACGGCGGCTTTGGTTGCGTTGCGGATAGCGGCTCGCATGGCGTCCAATTCCACCGTGTTGGCCGCATTGCGTTCGATGAAGGCGAGGAGGGCCGTATAGTCGCCCGGTTTGACGCGCGCGAAATGCGCCTTGAGCGCTTCTTCCAACGTCTTTGCACCTTCCAGCGCCTTGGCGTTCGCGCCGCTGGCGTAAAGCGCCACCGCGCCGCTTGAAACCAGCGGCTTGTCGCCGCCTCTTGGCGCCGCCTTGGTCCATCAGCGCGCGCGTCTTGATTTTGGCAGCCTCCACATCGGGCTGGTCGAAAGGATTGATGCCGAGCACCGCGCCGGCAACGGCGGTGGCGATTTCCCAGATATAGAAAAGCTGCGCCAGATTGTAATTTTCCTCGATGTCGATGTGGATCACCGGATGGCCTTTCGCCACCAGCTGCGGCGAGCAGCTTCTCCGGTCCGTCTTCGCCCTTTAGGCGCAACACGACAAACACGCGGTCGGCGCCATATCTTTCCGCCGTCGCCCAGCGGCTCGCCGTCGACGGGGATCAAGCCTTTGCCGTGTTTGCCGGTCAATTCCGCAATCAATTGCTCCATCCAGGCGCCGAAATGCGAGAGGCTTCTCGAGGCCAGCGCCGTGACTTTGTCGCGGCCATGCTTGGTCGCCAATGTGCCCAGCGCAAGGCCGAGGCGCAGGCCGGGATTGGTGCTTGGCGGCGACAGCGCGCCGCATGCCGCTTGCGCGCGGCAGCCCTCGTCCAAGAAGCGCTTGATATCGACCCCAATGGCCGCGGCCGGAACCAAGCCGAAATTCGACAGCACGGAATAGCGCCCGCCGATTTGCGGATCGCCTTTGAACACATCGGCGAAACCGTCTTGCGCGGCCGATTTTTCCAGCGCCGAGCCCGGATCGGTGATGGCGACGAAATGCGCGCCGGCGCGGTCGCGGCCGATCGCTTTCGCCACGCGGTCGAAATAATAGTCCTTGAAGATGTTGGGTTCGAGCGTGCTGCCGGATTTGGAGGCGACGATGAACAGGGTGGTCGCCAGCGAAATGGCCTCGTCGAGCGTGCCGATTTCGTCCGGATCGGTGGAATCCAGAATGTGGAAGCGCGGGCCGTACCGATTTGCCCAAGATCTCGCGGATCACTTCCGCGCCGAGGCTCGATCCGCCCATCCCCAGCAGAACGACATCGCTCCAGGCACCGCGTTTGACGCGCTCGGCGAAATCCGCCAGCGCCGCGTAATTCGCCTTTTCGCGCGTCGCGATATCGAGCCAGCCGAGCCATTTGTTCTCGTCGGCCCCGCTCCACAAGGTTTTGTCCTTCGCCCAAAGACGGCGAATATTGCCTTGTTTGGTCCAGGTCTTGAGGGCGGCATCGACGCTCTCGACGCGGCGCCGGCCAATTCGAAAACGATTTTCACTTTGCGGCCGGCCAGCGCATCGCTCTTATCGGCAATGGCACCGAACAATTTGTCGGCGGCTTCGGCGAATTTGTCGACGCCATCCACCACCAGTTCGTCGGTGATGGTATCGAGCGAAATGCCCACCGCCTTCAACTCGCTCAGCACCTTTTCCGCATCGGCCACACCTTGTTGCAGAGAGGCTTGCGGTTTTCCGTGATCGCGGAACGCCGTCACCGTTTCGGGCGGCATGGTGTTGACGGTGTCGGGACCGATCAGATTATCGACATAGAGCACATCGGAATAGGCTTTGTTCTTGGTGCCGGTGGAGGCCCAAAGCAGCCGTTGCGGGCGCGCACCGCGTTTGGCGAGCGCTTCCCAGCGCGGCCCGGAGAACATCCGTTCGTAGTCGCGATAAGCAAGCTTCGCATTGGCGATGGCGACGCGCCCTTTGAGGGCTTCGAGACGGGCCCGTTCGGCGCCGGAAACGGCCTTCAGCTTTTCGTCCAACAGCGCATCCGCCTTGGAATCGATGCGGCTGACGAAGAAACTCGCCACGCTCGCGACGCGGCTCAAATCGTGGGTCTGGCGGCAGCGCTTCCAGCCCGGCGATGTAGGCTTCAGCGACTTCGATATAGACCGCCTTCGAGAACAGCAGCGTGATATTGATATTGATGCCTTCGCCGATGAGCTTTTGGATGGCGGGAAGGCCGGCCGGCGTGGCGGGCACTTTCACCATCAGATTGTCGCGCGCCACTTCGCTCCACAATTCGCGCGCTTCGGCAATCGTGGCGTCGGTGTCGTTGGCGATATAGGGCGAGACTTCCAAGCTGACGAAACCGTCGGCGCCTTTTGTCGCGTCATAGACCAGCCGCAAGGCGTCGGCCGCGGCGCGGATATCGGCCACCGCCAATTGGCGGAAGATCGCGCCGATATCGGAACACCCGCCCTTCAGCAAGCGGCCGATTTCTTCGTCATATTCGGTGGATTGGCCGATGGCCTTTTCGAAGATGGCGGGATTGGAGGTCACGCCTTTTATCCCGTCGCGCTCGATCAATGCGGCGAGTTCGCCGCTGCGCACCAGCCCTCTGCTGAGATTGTCCAGCCACGGGGCTTGTCCGAATTTTTCGAGTTCTTTGAGCGGGTTCATATCCTGACCTTCGTTCTGTGTTTGCACATGATCATGGTGAAAGAAGCTGGGCTTCCCCGGTATCTTAAACCGCGGCGCTGCCCGAACGGAATAAGAATTAAGCCGCGGTCGCGAATTTCACCGACATTTTGGTTCCTATGCCCCGTGTTGTATGTGGATTGCAGCGATTAATCGAGAGGCGGATCGTCATGAAGCTCGCGACTTTTTCTGGCGGCGGAGCCCCCGAAATCGGCGTTGTGGATGCAGATAGCGTGCTGTCCATTTCTCGCGCCGCACCGCGCCTGGCACCCAATATGACCGAGCTGATTGCCCGCTGGGACGTGCTGGAACGCGAAATCCGCAATCTGGCGCCGTCGGCTCCGCGGCTTCCTCTCGCAAACGTGCGTCTGCTGGCCCCGGTTCCGCGCCCGGGGAAGATTCTTGCTATCGGTCTGAATTACGCCGACCACATCCGGGAAACCGGCCATGAAATGCCCACCAAGCAAGTGTGGTTCTGCAAACAGCCAAGCTGTGCCAATGGGCCCTATGACCCGATCGTGATCCCCAACGTGTCGACTTCCGTCGATTACGAAGTGGAGCTTGTTGCGGTGGTCGGCAAAGGCGGCCGCAATATCGCGAAGGACCGCGCTTCCTCGGCCATTTTCGGCTATTGCGCCGGCAACGACGTCAGCGCGCGCGATTGGCAGATGGCCACATCGCAATGGATGCTGGGAAAATCCTTCGACACGCATGCGCCATTCGGGCCGTGGATTACGACGGCCGAGGAGGTCGGCGATCCGCATATCCTGGGTGTGCGCTGCTTCGTGAACGGAGAGAAGCGCCAGGATTCCAACACCTGCAATTTTGTTTTCAATGTCTGGGACCAGGTTTCTTACGTCTCGCAAGTCATGACGCTGGAGCCGGGCGACGTCATTTTCACCGGGACACCGGGCGGGGTGGGCATGGGTTTCAAGCCGCCCAAATACCTGGAGCCCGGCGATATCGTGCGGATCGAGATCGACAGGCTGGGGCATCTGGAAGGGCAATTTCTGGCAGAAAAATAACTCTTATATAATCAATATGATAGATGGTTTTTGCGACGTCTTAAAACGACGCAAGCTTTTGTCGTTCGTCTTCCTTAAGATCATCCCCATATATAGGGGACGGGCGCGGGCTGCGGCCCGAAACAAGGAATGTATTCATGATCGCTTTTCTGCGCTGGGCTGGGTCGATTGTGGCCGGCACGTTCAAATTCGTCTTCTTGATTTGGGCCTTTTGGCGTTGTCACGTTTACCCTCGTCGCGTTGCACCTTTGGGCGATCTCGCTCGAGAGAGGTGACGGCCTTGCGCGCAACATGGTTTTGTCGCTGGACCTGCGCAAACCTTTGGCCGATTCGGCGCCGGAGGATTTCACCTTTGGCGGGCGTCCCGTAACCGTGATGGAAATCGTGCTCGGTCTTGATGCCGCTGAGCGCGACAGCCGCGTGAAGGGCGTCTTTATGCGCGTCGGCAGTGCCAATCTGTCGATCGCCGAAGCGGAAGAGATCGGTGCCGCGCTCAAGCGCTTTCGCGCTTCCGGAAAATTCGTTATCGCCCATGCGCAAGGCTTCGAATCGGCAGGGCTCGGCGATTATCTGACGGCCGCCGCCGCCGACGAAATCTGGATGCAACCCAAGAGCGATTTCGGTGCGGCGGGCGAGGGCGGCGGTACGCTCTTCCTGCGCGGACTGCTCGATAAGATTCAGGCCGAGCCCCAAATCGCCAAGCGCGCGGAATATAAGAGCGCTGCCGACATGTATATGGAAAAGGGCATGACGGCCCCCGACCGCGAACAGTTAACGCGCTTGATGCAGTCTTGGTACGACATCGGGATCGAGGGCGCCGCCGCGGATCGCAAACTCGATAGGAAGGCTCTGATTGCCGCCTTCGAGGCCAGCCCGCAATTCACGGAAGAAGCCCAGAAGGCTCATTTGATCGACAAAATCGGCTTCGATGACGACGCGCTCAATGCCGCTTTGGCGCGCGCCGGCGATCATCCCCAGACCGTTCCGATGGCGCGTTTCGTCCATGTGCAATCGCAGCTGGCGCAGTTCGCCCGGGGAGAGCATATCGCGTTGGTCCAAGAATTGGGCGATATCGTGGACGGAAGCGCCAGCAGCGGAATGTTCGGCGGCGATCGGGTCATCGCAGGCGACGACGCGGCGCGCGCCATTCGCCAAGCGACGCGCGATAAGGACATCAAGGCGATCATCCTGCGCGTGGATTCGCCGGGCGGATCGGTGACGGCGTCGGATCAGATTCTCGACGCGGTGAAAAAGGCCCAGGCCGCCGGCAAACCGGTGGTCGTCAGTATGGGCGGCGTCGCGGCATCGGGCGGCTATTACATCGCGACCTCTGCGGACAAGATCGTCGCCGAGCCGGGCACGATCACCGGTTCGATCGGCGTCCTCACGGGCAAAGTTTCGATCGGAAAGTCGCTCAATTTGATCGGCGTCACGGCCGATCAAGTCGGCGTCGGCAAGAACGCGCTGATGAACTCCTCCATCACGCCCTATACGCCGGACCAATGGGACGCGCTGAATGCGCAAGCCGACGGGATCTATGCGGACTTCAAGCAAAAAGTGGCAGCGGGACGCAAGCTGCCGCTCGAGAAGGTGGACGAAATCGCGCGCGGGCGCGTTTGGTCCGGCGCCGATGCCAGCGAGCGCGGACTTGGTCGACCAACTGGGCGGTTTCTGGACGGCGGCCGATCTTGCCAAACAGCTCGGCCCATATCGCGCCGGCGGATCGGGTCGTGTTCGAGATCTATCCGCGCCAGAAGGGCTTTTTCGAATCGCTGGGCGAGGTCTTCTCCGGCTCGTCCGACGAAGTCCATGCGGTGGCAACGTTTACCAAGCTGATGAATGCGCCGTTGGCGCAGGAAGCAGTGACGGCGGTGAAATCGGCGCCGCGCTCGGCGATTGAAATGCGGGCGGTAAACCTGCCCAACTAAACGACAATGGGGGATGTCGAAGCTCTCGATGTCCCCCGTCGGTTTTGTGCGAAATATAAATGACGCCATCGCCGCAAATCATCCAGCAGATCGCCCGTACGCTGATGCAGGCCGAACGCCATCTGCGCGCCGGACAATCCGCAGAGGCGGAGCGCCTCTGCCGAGAACTTTTGGTCGCCCAGCCGCAGTGGTTCGAAACGCTCAATTATCTGGCGATGCTGGTACGGGACCGTGGCGATCTCGACGAGGCCGAAGCGCTATTGCGCCGGGCCATCGAGGCGGCCCCACGCGAAGCGGCGCCGCACAACAATCTCGGTGGATTGCTCCGACAGAAGAACGATCTTGCGGGTTGCGAACGCGCCTATCGCCGCGCCATCGCGCTGAAAAGCGACTATCCCGAGGCGTATTACAATCTCGGCATCGTATTGGATGAACAAGGGCGGGGCGAACAGGCGCTTGCGGCACAGCGCAAGGCCACGGCGCTCAAGCCGAATTACGCGCAAGCCCATGTCCAAATCGGCGCTATACTCCATCGCTCGGGCGAGAACGCGGATGCGCTTCGGGCGCTTGAGGCGGCCTGTGCCGCCGATCCGCAATTCTTCGATGCGCAATATTATCGCGGCACCGTGCTCGGTGCGCTCAGCCGTTTTGAGGAAGCAGTCGTCGTATTGCAAATTGCCGCCAAACTGCGTCCCGATCGATACGAAGCCCATTATGCGCTGGGCAACGCGTTCGCGGCAGCCGGGCGGGAGCAAGCGGCATTGGCGGAGTATCAGAAGACCATCGAGATCGCGCCTGGTTTTCTGGCTGCGCATTACGACTACAATGCTCTGGCCTATTCGATGGGCCACGACATCCGCAATCCACAATCCTATAGCTTCGCGCGTAGCCGGGTTGGCGATACACCGGACCTGTTGTTGGCCGAAGCGGAATTGCGCATGCGGTTTAACGATGGTTCAACGGCCGAAGCGTTGCTGCGCCGCGCGCAATCCGCCGGCCGCGCCGACATCGTCAGTGCATTGGGACGCGCGCTCGCGCTCCAAGGCCGTTTTGGCGAAGGCGCGGAGCTGTTTCGGAAGGCGATCGAAGCCGAGCCGGAAACCGTGCGGTACCGTCAGGAACTGGGTCTGGCGTTGCTGCACGACCGCAAACCCGCGGACGCCAAGCAAGCTTTAATTGCGGCGCAAAGAATTGCGCCTTTCGATCAGACGACGCTTGGCTATCTGACAACGGCTTATCGCGAATTGGAAGACAGCGCATATGAGACGTTGGTCAACATCGATGCGTTTGTTCGCGAATTTGAACTGCCCGTGCCGTCGGGATTTGCGAATGCGGCAGCGTTTAATGCGGCGCTCACGGAAGAACTCGGGCGGCTTCACACCAGGCTGGCCGAACCGATCGACCAGACGCTTCGTGGCGGCACCCAAACTGCGGGAAGTCTTTTCGGCCGCAAGACGCCCGTCATCGAAATGCTGCAGGAAAGCATCCGCCAGGCGGTGGCGCGCTACATCCAAGATCTGCCAATCGACATGGCACATCCCTTTTTGTCGCGCAAAATAGATGAATTCGATTTCGCCGGATCGTGGTCATGCCGCTTGGCATCGAGCGGCTACCACACCAATCATGTACATTCGCAAGGCTGGATCAGCTCCGCCTATTACGTTTCGCTTCCCGACACCGTTCGCGAGGGCGAGGCCAACGAAGGCTGGTTGAAATTCGGCGAATCCAAGTTTTTTCTTGGGGAGCGCGACAAACCGATCAAGGCGATCAGGCCGACTGTGGGAAAGCTGGTGCTATTTCCGTCGTACTATTGGCACGGCACCGTGCCGTTCGCCTCCGATCAGGCGCGCCTCACCGTCGCCTTCGACGTTGTACCGGGCCAGGCCGCGCCGGCGCCAACCGGATCGCACAATTATTGATACCTGCCGCTCAACTGCCGTTTTGCGGCCGGTCCACGATGCGGAATCGTTTCAACTGCTCGGCGGCCGCGGTGAATTCCGGCACCAGAGCGACGGCTTGCTTGAAGTCTCGATAGGCGCCGTTGACGTTGCCGAGTGCTTCTTCCGCAATGGCGCGGTTGTAATATGCCATTTCGGGCTGCGCCGCTCCGCGGCTCAATCCCTCATCCGCGCTTTTCACGGCATCGTCATAACGTTTCAGCGTGATGAGTGCTGCGCTGCGATCGACATAGGCCTGGGCCAATGTCGGATCGACTGCAATGGCACGCTCGTAGTCATTCATAGCGTCGTATGGCTGACCAAGCTTGGCGCGCATGACCCCGCGATTGACAAAGGTCGAGGCGCGATCTTTCTTCGACAGCGGCATTTGTTCCAAAGCACGCGTGCAAACCTCCACACCTTCGCGCGGATCGCCGCCGTATTGCGCAATGACATAGCAACTGTGGGCAAGACCATTGCCGACCACAACGGCGGTGGCGTTTGCTTGGGACAGAGCCAATCCGACACCACAGCTCGTCACGACGCCGAGTAGCAGTTTGATGGTGGGCTTCATGGGTGTTTCTCCGAACCGGCCGGGACATTGTCTCATTGGTGAGCACGGTAGTCCATCATTGCTGCGGTTTGAAAACCTCGCGCCAGTCGGCAAAGCGGTTGCGAATCCAGGCGCAGCGCGGCTTTTGGCCCGAGGGATTTCGTCGTGCGATTTTCACATGACGGTGAGCGGCTCATTCCAAAGATGACGCTGTGTTTGTTTTATGAAAGCGCGTTTGCTAACCTTCGAATCCCACATCGCTCCATGGGACTTCATCCATGTTCTTGGAATTGAATGACTTTCTTAATCCGACGGAGGTTGCCCGGCTGACCGCCATCAGCCGCGAACTAAATTTTGTGGATGGGCGCTTGTCCAATCCGGCCAATCTCGCAAAAGTTAATCAGCAGGCGGATCATGCCGATCCGCGATATGCGGAATCGGTGCAGATCGTGGCGGCGGCATTCACGCGATCCGAACCGTTCCGCGATTTCGCTTTCCCCAAGCGCATGGCACCCCCTCTGATGTGCCGCTACGAGGCGGGCATGAAATATGGCGCACATGCCGACACGGCGCATATCCAAGTCTCGGGCTCGATTCTGCAATCGGATATCTCGGCGACGGTGTGGATCGCCGATCCCGCGACTTATGAGGGCGGCGAGCTGGTGGTTCATCTCGGCACCAAGCCCAGTGTCTTTAAGGGGCAGCCGGGTAGCGCCGTTATTTATCCGTCCACGATGCTGCACGAGGTGCGGCCGGTCCGCTCCGGTCAGAGGCTCGTTTCCATCACGTTCATCGAAAGTTACATAACGGACGAGCATCGGCGCACCCAGCTTTACGAGCTGAACGAAGTGGCCGCGCTCGAAGGCGCAAAGATGAGCCCGGATAACCGTGCGCGGCTGGAAACCGTGAAGCAGAATCTTCAGCGAATGTGGTCGAAGCCTTAGAGCAGCGCGGCGACTGCTGTGTGGTGGGCGCCCAACCGCTCGAGAAACTGCAAGCCTTTGCGAATTTCGGACGCATGTTCGCGGCGTGCTTGGGTCAGCAATTGCGTCCGCATCGCGGGCGAATAAGCATATTGTTCCGGTGCTTTGGAATAGCGCGACAGTAACGGGCTGTGTGCGATCGCCGATATCGTTTGTGCCGGCACGGCAAAATCGAAATGCGCAAACACCGCAGCCAGTGTTCCTTCCAGGTCGCGGAGCATGGCGTCGAAGTCGAGCGCAATCATTCGCCCGCCAACCGCCTCCAGTGCGCGTGCCTGGCTAAGACGTTCGGCGAGCCAAGTCGCCGCCGACAGCTCGCCCGGTGACAATTCCTCCAACCGTCCCGGAGATTGGCCCAGATAGCGCGTCAGCCGTGCTAATCGTTCCGGACCGAAGCCTTGCAAGTCGATCATCGCATTGGCGCCGGCCAGGAGCGTGGTGAGATAGGGTTCCGCCTGCAAGTTAAGATAGACCGCTTTGGACAGCTGCGAGGCTGCCATCAGGCGCGGCGCAATTCGTCCCGCCGTGCTCGTCGCTTTGAGAACTACGGTCCGTGTGTTTTCAAAGCCGCGAGCCCAGAGCCGCAAGAAAGTCGCGAGATAAGCCTCGAATCGCTGTTGGTTTGGATTTCCCGGCGTATTCCATCTGTCATGCGCCTCAGCCAGCGTCCGCAGCGGAAGCGGTTCGCGCAAATTCAGCACACCTTGCCGGTGGTCGAGCAGTCGCGACAGCAAGGTCGAGCCCACATGCCCGGCGTGAAAAATGAAATGCAGCGCTCGCGGAGCCGATACGGTTTTTGAGGCGGCGGCCGCGTCGCAATAGTCCAGCCACTCGCCGGTCAGATCGGGTGTGAGAATCCTATCGTCGAGGAAACTCGCCGCACGATATTGGGCCTCGCTCAATTGCATCACGAAAACCCTGTCGCGTTCGAGGTCGAGTTTTTGCACGTAAAGTGCAGGCGACCGCGCAATATCGGTTGAAAGATTATCCATCGCTACCCAGCCCTGCTGCGTGGGCAGTCTATCATGCAGCTTTCGCCGCAACGAAGCGGCTTTTGACGGCGTTGCCGTCGGCGCGCCAGTACGTCAAGATTGGGAGAGCTTCGGTCGGGAAAATCGATCATGTCAGGGGTGGACGACAGGCGTATCAACGAGCTTGCACGCGCAGCCGGCGAATTCATGCAGGCCGGGCGGCTGGACGATGCGGCACGCGTTTGGGAACAGCTCCTGGCTATCGCGCCGAATCATCCGCGGGCATTGCTGCATCTCGGTCAGCACCGGCTCTACCGCAAGAACACCGACGCGGCGCGCAGTTTGCTGGAACGGGCCGCGCTTGCCGACCCGGCCAATCCCGTTGTCACGCTCAATTTGTCCGTCGCCTATCGCACCATGGGCGATGTGCAAGGCGAGATGGCAGCGCTGACGCGGACGCTGACCATCGATCCGCATTATTTGCCCGCCATGCTGGCCAGAGGCGCATTGTTCGAGCGGATCGGAAAACCAAAGCGCGCCGCCCAAATATACAAAGACGTCGTTTCGATCGCGCCGCCGGTCGATCGCGTCGAAGCCTGGCTCGCCAAACCGCTGGAGCATGCGCATGCGGTGGTCAACGACGATCGGATCAAACTGGATTCATATTTGAAGGACAAGCTGGCGGCGGTGCGTGCCCATCGTCCCGCCGCCGATCTCGAGCGGTTCGAGGAATGCAAAGACGTCATGATCGGCGTCAAGAAGGTCTACACCGTGCAGCCGACGCTTCTGCATTTCCCGCGGCTGCCGGCCATCGCGTTCTACGACAACCGCGAATTTCCTTGGCTGTCGGAAATCGAGGCCGCGACCGATACGATCCGCGAAGAGTTGCTGGCTTTGCTCAAAGAAGACGCCGGCGAATTTGCGCCTTACGTTCGTCATGCCGATGGGGTGCCGCTCAATCAATGGGCGGAGTTGAATCACTCGCCCAAATGGAGTGCGTTCTTCCTCTACCAAGACGGCAGGCGCGTGGAAGAACATTGCGAACGCTGCCCGAAAACCGCCGCTGTGCTCGAAAAAATGCCGCTGGCCGTCGTTCCGCGAGCGGCGCCGGCCGCGTTCTTTTCCGTGCTCGAGCCCAAAACGCTCATCCCGCCGCACACCGGTGTGACCAATACGCGCCTCATTGTGCATTTGCCCTTAATCCTACCGGATAGCTGCTGGTTTCGCGTCGGCAACGAGAAACGCGAATGGCAAATGGGGCAGGCCTGGATTTTCGACGACACCATGGAACACGAAGCCTGGAACGGCAGCGACCAAGCGCGCGTTATTCTGATCTTCGATATCTGGAACCCGCATCTGACGACGGTGGAACGCGAACTTGTTTGCGAACTACTCGCCAATGTGACGGATTATTACACGCAGGACTAACGGTTTACTCCGCTTCGTAGCCGAATTTTTCGATCCAGGGTTTGAGTATCTCCATAGCGGGCATCAAATCGTCCCGATAATTGCGCCATTGATTGGCGCCTTCGCGATACAATCCGCGCACGACTTGAATCGAGCTCGGCGTCTTGATGGCGCGGGCTTTGGAACGCTCCGCAAAATCGCCCATCTCCGCACTCCACGCGATGCCGAGAAAATCGCAGACTTTGCGGGTTTCGCCTTCGAAATCCGTTACCAGCGATTCGTAGCGCAGTTCGTGCCAGGATAGCCCCAGTTTCTCGCGATAAAGCGCGCTCAGGCCCATCACCGCGGCATAGAATTGCGCGCCGCGCTCCAATTTCAACAATTCGAACATCGAGGAGTTGATCGAGAACGATCTCCGAAAACAGCTTAGGAGCACATCGCGCGGATCGCGCAGAGCGAACAAGACCTTGGCTTTGGGAAACAATTTTGCGACCAGCGGTAACTTGATGGAGCTGAGCGGATATTTGTCGACGAAGACTTTGCCTTCTACCGTCGCACCGAAGTCGCGCACGCGCTGCCAATAGATGGCGCGATGCTTTTCTATTTCTTCTGCGCCGATCGTCGCCAGCTTATTGCGGCCCGCGTCATCCACCAAGAACGTACGCGCCGCCTCGCCGAGCGTATCGCGTTCGTCCAACGCGCAGATTTGCGGATGGCTTGCCAGAACGTTTTCGAGCAATGTGGTTCCGGAACGCGGAAACCCAACCAAGAAAACGTGATCGCGCGCGCCATCGCGCGGGTCCTCGGGGACGAAATTCGGAGTGCTTCGCCCAATCCGCCGGCACGGCCGCGAAATAATCCGCAAGCCATTTGACGTAATCGGCGGCCGTTGCGCCGGCGATGTCGTATTGTGGCGCGGCCAGGGCAAACTTTTTGGCGTTGCGAATCTTGTAAGCCGCGAACGCCTCCCTATAGCGCCCTTGGGCATCGCGTAGATCGCCCAGCGTCGTCTCCATCAGCGACGCTTCGGTCGGCGGGATATCGCTGCGCCCGTCAAGCCGGCGCAATATAGCTTCCGTCTTGTCGAGTTCGCCCTGCGCCAGGGCCGTGGCCGCCAAGGCGGTGAGGGCAACCGCGTTGTTGGAATCGATCGCCAAGGCGCGGCCGGCCAGTTCGCCGGCTCCGGTCCAATCGGCACGGCGATAGGCGAGGCTCGCCAGATGGGCAAAAGCATCGGCAAAATTTGGATCAAGGGAAGCTGTTGTTTCAAAACAGCGCCGCGCTTCGGTGAGTTCGCCGGTAAATTCGCGCACCCAGCCGAGGCTGAAATGCGCCGCGGCGAATCCTGGCGCCATTTGCACGGTTTCTTGGAGTACCGTCAGCGCCTCGGCCCAATTACCGGTCTTGCCCAACAAGATGCCCAAGGCATTGCGCACGAAGAGGTCGTTCGGCGCCATCGCCATCGCCGTACGCAAATCTTCTAACGCTTCCGCTGTGCGTCCCTGTTGCGCCAGCCAATGCGAACGCAGATTGAGAAGAAGAGGGTGGATCACGCCGCCCGCGAGAGCCGCGCGCGCCAGCTCGACGGCGCGCGGAATATTCTGAGCCGCAACAGCCGCGGCCGCTTCCCGCACGGCTTGAGCGTCGCGGGCGAGATCGCGTTGAACGACTTTTACCCCATCCATGGGAGACCTTCTTTGTTCCGGGTTTGCTGATCGATCGCGTCGCGCGGCGTTTCTATAGGCACAGGATCCGACAAGGATAGGGCATCGAATTTCGTCCCGGCAAGGCGTTTCGGCGGCGCGTTGAATTATGGGTTAAGACGCCTCGTAACCAAACTTCTCGACCCACGGCGCCAGGAGAGGGAGGACCTCGCGCATTTCGCCGGCATAGCGCCGCCATTGGCCGACGCCTTCGCTATTGATTCCGCGGGCCACTTGCGTAGCGCTGGGCGTGGCCACGCCGCGTGCTTTGGAGCGCTGCGCGAAGTCGGCCATGCCTTGGTCCCACGGGACACCTAGAAACGCGCACAGACCGCGCGTCGTGCCTTCGAAATCGGCGATCAAATCTTCGTTTTTAACGCTATGAACGCTCAATTGCAGCTTGCTGCGGTAGCTCTCTTGCAGGCGCATCGTAGCATCGTAGAATCGCGCGGTGCTTTCGAGCGTCAGGAATTCATAGACATAGAGGTTTAGGACGAAAAGCCGTCTAAAGCAGCTTAGGACGACGTCGCGCGGGTCGCGCACAGCGAAAACGATCTTCGCGTTCGGAAAGAGTTTGGCGATGACAGGCAGATAAAGCGTGTCGAAAGGCGATTGGTCGACGATCAGTCGGCCATCGGCGTCGCCTCCGGCCTCCCGCACATGCTGCCGATAGAGATCGCGATAATGCTGGCGTCCGACGGTGGAGAGCGACGCCAACGCCCCAAGACGCCCCGGCGGAATCATGAATTCGAGATTCGCTTCGCGCAGCAGAGGTTTCTCCTCAAGCGTCGAGATTTGCGGGTGACTTGCGAGGATTTGTCCCAACAGGGTCGTCCCGGAGCGCGGAAAGCCGAGGACGAAAGCCGGGCTCGGCACCTCGTCCTCACCGATGGGTGGCGTCCATGCCTGGTCGGATGTGGATTCGAATTCGCGTTGCCAACGGGTGACAAACTCGGTCCCGGATTCTTCTCCGGGCACTTCAAACCGCTCCCGGAAAATGGTCTTGAGACCGCTGTTGGCGGCTTCGTAAGCCGCGAAAGCCTCGGCCGTCCGGTTCTGCGCGTCTAGCGCGTCGCCAAGGAAATTCTGCGCATTGGCGCGCGCCTGCGGCGGTGCGGTGTCGTCGGCGATAACCGCTCGCGCACGGCGTTCGGCTTGTGCGAAATCGCCTGCCGCTTGATCGGCCATGACATGTGCGAATAAGGCGATCGAATTGCGGGGCTCGGCGGCAAGCGCCTTGTTGGCGTAGCTACGCGCACGAGCCCAATCGCTGCGACGTGCGGCCAAGCCGGCCAAGCGAGCCATGGCGTCGATCATCTTCGGATCGCGTTTGAGCGCGGTTTCGTAAGAGGCTTCGGCCCGCGCGATCTCGGCCAGCTGTTCGAGGGCAAAACCTTTGTCGTAATGAGCGCCGGCGAGGTCCGGGGCGAGGGCGATGGCGCTATCCAGAATGGCGAGCGCATCTTCGAAATCGCCCGACGCTCGTCAGGCAGCGTCCAAGACCATTCATAATGCGAGGATCGCCCGGCATCAATGCCAAGGCTTGCTCGAGATCGGCTACAGCCTCGCCAAAACGTCCTTCGGATTCGTGCCAATAAGCTCTCAGGTTGTACGGCACCGGATGGCGGTGGCCTTGGTCGATCGCGATGCGGGCGAGAGCGGTCGCTCTTGCCATGTCGCCTATGCGCATCGCGGCATCCATGTCGAGGAAGATTTGAGGCGGCCGGCCGAACGGCGACATGGTCTTGCTCCTCCGACCTGGCGGAATGCGCATCTATGACCCGGGCGAGGCCGCGTCAACAAGAAAAAGGGCGGCGACCTCGCGGTCACCGCCCATGATAGTTTCCGTGTTCGACAGATTACAGCTTCACTGTGGCACCGACAAAGAACACACGACCGAGCATGTCGTAGGCTCCGGTCAACACGTTGTTGTCGATAGAGCTCGCCGGCACGGTGTTGTTGTCCGTGAGCGGCGGGTTCTGGTTGAAGATGTTGCTGACGCCGGCGCGGAACACCAACGTATCGTTCGCTACCCAAATGCCCGAAAGGTCGAAGTAACTTTCGGCCGGCATGTTGAGCGACGGGGTGTTCGAGAAGGGGACGGTCGTGGAGCCCATTGGAGGCGGATTGAAGACCGGATTATTAAGTTCGAACTCGACCGACGAGATGTAGCGCCAATTCACCGACAGCGAAACATCACCGGCCGGATCAGCCCAGGTGGCGCGCATTATGCTCTTGTAACGGGCTTGCGGCGAGCCGCAGGTTGTCCCGTACAATCCGGCGCAGTGCACTGTGGGCTCGCCCGCGAAAGTGCTGTCGTTGACCTGAACCCAGGTTGACTTGTAGTTGGCCGCTATGCTGCCGATATCGCCCAGACCAAAATCGGCAAGGTCTTTGACATAATTGACTTCGAAGTCCATGCCGCGGACATGCTCGGCGCCGATATTGCCTTCGGCCTGAACGACATAGCCCTGGTCGGTGGTATCGATTTGGCCGAGTACGTCGCGATGGACGAAGGAGCAATACGGATTCGACGCACTTTGGGTCGGGTTCAGCGTCGTGCTGTAGCAGTTCCCCAAAATCGTCGACAGCGGCGTTGATTCGATGAAGCCTGAGATCTTGATGTCGTAATAGTCGATCGTAGCAGTGAAGCCGTCGAGGAACGTCGGTGTCAGAACGATACCGACTTCGCGGGTCGTCGCCACTTCCGGCTTCAGGAACGGATTACCGCCGGTGGCGCCCTGGCACTGGTTGGTCGGGCAGTTCAGCGACGTGCTAAACACCGAGCCGGCAGGAACGCCGGTCGCAATACAAAGCGCGGCCGTCGTGGTGACGTTGCTGGCCGCCGAGCACGGATCCTTGCCGGCATTGGAAGACGAGCTGCCTGCCGGTGTGAACAATTCGGCTACGTTCGGTGCGCGCACGGCGCGGTCATACGAACTGCGCAGCTTGAAGTCGTCGGTGGGTGCCCATTCGATCGAACCTCTGTAAGTGCTGGCATCTCCCGCCCGGTCGTAGGCTGAGAAACGATAGGCGCCCCTGAGCATGACTTCCTTGGCAAACTCCATGCCTTGGATCACCGGAATCTGAACTTCGCCATAACCTTCGGCGACGTCGAACTCGCCCTTGGTCGGAGCGATCGCGCTAAAGCCGATCAAATTGTCGGTCGCCAAATTGTTGTCCGGGTTCGCAGCCGCCGCTTCTTGGCGATATTCGGCGCCGATCGAGAAGCCGATCGGGTCATGCGCCCAAGGCAATGTGCCGCCGAACTCAGCCAAATCGCCGACCAAATTGGCCTGCATGTCCATTTGCTGCACCAAGCTGGTCTCGACCAGATTGATACGGACCGATTGTGCCTGCGCCTGCGTAATTCCGCCTGCGGTGAAGACGTTGATCGGTATGCAGGTGCCGCCGGAAATGCAATTGCCTGTATTCGGATCGACTTGGAGACCGGCCAGGAAGCCGACTTTCGTCGCATCGTTATACTCGTTGAGGGTGGCGGTCGTTTGGCCATACTGCGCCGACACGTCATAAGACCAATCGCTAATTCCGACATCGCCTTTGAAGCCGCCTACCAGCTGGAAGGTAGAGTGGTCATTGGCCGTGATACGAGGGCCAACCGCGGTAAGGCGCAATGCGAAGCTGACCAGGCGGTTGTAACGCGTCGGATCGGTGACACCGGCATTGCCGTTGGCTGCGTTCGACAGAACGCTCGGATCGACCGTGGCGCATTGTGCCGCGATGGTGCCCGTGGTGTTGGTCGTGCCGAAGATCGTCTGGCGTTCTTGCACCGACATCAATGGATTGCCGCAATTGATCGGGGCGTTGGCGGTCATCGGATCGGGGCCGAGTTGATCGACCGTGGAGTTCTCCGCAAAGGTCAAGCGCGTGTAGAAATCGATGTCTTTGGTGATCTGATAGTGACCCTCGGCGCCGAATGACCAGCGCTGGCCTTGGGTCTGCAGATACTGATAGGGCGCAAAGTTGAAGGTGCTGCCATTATATTTGGTCAGACCGCCCGATGTGGTGAACATCGTTGTGCAGCCCACGTGGCTTACAACCTTGGTCTTCGGGTCCGTGGCAGTACATTCCGAGGTAGGGCCACTTAGGGGCAAACCCGTCGCAGGGTCTGTACCGCCAAGCGCAGCTGTCTTAATACGACCCTGGGGAATTGTTCCCGAGCCGCTATAGCAGAAGCCGCCAAAATGTGTCGCCGGCGAGGCGCAGCCCGTATAGTTCGTGGCCGCCAAGGCGTGCGCCGAAAACGCACGTGCCGAGCCGAGAACCGGATCGCGATGCGAATAATCGCCATAGATCGTAACGTTGCCTTTGCCGTTGGCCGAATTGAAGCCCAACAGGACGTAGCTGTCGGACTTCAGACCGTCGCTGTGATCGGTAAGACTGAATTGCGAGTCGGCCTGCAGGCCCTCGAAGTCTTTCTTAAGAATGATGTTGACGACACCGGCGACCGCATCCGAACCGTACACAGCGGAGTCGCCGCCAGTGAGAACTTCGACATGGTCGACCATGCCGGCAGGAATGATGTTGGTGTCGACGTCCAAGCTGTTATCGGAAGCGACGAGCCGCTTGCCGTCGACCAGGATCAGCGTGCGCTTGGTGCCGAGGTTGCGAAGGTCGATCGTCGAAAGACCGCCCGAACCGTTGTTGACGGAGTCATTGTCGCCGTCGTTGACGACAGACGGCAGCCCTTGCAGCACGTTACCGATGCTGGACGCGCCCTCCAGAATGACTTCCTGTGAACTGACCGTGGTCACGGGGCTCGCGCCTTCGAGACCTGCTTGCGGAATGCGAGAACCGGTGACGACCACAGTTTCGGTTTGAGCATTTGCAGCACTGCTCAGGCTGACAGCCGCTGCTGTGGCTGCACCCAGAAGCAGCGTAGCGCGGAGACTCTTGTTCATTTTGTACACGGAAACCCCCTTGGTTATGTCGCAACGACATTCGATGGCGAGCGTCTTAGACGGCGAAATCGTCAAACGCGACTAAGTTTCATACGCCCGTTCGAAAAGAGGCTATGTGCGGGGTTGGGGCCCCGTCAAAAGGGAAATGACTGATCCTTAGTTTCACTAAAGATATGTGGCATAGAAGCGTCAAAAACGTGTCAGAAAGTAGTAATATTGCTATAAATTATGGCATGATGATATAATAATGCTCATATACCAGATATATGTGTGAAAATTACGATGAATACAGAGTGCTAAAAACGCTGCGTTTTCAATTGGTTACGCAACATCCCAGCGGCGAGATTATAAATTAATCGCCGATGATGTCGAATTAGCCACCTATTTTATCAATGTTCTGTGAGCATTGGGTTCTACCGGCGTCAAACGGGACCCGCCAAGAGGATCAATATCCGACCTTGCCGCTGGATTTTTCGCGATGATTTTTAGCCGGCGTAGAACCAAGTCGGCGACCTGCTGCAAGTATCGCTTTTGCCAAAATCCATTTGCGCCTGGGGTCAATGATATTCGTTGTATCGCGGTGTATCGCCATTTTCCAGCGCGAGAGCTGCGCCAAGCGACACGACGTTTGCAGATGATGGGAACCGTCGTGCACGCCATGCTGCGTTCGGACATCGAACGCAACGCCGTCGCCCTACTGCGGTAAATCGCTTAGCACGCTTGTCGTCCCTCGAAACGCAACAGGATCGTCGCGTCGCGGGGAATTCATCCGCCTTTCGGGTTGGATTCCAAGGTGCGCTGTGTCGCGTTGTTGAGCCAATCCTTGCGAATCCTGCTGCTGCTGCTCCCATATTTTTCTGGACTTGCAGATCTTTGGGCCGGGCAGCAGCGATCCTGTAATATGCTCGCGACGACAAATCATCTCATTGTCATTCGAACTGTTGTCGGAAGCAGCAGGGGGGGCTTGCGTCTTGGGCACGTCGGACGCTTGGGATGCGCCGTCGGCGAGGGCAGCACTGGACGTCACGAAAACCCCGGCAAGCGCCAAAGCCACTACCTGTTTGCGCATGGACTCCCCCAATAAACCTAACGCCGCGGCGGCGGTACGGATCACCATATTTTATAACATGAAATACCGCCGAAGCGAAGGCAATCAAGCCGCACCGACGCGTTTCCTCAATCCGGCAGATAGCCGAATTTTTCCGCCCAGGGCTTTAGAACCGGCAAAACCGGCGCGAGCTGGTCGGCATAGCGGCGCCATTGCGCGGTCGCCTCACGGTAAAGGGGTTTGAGGACTTGGGCAGCGCTGGGCGAACGTAGGTCGACGGCGGGCGCGTGTTTGTTGAAGTCGCGCATTTCTTCGCTCCACTCCACGCCGATGTAGTCGCATATCGCACGCACTTGGGTCTCGAAGTCCGATACGATGTCCTCGTAGCGGATCTGCATCAGGTCGAGCGGCAGTTTCTGGCGGTAAAGCTCCGCCAAACTCATGGTCGAGGAATAGAACTGCGCTGAGGTCTGAAGACTCAGGAATTCGAACATCGTGGCGTTGACCTGGAAGTGGCGCCGGAAGCAGCTGAACACCACGTCGCGCGGATCGCGCAGGGCGAACAGGATTTTCGCTTTGGGGAACAACTTGGCGATCAACGGCAGTTTCACGGTGTTGAGCGGTTGCTTGTCGACGAAGACCTTGCCGCCGACGTCCGCGCCGGTGGCGCGCACGCGCTCCCAATAAAGCCGGCGGTTTCGCTGCAGATCCTCGCCGCCGATGTCGGCCAGCGCGTCCAGCGCCGAAGTACCGGTGAGATACCGCTCGCCCGGCTCGATCAGCAATCCTTTCTCCTCAAGCGCGACGATCCGCGAATGGCTGCCCAAGACCTGCTCGAGGAGGGTCGTGCCCGAGCGCATGAAACCCAGAAGGAAGACATGTTGCGATGCTGCGTCGGGCGGCTCCCAACCCTCGTCCGGCGCGCGCCATCGTTCGGCCGGCGCGTCTTTGAAATAGGCGATCATGTGTTCGGCGGCGTCCGCTGCGCGGAGCTGGAAGTGGCCGGCGTGTTCGCGTTTCAGCACCTCGTTTTCTTGGCCGTAGACTTCGAACGCCTCGGCGTAGCGTTCTTGCCCGTCAAGGGCGTCGCCCAAAAGGCCAAACACCGCCGCGCGCGGCAGCGCTTCGAGGGCGGCATCTTCGAGCAGGCGGCGCATGCGCTGTTCGGCCTCGCTGTAACGCTTGGCCGCCATGTCGAGGATCGCCAGCGAAAGGATCGCAGTGCCGTCGTTCGGCTTCAATTCGAGGGCGCGATTGGCGAGCGCCAAGGCCTTTTCGCTTTGGTTTTTTCGCGCCGCGATAAACGCCAGACTTGCCAACGCTTCGGGAAAATCGGGATCGAGTTCCAGCGCTCGTTCATAGGCGGCTTCGGCGGCGTCATGATCGCCCGCATTGGCCAGCGCCAAGCCCCTGCGGTAATGGCTGTGCGGCACGTCCGGGGCCAGCGCGATCGCCGCGTCGAAGGCGTTCACCGCCTCATCCAATCTGTCCAACTTCAACAGGCACAAGCCGATGGCGTTCAGAAGCGTCGGATTTTGCGGCATGTTGTTCAATGCCCGCTGGAATTCGTCGAGCGCGGCCGCATACTGCCCCGTCTGCTGCAGCCAGAGTCCGCGGGCATTGTGGAGGACGGGATGGCGCATGCCGCGTTGGATCGCAAAAGTCGCGATCTCGAAGGCGTGGCGCGCGTCGCCGGCGGCCACGGCTGTGCTGACCTCGTGCAGCAGACGCTGCTGGGTCTCCAAAGGGCTGATGCTCGTTCCGGGGATCATAAGCGAACCTTCATCGTGGAATGCGACCTTGGCAAGAGTGCCGGGCAAAGCGGTACAGATTGTCGCAAACGGCTAACTCGGCTGATATCCGAAGTATTCCACCCAAGGAGCCAGCAGCGGCATCACGGGGTCGAGCTGTTCGCGGTAGCGCCGCCATTGTCCGATGCCGCGGCGGTTCAGGCCGCGGATGACTTGCGTGGCGCTGGGCGTGGTGATGCCGCGCGCCTTCGAGCGCTCGGCGAAATCCCGCATGCTGTCGCTCCAGCTCAGCCCGCTAGCCCGGCATAGCGCGAGCATCTGTCCGTCGAAGTCGTCGACCAGATCTTCGAGGCGCATCCGGTGAAGCTTGAGCGGCAGCTTGGCGCGATAGAGCTCGCCGAGCCGCATCACCGCGTCGTAAAAGCGGGCGGTGTTTTCGAGGGTGAACATCTCCCGCGTGGTGCCGTTGAGACGGAAGGCATGGCGGAAGCAGCTCAGCACCACATCGCGCGGATCGCGCACCGCGAAGAGGATCGTGGCGTCGGGAAACAAGCGATTTATGACCGCTATCTTGATCGTGTTGATCGGCACTTTGTCGACCACGATCTTGTCCGAGGGATCGATGCCGTAGCCGCGGACCCGGCGCCAGTAAGCGTCCCGAAAACCAGCCAATGCGTTTTCGGACGCCGTCCAGAGCTTGTCGAGGTCTTGCGGCTGATTCATGTAGGCCTGAACCGCGTCCCCCAGCGTGTCCTTTTCCTCCAGCGAGACAACATCTTCGTGGCTGGCCAATACCTGCTCGAGAAGCGTGGTCCCGGTGCGCAAAAATCCAAGCAGGAAGATGTGCGGTCGCCCGCCGGCGGATGTGCCCCGCGACGCAATTGCGGGACAGGCCTCCATGTAGCGACACAGCCCATTGGTCGCTTCGAGCAAGGACATTTGTTCCGAGGTACCCGGCAGAGTTTGCTGCGCGGCCTGTTTGGCTTTGCTCCAATAGTCGAAAGCTTCGGCGAACCGGTCTTGTTTGTCCCGCAAGTCGCCGAGCAGACTGAGCGCGAGATAACGGTCGATTGCCCCCAACTTGTCGCTGGTCAAGATGCGCTGCAGACGTTGCTCCGCCGCATCCAGATTGCCTTGTTCGATTTCGCATGCCGCCAGCGCCCGTTGCGCCGCGATTTGATCACCATCGAGCGCGAGGGCGCGATCGGCGTAGGATCGTGCTTCGTCCCAGGCGCCACGGCGTGCTGCGAGCGCGGCAAGACGGGCAAACGGCTCGGGGTAGTTGGGATTGATTTCGACGGCCCGTTGCAAAGCCTGCCGGGCCTCCAACAGACGTCCGGCCATTTCGAGGGCCCAACCTTTTCGGTAATGGAGTTGATACGCCATGGGCTGCAGCGCGATCGCCGCGTCATAAGCCTCGATCGCTTCGTCGTAGCGCTCCAATCTGGTCAAGCTTGTGGCAATGGCGCTTTTGGTCGCCGCATTCGGCGGCGGGTAAGCATCGGCGCGCTTGAAATCCGCCAGCGCTTCGGCATGACGGCCTTGCTCGCCCGACCAGACGGCGCGGGCCGTGAACAGGACCGGATGTTTCAATCCGCCGGACAAGGCTGCCTCGGCAAGTGTTGCGGCCTGCTGCGTGTTGCGCGCCGCGAGTGCCTGCGCAACTCGTTCCACAATCGTCTTGTCGTCTGCCGCGATGACCATTCAGCCTGTGTTTCGTTCGTGTTCTCGCCGGATTAGCAGAAAAAAGGCGGCGACCCAACGGGCCGCCGCCTGTATTGCAAATTCCAATTCGCTTACAGCTTAGCCGTAACCGAAACGAACATCACGCGTCCAAGCGAGTCGTAGACGCCCGGATAGGTGTTGCCGTTTCCGAACGGAGGCGAGGACACGCCGTAGAACGTCGAGTCGTACACCGGCGGATCCTTGTCCAGGATATTGTTGACGCCGGCGCGGATCTCGATACCCTTTGTGGCCTCCCAAGCAGCCGACAGATCGAAGTAGTCGTAGTCCGGGATGCGCGCATCCGCCGGGTCAGGACAGGGCTGCGAGCTGGTCGAGCCGCAGAGAGCGTTCAGGACCGGGTTTGCGGTGTTTACGTCGAGCTTTGCCCCGGTGATGTGGCGCCATTGCAGGGAGAGTTGCAAGTTGTCCCAAGGCGTATCCCAGGTGACGCGCATCTTGCTGCGCCACTTCGGTGTGGGCGTTCCGCAAACGATGCCGAACAGGCCGGCGCAGTTGTAGCTCACGTTCGAATACGCGGATGTCACGTTGGTGTCCGTCCAGGTACCCAGCAAGTTGATCGCCAATGAACCCCAGCCGTCGGCTCCGAAGGCGGCAAGATCCGTCATGTAGTTGGCTTCGACGTCGAGACCGTCGGTCTTCAGATAGCCGGTGTTGATCGTCGTCGCGTCGACATAACCGCCGGCATAGAGATTGCCGGTGCCGCCGGAGCCGCGATGGATACGCGGACAGGCTAGTGCCTGGCTCGCCGCCGTTGCGCCCGCACCGTAGCACGCTGAAAGCGTGACGTTCGGATTGACGCCGTTGATGTATTTCTCGATCTTGATGTTGTAGTAGTCGAGGGTCAGGGTCAGCCCGGGAATGAAGGTGGGCGTCAGCACCGCGCCGAACGACAGCGTATTGGCTTCCTCCGGCTTGAGCGAGGTGTTGCCCGACGTGTTTTGATTATACTGTGCCGCCGGCGAGACCAGACCCGCGCTGGGCAGGAACTCCAAACTTCAGGCAGTTCGCGGCCACCTTCGGGTTTGTCGGTCCGGCGCAGGGATCGCCGCCGCCAAACAGGTCGACGTTCGCCGGCGAGAATAGCTCCAGCACGGTCGGCGCGCGCACGGCGCGGTCGAAGCTGGCGCGGAACTTCAGATCGTCGATCACCTGCCAGCCAAAGTCGGCCTTGTAGGTCCAGGTGTCGCCGGCCTCGCTGTAGGCGGAGTAGCGGAAGCCGCCATTGAACGTCAGATTCTCGGCGAGTGGAAGACCTTGTGCGATCGGCACCTGCACTTCGCCAAAGCCTTCGGCCACGCTGAACGCCGACACCGGTACCGGCAGCGTCGCGCCGCCTTGACCGTAGAGGTCGTTGGTCTGGAAGTCGCGGCTGGTCGACAGCTCGAGCACTTCCTTGCGGTATTCGGTACCGAGCGCTACGCCGACCGAATCATTTGCCCAGGGCGATTTGATGCCGTAGGTCCCGAGATCGCCCGTCACCGATCCGCTGGCGACATATTCCGACGTATACCCGGACTTGAAGCCTTGTGCGGCGACATAGTTCAGCTGCGACTTGGTGATGGAGCCATAGCCGTCGAAGATGTCGAGCGGTACGCAGCTCTTGTCGATGCCTGCGTCATAGGCAACGCAGTTGCCGTCCGGATTGACCTGCAACGCGTTCTGCACGCGCGACACCGAGAATTCGTTCGAATAGTTCTCGGCGTAGATCGTTGTGCCGTACTGTGCGTAGAGGTCATAGCTCCAGGTCGGGTCGATGTTGCCCTTTACGCCAAGCACCAAACGATAGGAGGTGTGGCGCAGATCGTCGATGCGGTCGCCGCCTTCGAGATCGCGACGGCCGATTTCCAACAGCGATTGGCCTGGATACATGTTGGCCGCACCGTTCCATAGACCGCCGACGAGCTGATCATAGCCGGTGCCGTAAGGGCCGCTCGCGCCATATTTAGCGAGCATCGTCCCGCTCCCGAACGGAGTCGTGGGAAGGATGTTGCCGCACAGCGCCTGATTTTCCTGCGCGGTCATCAGCGGATTGTTGCAGTTCACTTCCACATAGGCCGTCTTCTGACCCGCTATCCCGTTGATGCTCAAATTGCGGCCGGTACCGAGGAACAGGCCCGATGGAGCAATTTGCGCCAAGGTGTGGTCGTCGGCAAACATCATGTTGGAGTAAACCGTCGCCCACGGGGCCACCTCGTAATGGGCGTCGTAGCCGGCGATGTAGCGCGTGTCCGGACGCTGGATGTAGTTTGCCGCTGCGAAATTGTAGCGTTCGTTGGCTGTGCTGCCCCAGGTGACGAAGTTGCCGCTGCCCGCTTTACCGGTTCCCGTCTCGTAGTAGTCCCAGTTGGCCCCCGGTGCGCCGGCGCTGGCTCCGTCTATCGAGATCCAGCGATTGCCGTTCGACGAACCATAGCACCGAAGCGAGCCGCCCGAGGTCGCAAGCGCGCAGGCCGAGAAGTCCATATTCTTCTGCGTCACTGGATCGATGGAGCGGTAACCGACATAGGCCGTGATATTGCCTTTGCCGTCAGGGGTGTTCACGCCCAGCAGAACGCTGAAATCCAAATTGCGGCCGCCCCAGAAATTCTCGGGAGCCGTCGCGATGCCGGACGCGATCTGTCTCGCCCGGTCGGCGCCGTTCTGGTTATCCGATTGGTTGATGCCGAGCTGGCTGTTCAACTCAATGCCTTCGAAGTCCTTGCGCATCACGAAGTTGACGACGCCCGCCTCGGCGTCCGAACCGTAGACCGCCGATGCGCCGCCGGTCAGCACTTCGACGTGATCGACCAACGCGGCGGGAATTTGGTTGAGGTCGGCGACGGGGTTCGAGGGGTCGGACGGCATGAGCCGCTTGCCGTCCACCAGGACCAGGGTGCGCGATGAACCGAGACCGCGCAAATCGACAGTCGCCTGGCCGGTAGCGCCGTTGGACGCCGTATTGGTGTAGTCGGCCACGACGGATGGAAGGTTGTTGAGCAGGTTTTCGACGTTCGTCGTGCCCTCGAGTTGTCATTTCCTGCTGCCCGACAACGGTGACAGGGCTGGTGCTGACGAGACTGGGTTGGGGAATGCGCGAGCCGGTCACCACGACCGTCTCGACGTTCTGGGCGATGGCACTGCCGGTCAAGGCGATGGCAGCAGCGGTTGCCGCTCCGAGAAGCAGCGAAGAGCGTAGACTGTTGTTGATTTTGTACACGGAAAACCCCCTTGGTTCGGTCGCAACGACATTCGATCACAGGCGGTTTTGAAGGCCTTCGAGACCCACTCCGGCGCGCAGCGATGCGCGTTTCCCGCCCGTACGAGAAAAAATGCTAAGAGTCTCAAGGCTCAGATTCAAAAGGGGAATCTAGAATCCCATAAATTAACTACGGTTATGTTGCATACAGGGCTCACAAAATGACGATATCGTCATTTTGTGTCAAAATTCCCCTACGTAACGCAATATCCATAAAAATATTATGGTTCATTTGAATGTAAGTTGTCACCTGCGTCAACTTAACAAAATCTTTACATTTCAAATACTTATGCCTAGTCCCTAACATGTGCTGCGAAATTAAGCAGCTAATTTTCTTTCAATCGTGCAGGACTTAGCATTTGGCAGTTCCTTTTGAGCAATTCCCTTACGTGTTTGGTGGAGGTAGCAGCTCGCCACGGGCAAGAGTTAACGCGCTGACTTCCGCACCGCGTTTTGCTCTCGATGCCGGCCTGCGATAAGTGTCACGTTTCTGTCTATTCGAGCTCAGGGAGACCGTCGTTAATGTCCGCCAAGGCCAAAGCTGAAGCTCTAGATGTCGCCACACTCAGCTTCGAGACGGCATTGAAGGAACTCGAGGGCATCGTTTCGCGCCTGGAACAAGGTCAGGTCGATCTTGAGGATTCGATCGCGCTTTACGAACGCGGCCAAGCTCTAAAAGCGCATTGTGAGCGCAAATTGAAAGCTGCCGAAAGCCGTCTCGAAAAGATTGTTCAAGGTTCCGGCGGCCAAATATCAGCCGAAACTGCGGAACTTGATTGAACACAGAACTGTGAAACGCGATCGAATTCTGCGCTTAGACGCGGATAGGTCCCTGCTTGCATTGCGCTTTAGTAACGTTTCGTCGATCGCCTTGATTTCTTGAAGGAAAAGGCTGACCTTTTGCGCACGGCCGCGAAAACGTGGGGGCAATTCGCGTCTCGAGTACGCGGCGACCGGAGCGTTTCATGGGTGTTCCAAGCAAGACAAGTCTCCTGGACAAGATTCAGGCGCCAAGCGACCTGCGTGCGCTGCCGCGTTCCGAGTTGAACCAATTGGCGGACGAGGTGCGCAAGGAACTCATCGATGTCGTGTCGGTGACCGGCGGTCATTTGGGATCGAGCCTCGGCGTCGTCGAGCTGACCGTTGCTCTTCATTATGTGTTCAACACGCCGCAAGACCGTCTGATCTGGGACGTCGGCCATCAGGCTTATCCGCATAAGATTCTGACCGGCCGCAAGTCGCGTATGCGCACCCTGCGCCAAGGCGGCGGCCTGTCCGGATTCACCAAGCGTTCGGAGAGCGAATACGATCCTTTCGGCGCGGCGCATTCCTCGACCTCGATCTCGGCCGGCCTTGGTTTTGCGGTTGCGCGCGATTTGCAGGGCAAATCGCACAACGTCGTGGCCGTAATCGGCGACGGCTCGATGAGCGCGGGCATGGCCTATGAAGCGATGAACAATGCGGGCACCGCGGATTCGCGCTTGATCGTCGTACTCAACGACAACGACATGTCGATTGCGCCGCCGGTCGGCGCCTTGAGCGCCTATCTGGCGCGGCTGGTCTCCAGCAAGCCGTATCGCGGCATTCGCAGCATTGCCAAGCGTTTTGCGGAAGTTCTGCCGCGACCGATGAAAATCGGCGCGCGCCGCGTGGAGGAATATGCCCGCGGCATGGTAACCGGCGGCACGCTGTTCGAAGAACTCGGCTTCTATTATGTCGGTCCGATCGACGGCCACAATCTCGATCATCTGATCCCGGTTCTGGAAAACGTCCGCGACATGCAGAACGGGCCGATTATGGTCCATGTTGTGACCAAAAAGGGCAAAGGCTACGGCCCGGCGGAAGCCAGCGCCGACAAATATCACGGCGTCTCCAAATTCAATGTGCTGACGGGCGAGCAGAAAAAATCCAATTCCAAAGCGCCGAGCTATACGCAAGTGTTTGCGGAATCGCTGATCGCCGAAGCGAAGAAAGACAAACGCATCGTCGCCGTCACGGCCGCGATGCCGGCCGGCACGGGTCTCGATCTTTTCGCCAAGATATTCCCCAACCGCTGCTTCGATGTGGGCATTGCCGAACAGCATGCCGTGACCTTCGCCGCCGGGCTTGCCGCGGACGGCATGAAGCCGTTCTGCGCCATCTATTCGACCTTCCTGCAGCGCGCCTACGATCAGGTGGTGCACGATGTGGCGATCCAATCGCTGCCGGTTCGTTTTGCCTTGGACCGCGCCGGTTTGGTCGGTGCCGACGGCGCCACGCATGCCGGGTCTTTCGACGTCACCTATCTCGTCGACGTTGCCGGGTTTCGTGGTCATGGCGGCGGCCGACGAAGTCGAGATGACCCATATGGTCGCGACCGCAAGTGGCGATCGACGACTGCCCGAGCGCCTTGCGTTATCCGCGCGGCGAGGGTGTCGGGCTCGAACGCCCGCTCGAAGGAAAACCGCTCGAAATCGGCAAAGGCCGGATTCTGCGCGAAGGCAACTCGATTGCCATTCTCAGCCTCGGTACGCGGCTGGCGGAAGCCCTGCTGGCTGCCGAGCGGTTGTCCGCTTACGGACTATCGGCGACGGTTGCCGACGCCCGTTTCGCCAAGCCGCTGGATCGCGATCTGATCCGCCGCTTGGCGCGCGAGCATGAGGTGCTGCTGACGGTGGAAGAGGGCGCGGTTGGCGGCTTCGGCAGCCATGTGATGCAGTTTCTCGCCTGGGAAGGCTTGCTCGACAGCGGCTTGAAGGTCCGTCCGATGGTGCTGCCGGACATTTTCCAGAACCATGACACGCCCGAACGCATGTATATGGCCGCCGGTCTCGATGCCAATTCCATTGCTGCGGCGGCGCTTAGCGCGCTCGGCCGCGACGAGGAAGCCGCCGCTGTCGGCCAAATCGCGTAAGGGGGACGCACTTCTTCTTGCCTCGTCCGATAGCGGGAGCGTAAAATCTCGCCTAGCGGATTTTTGGGCGGGAGGTAACGTCGACCACCATGTCCACGCGCGCCGACATATTCCTCGTCGAACAGGGTTACGCTGCCAGCCGCGCCGAGGCGCAGGCCGCGATCCGCGCCGGCAAAGTCTCGGTCGACGGCAAGGCCATCCTCAAACCCTCGCAAGCCATCGCCGCGAATGTCTCCGTCGCTTATGAGAAGTCGCATCCCTATGTTTCGCGCGGCGCCTTGAAACTGGCGGCCGCTTTGGATCGCTTCGCATTGTCGCCGGCGGGTCTGATCTGTATCGATGTCGGCGCCTCGACCGGCGGCTTCACCGAAGTGTTGCTCGAACGCGGCGCAAGCAAAGTCTATGCGGTCGATGTCGGTCACGGCCAATTGCATCGCAAACTCGCCGCCGATCCGCGCGTCGTTTCGCTGGAACGGACGGATGCGCGCCAATTGCACCTTCCGGAACGCGCCAATGCCGTCGTGGTCGATGTCAGTTTCATCGGTTTGAAGCTGGTGCTGCCGTCCGTGCTGGCTTGCACGGCATGCGCCGCATGGCTCATCGCGCTGGTCAAGCCGCAATTCGAAGTGGGGCGCGGCAATATCGGCAAGGGCGGCATTGTGAAAGATTGGGCGGCGCAAGCCGGCGCCCTGCAATCCAATGTCGATTGGATCGGCGCGCAGCCCAATTGGACCGTCGCCGGCGTCATGGACAGTCCCATCCGCGGCGGCGCGGGCAATCGCGAATTCCTGGTCGCGGCCGTGAAACAATGAGTTTTTGCCGCCATTTCGGGATCTGCGGCGGTTGCGCCCATCAGGACATGACCGATGCCGATTATCGCGCGCTGAAGCATCGCTTGGTGAGCGATGCGCTCTCGCGCCACGGCGTCGATGCTGTCGTGGGAGCGGTCGTGGAAGTTCCGCCCGCCACGCGCCGCCGTGCCACCTGAAAGCCGCCCGCGACGCGCAAGGTGTTTCACTCGGCTATCACGCGATGCGCTCGCACGACATCGTCGATCTGCTGGAATGCCCCGTGCTCACGCCTGGCGTTGGCGGCGATAATCCCCGGCTTTCGCGAAATGTATGGCTGCCGATTTTGCGCGCTCGGCGAAAGCGCCGAACTGCATCTCACCGAGACGGACAGCGGTATCGACCTTTCGATTGCTTGGCAGCGCGCCAACGACGACGGCCATGATCGCCGAATTGGCGCGCTGGGCGGCGAAACTCAAACTGGCGCGCATCGTATCCGGCGCGAGAAACCGCGATCATGTTGGCGCAGCCAGCGGTCATGTTGGGTAAGGCAAAGGTGACGCTTCCGCCCGGCGCATTTCTGCAGCCGACGCGCCCGGGCGAAGCCGCCTTGCAGCGCTTTGTGCAAGAAGCATTGTCGGGCGCCAAGCGCATCGTGGATTTGTTCGCCGGCTGCGGGACTTTCGCGCTTGTCCTGGCGGAACGGGCGCGCGTCCATGCCGTGGAATTCGACGGGCCGATGCTGGACGCGCTGTCGGGCGCCGCGCGCGCCACCTCCGGCCTCAAGCCCGTCACGCTGGAAAAGCGCAATCTGTTCAAGCGGCCGCTTACGGAAACCGAGCTTGGGGAATTCGATGCGGTCTGCCTCGATCCGCCGCGGTCCGGCGCCTTGGCGCAAGTGCAAAATTTGGCCCCGGCCCGGATCAAGCGCGTGGCTTACGTCTCCTGCGACGCGGATACCTTCGCGCGTGACGCCCGCGTCATGATCGAAGGCGGATATAGCCTCACCGCCGTCTTGCCCGTGGACCAGTTTCTGTGGTCGTCGCATATTGAGCTTGCGGCGTCGTTCCGGCGGGCTTGAGGAAATGATCAGGGCAATCTGTATTGCGATTAGCGGCGATCGTTGCGGCGCTCGCCCAACCCGCCGAGGCCGCGTCCGGCTTCTCCGACTGGGCGGCGGTTGTGGTGGCGGGCGATTGGCATGCCCATTCCGGCGCGCCCAGCGAAGTCTTCGACAATGCGCGGCGCGATATCACCAGCCAGCTCGTCGCGCTGGGATTTTCGCCGGCGAATATTCTGCAGTTCTCCGCGCAATCCGAGCATTATCCCATCGTCGACGCGCCAAGCGACGCCGCAATATATCGCCGGCGGTCTGTGGGATTTGTCCTCGCACACGACGTCCGGATGCTTCGCCTATTTCACCTCGCATGGTTCTCCCGAGGGCATCGTGCTGGGCGAAGGTTTGCTTTCGCCGGACCGCATGGCGCAGATGGTGGACAATGCCTGTGGCGGCCGCCCGACCGTCGTGATCGTTTCGTCATGCTTTTCCGGCGTGTTCGTTCCCGCGCTGAAGCGCCCGAGCGGATCGTGATTACCGCCGCCGCGCCCGACCGCACCTCGTTCGGTTGCGGCGAGACCGACAAATACACCTATTTCGATACGTGTACGCTGCAATGGCTGGCGAGGTCGGGCGACTTCCCGGATTTCGCCAAAGACGTGAAGGGCTGCGTCGCGACGCGCGAGAAAAAGGAAAATGTCGATCTGCCGTCCGAGCCGCAGGTCTTTATCGGTCCGCTCGCCGGCGCCATTCCGCGGTGGAAATAGATCTTACTTCTTGGTCTGTACCGCCTCGTTGCCTTGGATGATCGCGGCACGCAGCTGGTCGGAAATGTCGGTCATGCCGCCCGGCGCATGCGGCGTCAGGATCACTTTGCTGCCCGCCGAAACGCCGATCTCCTTCAGCGTATCGAAATATTGCGTCAGCAAAACCAGGTTCAGCACTTCGTGCTCGTTGACGCTGCTGACCTTGTCGGTGAAGGCGGCGATGGATTCGCGCAAACCGTCGACGATGGCGCGGCGCTGCTTGGCGATGCCTTCGCCCTGCAGGCGCTTGGATTCCGCTTCGGCTTCGGCGTTTTTCACCACCAGGATCTTGTTGGCTTCGCCCTTGGCGGCCGCGGCGACCTGTAGGCGTTGCTGCGTCTGGATTTCGTTCATCGCCGCTTTGACATTGTCGGCGGGATTGACGTCGGTCACCAAGGCGTTGGGAATCTCGAAGCCGTAGATTTTCATCGAGACGTCGAGTTCGCCTTTCACCGCGCTGCCGATGTCGTCCTTTTTCTCGAACACTTCGTCGAGGCTCATTTTTGGAACCTTGGCGCGCACCACGTCGAGCACATAGGAGCTGATCTGCTGCACATGGTCCTGCAGCTTGTAAAAGGAATCCGCCTCGCTGCCTTCCACCACCCGGTATTGCACCGCGACGGAAATTTTCACGAAGACGTTGTCGAGCGTCTTGGTATCGACCTCTACCAGCAATTGCTGCACG
This sequence comes from uncultured Alphaproteobacteria bacterium, assembly GCA_963822275.1. Lineage (GTDB taxonomy): Bacteria > Pseudomonadota > Alphaproteobacteria > Micropepsales > Micropepsaceae > Rhizomicrobium. Next base: position 40,836 of record CAWGHR010000015.1, read on the forward strand.
CGCAGCGAAACGCGCTGAATGATGCTTTCGATATAGGGAATTTTGAAGTTCAAGCCCGGGTTGGCGGTGCGGACATATTTCCCGAAGCGCTCGACAATGGCGCGGCTTTGCTGCTGCACCGTGAAATAGCTGCCCAGCACGATGGTCAGCGCGAAAAATGCGGCGACGCAAATCAAAACCGTGACGATCAGAACGTCCATGACGTATTCCTTTCCTGAAAATGGATTATCAGCCCATCTGCCCGCGGTGTCTCAGCGCGTGATCGGCCAGCACCAGCGCCATCATCGCTTCGCCGATGGGAACGGCGCGGATGCCGACGCAGGGATCGTGGCGGCCTTTGGTGACGATCTCCGTCTCATGGCCGTCAATGTCGATGGTCTTGCGCGGGGCTGAGGATGGAGGAGGTCGGCTTAACCGCGAAGCGCGCCACGATGGGCTGTCCGGTGGAAATGCCGCCCAGGATTCCGCCCGCATGATTGGAGAGGAATTCCGGCTTGCCGCGTTTGCCTTTGCGCATCTCGTCGGCATTGTCTTCGCCCGACATCCAGGCCGTGGCAAAGCCGTCGCCGATCTCCACGCCCTTCACCGCGTTGATCCCCATCATCGCCGAGGCGAGGTCGGCATCCAGCTTGCCATAGATCGGCGCGCCGAGACCGGCGGGAATGCCTTCCGCCACCACTTCCACGACGGCGCCGCAGGACGAGCCCTTCTTGCGCACGCCTTCGAGATATTCCGTCCACGGATCAATCGCTTTGGGATCGGGGCAGAAGAACGGATTCTTCGCCACTTCATTCCAGTTCCAGCGCTTGCGTTCGATGGTCTGCGTGCCCATCTGGATCAGCGCCGCCGCGCACGCGCACGTTCTTGTAAAGCCTGTCCAGAACTTTGCGGGCCACGGCGCCCGCCGCCACGCGCGCCGCGGTTTCGCGCGCGCTTTGCCGTCCGCCGCCGCGGTAATCGCGCACGCCGTATTTGGCCCAATAGGTGTAGTCGGCATGGCGCGGGGCGGAATTTGTCGCGGATGTCGGAATAGTCCTTCGATCGCGCGTCCACATTTTCGATCAGCAGCGCAATGGGCGTGCCGGTCGTCACTTGCTGCTTCATCCGTTCGTCTTGGAAGACGCCGGAAAGAATGCGCACGCGGTCCGGCTCTTTGCGCTGGGTGACGAATTTCGATTGACCGGGCCGGCGCCGGTCGAGATCCGCCTGGATATCGGCTTCGGTCAGCGCGATGCCCGGCGGGCAGCCGTCGATCACGCAGCCCAGCGCGGGCCCGTGGCTTTCGCCGAATGTCGTGACCCGGAACATATGGCCGAACGTGTTGTAGGACATCAGTCCCCGTTCTTCCCCAGCACGATGTCGGGGGATTCCGGCGCTTTCATACCGATGATATGATAGCCCGCATCGACATGCAGGCATTCGCCCGTCACGGCCTTGCCCAGATCGGATAACAGGAATAATGCCGCATTGCCCACTTCCGAGGTGGTCACGGTCCGGCGCAGCGGCGAGTTGTACTCGTTCCATTTCAGGATATAGCGGAAATCGCCGATGCCCGAGGCGGCCAGCGTCTTGATCGGGCCCGGCGGAAATCGAATTCACGCGGATGGCTTTCTTGCCGAGGTCTTCGGCCATATAGCGCACGCTGGCTTCCAGCGCCGCTTTGGCCACGCCCATCACATTGTAATGCGGCATCACTTTTTCGGCGCCGTAATAGGTGAGGGTGACGCATGCTGCCGCCTTTGGTCATCAGCTTCTCGGCGCGCTGCGCCACGGCGGTGAACGAGTAGCAGGAGATATTCATCGTCATCGCGAAGTTCTCGGCCGTCGTGTCGACATAGCGGCCCTTGAGCTGGTCCTTGTCGGAGAAGGCGACGGCGTGAACCACGAAATCGAGTTCGCCCCAAACCCGCTTGATGTCGGCGAACAGCGCGTCGAGCGATCCCTGGTTGGTGACATCGCAGTCGGCCACCACCGCCGGCTTCAGGTTTTCGACCAGCGGCAGGACGCGCTTTTTGAAAGCGTCGCCTTGATAGGTGAATGCCAGTTCCGCGCCGGCCTCGGACAAGGTCTGGGCGATGCCCCAGGCGATGGAGCGCTCGTTGGCGACGCCCATGATCAGGCCTCGTTTGCCTTTCATCAGGCCTTCGAACGCCATATCCGCACTCCCTGTCTGTCTGCCCCCCCCCAATGCTCGAAAAGATCAGCAAAATCAAGGAAATCTATGGGAAATCGCCGCGCTGGCCCGCGCTTGCTAATCAATTTCGGGTTGAATACGAGGCTGCCAGCCAATGAGCGCATCAAGGATAACGAGACGTTGGGCGATTGGCCCTAGTAACGATTACGGTCAACGGCACGGCAATTCCTCCGACGAATTTTCATCATCGCAGTGCGTCTTCGTCTGGGGGCCCGATCGGCAAGCGGACCTGCGGTTCGTTGAGGTACAGATCGTCATGGCCGCATTCGCCTTTGGGTTCGGGACGTTGGAGCCGACCCGTGGAATTCGGGGCATTCGGCGTCCGCTTTGAAATTCGTGGCGCGATTATCGCTGCTATTCGAATTTCGGCATCGACGGGTGGCGGCCAACCTGTTGATGCTACTTCGTTTTGGCTGCGATATCGGTGAACGACGGCGACATCGCGAAACGCGAAATTACGAGACCAGCCGCTTTTGCGCTTTTGTTAACAATACAAATTACCGCTTTTTTAACATTCATACGATCTATTAAGGGGCGTACCCAGGTCCTTGGAGTTGCGCCATTTCGCGTTCAGGGGTTTGCATGGTGCGCGGAATCCGCCGGCGAAACTCAAATCTGGAATTCCGCATGAGCACGGCCGTCGTAACTCTTGCATAGCGTAAAGCTCTGGTTTCAGCGCGGCCATTTGCGTCAAATCGGCTCCTCGACGGTATTCGGCGCCGTGGTGCTGTTGCTCTGCGGCATGGTGTTGCTCGGCTCCAACGTCACACGATTGCGCGACAGCTACGCCTGGGTGCAGCGCTCGAATGCGATTCTGCTGCAGCTTGCCGAACTCGATTCAAAGCTCGTCGGTGTCGAGATGACAGTTCGCGGCTACGCGCTGAGCGACGATCCGATATTTCTGAAGTGGCAGAGAGACGAACGCGGTCGAACGGTGGTGGCACTGAACAACCTCGCCACGCTGCTCGGCAACGATCCTATGCATGCCGATCACGTCAAGCGATTGCGAACCTTGGTCGGAAGGCGCCTTGCGCTTTATGCTTATCTTTCCGCGCTGGGACCGGGTCACGCCCGGGATGTGGCGGCGGCTATTCGCGATCCCGGTCAAGCGTTCGGATATGGTCAATGCCCGCGCTTGTGTTGGAGCATAGTTCGTGCGCAGGAGTTGAACCTACTCAACGAGCGTCAGGCCATGGCCGCCGCGCAAACCGTGCAAGGTTATAAGCTGGCCTTTGGAATCGTCGTTTTGGCGTTTGTCCTCAGCGCAATGGGCTTCACCTTTATGTTCTACGGAGAGCCCGAAGCGAAAGCTCCACAGCTTCGCCGGCCCGCGGGGTGAGGCGTTTATTCGCCGTCTCGGGCCCGGCATCGTCGACAAATGCGCGACGTTTGTTTGGCGACACCGGCAGCGATCGGCGGGTAAAGACGCGGAAACTACCGCGGTTTCGCGCGCGGGTCGTAATTCGCCTTCCAGCTCTCGGCAAATTTTTGCAGCGCTTCATCCGGCTCGTCGGGCAGCGTCACCACCAAGCGCGCATAAAGATCGCCCGCCGGTTCGCTGTCCTTGTCCCGGAATGCCCTTGCCTTTTAGGCGGAGCACCTTGCCGGTATTGGAATTGGGCGGCACGCTGAGCGACACCGTGCCGGTCAATGTCTGCACCGGCACTTTTGCCCCCAATACCGCTTCTTTCAGCTGACGGGCAGGTCGATCTTCACGTCGCGGCCGTCGCGCGTGAAATAAGGATGCGGCGCGACGGAGACTTGGATCATCACGTCGCCGTTCGGCCCGCCATTCTTGCCGGCGCCGCCGCGGCCTTTGAGACGGATCTGCTGGCCGTCTTTCAGCCCCGCCGGAATTTTCACGTCGATCTGTTCGCCGTTGGGCAGCACCACGCGGCGCGTTCCGCCATTGGCCGCTTCTTCGAAACTGACGGTCGTCGTAACGGTGAAATCCTGGCCGGCGCGCGGTTGAGCCCGCCCGCCGCGTCCGCCGCGCCCGCCCAAGCCGCCGAGCAGATCGGCGAACAAATCTTCCGGGCGGAAACCTTCCGCCGTTTCGCCCTGTCCCTGCGGGCCCTGATCGGTCCAGGTGAAATGAAAATCGCCGGGTCCCGCGGCCGCCACCCGGGCCGCCGCCCTGGCCGAACGGGTTGCCTTCGAAGCCATGGGCGCGCGGATCGAAGCCCTTGGGATTGCCGCTTTCGTCGATCTGGCCGGCATCGAATTTGGCGCGCTTGTCCTTGTCGCCGATGACGTCATAGGCGGAGCTGATTTCCTGGAAGCGTTTCTTCGCGCCGGCGTCGCCGCGCATGCTTGTCGGGGTGATGTTTCTTGGCGAGCGAGCGGAATGCCTTTCTTGATCTCGGCTTCGCTGGCGTTCTTGGAAACGCCGAGGACTTCATAAGGGTTACGCATGCCTTCTCCAGCCGCGGAATCGTCGAGCGGCCCCTACTATATAGGGAGTATCCCCGGCTCTCGTTAAGGCTTTTGCACCGGCGCTTGCATGGGAATTTGCGGCGGCTTCCGGGGGCAGGGCACCAAGCGCTGGCTTGCTTCGGCGACCCCCCCTTTGGCCGCCGCCTTGTAGAGGCTGCGCGCGGTTTCCAGATTCTTGTCGACCCCATTGCCTTGCTCGTAGAGCTCGCCCAGTTCGAAGGCCGCCATCGGATGGCCCGCCATCGCCGCCAGCGCCAGCCATTGCGAGGCGGCTTTGGGGTTGGGGGTCCCGGCTTCGCCTTTCATCAGCATCTCGCCGAGATCGGCTTGGGCGGTGAACAGCCCGGCTTCGGCGGCGCGCTCCATCAGCGCCTCGGCGGCTTTGGGGTCCTTCTCGACGCCTTTGCCGGTGCGCAGCATGACCGCGACATTGCGCATGGCGCCCAAATCCACGTCTTCGATGGTCGTCCAGGTCTTATAGGCCTCGGCATAATTGCCCGCGTCATAGGCTTTTAGTCCGGCGTCGAAGGTGGCTTTCATGGCCTGGGGCGAATCCGCCGGATCGCTGGCGCAAGCGGCCAAAACGCCGCACAGAGCGGCGGTCGAGAGTGAGCAAGGGCCAGCTATGTCCGATTCCAATCGGCGCGTACGCTAGCATCAAAGACCAGCACTGAGCTGTGCGTTGGCAGCGCAAAAGCAAAGTATATCGCGAATTCGACGACCTGGTCGGCTTCGCAGGCCACGCCGCCGACTACCGAAAACGGCTTTCAGGTGATATGCGGAGCCCATGAGCGAGATCGGCGGACCCCTGGATGACGGCGGCATCACCCCCGCGCGCGATCCATTCGAAATGTTCCACGAATGGATGAAAGAGGCGGACAAGCACGAGGTGAACGAGGCCAACGCCATGGCGGTGGCGACCGTCGATGCGTCCGGGCCGCCCAATGTCCGCATGGTGCTGCTGAAGGGCGTCGATCCGCGCGGCTTCGTCTTCTACACCAACACGCAAAGCGCCAAGGGCAACGAGCTGGCCGCCCATCCCGCCGCCGCGCTGTGCTTTCACTGGAAATCGCAGCGCCGCCAGGTGCGGGTGCGCGGCCCGGTGACGCCGGTCAGCGAAGCGGAGGCCGACGCCTATTTCGCCTCGCGCGCCAAGGACAGCCAGATCGGCGCCTGGGCCTCGGCGCAATCGCGCGCCATGGAAGGGCGCTGGGTGTTCGAGAAAGAGATCGCCAAATACGCCGTCAAATATGCGCTGGCGAAAGTTCCGCGGCCGCCGCATTGGTCGGGCTATCGCGTGGCGCCGCTGGAGATCGAATTCTGGCGCGACCGTCCGTTCCGCCTGCACGACCGGCTGGTCTATCGCCGCGACGCGCTCGACAAGCCTTGGCGCACGGAGCGCCTTTTTCCATGATGATGACCGGCCAATATCGAAGGCGCGGTCCACGCGCATGGCGATTTGATGCGCCGCGTGGCGCTGGCCGCCGTCGTCATCGGATTGCTGCTCGTCGTCATCAAGGCCGTCGCCTTCATCGTCACGGATTCCATCGCCATGATGGCGTCGCTGGCGGATTCCGCGCTCGACGTCATCGGCTCGTTCGTCAATCTGCTGGCGGTGCGCCACGCGCTGACGCCCGCCGATGCCGAGCATCGCTTCGGTCACGGCAAGGCCGAGCCGCTGGCCGGCCTGGCGCAAGGCGCCTTCATCGCCGGCTCGGCGGTGTTCCTGGTGATCGAATCCGCGCAGCGCCTCACCGCGCCGCGGCCGGTGGAGAACGGTTCTGCGGGACTTGTGGTGATGGGCCTTTCCGTCGCCGCCGCCATCGGCCTCGTCATCGCGCAGCGCTTCACCGTCAGGCGCACCGGCTCGCTCGCCATCCATGCCGACTTCATGCATTACCTGGGCGACATCGTCGTCAATCTGGGCGTCGTCATCGCCATCGTGCTGTCGAGCAGTTTCCATCTGCTCTACGCCGATCCGATCATCGGCATCTTGGTCGCGCTGGTGCTGGCGGCGGGTTCGTGGAACGTGTTCGGCCAGAGCTACAATCAGCTGATGGACCGCGAGTTGCCCGACGGCGACCGCGCCCGCATCCGCACCGTCGTCATGCGCCATCCCGAAGTGCGCGACATGCACGATCTGCGCACCCGCGCGGCGGGCACCACGACGTTCATCCAGCTGCATGTCGAATTGGACCCGTCCTACAGCCTGATGAAGTCGCACGGCATCAGCGACGAAGTGGAAGCGCTGCTGCACGCCGAATTCCCCAACGCCGAGATCATCATCCACCAAGACCCGGAAGGCTACGAAACCCCGGCGGCGCTGGCGAAGTCTTGATTTTCTGCCCCCGCGAGCAAAGCGAAGCGGGGAAGTGTCTCAACGGCGCGTTAGCGCCGGTGAGACGAAGGGGGCAGGTACGCTCTACTTCTCCACGGCGATTTGCTCGCCATCAACCGCTTCAGCCTCGCGTTGGGCGGTGCGGGATTATCGAGCGCCCTGAGAAACTCCGCATGCTGCGCATCGTTGAGCTCGAACAGCACCCGGTCGAGCCGCGCGTGGACATCGCGGTCGCTCGTATTTGGAATGGCCGTTCGCTTCTTCATGTCTCCACTTTAGCACAACATATGGGCAGAATGCCAACGCAAGAAAGGCGGCGCAGGCGAAATTCGTGGCGAGTGAGAGATATCCATTTCACCCACTACACTTCGTCATTGCCGGGCTTGACCTGATCTTCGGTAGTTCTACCCTCAGCAGAACACCGTCGCAAAGCGCACAACGTACATATGATATTATTACTACGTACACGGATTAAATACGCAGTCCATCAACATTTGGAAACGACGCTATGTTTGAATCAATTTCATTGAAATTTACTGAAAGCCAATCCCCAATTTTGGTTCCAGCGGATGGTGTAACTGTTTTTGTTGGTCCGAACAATTCTGGTAAGAGTTTGCTTTTAAGGGAGCTGGAGTCACAGATCTCCAGCCATCCAGCAATAGACGCGAAGCTAGTGCATGATTTTGAAATAGCGTGGTTAGGTGAGGAACAACTTGCTGGCGATATAGACAATCTGACAAAGAAAGCTCCTGCGGGAACATCTCCGGACCATGTTTATGTTGGGAGATTTGTCCCCGGCGGAGGGTTGGATGCCCACACAGTAAGCCGTAGTCACTTAGAGAATTTTGTTAAAAGTCACACAGAGAAGCGGTGGATCACGTCTCAGTTCTTGAAGTACTTCTTAATCCGTCTCGACGGTCGAACACGTTTTAATCTTACAAATGACCAACAGCAGGGCGATCTTCTCGGTCGCGCTCAGAATGTGTTAGCCCAACTTTTCAAAGACGACAACCTTCGTAAGGTGGTGCGGGAGGTTATTCATGATGCGTTCGGCGTATACTTTGTCATTGACGCGCTGCAGGGTAACGCCCTGCGCATACGCCTGTCTGATGTGCCCCCAACGCCTGATGAGCAGAACTTGAATAGCGCGGCGCGCTTATTCCACGCGAATGCGCGTCACATCAAGGAATGTAGCGACGGAGTTCAAGCATTCGTTGGGATTGTTTGCGCCGTGTTGTCAGAAGACTATCGCGCGAATTCTGATCGACGAGCCAGAAGCTTTTCTGCACCCACCACTAGCTCGAAAACTAGGCTACCAACTCACAAAGAGATTGAAGGCCGACGGCAGTTTAATGGCCGCTACACATAGTCCCGACTTCCTAATTGGATGTCTGCAGGCATCCCCAAACGTTCGAGTTGTCCGGCTGGAATACTCAAACGGAAAATCAAAGGGCCAAATTGTTAACTCGTCCATTTTGACGAAATTCTTCAAGACGCCGCTTCTAAGAAGCGCCAACGTAATCTCCGCATTATTTCACGACGGTGTGGTCGTAACAGAGTCTGACAACGATAGATCTTTTTATTCTGAGATATATTACAGACTAGCTGAACAGGAGAGAGGTTACCCGTCCATTCTCTTTATAAATGCTCAAAATAAGCAAACGATACAAGACATAGTTGGCCCGCTCCGTGCGTTCGGTGTACCGGCGGCGGCAATAGTTGATATCGATATTCTTAAGGACGGAGGTCAGACGTGGTTAGGCTGGTTGAAGGCGGCTCACGTTCCGGCAACGCTTCATAACGGATTTTCGGTGCAAAGGGGTGATGTTCACAAGCGGTTTGTAGATCTCGGTCTAGACATGAAAGTGGACGGAGTAGACGTGCTCCCTGACACAGAAAAGGAGGCAGCAAACCAACTTTTTGACACACTTTCTCAGTTTGGAATATTCGCGGTTCGAAAGGGTGAACTCGAGTGTTGGTTAAAGTGCCTGAACGCGGTTGGAAAAAAGACAGACTGGACAGTCTCAGTTCTTGAGAAAATGGGAAGTGATCCTTCGAGTGCCGAGTATATTAAGCCGGAACAAGGCGATGTTTGGGAGTTCATGCGAGGCATAGTTACGTGGATAAAAAATCCTGCTCGAAAGGGCACGACCTGATTGAACATTGCTTATAGCATACTCAACTATTGGCTCCCCCAAACATCTCTCTCCATCCTCACCAAGTCCCCAAACCCCCTACGTCAAATCCTCCTTCATCGGCGGCTTCAGCGACGAACCGCGCCGCTCGCAGCACCCATAAACTCTCCAATGTCGTGCTGCACCAAATCCCCAATCCGCTCGATCGTGATATCCGCCTTCGGATACGCCGCCACGATGTCGGGGTCCAAGGCATAATGGCCTTGGCGCGGGAACACCGTCGTGACCCGCGCCCCCCAAATCTTCTTCACCACATCCAGAATGCGCAGCTTGTCGTCGATCAGCACATAATGCTTGGCGGGAAAAATCCGCGCCACATAATCCAGCTCTTGCTCCTTATGGATATAGATCAGCACGTGCCGCTCGAAGAAGTCCGACAGGCCGGCGCGAAACACTTTGCGCGGCTGAAACACCGCATCGCCGTCCGACAGGATGGCGGTCGTTCCCCATTGGCGGACATGGCGCACGGCCTCGAGCGCGCCGGGATAAAGCCGCTCCACGAACGGGATAATCGATCAGCCAATTGGCCATCCGCAAAATGCGCGGATCGTGCATATATTTGATGCGATAGCGCTCCAGCGCGCCGAGATAATCCGCATAGCCGAGTTCCTGGCGCAGCTCCTCGAAGATCGCCCAATAGCAGTCATGGGCGTATTCGCCATATTCCCGCTCCAGATAATCGCTGAGGTCCTGGGCGATGCGGTCATTGTCGATCAGCGTGTTGTCGACGTCGAACAGAAAACAGATGTCGGCCATCTCGGGCATGCGCCAATTCTCCATGTCGTGCCGGCGGGCGGAAAACGCTACAATAGCGTGACTCATTTGGCATTAGGGTCCAAGCCATGACCTTCTATCCCGGTTTCTTGTTTCTGCGGCGCGGTGAAATACCGGCTCGAAAGCCCGCCGATGTTCGTCAATTGCTGCCACTGCACCGAATGCCGGCGCCAGACCAGCAGCGCCTTTGCCATCAACGCGGTGATCGAGACCAAGCCGCATCACGCTGCTCGAAGGCGAGCCCGTTGCCGTCACCGTGCCGTCGGAAAGCGGCCGCCCGCACGACATCTATCGCTGTCCCGTCTGCCACACCGCGCTATGGAGCGATTACGGCCGCCGCGCCGGGCTGCGCTTCGTGCGCGTCGCCACGCTGGACGATCCCAACGCGCTTCCCGCCGCAAGCGCATATCTTCACGCGCTCGAAATTGCGCTGGGTGCATTTGCCCAAAGGCGTTCCCGCTTTCGAGGCCTATTACGACATGGCGCGCACCTGGCCGCCCGAAAGCCTGGCGCGGCGCTATGCGGTGCCGAATAAGTAACGCATGCCCCCTTCGCCTCGTGCCGTTCGCTGGCGCTCACGGCCTCGGCACTTCCCCCACTTCGCGGGGGCAGAAAACGAGGCGCAACCACTTTCCGCCCCCGCGCAGCGGGGGAGGTGGTCGCGAAGCGACCGGAGGGGGTCGGCGCGCCCTCTACTGCCCCGGCGGGACTTGGTGCACTTCGGTAAAGCCCGGTCCCGGCAAATTCTCGCTGTCGGTCGGCAGCACTTGGCCCGTCGAATAGTTCACATAGACATGGCTGTGGCTGTTATCGACATTGGGATAAAGGGTGCCGCTATCGCTGACATAGTCCGACGTGCCGCGCACCGCGAAGGCATCATATTTTTCTTCCGCATTGAAGGTCGCGTTGGCGCGATCCTGGCCGCCTTTGAAAATCATGTCGCTCATCGCCGCCGCCGCTTTGCCGTTGTCGATGATGCGCTGCGAGACGATGGTATTGGTCTGCGCCACGATGCGGTCGAATTGCGCCGACAATTCCCGCTCGCGCGACATCCAACCGCGGTCGATGGTGAAGCTTGCCGCCATATGCGAGAGCATTGCATAGGCTTCCGCGGCGCGCGGCGTCGGCGCCACCGTTCCCAGCACCGCATTGACATCCCAGATCGCGCCCATCTGGCTTTGCACCAATTCGGTCGAGGCGAAAACATAGCCGCCCGCATCCGCGCCGCCCAGATTGCAATGAAAGCTCGCTTCACCGGCCTGCACCGAACGCGGATGCCCGCGCTGGCGTAAACGCGGTCGATGCCTTGGCTGGAATCCGGCCGGCCCCGATGGCCCAAGAGCGTGACTTGGCTGCATGCGCGCGCCACGCGCGAGCGGCCCCAACCGGCGGCGAAGCTTCGTGCCCGTCGCATAGGGCTCGATCAGCGTGCGCACTCCCATCCCCATGTCATAGGTCGAGCCGACGCGTAATCCGCCCATTGCCAGCATGCGGTTGGGCGCACTGAAAATCGGAATTGAAGTGTCGCCGTAGAACAACGTGATCTTGCCGTCCGGCGATGTCGCTTCCACGCCCAAGCGCACTTCCACTTGCGAGAAACGTTTCGATCCGCCGCTGACACTCCAGCCCGCCGGCACTTCGATGGTGAAGGCGCCTTCGGAAGGATCGCGATACGTCGTCCAGCGCACATGGACGGCTGGCAGCGCGCGCGCCGATCGCGTTTGCGCCATTGGGGCAGGGCGATCCGTCTTCGCTTTCGCCGCCGGAAGAGGCGCGGCCGCCATCGCCGTCACGGCCGGTGCCGCGGAACCGCTCGCGATCAGCGTCAGGGTAAAATGTCCCGCCTTGCCTAGATGCATCGCGGCGATTTTCAGTTTGTCGCCGGCGCGATGTTTGGCGATCAATGCTTGCAGCGCCGCCGCGCTATCCACGGGTTTGCCGTCGACGCCGGTGATGATGTCGCCGCCCAAAAGTCCCGCCATCGCGATGCTGCCGCCGGGCGAGACGATGTTGATGAAGGCGCCTTTCGGCTTCACATAGGAATCGACGATCGTGGCGCCCAACAAATCCTGTGCGGCGTGTGCCGGCGCCGAAGCCAGCAGTGTCAATGCCACAAATCCTGCAAGTGCAAAGCGCATGGTCGCCCCCGTGAGTGATTCGCGTGGAATCGTTCGCCGGATTTATAGCAGCTTCGATGGCGTCGGTTTGTGACCGAGATCACACTTGTCGCAGAAGGACGGCTTCAAATCCGTCGCCTGGTCTTTAAAGTGCCACTGGACAAAGTCCGGTTTGAAACGAAACTATGGTCGTCCGCCAAGCCAAAGCCTGAAAACCGATGAAACCATTTGAATATCTATTGCTGTTTGCCGTTGTCATTTTGGGTCTAGCGGTATCGGAACTCGCTATCAATCTGAACCGGCTGTTGAAAGCCAAGTCGTCGGTGCGATGGGATGTTCTTGCACCCCTTGCCGCACTCGTCGCGTTTCTCAAGATCGTGACGCAATGGTGGGTTTGGTTCCAGGCCGAAGCCGTTGCCAAATCGCTGACGTTTGAAATGTATCTCTTGGTGCTCACCGAGGCGGTTCTGTTGTTTCTGCTGGCGGCGCTGACGCTACCCGACAAAATACCCGAGCAGGGCATCAGTTTGAGGGACAGTTACGAGAGCATACGCCAGCGGTTTTGGCTGCTGTTTGCGGCTCAATGGCTATTGTGGGTTTTGACCAATTGGTGGATTCAGGTGCGGATCGAAGGCGCGCAATTGGTCCTCCTTCAACCGGCAACGTTATTACTGCTCGCCGTTCTTCTCGCCATTATTCTCGCTTTCTTCGTGCGAAACCGCATCTTTCAAATGTTGATCTTGTTGGGATTCGTGTTTCTTTATCTCTGGCAGTCGTTTGGAAAAACGCTTGCGTAGTGACGTCGCGTGGGTATCTCGACTTTGATAGGTGCCGGTGTCCCGCGCGAACGGGCATTTGTGGCGCGATCCCGCCGAAACCCGAACCGCAGCAATGGCCGGCGCCCATGCCGCCAGCCTGAGGGGGCTTCGGCAGGCTCTAGCGGATGGGTTTGCGGAAAATGAGAACGCCCAATTGAAAAAATCAACTTGAGGTATGTATCCGCTCGCGGACCACAACATATGGTGGTTCTGCGCTCTCAGCCCTTTTTTGCGAGAGCCTTGGCATGTTGGGCAAAGACCTCGGCGATGGCTTCCTTGCCTTCGTCGCTGTGCAGCCAGCCTTCGGCGGCTTGCAGGGTGGGGAATTGGCCGCCGACGCGATGGGGCTTCACGCGGTCGGGCACCGGCACCAGAACCTCGAAGGTCCCGGCAAAGCGGTGATCTTTGCTCTCGGCGGCGTAAGCCTGAGGCTTGGCATATTTTTTCATAGGGGGCCTCCGGGTGCAGCGCGCGCTGCATATCAGCTTCCGCCGCCCGCGCAACCTTAATTATAGTGGAGAAGGTCCGACATACCGGGCAAATCCAGCCCGGTACTCGTGTTCCTTGTACCCTTTGGCCTGCATGCAAGCCGTATAGGTATGGTTGTAGATGCGCCGTTTCCCGACATTGTCTTCGGTAACGCCGTAAATGCTGTAAGAACGGGCGATGCTCGGCCTTTTCGACGCAAGCCCGGTCGTCTTGTTGCGAAACGCTCCATCGGCGCAAATTGCCGCTGTCAAAGGCGCTGGAATCGATATCCACCCAGCGCGAACACCCTCCCGCCGCCAGAACGCAGAAAAGGACCGCCATACGCCATTTCATGACCGTTGCTCCTTAGCGCGCTTCTTCCGCCCGATGCCCAAATGTTCGCGCCACAAACGCGCCGGGATTTCTTCTACCGCACCTTCCTCCAGATGACCTAGATGAAACGGTCCGAATTGGATGCGGATCAAGCGGGAGACCTTCAAACCCAGGCTTTCCATGACGCGCTTGACCTCGCGGTTCTTGCCTTCCTTCAGCCCGACGCTGGCCCAGGAATGCATCACCTTTGGAACGTTCCAGATCGGCGACGATCGGCCCATATTTGACCCCGTCGATCGTCACGCCCTCCGCCAGCTTGTCGAGTTCGGCCTGGGTCACCTTTGCCGAACAGCCTGGCGCGGTATTTGCGCGTCCAGCCCGCGGCGGGCAGCTCCAGCCGGCGCGCCAGATCGCCGTCATTGGTGAGGAGTAAGAGGCCTTCGGAGTTGAAGTCGAGACGCCCCACCGAAACCACCCGCGGCAGGGTTTTGGGCAGATTGGCGAACACGGTCGGGCGGCCTTGCGGATCGCGATGGGTGGTCACCATGCCGGACGGCTTGTGGTAGCGCCAAAGCCGCGCCTGATCGGGTTCGCTCAAAGCCTGGCCGTCCACCGAAATGACCTGGTTCTTGGTCACATTCAAGGCGGGCGAGGCGACCTTCTCGCCGTCCAGCAGCACGCGTCCGGCAGCAATCAGCTTCTCGGCGTCCCGCCGCGAACAGATGCCCGCCCGCGCGATCATCTTGGCGATGCGCTCGCCCTTCTGCCGTGCTATCGTCGGCCAATGCGGGAACCTGTGATGAATGACGAGGAAGCCATAGCACTCGCGCTGGCCGAAGCCCAAGCGGCGGGTGGGCGCGGCGAAGTGCCGGTCGGCGCCGTTCTGCTGTCCGCGGCGCGCGAGGTTCTGGCGCGGGACGGCAACCGCATCGTGGAACTTCGCGATCCCACAGCCCATGCCGAGATGCTGGTGCTGCGGGCTGCGGCAAGGCGCTTGGGCAATGAACGCCTGACGGGAACGACCCTCTATGTTTCGCTGGAGCCCTGCGCCATGTGCGCAGGTGCGCTCAGCATGGCGCGTGTGGAACGCTTGGTGTTCGCGGCGGAAGACCCGAAGGGCGGGGCGGTGCTGCATGGCCCGCGCTTTTTCGATCAACCGACCTGCCATCATCGCCCAGACGTGGCGAGGGCCGGTGACGTAGAGGAAGCAGGCAAGATTTTGAAAGCATTCTTCCAAGCCCGGCGGATTAAAGCTTGATCCTGCGCCGCGGCGCCATACATCATTCGATAAATATGGAGAAAACAATGGCATTGACGGTGTATGGCGGCAGCGTGTCGCCTTTCGTGCGCAAAGTGCGCATCGTGCTGGCGGAGAAGGGGCTCGACTACACACTCGAAAATATCAACCCCTTCAATCCGCCGCCGGAATATGTCGAGATCAGTCCGCTCAAGCGCATTCCCGCGTTTCGCGACAGCGATCTGCCCGAACCGAACACGCTCGCCGATTCCTCGATTATCTGCGATTATTTGGAACACAAATTTCCCAAGCCCGCTTTGTATCCGAGCGATCCCTATTTGCGTGCCCGCGCCTTGTGGTTCGAAGAATATGCGGATTCGGCTGTCGCCACCTGTATCGGCCGCGGTCTCTTCTTCGAACGTGTGGTGAAAAGAATGCTGCGCCAACAGCCCGACGAAACCGCCTGCCAGGCGACCTTGAAAAACGATCTGCCGCCGCTCTTCAATTATCTCGAGAAGGAACTCGGCGCCAACGACTATCTCGTGGGCAACGCTTTCTCGATCGCCGACATTTCGGTCGGGACCATGCTGGTGAATTTCGATCATTCCGGCGAAAAATTGGACGCCGCCCGCTGGCCCAAGCTCTCCGCCTATATGGCGCGGCTGCATGCGCGTGCGTCGTTCCGAAAGGTGATCGACGAAGAGCGTCCGCTGGTGCAACGCTTCCGCGCCGCGTGATCGGAGAGAGTTCATGATCGATCTTTACACCGCGGCGACACCGAACGGTTGGAAGGCTTCCGTCGCGCTGGAGGAGATGGCGCTGCCTTACGAGATTCACGCGCTGCAACTGGGCAAGCTCGAGCAAAAAGCCGATTGGTATTTGAAGATCAATCCCAACGGACGCATTCCCGCCATCGTCGACCGCGATGCGGACAATTTCGCGGTCTTCGAATCCGGCGCCATCTCTGATCTATCTTGCCGAGAAAACCGGCCGGCTGATGCCGACCGACATCAAAGGCCGCTCGCGCGTTGTCCAATGGCTGATGTTCCAGATGGGCGGCGTCGGGCCGATGATGGGGCAGGCCAATGTGTTCAACCGCTATTGGCACGAGAAATATCAACCGGCCATCGACCGCTATCAGAATGAATCGCGCCGGCTCTTTGAAGTGCTGAACGGCCAGCTGCGCGACCACGAATATCTGGCGGGCGATTATTCCATCGCCGATATCGCCAATTGGTGCTGGGTCAAGATTTATCCCTGGTCCGGCGTTTCGGTGGACGGGCTCGACCATCTGCAGCGCTGGCTTCAGGCGATTGCGGATCGTCCGGCGGTGCAGAGAGGCGTCGATATTCCAAAAAAACCGGAGGCCTCCGACGAGGATTCGGAAAAGCGCATCGCCCAAGTGCAATCGATGCTGCAGCGGTAGAGCCGTTTTTGGTTCAATCGGAATTGAGAATTTGGATTCCACCCTCCCGCAAGGGGAGGGTGGGAACTATCGCGTAACGCCAAATTTAAATGCTCTAAAACCACCCCGGCATCATTTGCGGAAAGAAGTGCAGCAAAACAAAGCGTGTACTGAGCATTCCTATTCCCGCGCCGACGGCGACATCGCTTAGGAAATGAGCCGTCAACAGCGCGCGCGTCAGCCCGAGCCAGAGCGCCACGGCGAACCACAGAACCGCGAATTGCGGCCACAACACGGTCGCCAAAACGGCGACGCACATAATCGTCAACGCATGGCCTGAGGGAAAGGAATTCCAGTCAAGATCGAATTTCAGGAAGGAAAATCCGTACCGAGGTTCATATCGAGATAGTCGCGCGGGCGCCGCCGGCCCAGCACAAGCTTCATGGCGTGCGAAACGATGGTGCCGACCGCCAGGCTTCCGAGGAACACCAGCGCCGAGCGCTCCGCCAAAAGGACCACCCGGCTCGGGCCTATCCAATGCAGCCACGCCCAGCCGAGCGCAAACACAATGCAAGCCGCCACGAGCCAATGGGCCGCTTTGGCCAGATGCGTCGTGTCTTCCAGAAAGCGATGAAAGCGCAGGCCGACATGGTCGTAAATGAAGTGCACGCTGGGCCGGTCGAAGGCGATGCACAACACTCCGACGACGATGAGAAAAATTCCGGCCCAAAGCAGCATAGACACTGCTTGCCGCTCCGGAAGGCTTCTGTCAAATCGATTTGTCGCCGCTGGCGGCCACGCCATAGCGCCGCTAGAGTTGAAATTGTTGGGCAACGGCCGGGAGAGTTCTATGGATTTCGACTACTCGCCTCGTCAGAAGGATTGGCTAAAGCGCGTCAGCGATTTCATGGCGGCGCATATCTATCCCGCCGAAGAGATTTACCATGCGCAGATGGACGAGGCGCGGCGCAAGGGAAATCCTTGGATCGTCGTTCCGGTGGTGGAGGAGCTCAAAGCGGCCGCCAAGACGCAAGGATTGTGGAACCTCTTTTTAAACGATAGCGAGAATGGCGCCGGACTGACCAATCTCGAATATGCCCCGCTGGCCGAAATGATGGGGCACGTTCTTTTTGCCTCCGAAGTGTTCAATTGCTCGGCGCCCGATACCGGCAATATGGAGGTTTTGGAGCGCTACGGCAGCCCCGAGCAGCAACGCATGTGGTTAAGGCCGCTGCTCGAAGGCGAGATCCGTTCCGCCTTTCTCATGACCGAACCGGGCGTGGCTTCTTCCGATGCGACAAACATCACCACACGCATCGAGCGCAAATCGGATCATTACCTGATCAACGGGCGCAAATGGTGGTCGTCGGGCGTCGGCGATCCGCGCTGCAAAATCACAATCGTCATGGGAAAGACGGATCCCGAAGCGGAGAAGCACAGCCAGCAATCGCAGATTCTCGTGCCGATCGGAACGCCGGGCGTCAGGGTCGAGCGGATGCTGCCGGTGTTCGGCTTCGACGACGCGCCGCATGGTCACGCCGAAGTCGTCTTGGAGAATGTCAAGGTGCCGCTGGAAAACATGATCCTGGGCGAAGGACGCGGCTTCGAGATCGCGCAAGGCCGTTTGGGACCCGGCCGCATTCATCACTGCATGCGCACCATCGGCATGGCGGAGCGCGCCCTGGCGCTGATGGTGAAGCGGCTGCTGACGCGCGAGGCCTTCGGCAAAAAGATCGCCGAACATTCGGTGTGGGAACAGCGCGTAGCCGAAGCGCGCATCAATATCGATATGTGCCGTCTGCTCACGCTTAAGGCCGCCGACATGATGGATAAGGCAGGCAACAAGGTGGCGCGCACGGAAATCGCGATGATCAAAGTGGCGGCGCCGCGCATGGCGCTTAAAGTCGTGGACGACGCCATTCAGGCTTGGGGCGGAGCAGGCGTGACGACCGATTCCGGTTTGGCGCGCATGTATTCCGGTTTGCGCACCCTGCGTTTGGCCGACGGACCCGACGAAGTGCACAACCGCACGATCGCGCGTTTGGAATACGGCAAGCATATGGATCGGCCGCGTCGCGCTGCCCAATAAGCTTAGGAAGTTTAGGCAGCGGCGCGTTTGCCGGCGACCAGCGGGAACGTGACGCGCACCGTCGTGCCCACACCCTCTTCGCTGGCGATGTTCAGCGCTCCGCCGTGCTTTTCCATGAGCGAGCGAACCAGTGCGAGGCCGAGGCCCGAACCGGTTTTGGCAAGCATCGGATCGCCGTTGACCTGCTCGAAAGGATTGCCGAGCCTCGGCAGATCGGACGCCGGAATTCCGATACCGGTGTCACGCACGGTGATGGTCGCTAGACCATCACCGTAGCGCACACTGACGCCGACGTGACCTCCGGCCGGCGTAAACTTTATGGCATTGGTCAGAAGATTGAGAAGGACCTGTTTCACGGCGCGCTTGTCGGCAACCAGAAAAACCGGTTCTTCGTGGAGGGAACAGGTTAATTCGAGACCGTTGTCTTCGGCCCGGTCGCGCAACAAGCGAACGCAATCTTCCACCGTCCCGTTCAAATCGACGCGCTCGAAATTGAGTTCCAGCTTGCCGGCCTCGATCTTCGCCATGTCGAGCATGTCCGAAATCAGGTCGAGCAGAAGCTGGCCCGAATCGTAGATCAGAGTGGCGTATTCTTCATAACGTTCGTTGCCGAGCGGCCCGAACGTCCGTTGGCGCATAAGGTCGGTGAAACCGATTACCGCATTCAGCGGCGTGCGCAATTCGTGACTCATATTGGCGAGAAACCGCGATTTCGCCTTGTTGGCGGATTCCGCGCGCTCCTGCGCCGCTTTGATTTCCAGTTCGCGCGTCACGCGTTCGGTGACGTCGCGCGATACGCTGATCAGATTGAGGTATTTGCCGGTCTGGGCAGTCATAGATGCCGCGGGTCGTCACTTCGACCCAAACATAATGACCGTCGCCGTGCTTGACGCGGTAGACGCCGGTTAACGTCTGGCCCGGCAACGGGACCGCGTGGATTTTCATCGCTTCGTCGATGTCGTCGGGATGGACCAGCGAAAGGAATTTGCCGTGTTCGATTTCGGCAGCCGTGTGTTTCAGGATTCGCTCCAAAGCGGACGAGGCAAAGAGGACGCTGCCATCGGGCTCGTGCAGCATCACGATGTCCGATGCTTCTTCGGCCATCAGGCGATACGCTTGGTACGCCTTGTCGCGGTTTACATCCGCATTGTTCTGGGGGTCATCGACCGCCATCTGCTCCTCACTTGAGCCGGTACTACTCGTTCGAGGATCAGACTAGCTCGATGATGTTAATCAACACTTTCGCAACTCTGAGCCGTGAGGGTTGCGTTAAAGAGCGCATTAACACGGAGGCGCGCGCATCAATGCTTCATTGAGTATTGGGCGCCGGCACGCTGCGCGTAGTACCAGGCACGTTCCGCCAAAGGCCTTACCGCCGCCGCATTTTGCGCCGCATTTGCGTTTGCAGCCGTGCCGTCGCGCACCCGTCCGACGATCCCCTGCAGGATGCCCGCAAGGCGGAAAAAATTGTAGGCGGCGTAATAATCCATGTTTGGGCGTGGTCTGGCGGCCCGTGCGGCGACAATAAGTCGCCACATATTCCTCCATGGTCGGGATGCCCAGCGCCGGTAGGTCTTGGCCGAGCAGGGAGCTCGCGCCGATGCCGCCGATGGCGGGCATTTGCCATTGCATCAAGTGATAGGTGAAATCCGCCAGCGGGTCGCCGATGGTCGACAATTCCCAATCCAGAACGGCCAGGACGCGCGGCTCGCTGGGATGCAGGATCAAATTGTCGATGCGAAAATCGCCATGCACGATGGCGATCCGTTCGTCGGGCGGCACATGGGCGGGCAGCCATGCGATCAACTTGTTCATCTCGGCAATCGTTTCGGTTTGCGATGCCTGATATTGCTTGCTCCAACGCGCGATTTGGCGGGCGATATAATTTCCCGGCTTGCCGAAATCGCCCAGCCCAATCGCCGCGTAATCGAAGCCATGCAGGCGCGCGAGCGTCTCGTTCATCGCGTCATAGATGGCGAAGCGTTCTTTGGGATCCAATTCGGGTAGTATGCCGTCCCAAAAGATGCGCCCAGCCACGCATTCCATCACGTAGAAGGCCGTGCCGATAATTCCGTCGTCTTCGCAAAGCAGGTAAGGCCGCGCCACCGGAAATCCGGTTGGGTGAAGCGCAGAGATGATCTTGAACTCGCGGTCCACGGCATGGGCGCTGGGCAGAAGTTTGCCGGGGGGTTTGCGCCGCAAAACATAATCGCGATTTGGCGTGATCAGCCGATAGGTCGGGTTCGACTGACCGCCCCGAAACTGCCGGACTTCCAAAGGGCCATGAAATCCCGCGATGCGTTCGGCGAGATAGGCGCTTAAGCGGTCGGTATCGAAGCGGAGCGCCTCCGTCACATCTTTGGTGCCGGAAAAACGTTCCTGGCGCGAGGCGGTCACGGCGGACTCCTTGTCACATTTTGTGATTATTCTTCGCCGGTTGTGTCGGGCCGTGCAACCGTGCCCTAGCGTAACGATGCGGCACCATTATAAGAGTGCTAGTGCTAGTGTCCCGATTCCGAAATTCGTTGTATCTGATATCGACCTCATTCGAATTTCGGAATCGAGAGGACACTAGCCAAACTATTGAAGCTAGTGCCGTTTTGGTTCCGGAGTTCGCGAAAGATGCTGATATCGATGATACCGCGAACTTCGGAACCACGACACTAGGAAACGATCTGCCGAACAAAGGGAACCCCAACGATGCGCGTGATCACCAGTGTTGTTCTTTCCGCAGCCTTGACGACCGGATATGCCTTTGCCGGCGATTTGAGTTTAAAGGCAAACGCCGAATTTCTCGCCGCCAATGCGAAGAAGTCCGACACGGTCTCGGTGCCCGGGATTCAGTATCAGGTGTTGCGGAAGGGATCGGGCGCCCAACCGACGCGCCATGATTGCGTGACGGTCTATTATTCGGGCTCGCTAATCGACGGCAAGGTCTTCGATGCGACGAAGCCCGGCAAGCCCGCAACCTTTCCGGCCGGTGCGTTAATCCCAGGTTGGGTGGAAGCGCTGCAGATGATGCATGCGGGCGACAAATGGCGGCTCGTGATTCCGGCGGGTCTGGCTTATGGAAAATCAGGTACCGGCGAAGGGACCATCCCCGGAGATCAGACGCTGATCTTCGAACTCGAGCTCCTGAAGGTCACGCCGGCCACGGAAGCCGGCTGCGAGTAATTACGCACCGCGCAATTAAGACCCGCGCGCGATGGCGCGCCAACCGATGTCGCGGCGGCAGAAGCCTTCGGGCCAGTCGATCAGATCGACGGCTTCATAGGCGCGCCGTTGCGCTTCGCCGACCGTCTTGCCCGTTGCGGTAACGGAGAGAACGCGCCCGCCCGCGGCGACGATTTTTCCGTCCTTACGCGCCGTGCCGGCGTGAAAGATTTGCACATTCTCGAGCCGCGATGCTTCATAGAGGCCGCGAATCTCCGAGCCTTTGCCATATTCACCGGGATAGCCTTTCGCGGCCATCACGACGGTCAGCGCGGCGTCATCGCGCCAACGCAGATCGATGGCGTTCAATACGCCGTCGCGCGTGGCCAGCAGCGCCGTTGCGAGGTCCGATTTTAGGCGCATCATCATGACCTGGCATTCCGGATCGCCGAAACGGCAATTGTATTCGATCAGCTTCGGTTCGCCGTCTTTGATTATCAGCCCGGCGAACAACACGCCCATATAGGGCGTGCCGCGTTGGGCCATCGCCGCAACGGTCGGCTTAATGATGCGCGTCATGGTTTTTTCCACGACGTCTTGGGTTAGAACCGGCGCCGGACTATAGGCGCCCATGCCGCCGGTGTTCGGGCCTTTGTCGCCGTCGAAGGCGCGCTTGTGATCCTGCGCGCCGATCAACGGCAGGACATGTTCGCCGTCGGTCAGAGCAAAAAAGCTTGCCTCTTCTCCGTCGAGGAATTCCTCGACGACGATTTCCGTGCCTGCCGCGCCGAAGGCGCCGTCGAACATGAAATCGATCGCCTTGCTCGCATCCTCTTTGCTATCGGCGATGATGACGCCTTTGCCGGCCGCGAGCCCGTCCGCCTTGATGACGACGGGAAGTCCCAAGGTGCCCGCAAAGGCCTTGGCGCGAGCGGGATCGCGAAAGCGGCGATAGGCGGCGGTTGGAATATCGTTTTCCGCACAAAGGTCCTTCACGAAGCCTTTGGATCCCTCGAGCATCGCGCCTTTGGCGCTGGGCCCAAGCGCCTTGATCCCGACATCTTCGAGCTGGTCGGCGAGCCCGGCCACCAACGGGGCCTCCGGTCCGACGATCACGAAATCGATCTTCTTTTCCCGGGCAAAGCTGACCAAGCCGAACGAGTTTGTGACGGGGATGGGGGCGCATTCGGCAACCGCGTCGATGCCCGGATTGCCGGGCGCGCAGTACAATTTCGAGACGATAGGGCTCGCCGCCAAAGACCAGGCCAAGGCATGCTCGCGTCCGCCGGACCCGATAAGAAGGATGTTCAACTATTGTTCCTCCAACAAATAGAGATTAAATCATTTTTCCGAGAGCAAAAGGGAACTTCCTCGGCAAAGTTTGTCTGTTGATTGGAGACTTGGCAAATGTCTGCCACCAATTCTACGCCTTTGAACGACGCGATAATTGTCGCGCTGGCTCAGTTAGTAGATGATTCGCAGTCAGGACGTAGAGAACCAAGCCATGATGATCTCAATTTCCTGGTTCAGCGTTCTGGAGTAACTGACGGTGATCCAAAGTCTGCGGGACAAACTGTTGGAAAGACGAAACGCGTTCGTGCCGTCCTAAGTTGGGCTCTTGAGTACAACATTGAAGGTGGCAAAAATTTTGCGGCTAGCTTGCTAGGTTTTATTCGTGGTCACGGAGGATTTCGCCCTGAGTCTCCGAACTATGTGGGCGGTGACGCGATAAAAAACATTTCTTCCGCATTTAATAGCGAGGGATACGAACTAACGCTAGACGGTGAATTACGGCCTGTGTTGCTGGACAACCTGTCAGGGGCAGCACTCACGGATGCTTTAAAGGCTTATGTACGTCGTGCAAAACTTGGTGCTGATGATGCAGCGCTAGTAACCGGAACAGCCAAAGACCTTCTTGAAGCGACTGCGGCACATGTGCTGCAACAAAAGTATGGCTCATATTCTTCGGCGGCAAATTTTCCAACGTTGCTAGGGCAAGCTTTTGTTGCTCTGGATCTCGCGACAACTGAACATCCCGTTGAAGAAAATGAACTTCCAACAAAACGTGTGGAACGCGCGATGTTTGAACTTGCGTGTGCAATTAATAGACTACGGAATCGAGACGGCACGGGCCATGGAAGGCCATGGTTGCCATATGTGGGCGATTCGGAGGCTAAACTGGCCATAGAAAGCATGGGCATAATCGCAGAAAGGCTTCTGGCGGCACATGCAGGAGATGATTAGTTGAGTTCGTCCGACGCGACTGACACAGCTTCCCGCCCCAATTTACCGGAATACAGCGTCACGGAGCTGTCCGCCGCGTTGAAACGCGCGGTGGAGGAGTCGTTCCCGTTTGTGCGCGTTCGCGGCGAGATCAGCGGTTTGAAGTTCCATTCCTCCGGTCATGTCTATTTCGACCTCAAAGACGACAAGGCGGTGCTCAATGCGGTGATCTGGAAGGGCACGGCCCGTGCCCTGAAGGTCCGCCCGGAATCGGGGCTGGAAGTGGTATGCACCGGCCGCATTTCCACCTATGCCGGCTCCTCGCGCTATCAGCTCATCGTCGAACAGGTGGAACTGGCCGGCCTCGGCGCGCTGATGGCGATGCTGGAAGAGCGCAAGAAGAAGCTCGCCGCCGAAGGGTTTGTTTTCCGCCGAGCGCAAGAAGCCGCTGCCGTTCCTGCCCGAAGTGATCGGCGTCATCACCTCGCCGACCGGTGCGGTGATCCGTGACATCATGCACCGGCTGGACGCGCGTTTTCCGCGCCGCGTGCTGCTGTGGCCGGTGGCCGTGCAGGGCGAACGCGCGGCGGGCGAGATCGCCGCGGCCATTCGCGGCTTCGGAACATTTCCGCAAGCGCGGTTTGCCGCGGCCCGATCTCCTGATCGTTGCGCGCGGCGGCGGCTCGATCGAAGATTTGATGGCCTTCAACGAGGAAGTCGTTATCCGCGCCGTCGCCGAATGCGAGATCCCCCTCATCTCGGCGGTGGGCCACGAAACCGATACCACGCTGATCGATTTCGCCGCCGACATCCGCGCGCCCACGCCCACCGCCGCGGCCGAGCTTGCCGTTCCCGGTGCGCACCGAGCTGATCGCCCAGACGCTGGATTTCGAGCGGCGGCTGTTGCGCAGCTTCACCCGAAGCATGGCCGACCGGCATCGTGCCTTGCAGCAGCTCGCCCGGGTTCTGCCGCGCGCGGACCGCCTGTTTGCACAGCCGCGCCAGCGTTTCGATGTCGCGGCGGAGCGGCTGGGCCATGCCTTGCGAAGCAACCTGAACGAGCACCGCCAAGCCTTTTCCGAAGCGGCGGCCTTGCTCAGGCCGGCCGGCTTGAAGAATAGGCTGTCGCTGGGACGCGAACGCACCCACGCCTTGGACCTCCGCCTGAAGCGCAGTCAAACCGGCCGGCTGGCGGAACTCCGCGGCCGCCTGGACGGCTTGGTGCGCGGTTCTCGACGGGGTCAGCCACCGCGCCGTGCTGGCGCGCGGCTTTGCCCTGGTGCGGGGCGCAGACGGCAAGCTGCGCCGCCGCGCCGCCGAATTGGTTTCGGGCGAGCGGCTTTCCCTAACGTTTGGGGACGGAACGGCGCCGGCCGTGGCAGGGGAAGGGGGCCAGTCCGCCACCGAAAGCCAAAGCGCACAAAGGCCATTCCGGCGGCAACCAAGGCGATTTGTTTTGATGGCATTGGCGCTAGAGGTCGCGTAGAAAGATTCCAGGGTGCCAAGGCAGCTGACATGAACAAAATGGAACGCGACCTCAGGCCCGAAGGTCTTGCCGAACTGGAATATCTCGACGGCGAATACCGCGTCGTCAAAGCCGGCTCGTTCGTTGTCTGCGCCGTGACGGGCATCAACATCCCGCTCGAGGCCTTGCGCTATTGGAGCGTCGATCTGCAGGAGGCCTACGCCACGCCGGCCGCTGCACTGCAGCGCTTTCAGGAAACCGGCCGGACGCCAAAATGATGCATCGCCGCGCCGTTCTCGCAGGCGCCGCGTGCGCTGGCTGCGCTTCAACGCGTCCCGCGCTTTCGGACGAAGCCGCATCGCAGATCGCCTTCAAAGGTTCGCGCGAGCAGGGCAGCTTGGTCGTCTGCGCAACGGTTCCCGCCGCGACGAGCGCGACGGTCGATGGCAGGCCGGTGCAGACATCTCCCGGAGGGCTGTTCGTCTTCGGCATCGCATACGATCGCACCAAGCCGATTCATATCGAAGCGCATTGCGGTCGAGGATGCGATCGCTCGAGCAGGATGTGCTGCCCATCGTCCGTCAATACGAAATCCAGCGCGTCAACGGATTGCCGCAGAAATTCGTCACGCCGTCGCCGGAAGATCTCGAACGCATGAAACGCGAGAATGCGCAGATCTTCGAAGCGCGCAAGCGCGACACGGACGGGATCGGGTTTGCCGAGCCTTTCGACTGGCCGTTCCCAGGAATCCTGTCCGGCGTCTATGGCAGTCAGCGCATCGACAACGGTACGCCGATGGCGCCGCATCTGGGCGTCGACATAGCGGCACCGGCCGGCACGCCCATTCATGCGCCGGCCGACGCCGTCGTGTCGATCTCGGACGATTACTTCTCGACGGCGGTTTTACGCTCCTCGATCACGGCCATGGCGTGTCCACCTGCTATTTGCATCAGAGCAAGCGCATGGTGAAGGCGGGAGACAAAGTCGCGCGCGGCGACGTTATCGGCTTGGTCGGCCAGACCGGGCGCGCCACCGGACCGCACAGCCATTGGGGCTTGAACTGGTTTCAGCTCAAACTCGATCCGTCGCGTTCGACGGCGACGCCGGAGCCGCCCAAAGCGTGATCTCTGCGCCGTTTCTGATTTCTTTCGATGTCGCGCTTCGTCGTCCATCGCCGGTGGATCCATAGCCATTGCGAAGGCCGCGCACGCACGATGCTCTCGATCGTCTGGTTGATTTTCGCGGTCAGCGCCACGACATCGCGTTCCGTGTTCGCCGCTCGGGCGTGAACTCGATCGGCGGATGAATTTGCACGCGAAAATGTGCGCCGCCGATGCGTTCCGCGGACGCGGGCAGCAAAATCGCTCCCAATTTCAGAGCCAGTGAAGCGGGCGCCGGCGTCGTCATGGCATCGCGTCCGAAGAAGGGCGCGGCCACGCCTTCGCCGGTTTTCTGATCGACCAGCATCAGAATGGAATGACCTTTGCGCAACAGCGTGAAGATGCGGCGCGTACCTTGCGCGCCTTTGCTGATCTGCTCCTTCGGCCCAAGTATTGGCGCGTTGACGCGAGATCCAGCGGTCGACGAACGGGTTGTTGGGCGGGCGATACACGATGCCGCCGCTATATCCCAGCAAGCGTCGCCGTGATCGGCATCGTCTCCCAATTGGCGAAATGTCCGGAGATGAACATCACGCCTTTGCCGCTGGCGACGGCCGCATCGCCGAATTCCTTGCCGATGACCTCGATGCGCGCGCCGGCCGGCCCGACGATTGAGTTCGCCCAGATGGGGGTATTCCGCGACAACGCGTCCCAGATTGTCGCACATTTCGCGGACGATTTTCTCCATCGCCGCCGGGGTCATGTCGGGATAGGCGGCGCGAAGATTTTGGCGCGCCGTATCGGCGGGCGGCAATCGGTAGAAGATGTGCCGGCCGATAAAGCCGCCCAGGGCCGATGCGGTATCGATTCCGATCAGCTTGAAAAAGGCCATAAACGGAAAAAATGCCGCCGATTCCGCTCCGTATCGCAGCAGTTTTCCAAAAGGCAAGGCCGCGGATTTCCTCATCGAGGATCGGCGCTATAGGGGCGCGGGCAGCCTGTCAAGCAGCCGCTCCAGGGCTTCGGGATTGTCGATGGCCGCCCGCACCGGCAAAACCGCGATGCCCTCGCGCTCGACGTCGGTCATGCGGACGAAATCCTTCTCGGTGGTGACCAACAGGGCGTTCTCGCTCCGCGCCGTCGATTTCAATCGGGCGATCTCCGACAGGGAATAAACGTGGTGATCTGCGAAGCGCTTGGTGGCGACGACTTCGGCGCCGAAGACCTGCAACGAGCGGAAGAATTTTTCGGGCCGTCCGATGCCGGCGAAGCCGACGACGCGGCGGCCTTTCAACTCGGGCACATCCACATGCGCCATGTGGGCGCGGAAAATCGGTCCGCTAAATCCGTTCAGCTCCAAATTTCCGTCGCCGATGACGACGACGGCATCGGCGCGTTGCAACCCTTGACCGACAAATTCGCGCAGCGGTCCCGCGGGCAGAATATGCCGGTTGCCGAACTTCTGCTCGGCATCGACAACGACAAGCGACAAATCCTTGGCCAGCGAGAAATTCTGGTGGCCGTCGTCCATCACGATGACATCGGCGCCGCGTTCGACGGCGAGTTGGGCGCCTTCGCGGCGGTCGCGGGAAACGACAACCGGAGCGGCCGCTGCAAGCAGAAGCGGTTCGTCTCCGACATCGATTGCCGTATGTTCCGGCATCACGACGACCGGTCCGCGCATGCGTCCGCCATAGCCGCGCGATAGGATGAAGGGGCGCCGACCGCGCGCGATCAAGGCGCGCGCGATCGCGATCGCGACCGGCGTTTTGCCCGTGCCGCCCACGGTCAGATTTCCCACGCAGATGACGGGTACGCCGGCACGAAAGGGCAACAGCATTGCGCGCCTTCCAAGCGACCGACGCGCTGTACAGCCAGCCCAATGGCGCCAGCGCCGCCACGGCAAGGCGCGACAGACGATCTTGGCGGTCCCAGAAATCAGGTGCGTGCATGGGCGAGCAGCTGTTCGACGATGGTGACGGTCTTGGCGACGGCCCCGCCAAGTGTTTTTGCGCCCGTCGACGCGGCTTCGCCCATGGCGCGGGCTTTTGCCGGATCGGCGAGCAGCGTCGCGGCGAGTTCGGCGATCTCCCCGGACGTGCGCACGAGCCCGGCTTCCTTGCGCGCGGAAAATTTCCTGATAGGCGGTGGCGAAATTGAAGGTGTGCGGGCCCGGCCAAAACGGCGCAGCCGAGTTTTGCAGGTTCCAAAGGATTCTGCCCGCCATGATGGATCAGGCTGCCGCCGACAAACGCAAATGGAACAAGGCGGTAGAACAACCCCAACTCGCCCATCGTATCGGCGATATAAACCGCGGTATCGGCCGCGGGCATTTGGCCGCCGGAACGCAGCCGCGCATTTCGCGTTCCGCACAGCATGGCGATGTCGCTGCCGCGCTGCGGATGACGCGGCACCACGATCGTCAACAGATCGGCAAAGCGTTTGCGCAACGCATCATGCGCCGGAAGAATGGTTTCCTCTTCGCCGGAATGGGTCTGCGCGGCGAGGAAGACGGGCCGCGCGCCGATCGCCTGCCGCAGTGCCGCAAGTTTCTGCGGGTCTGCAGGCAGAACCGGCGCGTCGGCTTTCAGACTGCCGATCACGCTGACGTTCGGTGCGCCCAGAATGCGAAACCGTGCGGCAATTTCCTCGTCTTGGGCCAAGCAGACATCGAAGGCCGAAAGCAGTGCGCGCGCCGTATGAGGCGCCCAGCGCCAGCTGTCGAAAGAGCGCTGCGACATGCGCGCATTGACCAACGCCAAACGCACGCCGCGCTCGTCTCGCGCCGAGAACGAGGTTCGGCCAAATATCGGAATCGACGAACAGTCCAACCTGCGGTTTCCAATAATCCAGGAACCGCGCCGTCGCCGCGGGCGTATCGATCGGCACGAATTGATGGATGGCGCCGCGGCGGCAACCTGTCGCTCATCACCTTCGCGGAGGTTACCGTGCCGCTGGTGACGATCACATTGCAGCCTTCGCGGGTGAGCAGCGCGTCGATCAAGGGCAACGCCGCCACGCATTCGCCGACGCTCGCCCCGTGCACCCAGACAAGTTCGCCCTGCGGACGCGCCTGCGAGGCGAAGCCGAGGCGCTCGTCGGACCGTTCGTGATGTTCCTTGCCGCGCAATATGCGCCGCCGCAAGAGGAGCGGCGCGAGCGGCGATAACGCCGCCGTCGCGAACCGATAAGCCGTGATGCCGAAGGGGTGTGATCCATCGTCTATACCTTGTCGGCCGTGACGGGCAGCTCGCCATCGTTGTGCTGATAGAGCCGCGCATAAAGACCGCCCAGCGCCATCAATTCGCCATGCGTTCCCGGATTCCACGACGCGTCCATGATCCAGCACATAAAGCTTGTCGGCATCGACAACCGTGCTCAGGCGATGGGCGATCACGATGGTGGTGCGATCTTTCATCAACCGCGCCAACGCACTCTGCACATGGCGCTCGCTTTCGGTGTCGAGCGCCGAGGTCGCTTCGTCCAGCAGCAGGATCGGCGCATCGCGCAGCATGGCGCGGGCGATGGCGATGCGCTGGCGTTGGCCGCCCGACAATTTCAAGCCGCCTTCGCCGACGCGCGAATCGTAGCCGTGCGGCAGCTGCATGATGAATTCGTGCGCCGCCGCGTTTTGCGCCGCACGCTCGATATCCGCTCGGCTGGCGCCGGGTCTGCCCAGCGCGATATTGTCGGCGACGCTTTCGTCGAACAGGATGGGGTCCTGGGTCACCAAAGCGATATTCCGGCGAAGCGAAGCCAGCGTGACGTTGCGGATGTCGTTGCCGTCGATTTCGATCGTTCCGGCATCGACGTCGTAAAAGCGCAACAGCAGGTTGAAGAATGTCGTCTTGCCGGCGCCGGACGGACCGACCAGCGCGATCTTCGAGCCCGATGCGATCTCTATAGTCACATCGCGGATGGCCGGACTGCTGTCGTCCACCGCGTAAGCAAAGGAGACATTCTTGAATTTTACCGCGCCGCCCTATGGCGCGCGCCGAACCACGAGAACCTCGGCATCTTTCGCGTCGACGATTTCGGGCCTCGCATCGATCATGGCGAAGACGCGCGCGGCCGCGGCCACGCCGGTGGACGCTATCGGCAGAAGCTGGCTTAGATTGCGCACCGGCTGCAAGCGCCAGCAGCATCGCCGTGATGAAGGTGCCGAACATCTTGGCGTCCAAGACACCATGGTGCGGCTTGATAGGAGGCGTACAGCACGGTCGCGGATACGACGATGCCCGCGAAGATGTCGGTCACGGGAACGGCCGCGGCACGCGTGCGCGCCAGCTTGACCAATTGCTTCAGCCGCGTTGCCAGCCGCTCGTTGGCGTGTTTCGAGGTATGGGCCTCAAGACCATAGGCTTTGATCACGCGCCGCCCGTCCAGCGCTTCCTGGATCACGGTCGAAAGCGAACCGGTTTCTTCCATGTTGCGCGTCGTCGTGCGCCGGATGGAACTGCCGATGCGTTCCATCGCCCAGCCGACGGCGGGCACGGTGATCGCGATGAACGCGGTCAGCTTCCAGTCGGCGATAGATCATCAGCCCGACAAGAGCGATCAAGGTCACGAATTCCAGCGCCACGCCGGCGATGCCCTTGATGATCGCATCGCGCATCAGCGTCGCGTCGTAGAGGAAATTGGAGACGAACGATCCGGAATGCACCGCGTTGAGCGCGGCGAGATCGCGGCGCACCAGAGAATAGAACATGTCGCGCTGGGTTGCCGTCACCACGCGCTCGCCCACACTCTCGATGCGCGACTGCTGAATATAGGAGGCCGCCGCGCGCAGCCACAGAAGGCCGAGCGCTTCGAGAGGCAAAAGCCAGAGCGGATCGGATGTGAGACACCTGGGCGGGATGTGTTCCGGCAACGCCGAACAAGCTCAGCGCTTTACCGACCAAAGGTGCGAGACAAGCTGTGGTTGCAGCGGTCACGATCATGAAGAAAATCGCAACCGCCAAAGTCGATTTTTGATCGCGCAAATAATTATGTGCGATTCTTCCGGCAATGGCGAAGTTGCTGGGACCGGCGGGAACGGCTGCTTTCATGGCGCGCGGGTTTAGCATGCGACCCGGCCCTGGGGAGCAATACGTAAAAGGAACGAAGGAACGACATAACA
>CAWGHR010000016.1:0-16561 GCA_963822275.1 uncultured Alphaproteobacteria bacterium
GTGTCCATCGACAACGGCCGTCCGACGATTGCCTCGGCAGACGGAAACTTCACCGCCTCGATCCGAGCGCTGTCGCAGCTCGATTGGGGCTATTACAGCCAGAGCGCCGCAGCAGCGACGCTACCAACCGCCTACGGCCCGGATCTGTCGAGCGGCGCCAATTTCCGCCGCGTCTATCTCGGCATCCAAGGAAAGCTGTTCGGTACCTGGTCGTATAATTTCAACTACGACTTCGGCGGCAGCGGCGGCACGGAAACGCCGGGCCATATTCAATCGGTCTATCTCGAATATGACGGATTGGGGCCATTGGCATTTCGCATCGGCGCCTTCCCGCCCCCGGCCAATATCGAAGACGGCACCAGCGCGGGCGACACGATCTTCCTCGAGCGCAATGCGCCGTCCGATCTGCAACGCAACATTGCCGGCGGCGACGGACGCGATGCGGTGACGATTTTTTACACCGGCGATAGCGTTTTCGGCGCGGCCTCTTTCACCGGCAACAAGATTCAAGACGGCGCCAAAGCGCTGGCCGCAGCCGGCGCGACGGCAACACCGAATTACGGAGAGCAACTCGCTGTCTTAGGCCGCTTGTCGTATCTTCCGATTTCGACCGCCGACGCCCATTGGCTGGTCGGCGTGAACGGGACATACGTGATCAGACCGCCGAACTTGGTGCCACGCGGCACCGCCAGTTTGGCGACAACGCCGGGTGCGGCCGCCAGAAACACCTTCGCACTATCCGACCCTCCGGAACTGACGGTGGACTCCAACGGAACATTGCTCGCGACCACAGGTGCACAACCTGTGAACCATGTTTCGCAATGGGGTGTCGAAACAGCGGGCAATTTCTACAATTTCTACGGCCAGGCCGGCTATTACGGTTTTGAGCTCGACCGCTCGCCGGTCGCGTATAAAACCTTCACCAACGCAACGACTTCCGGCACAACCATTGTTCAGCCAAGCAACAACAATTTCACCGCCTGGTATGCTCAGGCCAGCTGGATTCTCACCGGCGAAAGCAAAGGCTACAGTCCTGCGACAGGCGCTTTCACCCCTCCAAAACCGGCCAAGCCGTTCTCGTTCAATGGCGATGGTTGGGGAGCCTTTGAGCTGGCGGCGCGTTATAGCGACTTGAATCTAAACAGCCATGCCAATGACGGTTCCAATGTCGTGACCGCCTGGACCGGTGCAAGCACCAAGACGTATACTTATTACAACACGGTGCGCGGCGGCGATCAGAGAATCGTCACATTGGGATTGAACTGGTACCCGAACAATGCGGTCCGCTTCCTGCTCGACTATCAGTTGATCGGCGTCAGCCGTTTGCAGACGCCTGCAGCGGTAACGACGGCCGGCACGCCTTCGCTTCCCGCGGTCAATGGCGGGCAAAATCTGCAGACCATCGCGCTGCGGGCACAGATCTCGTTCTAAGCAAAGCGTTCCGCGTATCGGTATCGGCCGGTGGTGGCGGTTGCCGCAACCGGCCGAACTTTTTTTCACGGCTCCCAAAAGGGGGTGAGCCATTGCGAGGCGGCGAACGTGGCTTGCCAAGTCGTAGCCGCGCGGGCCCGGCTTCGTTGCTGCACAACTACGCAGGGCAGTCTTCGCACCTTCACTGGCTCGCCAGGCGTAGCCCGCGCAGCGGGCGAAGACTGGTGGGCCCGGAGGGACTCGAACCCCCGACCAGACCGTTATGAGCGGTCAGCTCTAACCACCTGAGCTACAGGCCCTAATACCCTCTATAATGGACCTGCATATCAGGAATCGAGGGGGCTGTGCCAAGGTCACCTTGCCCCAGTTTCGCCGTTCCGCCAGTCGACACTGTGTCGGGGGCCCGGTCTTCGCGTCGATACGCTGCCGCTATCGCCCGTGCTTCGACCCGGTAAACCAGGGAAAGGATCTGTCATGGATATTCGCCGTTTTGTATTTTGCAGCTCTTTCGCGCTCGCTTTGGCCGCCCCGGCGGTCGCCGCCGATCAAGCCGCACCGCGCACCTTGTCCGTTTCGGGCATTGGGGAAGTGAAGTCCGCGCCCGACGAATCGAATTTGTCGGCTGGGGTTACCACCCAAGCCTCCACCGCTGCCCAGGCGCTCGCGGCCAATTCGCACGCCATGAACGCCGTGTTTGCGACACTTAAGCGGCTGGGCATCCCGGATCGGGATATCCAGACTTCCGATTTCTCCGTTCAACCGCAATATCAGACCTGCAAACCGGGCACGAGTTGCCCGCAGCGGATCATTGGCTATCAGGTCTCTAACAATGTCGATGTCACCGTCGAAGACCTCGACAAAACCGGTGCCGTGCTCGACGCCTTGGTGTCATCCGGCTCCAACCAGATCGGCGGCATCAATTTTTCGATCCACGATCCCAAACCTTTGCTGCGC
This sequence comes from uncultured Alphaproteobacteria bacterium, assembly GCA_963822275.1. Classification (GTDB taxonomy): domain Bacteria; phylum Pseudomonadota; class Alphaproteobacteria; order Micropepsales; family Micropepsaceae; genus Rhizomicrobium. Next base: position 2,386 of record CAWGHR010000016.1, read on the forward strand.
ACCGCCCGTGCCGCGGCAGTGGCGGACGCCATCGACCGCGCCCAAACCTATGCCAAGGCTGCAGGGATCACACTTGGCCCAATTCTCTCGATCGACGAAGGCGCCAACCAAGCGCCGCAACCCGTTTACCGCAACAGGATGATGGCCATGGCTGGCATGCCAGCCGCTCCGCCACCCGTCGCCGGAGGCGAGGAATCGGTATCGGCAAGCGTCACTATTACGTGGCAGATCCAATAAACATGTGTGCCGGTTCTGATACAAATGTCAGGACAAAAATGACGGTGTAATTCGACCTTGCCGGCTTAAGAGGGGAGCGAAATATCTCGCTCCCCTTTCATACAATTACTTCTGTGCCTCAAGCGCGTCGATCTGATCCATCAAGCGGTTCATCCGCGCGATGAGCGCCTGATAAGGCGCCGGGCTCGCCATATCGAGACCGGCCTTCTTATAAAGTGTGAAGGGATAATCCGAACCGCCCGCCTTCAACATCGCGATAAAGCGATCCCGCGCGCCCGGCTCGCCCTTTTCGATGGCGTCGGTGAATTGCGCCGCGCCCGCCATCGAAGTGGCGTATTGATAGACATAGAAGCCGTAATAGAAGTGCGGGATGTAGGCCCATTCGATACAATAGGCCGGATCGATCTTCATCACGCCTTGGGCATCACCGTGATAGCGCTTGAGCAGATCGCAATAGATTTCGCTCATGCGTTTGCCCGACAGCGCTTTGCCCTGCTCGACCTCTTCGTGAATCGCCAACTGGAATTCGCCGAACATGGTCTGGCGGAAGAAAGTGCCGCGGATCAGCTCCAAGCCTTCGCCGAGATAATAGAGCTTCTCGTTCTTGGTCTTGGCATGCGCCACCATGTAATCGTTGAGCAGCATCTCGTTGGAGATGGAGGCTGTCTCGGCGATGAAGGTGGAATAGTTCGAGGTTTCGTAGGGCTGGGTTTCGTCGTCGAGCAGGGTGTGGATCGCATGTCCCCATTCATGCACCAGCGTCGACAGAGACTCGTAATCGTCATTGTGGTTCAAATGCAGATAAGGATGCACATCATAGGCCGAGCCGTTCATATAAGCGCCCGACGCTTTGCCTTGGCGCGGCAGCACGTCCATCCAGCGCCCCGAAAAACCTTTTTTCAGTAGCGCCGTGTATTCCGGGCCATAGACGCTCGTCACGTCGAGGCCGATGCGTTCGGAATCCGCCACCGTAAATTTCAGCGGTTGGTCGAGCTTAAACATCGTCGGATAGATGTCGTAATATTGGAGATCGCCCGTGATGCCGAGCAGTTTCTTGCGCAGCTTCAAATAGCGATGAAACACCGGCAGGCCGGCATTGGCCTGGGCCACGAGCTGGCGATACACCGCTTCCGGCATGTTGTCGGCGAACAAGGCATCGGATAACGCATCGGGATAATGACGCACCTTTGCGTCGAATTCTTCACCCAGCACTTGTGTGTTCAGGGAGGCCCCAAAGGTCGCTTCGTATTTCTTCCAGGTTCCCCAGAATGCATCGAACACTTTTTTGCGATCTTCGCGGTTCGCGGCTTGGCGGTATTTCGTGAAGGTGGCTTGATCGAGATGATCGATCTTGGTGCCGTCGGACAAGGTAACCGACGGGAAAGGCACTTCGCCGTTGGAGAGCTGGCTGTAGATGTTGTCGGGCTGGGCCAGCACATTGCCGGCTGCCGCCATCACGCCCTCCGCTTCCGTGCCCAGCGTGTGGGGCGCGGCACGTAGCGTGTTGTCTAGGAAGAAGCCGAAGCGGCGCGCCAATTCCGGTGATTGCTTCTCGAACGCCTGTACCTTCTTCGCACCGACGGAAAGAATTTCCGGTGTCAGCCAGGCGGTTTTTTCACCGAAAGTGGTTCCCAGCGCTTGCGCAAGTTGTTGGCGTTCTTGATTGGCGGAGATGCGGACGTCTTCGTCCGCCTTGAGCGAGGCATAGACCGAAAGGCGATCGATTTCCTTGTGCACGGCACTGATCGCGCTCAGGGCATCCAACATCGCTTTGGCGCTTTTGCCGAGCGTGCCTTTGAGCTGCTCGAGTTTGGCGGAATCGGCGGTTGCCTTGTCTTTGGCCGCCGTCCACGCGTCGGGCGAGGCGTAAAGATCGCCCAAATCCCACATCATGTTGGGGTCGGTATTGACCGGCGCTGCGGGTTCCGCGGCGCGCACAGCCGGCACAACGGCGACCGGCAGGAATGCCAGCGCCAAGGCTGTCAGCAAAATCTTCTTCATGTCATCCCCCCTGAAAATCGCGATGGTCTTACTCCAATTCGGCCGCCGGTGTGTTCAACTTTTCGCGTGCCGGCGCGGATGGCTCCGGTTAGGATAGACCCGGCCGCATTTTTCGCAAACTAGCAAGAAACCGCTCCAATATGGGTAAAGCGATGAAACTTTCCGCATTGTTCCTTGGGTTTTTGGCCTTGCCGCTTTTCATCAGCGGATCGCTTGCCGCCGGCGCGCCGAAACTGAGCATCGCGACGATCGCCGATCTCCCCGTGGTCGAACGTGCGCCTTATGACGAGAACGCGAACGCCGATGCCGCGGTCGCTGCGGCCTTCGCGCGCGCCAAGAAAAGCGGCAAGCGTGTGCTGATCGATATGGGCGGAAATTGGTGCGGTGATTGCATCGTACTGGCCAACCTCATGCAATTGCCCGAAATGAAACGCTTCATGGCGGCGCATTTCGAGATCGTCAGCGTCGATGTCGGCCGCATGAACAAGAATCTTCAGGTCCCTGGGCACTACGGTGTCGCCGACCGGTTGAAGAGCGGCGGTGTGCCCTCGATCATCATCGCCGAGCCCGATGGCACCTTCGTCAACAAGAACGACATGTCCGCTTTGGAAGATGCCCGCCATATGACGCCGCAAGCCACCGCCGATTGGCTGGCGCAATGGGCGAAGTAGGCAATTGGCAATAAACAAAAGACGGCCTGCCAGCTATAGCTCGCAGGAACCAGCTCTCTTCTCTTTCGTGAGTTAAGGGTGGCTTGCCGAGCCGTAGCTGCGCGGTCCAATTTCAGCCTGTCTTTGCGCTAATGCGCTTCGATATGGCAGTCTTCGCCGCTGCGCAGCGAAGGCTGGTGCGGGCGGCCGGCCGGCACAGGCCTTTCGGCCCTACGGATTTTAAATCCGGTGCGTGAAACGCTAACAACTTCATATCGTTAGATATTTTACGCCACAAATGGGCTTGTGTGCTAATCATTGTGCTAAACCAAACCCACTTGTCCCAACAGACCGTACCGAACCCAACAGCTTACGCTGTTACTACTAAAACCTTGATTCGGCAATCGAATTACGACAGTTCGCTTTTTTGCAGTCGTTCGGCAAGCTGCGGTATTCATGGGTTCGAGGTTCAAAGGGGACGACTAATGATTGTGCAGCACATTTCGGTTGCAAAAGCTGTTTGTTGAGGTCAATCGCCTCGCGTGTGCTTGCACACGAATACCCACGTATGACGCCTGCTGGATCGACAGAATCTCTTCCCTACGCTTACCGGCTTGGAAGAAAATACGTTTCTGAAAGCATCATACGGCAGTTGCATTGCTGCCAACAGCCACGTGATCGGAGACAGCGGCAAGGATGGGACTTTGGACAAGGGCGTTATCGAACGGAAAATCGTAAGTATTCGGGAACATCTGGTTGCTCTGGATGCTCAGCGGACCGATCTTGAAAAAACGCTGAGAGAACTTCAGTGCGAGCTGGAGAAACTCAGTTCGACAGCCAAATCATCCACTTTTGCCGAGAGCACCGTCACCAACAACTCGCCCGTCGCTGACAAGATCGCGTTATTTCGCAGTCTGTTTGCCGGGCGGCAGGATGTTTTTCCGGTACGTTGGGAAAACCGCAAGACAAATCGCTCGGGGTATTCCCCAGCGTGCCTCAACGAATGGGAAAAAGGCGTTTGCGGAAAACCGAAGGTAAAGTGCGGGGAGTGCCCGCATCAGGCATTTATTCCACCTTCGGACGAAATCATCGAAAAGCACCTTCGCGGAGGCGATGCGCATTCCGGCGACTTTGTTGCTGGCGTGTACCCGTTGCTGCGAGATGAAACTTGCTGGTTTCTTGCGGCGGATTTCGACGAAGGCAATTGGGCCGATGATGCACGAGCTTTTTTGGAGATTTGCCGCGGGAAAGGAATAATTGCCGCTCTTGAACGCTCGCGATCAGGAAACGGCGGTCATATCTGGATTTTCTTTTCTGATCCGGTTCCAGCACGTGCTGCTCGCCAATTGGGCGCGGCGTTGATCACAGAGACAATGGAAACGCGCCCGGAGATCGGTTTTGCCTCGTATGATCAATTCTTTCCGAACCAGGACACAATGCCCCTTGGCGGCTTCGGCAATCTGATCGCGCTTCCGTTGCAAAGAAAGGCACGGGAAAGCGGCAATAGCGTATTCGTCAATGAAAACTTGAGGCCATATGACGATCAGTGGGCATTTTTGTCATCACTTCCCCGGCTTTCTATGAAAGCGGTTTGCAAGATTACAGATGTGGCGGAGTCTTTCGGGACGCGTTTTGGGCGTGCCAATGCCCATAGATGACGAATTTGCTGACGAACCATGGAAGAAGTCCCCGTCCCGGCGAACACAGGCTTTACCGGTCCAGGTTCCGCTCTCCAAGACCATAAACGTAGTGCAAGCCGATCAAATATATATTGAAAGGTCTGAGCTTCCACCATCGCTGATTGCGCAGTTCATCCGATTGGCGGCCTTTCAAAACCCCGAGTTCTATCGGGCGCAGGCTATGCGCTTGCCAACATTCGGAAAGCCGCGGATCATTTCCTGCGCCGAGCTTCATCCTCGACATGTGGCTCTACCACGAGGTTGTTTCGATGAGTTGATCGAACTGACTAAACGTTATGAAATCGAGATCGCAATCGATGATCATCGCGAGATCGGCAGACCATTACCAACACACGTGTCATTCCAGGGGAAATTACTACCACCGCAGCAAAAGGCCTTCGAAGACTTGGTTGCTTACGATGACGGTGTTCTTGCAGCCACAACCGCTTTTGGCAAAACGGTTGTTGCGGCTGCGCTTGTGGCCAGTCGCGCACGCAACACACTGATTTTGGTTCATCGTCGCGAACTCCTCAATCAATGGGTGGAGCGCCTTCGGCTCTTTTTGAACATCGATCCGAAATTGATTGGCGTTATCGGCGGCGGAAAACGAAAGCCGTCGGGAGTTGTTGACGTGGCTCTGATTCAAAGTCTTGTCCGGAAGGGAGAAGTCGATGATCTTGTAGCCGATTATGGACACTTGGTTGTAGATGAGTGTCATCATTTATCCGCAGCGAGCTTCGAGCTGGTGGCTCGTCGCTCCAAGGCCCGCTTTGTTCTCGGCCTTTCAGCGACGGTTGCCAGAAAGGATGGACATCATCCGATCATCTTCATGCAATGCGGGCCGATCCGCCACAAGGTCGATGCAAAGGCACAGGCGGCCGCGCGAGATGTCCGGCATCGCATCCGTGATCGCGTAACAAAGTTCGAATTGCCGCCATCATTGGCATCGGTTGATAGACCTTCAATGCCCGCTATTTACGCAGCTTTGACGCAAGATGTGCAAAGGAACGACCTTATCTTTGATGATGTTCTCGTAGCGTTGGAAGCCAAACGCTCCCCCATTGTTCTGACAGAGCGGAAGGACCACCTCGACTATCTCGAAAAGAGATTTTCCTCTTTCGTGAAGAACCTTGCCGTGTTGCGGGGCGGTATGTCAGCGGCTGAGCGAAAACGCGCTGAAGCGGCGCTAGGCGTGTCCGACAACGAAGAGCGCCTGATATTGGCGACCGGTCGTTACATTGGCGAAGGTTTCGACGATGCCCGTCTCGACACGTTGTTCCTGACGATGCCCATTTCCTGGAAAGGAACGCTGGCGCAGTACGTTGGGCGGCTACACCGGTTGCACGACGACAAGAGTGACGTTCTCGTCGTGGATTACGTCGATGCGGGCGTTCCTGTTCTTGCCCGAATGGCAGCAAAACGACGTGCAGGATATCGCTCACTTGGCTACACGATCGAATGATCGATACTGCGCTTACGCTTCGCCCAGCGATCTCTCGAATTCACGCTATAACGGCAAGGCTGCAACTCGGCTTATGCCTCGTCGCCCAGAATTTTTAGGTATGAGCCGTAGGCATAAACGCGGTTACGTTGCCGTCCGCTGATTTCCTCGACGATTTTGAGTTTTCTGAGCGCTTCAATGGCCGCGTTGATAGTCGGTTTTGTCAGTCGCGTCCGCTCAACCGCCTTCGCCGTCGTTACAAACGGGCTTATCTGCATGAGTTCATGCAAACGTAGCACCGTATTGGGGCGATTTGATGTTGTCGCAATCCGTTCGCGATCGGCCTTAAACAAGCTGACGATACGGGTCGCGCTGTTGAACGCCTGATTTGCTGTCTCGGTAACGCCATCAAGGAAAAATTCGAGCCATGCCTCCCACGCGCCGCGTTCGCGTACGTCCTGGAGCAGCCGATAATAGTCGGCCCGGTGAACTTTGAAGTACAAGCTTAAATACAACAACGGTTCCTGAAGCACCTTCTGAGTACAGAGATAGAGCGTAATAAGAAGACGGCCTAAGCGGCCGTTGCCATCGAGAAATGGATGGATGCTTTCGAACTGCACGTGAAGAAGCGCGGCTTTGACGAGGGGTGGGATGTTTGGCGTCTCGGCGTGGATGAACTTTTCGAGTGCGTCGAGACACGGCATCAATTCGTTGACGGGCGGCGGTACATAGTTGGCGTTGCCGGGACGTGTTCCGCCAATCCAATTCTGTGATGTCCGAAACTCGCCGGGGTTCTTCGAATGTCCCCGCCCGCCCTTAAGCAGCTTTGCGTGCATCTCTCTCATCAGGCGCAGGGAAAGCGGCAACTTGTTTAGCCGTTCGAGGCCATACATCATGGCATCGACGTAATTCGAGACCTCGCGGATGTCGTCAATAGGCTCGCCCGCCAACGCATCGCTCTCGAAACGCAATAGGTCGGAAAGCGTTGATTGAGTGCCTTCGATCTGGGAGGACAACACCGCTTCCTTGCGGACATACATGTAAAGGAAGAGCGCTTTATCCGGCAGAAGTGTGTTGATACCGTCAAGCCGGCCAAGAGCGCGGTCCGCTGCTCCGAGTTTGTTCAACAAGCCGTCCAGCGCGACGGGCGGGTCCGGCGGGAGCGGCGGCGGAACAAAGGCGCGAACCTGTTCTTCACCGAAGGCGGTTTCGATATGACGGCCAAGCCGTGGGTTGTTGGATGGGCTGGGGAGCATCCTTACTGGCTAAGCCATCGGAAAGCGTTAGTAAAGAAAAATTCGATTTCCTTTACTAGCAAATGGGCTAAGGAAAGCCAGCTTTACTAAGATAATAGCTCATGGTCTTCAATATGTTACCAAGTAGACAGATTGAGGGATTCGATAGGAGCAACTGGTGCGGGCGGCCGGACTTGAACCGGCACAGGCCTTTCGGCCCTACGGATTTTCATACCACTTCGGCTTTCGCCGCCGCCCGTCGGGCGTTCGTGGTCTGGACTAGCCTTCTGGCGCTAGGTGAGCGTCCCATCGGATTTCCTCTTAGTCCTTAAACCGTACAATCGCGCTTTGTTCGCTCTCGAAGGAAATGGCTTGTAAGTAGCGGTTTGATTACGCATCCACAATTCTCCCATGCTGGTCGATTAGAACCGGCGTGACTGGACGAAGCTCTATGTTGGCAAAATAACGCGCGTGGCGCTTCTCGCCGCTGCGGATCAGCGCCCCTTTGGCGACCATATCAGCAAGGTCGCGTGTTGCGGTCGGTGGTGATGTGCCGGTGATGGTGACGTAGTTGCCAGCGCTCAATCCACCCTTGAAGCCGTCCGGTCCTTCGCGCAACACGCGGAGCAAGGCCTTCTCTTGCCGTTCGTTCAATTTGCCCTTGAGATGATCCAAGAGGCGTGTCTTGTCGAGGAGAAATTCGATCAAGGTCGTCGTTCGCCGTTGGGCTTCTATTGCTGCCCCCGCGAACCACCGCAACCAGTCAGTCAAATCGATTTCGGTGTTATTGCGCTCAAGTGCATCGTAATACGCCTTGTGCTTGGCAAGAATGGTCATCGCCAACGCAGTGAGCGGCGGATGGCCGAGAGCCTGTGCCAGTGCCTTCTCTGCGATGGCGCGCCCGATGCGACCATTGCCGTCCTCGAAGGGATGGATGCACTCGAAGTAGAAATGTGCGATACCGGCGCGCGTCAACGCAGGAAGTGGCGACTTGCCATCAGGCGCTGTCTGGTTGAACCACTTTATGAACTTCTTCATCTCGCTCGGCACTCTGGCCGACGGCGGTGCCTCGAAATGCACCTTTGGGTCTGTAAATGGCACCCGAGACGACCTGCATGGGTTCATTGAGCGTACGGTAGCCGCCGATGTTCCCGATGTCGTGACGTCCGTTCATGAGCATACGATGCCATTCGAACAATTTGTCGTCGGAAAGTGGTTTGTCGAACGACCGGTAGAGATCGACGCCCATTTCGGCGATGCCCTGCTCGGCGGGTTTTACGCGCTTCTTATCGGTAGCGAGACCAAGCTGACGCTGGATAGAGGACTGCACGCTCGCACGGTCGAGGATTTCGCCCTCGATCTCGGAGGTGGTCATCGCCTCGATGCTGAGGGTTTCGACGGTGAGTTGATCTTTGTCGTTCGGGTCGAGATGATTAAGGGTGCCGACGAACACTCCTCCGCCCATGAGGAAATGCTCTTCTGCCCTTCTCAACAGGTCGGGATTCCACGAGAAATTCGGCCACTCTGGCCGCTGCCAAGTCCATGTCATGATCGATAGCTGACCTTTCTATCGATCATCATCTACCATATTTATGATCGATAGACAACCACTCTATCGATCACCCCGCCACCAGAACAAAATAAAACATCGAATTTTCAATATGATAGGAAAAATTTAAGGCTTATTGCCAAATTCCACTCACTCCGCTCTGTCGTTGATGGCGCTGGCCCGCGCAAGCTTCACGTCAAATTACGCGTTTGCTTTACAATGATAAGCCCTGTCGGCCCCATTTCGCGAAGTACTGCCACCAAGTGATCTTGCCCTCGCATGCCGCCATGAAATCAATGCGCTGCGCTTCGCACATGCCGGATGGCCGATGAGGTTGAATGAATTTCAGGCTCTTCGTCTCGTCCTTATGCGCGGGAAACGGCTTGATTAATCGGAGCACCACCGTCGTTGCAGACGTGGCGGCAGATTTCCATGAGCGCGATACCGTTTCACCATAAGCGACACGCCGCCGAGTAATCTCCTGCATCGTCTCTTTGAATGATAATTGATGCAGCACTCTGCGAAGGCATACGCAAAACGTATCCAGAATTTGATGTACCAACCAAGCGCATTGGCCGAGCGCTGCCTTCAGCGGCTCCGAGTGTGGCCTCCACCCGGAGCCTCCATTTGCCGGTCGGGGCCCGCATCGTGGTTATGATCCGTGCCGGTCTTACCATCCGACAGTCCTGCATAGCGGTCGCGTAGCCGCTGAAGGCGCTCGGTGATTTCGACGTTGCTGAATGGCGCGTCCGCCGCTTCCTGTTGCTTGTAGTATTCACTGGATGCGGGGTGCTCGGATGATTGCTGTGCGGCACGTTGAAGATCGTCTTCATGCCGCCTCCGCGCAACGTCTTCGTCGCCTTCGGATGGGACGTTTGTACTCTCGGCGGCGTTGTGGATTTGCTGCTCGCGTCTTATCCTCCCCGCGCTCGATCCGGTCCCAGAGAGTATCGCGGTTGGCATTTTCGTCTATGGTCCGCTGCCGATGTGCGTGATCTTTCAACGCGGCCTGCGTCTGACTCACATAGTTGTCGCCGCGTCCGTATGCCTTTTCGAGCGAGGCATCATGCTCCGCCTCGGCTTGGCGCTTTCTCTCTTCAATAACTTCCTTTGCCTGTTCGATGCTCGGTATGGTCTGCGGATCAAGTCCGCCCATGAACTCGCGCAGCTCTGCAGCCTTCATGCCGTCGATCCGGCGCGCGAGCGAGTGGATCCCGCCTGCGCGATCCACGATCACGAAGTCGCGCCGGTCGCCTTTGGCGAGCATGTAACCTCGTTCGGCAAGCGCCGCCTCGAATGCTTCTGCTCTGTCGCTGGCCTTGAATGCTTCGGTCACTTCCGCACTCACGTCTTTACCTTTGATGCCGGTGCGCTCCTCCTGCCGGAGTTCGGCGCGTGAAGGTGTGCGGCCAGGGCGTTTGACGCCATCGCGTTCGTGATGCGCGCCCTGCACGCGGTCATGGCCGAAGCGCCGTTCAAGATCGCGCGAGACTTCCTCGTGCTTGCGGTAATTGTGGCTGTCGCTGACGGAGCGCATCTTGTCGAGATCGATCCGCGACCACACGACATGAATATGCTGGCGTCCGTGCTTCTCGTGCATCACGACCACGCGGGCGTGACCGTCGAGCCCGAGGTTCTTCTCCAGCGCATCGATGGCCTCGGTGCGCTGCTCGGGCGTCAGCAAGTGCGGCGGCTCCGGGCTGATGGCGGCATGGTAGAGCGATTTCTGACAGCGCGTGCCAGCCCCATAAGCGTCCATCTCGACCAGCGCGCCGCGCAAATTCTGCGCCACGGTCCCGCGCGTCTCGATCAACGAGACGCGTTCGTTCTTCTCGGCATTGCCGAGATGGGCGGCAAGCGCCGCCGGACCGGAGCGCGATTTGCCTTTGATGATCATGGCGCACGTCCCAGCGCCGCAAGGATCGCATTGCGAACCTCTAGCAAGCTGGCAATGACGGTATCGATCTCGCCGGTATAGACGACGATGCCGGAATGAACGGATTTGGCGAGCTGGTTGAGGTTGCCGCCGATCTTGCCGAGTTCGCCGAGCAACCGGACCAGCTCACGGCGTTCGACTGGAGGACGCCGCACTTGGCGCGGCGCGGGTGCGCCAAGCAAAACTTGGCGCGCATAGCTTCCGACCGTCAGACCTGCGCGTTCGGCGGCGGCGTCGATTGCGGCCCGTTCGTCCTGACTGAGGCGGACGGGAAGGATGTAGTCGCGGACGCGTTTTTCGGTGCCACGGCTCATGGCGTCAGTTTTCTCCCGTACCGGTTTCGGCGTGACGCCCGCCGCACGCGCCGCCATAGGGGATACGGCGAAAAGGGGAAGACCTTCCCCTTGCGCGTCCGCCCGCGCCGTTTCACCGTCACGGGTGGACAGGCTGGGGTCTCGGGGAACAAGGCTCCTTGAGCGCGGATGCCGAAGGGGCGTACCCTTCGCTCTACGGTCGATTGCCGATTCCGGTTAACGGAAGTGACGGCACGACCAGCCCGCCGAAACTGCTCGGCAGTTACGGCGCGGCGAGCTGGGGTTCCATAGGGGAGCAAGGCTCCTCTTGGCCGGGGTGCACGGGGCCGGAGGGCCCCTGCCAAGCCGCGCGGGACGCCAGCGGTTCCGGCTCTGCCGAACCAGCGCCGCGTATTACCGCGCATGGCTTGCCCTCAGCCTTATCTTCGGTTTCTTCAATATCTTCATCTAAATTCCCGCAACGTCAAAATCGCCAATCGCAAAATAGGAAGCAGGCAGCGACTTCCTCATTCCGGCCAACGCGCGGAATTCAGACATTTTATCACGGACCGATTATTTCCAGATCGAAGAAAGACGATGCGGCGCACCATAGTCGTGCATTGCAGCTACACTGGAATTTGTACAAGTCGCAAAAAAACACACTGCGGGTTTGTAAAATATTCTGAGAACGACGCTCGCGCCGAAAATAAAATCCTTCTGCAATCGCCTCGCATCGGACCACCGGCTTGATCGGCATCGCCCTCTCACCACCCCTCCATCAATCCCACCCAATTCACACCCCTCAAACATTCTCGCCCTTCACCCCCTCCTCTACGTCACTCCCCCCAACCTTACGAACCTCAACACGACCAAAGCCAAGACTCAAAAACCTATTATCTCTCTATCCGAATGATGGCCGCGCGCAGCGCAAAGCGGGCAGGGGGCCGCGCCGCAGGCGCGAAGGCCGCGCGCCCAGCGCGCGCCCGCGATGGGTAGAATTGAGGCGCGCGAAAAATCACAAAAGGAAATACTGTGTCGTGAACGAAGCAATGGCGCGTTTTGATCCTGAAGGAGCATCGGCCCATGCCGGAAAGCTTGTGGTCGAAGAATGGCGGAATCTATTTCGGCTTCGGCGTCGAGCCGGTGAAAGCCGGGCCGGATCGCTCGATCCTCGAAGAGCGTTGGGACTCGGTTCGCGACAAGCTGAACCTCTACCCCAACCCCGCCGACCCAACCAATTCCGGCGACCGGCATGTGGTTACCGTAGGTCCCAACGGCTCCGGTAAGACGCGGCGCTTGCTGGTCCCGAACCTCTTCAGACTCAAGGATTGGTCCATCGTCGTCATCGATATCAAGGGCGAGTTGGCCGCGCTGACGGCGGCGTATCGCGCTGGCAAGCCGGATCACAAAGTCGTCGTGATCGATCCCTTTTCCGTTATCGCCAAGAACTACCCGCGCCTGATCGAAAAGTATCCCTATCTCGCTTCTAACGGATTCAATCCGGTCGAAGCGCTCGATCCGCAAAGCGACGATTTCGCCGACGAAGCGACGGCGCTGGCCGAAGCGATCATTCGCATCGAAGGGCAAGAGCCGCACTGGAGCCAATCGGCGCAAGACCTGATTGCGGCACTTATCATGACGGTGCGTCTCAGTGGTCTTAACTCCCGTTCGTTTGCCGACGTGCGCATGCTGCTCGGCCAGCGTGCCGAAGAATTCCGCTCGACCATGCGCGAGATAGCCGACGGCGGTAACGCCGAACTCGCGGTCAAGGCCGGACGCTTTGCCGACATCACCGGAGAGAACCGGGAACTGAACAGCATCATCTCGACGGCACTGACGCAGACCCGCTGGCTCGATAGCCGCCCGATCAAGGCGGACCTCGCGCGAGGCGCGTTCGATTTTGCAAACCTCAAGCAACGCCCGACGACCGTGTATCTAGTCCTGCCGCCGCGCTATCTCAGCACGCATTCGACCTGGCTACGCCTCATGCTGACCTCGATCCTGCTGCCTCTATTGCGCAGCGTCGAGAATGCGAAGGTGCCCGTGCTCTTCATGCTCGATGAATTCGCGCAACTCGGGCAGATGCCCGTTATCGAGAACAACATGGCGCTCATGCGCGGCTATGGCCTCAAGCTGTGGCCCGTGTTTCAGGATTTGGCGCAAGCCCGCGCGCTCTACAAAGAGCGCTGGGAAAGTTTCATCGGCAATGCCGGTGTCCTGCAATCCTTCGCGCCACAAGATGTGACGACGCGCGACTATCTCTCGAAGCCTGTCCGGGCAACGGCTCTACTGGCTTAAGACCGGCAGCACTTCCGCCTCCACAAGCGTCGGCGGACATCAATCGCAATCGTCCGGCACGAGCGAAGCTGCGCAGTACATGCCGGGACCCATCTATTGGCCGCAGGGTCCGGGGAACATGGGGACTGGCCAAGCCGTATTGTTCTCGCGAGGCCGCACGGTGTGCCCATGGCTTCCGGACCCGGAAGACGATGGCGACGCGCTCGGTTTGCGTAATTCGATGGAGCAAGCCAAGCGCGATTACGCGGAAATCATTTGCCAGTGACGCGAAGTTACGCCTCGAAACCGCGCCGGAACCCGTATCTCGCGCCGATTACAGCACAGAGAACGAAAGCACTCGTAATAATCCACATCGTAATAAATTCATTGGCTGCTGTGGGGTTATCCGACAGCCCCAGATAACCATCCACCATAGCATCGACAAAAAACGCCCCAACCGCGCCCAATACACCGCTACCGATGCCGAGGATCGTCGCAACACCTAATCGCTCAGTTAAACTCAGCTTTCCTTTCATTGTCACACCCTCTGCCATTACACTGAATGATTTGTGCCGCCCGCTGCGGCGCGCATGCGGCAGAACTCGCTACCACTTTGAAATCCGCACTATCGGGGGGGCGTTGTTCGACCATAACGACCGGTACCCCCACGCCGAAACCCATGTCTCATGCCAATCACAGCACCGAGGACGCCACCGACGGAAGCAACATCTTGCATATTGAGTTGAGGAATCCCCAATAATGCCGAGGTCGCGCCACAGACCGCCATCGACCCAACCGCGCCTAAAACCCCGTAAAGCACAGCCATATTGAAATGCGCCATATGGCCTAGAAAATAAAAAGCCTCTCGCTTTTTCCAT
>CAWGHR010000017.1:0-40899 GCA_963822275.1 uncultured Alphaproteobacteria bacterium
AACCCCAGCCGACAAAATTCGAATTCGTCGGGCGCGGACTTCACTTCCCCAATGCCCGAAACGGACAAGGTGCGCGGTGCGGCTTGATCGGCGGCGACCGCCGGGGCGGCCAAAGCGAGCGCGAAAGAGCTGCAAAATACAAAACGGCGAATATCCATGACAGATCCTTTCCCTGTTGTTTACCGGGGTCGAAGCACGGGCGATAGCGGCAGCGTATCGACGCGAAGACCGGGCCCCCGACACAGTGTCGACTCGGCGGAACGGCGAAACTGGGGCAAGGTGGACCTTGGGCACAGCCCCCTCAATTCCTGATATCGCAGGTCCATTATAGAGGGTATTAGGGCCTGTAGCTCAGGTGGTTAGAGCTGACCGCTCATAACGGTCTGGTCGGGGGTTGCGGGGTTCCCTCCGGGCCCACCAGTCTTCGCCCGCTGCGCGGGCTACGCCTGGCGAGCCAGTGAAGGTGCGAAGACTGCCCTGCGTAGTTGTGCAGCGACAAGAGAGAACAGCGCGGCTACGACTTGGCAAGCCACGTTCGCCGCCTCGCAATGGCTCACCCCCTTTTGGGAGCCGTGAGAAAAGGTTCGGCCGGTCGCGGCAATCGCCACCACCGGCCGATATTAAAACTTGGAACGCTCTGCTTAGAACGAGATCTGTGCCCGCAGTGCGATGGTCTGAAGGTTCTGCCCGCCATTGAGGGCGGCAATGCCGGCGTCCCGGTGGTCGTCACCGCCGCCGGCGTTTGCAGGCGGGTGACGTCGATCAACTGATAATCGAGCAGAAGCGAACCGAATTGTTCGGGTACCAGTTCAATCCGACCGTCGCGATCCTCTGATCGCCGCCACGCACCGTATTGTAGTAAGTATACGTCTTGGTGCTTGCGCCAGTCCAGTCGGTGACGACATTGGAACCGTCATTGGCATGACTGTTTAGATTCAAGTCGCTATAACGCGCCGCCAGCTCCAAAGCTCCCCAGCCATCGCCATTGAACGAGAACGGCTTGGCCGGTTTGGGCGGGGTGAAAGCGCCGGTCGCAGGGTTGTAGCCTTTGCTTTCGCCGGTCAGAATCCAGCTGCCCTGCACGTACCAGGCGGTGAAATTGTTGTTGCTCGGCTGGACAATGGTCGTGCCGGAAGTGGTTGCGCTGGTGAAGGTCTTGTACGCGACCGGCGCGCGGTCGAGCTCGAAACCGTAATAGCCGGCCTGGCCATAGAAATTGTGGAAATTGCCGGCCGTTTCGGCGCCCCATTGCGACACATGGTTACGGGCAGCGCGCCGGTCGTCGCCAGCAATGTTCCGTTGGAGTCGACCGTCAGTTCCGGAGGGTCGGATAGCGTGAAGGTATTCTTGGCGGCCGCGCCCGGCGTCGTCGCCAAAGTGGCCGTGCCGTTGGGCACCAAGATCGGGCGGTTTGATCACATATGTCCCGTTCACGCCGACCAGCCAATGGGCGTCGGCGGTCGAAATCGGAAGATAGGAAAGCCGGCCGAGCACCGCGAGCTGCTCGTCGTAATTCGGTGCTGCCGTCGCGCCGGCGGCGGCCAGCGCTTTGGCGCCGTCTTGAATCTTGTTGCCGGTGAAGGAGGCCGCGCCGAACACGGTATCGCCGGTGTAAAGGATCGTCACCGCATCGCGTCCGTCGCCGCCGGCAATGTTGCGCTGCAGATCGGACGGCGCATTGCGCTCCAGGAAGATCGTGTCGCCCGCGCTGGTGCCGTCTTCGATATTGGCCGGGGGCGGGAAGGCGCCGACACGAAATGCCAATGGCGCCAATCCGTCATATTCGAGATAGACCGATTGAATATGGCCCGGCGTTTCCGTGCCGCCGCTGCCGCCGAAATCGTAGTTGAAATTATACGACCAGGTCGCCGAACAGCTTTCCTTGGATGCCGAGATAGACGCGGCGGAAATTGGCGCCGCTCGACAGATCGGGGCCGTAGGCGGTTGGCAGCGCCGTTGCCGCGGCGCTCTGGCTGTAATAGCCCCAATCGAGCTGCGCCAGCGCTCGGATCGAGGCGGTGAAGTTTCCGTCTGCCGAGGAAATCGTCGGACGGCCGTTGTCGATGGACACTTTCACTGCGGATGTTTGGCGCCTTTGAATTTCTGCTTGCCGCTTCTGAACTTCGGCATATTGGTCTTTTTGGTCTATTGTGCTGCGTTTCAAGTCTTGTACTTGGTTGGAGAGATTTTGAATCTCAGCTTCAAGTGCTTGAATTTTGGCGTCCGTGCTGTTTGGTCCACTCGTTCCGGCTTGTGCCGCCGAAACACCACGTCGATGAACCGACCAGCAAGGTGGTAATCACGATTTTGGTTATGGACTTCACGATCGTTTCTCCCCTGTGGTGATCCACCTGGGCTCGCGGCGGCAAATTGCCGATCGGTAGAGATTTGGCGGAGATCATTGCCACTGTTGCGGGCACGAATTTAGGCGCGACTTGGTTAAGGCGAATTGACCATACGCCGAACTCCTCGTTGCGTAGAATCGTCACAGCGTGAGTCGCGCGCATCGTTCGCGAGATGCGACAACGCATTAACGCGCCAAGTCGTGCCGACTATTGGGTGCGTTTTTCCGAACAAGGGTTTCTGTCAAGCGTTTTGACAGAGCGACAAATGAAAGCGCGCGCGCACGGACTTCGAACTTGCTCCTGGTACGCATCTTCGACACAGACTTGTACCGTTGGAGATCGCCGGTCCGTACGCCGCGGGCTTCGGACTTATTGCAACGGCGCGACGAGGCGGATATTGAAAATCGTTCCCGCAACGTCGTTCCGCGTGTGTATATTCTGATTGTATTCGGCGAGGATATTGACGCCGCCGAACTGATAGCCGACCAAGGGGCCAATCCCGTAGTTCTCCGCCATGCATCCGCCGCTGGCGGGACATCCGGCAGAAACGGCGCCGGGACCGCTGTCCGCATTAAGCTGGTTTTCTTGATGGGCGCCGAGACCGAAGGTCCATTTGTCGATCGTTTTCGTCACAGTGTAATCGACGGCGATCTCCTGGCCCGAGGTGCGATGGATCTTGCTGTCCTCGAAATTGTAGTCGTATTGCATTCCGACGCTGACATTCCAACCATCGGACAGCCAGCTTACGCCGAGGTCCGGCTGCAATGTCCAGAAACCGTTGCCCGCACCGACACCGCCTCCCGAGGGGGGGCTTGCCGGCGAAGAACTGGCGTCGTCGACATAAATTGTCAGGCCCGCTTTCACATGGAAATTGTCCGGCAAGGTCCACGCCAACTGAGCAGGTACGATCACCGTATTATAGGTTCCCCAATGCGCGCTGTTGCTGAGCGCTGCGGTGTTGGGAAGGCGGACATTGGTGTAATCGAACGGTTGGGCCAAGGCGACGGCGTAATCGGCTCCGAAGACTTGAAGGCCGGTCGACCACAGAACGATGGGGACTTCGACCAAAGCATCAAGTTTGACGCCGGTCTTATCTCCATGGGTGTTGAATTGGTCGTAGCTGGCCCAGTAATTGTTGAGAACGCCATAGACGCCCGGCGGCGGAAGCGCGCCAGCTGCCAGTCCTTCGTCTACGCCGCGCAGATGCGGATCCCACAATTCTTCGGCGTAAGCATGTCCGGACAACACAAACAAACGAGCCGGCCAATAGCGCAGCTGCCAATATCTTGGAAGCAGAGCTCATGATATCCCCCGACGGTGCCTTGGATTTCACGATTATTCCTCCCATGTGGTGAGCCGCTCGGAGTTGCAGCGTCTTTTTTGCTGATCCGAGGAGACTGGGCGCGAAACATCGCCACTGTTGCGTGCGCGACCTTAGGTGCGACTTGGTTAACGGGAGTTGATCGAACCTCGCACTTGTCGCCGCGTGGATTCGTCTCAGCGTGAGTTGCGTGCATCATTTGCGAGGTGCGACAGCGCTTTAGCGCGCTAATTAGTATCAACTACAGAGTGGCGTTTTGCCGCACAACATTATTCGCCAAACAATTTGACACAACGACAGATGGAAAACGCGCGGCACACCGCCGCTCAATTCGCTCTTTGTACGCATCTTCTTTCGTTTTCGAAGCGATTTTTGCAACCTCGGCTTACGCGTTACAATCAATTCATTGAGTTGCGTCTAATTCGCATTATTAACATCGTTCTCGACGACAGATGAGCTTTCTACACCGATTTTAAATTCCATCGGTGCAAAGCTCCGCGAGATCTGGCGCAAGAAGCGCATTGCCGCGCGCGCCCTCAACGACTTCGGGGATGCTATGTCCATTGCCGCGAAATACAGCGACCTTCCCGTTAGCACGAAAGTCGTCAGCGCTTTTTCCATCGTCCTGGTCTCGACCATCGCTCTTGGATTGTTTTCGGTTTTGCGGCTTTCGCAGCTGGACGACAAAGGCAACGAGATAAGCGACCATTGGCTTCAAGCCGCGCACACCTATTAACCGCAATCGAGAGCCATCATGTCCCAGCCAACCTCCCCAGACTTCGATATCCCAGCAAGGTTGCGCTATGCTGGCGTAACGCCCGACACGAGCAAACGGCTGCGGAGTTTCTGGCGGGTCGTTCGGTCGAACCTGCCGGGATTGCTCAACGCGTTCTACAATCACGTCGGCAAGGAGCCGCGATTGGCCGCTCTAGTCGGCGACCAATCGGCTCGCTTGAAACAGGCGCAAAGCGCGCATTGGGAACGCCTCTTCTCCGGCAAATTCGATCAGGTTTATGTGGAAGGCGTCTATCGGGTCGGCTTGGCGCACAAAAAAATCGGGATGGAACCGCGTTGGTACATCGCCGGGTATCAATTCGTCCTGAGCCGTCTCATCCGTATCGCGATCCGTCACTACTTCTGGCGCCCTTTCAAACTTGCGGCGGTCATCGAGGCTATCAACAAAGCGGTCATGCTCGATATGGATTTGGCGATTTTCGCCTATCAAGACGCGCTGGAGCAGGAAAAGGCGGCGCAGGCGGAACTAATCGTCTCCAGCGTCGGCGTCGGCCTCAGCGCCTTGGCCGGCGGAGATTTGACGCATCGCATCTCTATGGAGCTGTCGGGAGCCTTCGCGGGACTCAAAGGCGATTACAACAACGCCCTTCCGAAAATCCAGGAGACGATGAAATCGGTCATGCAGAGCGCGGACACGATTTCGACCGGCGCTGCCGAGATTTCGGCGGCAACCGATGATCTATCGCAGCGCACCGAACACCAAGCCGCCAGTCTTGAGCAGACGGCGGCCGCCGTGGAGCAGATCACGGCAACGGTCAAAAAGACGGCTGAGAATGCCAAGGCGGCGAGCGCCATCGTCGCGACCGCGAAAACCGCGGCCGAAGACAGCGGTCATGTCGTCGAAACCACGATCTCCGCTATGAGCCAAATCGAGCAATCGTCCAAGCAGATTACCGATATCATCGGCGTGATCGACGAAATCGCGTTCCAGACCAATCTTCTGGCGCTCAATGCGGGCGTTGAAGCGGCTCGTGCTGGCGATGCAGGACGTGGGTTTGCAGTTGTCGCCAGCGAAGTACGCGCCTTGGCCCAGCGTTCAAGTCAAGCCGCGAAAGAAATCAAAACGCTCATCAAGGCATCTAGCGAACATGTCAGCACCGGCGTCAAACTGGTGGGCGACTCCGGTACCGCCTTGAAACGAATCGTCGATGAGGTCTCTCAAATAAATTCGCTTGTAACGGAAATGGCACAAGCAGCTCAGCAGCAATCCACCGGTATCGAAGAAGTTAACATCGCCATCAATCAGATGGACCAAGTGACGCAGCAAAATGCCGCCATGGTCGAACAATCCACGGCGGCCGCACGAAACTTGGCTGGTGAAACGAAAGTTTTGTTGAACCTAGTCGGATTCTTCCAAGTCGGTGGACATCAGAGGAAGGCATCGCAGGATGAACCAGTTGTTCATCCCGAACCTGTAAAATCTCAATCGCATTCGAACCGGCCCGCCATACGATCGATGGGTTCGCGCGGACGGGCCGCAACAGCGGTGGCTGAAAAGATAGTATCGAAATCGGAAGAGTGGTCCGAATTTTAAGCGCTACAAGAAGTTGGGAACCGTTCAGATGGCCGAGAACGTCAGTGAATTGGACAACAGCGTATCGCTACCTGCCGTCGTAGATCTTCTGCATGCGAGCGTATTGAAAACGCAACTCGAGCAGGGTTTGGCGAGCGGTCAAGGATTGACGATCGACGGCTCCGCCGTCAAACGCATCGGTTCGCCCGCTCTACAAGTGTTGTTGGCTGGGGCAAATGCATTCGCAAAGGCCGGCGGCCCGGGCTTGCAGATCGAAAATGCGTCTGCGGAATTCCTCGAAACCGTATCTACGCTAGGGCTGGCGGATGCTCTGAGGCTGGTTGGGGCATGACAATGGGCAAAACAATTCTCACAGTCGACGATTTACGGACAATGCGTGACATGCTGAGACTCGCTCTCTGCGATGCGGGTCATACGGTGATTCAAGCCGATGACGGCGTTCACGGTGTGGAAGTGTTGCAGGATGCCGGGCTCGTGGATGTCATCATCACAGACATCAATATGCCGCGCATGGACGGCTACGGCTTTATCGAACATGTCCGTCGCCGCTCCGAACATCGCACAACGCCAATCCTCGTTCTCACGACGGAAAGCGAACCCGCAAAAAAAATGCGCGCACGCGACGCCGGAGCGACCGGCTGGATCGTAAAGCCCTTCAATCCGGACAAGCTTCTCGCCGCTATCCGCCGCGTCTCTCCATAGGATGAACAACATGGATCCGATGGAAGCCATCAAACAGACCTATTTCCAAGAGTGCGACGAACTTCTTCTCGCAATGGAAGAAGGTCTCATCGCCATGGAGAATGGCGAGGCTGATGACGAATTGATCAATGCCGTATTCCGCGCCGTGCACTCCATCAAGGGTGGCGGTGGAGCGTTCGGCTTCGAGGCTTTGGTCGGATTTGCCCATGTCTTTGAAACAGTACTCGACCGGGTGCGCTCGGGCGAGCTGGCGGCCGAGGGTGACGTCGTTAAAGTGCTGCTGCGCGCCGGCGACAAGCTCTCCGATCATGTCGGCGCAGCGCGGGATGGATCCGGCGCGGTGCAAGATGCCGACGTCAAAGAAGAATTGGACAACATTTCCGGTGTTTCGGCCGAGGACGAAGAAGCTGCCGAAGCCGAATTGGCAGCATTGGATTTCACACCGGTTATTCTCGATATCGAATCCGTGCCGGAGCCGACACCGCCATCCGGAGAGTGGAAAATCCATTTCGCGCCGCATGCCGAATTGTATGCAAACGCGAATGAACCATTTCTGTTTATCCGAGAACTGAAATCCCTCGGCCCGATCGAGGTGATCGCGGATACTTCCAACTTACCCGATTTGCAAGGGATCGAGCCCGACCAAAGCTATTTGGCGTGGGATATCACGCTGCACGATTGTCCCGACAGGTCAAAAATCGAGGAAGTTTTTGAATTCGTAACGGGAGACTGCGATCTCGAAATTCGCGAAGATGCGCCGGAGCAGGTTCCTGCAGCCGAAACCGTCGTTGCAGTGCCCGAAGAGGTGGCGGCCGATAGCGGCCCGCCCCCCACCGATCCAGCGCCGGTAGAAAAAAAAACTGCCGCGGCACCGCCCGCCGCAGAAATGCCAAAACAAACCATCCGCGTCGACCTCGATAAGGTAGACCGTTTGGTGAATCTCGTCGGCGAGTTGGTCATCACCCAGGCCATGCTTAGCCAGAGAGTTTTCGAATGCAACCAAGGACGAAACACGTCGGTTGCAGCCGGCCTTAACGAACTCGAACATCTCTTGCGAGAACTGCAAGAGAGTGTGATGGCCATTCGCACGCAACCTGTGAAGTCGGTTTTTCAGCGCATGCCTCGGCTGGCTCGTGAGCTGGCGGCCCAAACCAACAAACAGGTTCGTTTGGTTCTCGAGGGTGAAGGAACCGAGGTCGACAAGACCGTCATCGAACGGTTGGGCGAACCCCTAACGCATATGATCCGCAACGCCATCGATCATGGCTTGGAAACGACGGAAGACCGAATGGCCGCGGGGAAACCGGCGGAAGGGACCGTGACGTTGTCTGCCGAACATCGCGGCGGGCGCATTATCATCGAAGTGGCCGATGACGGCCGCGGCATCGATCGCGTGCGCGTTCGTGAAAAGGCTGTTCAGAAGGGACTTATTTCCGCAGGCGCCAATCTCTCCGATGAGGAAATCGATAACCTCATCTTCCTGCCCGGATTCTCTACCGCGAGCCAGGTGTCGAACATTTCCGGACGCGGCGTCGGATTGGATGTGGTTCGCCGCAATATCATCGATCTCGGAGGCCGCGTCGTCATCAGCTCGGCGGTTGGTAAAGGCAGCAAATTCTGCCTTACGCTTCCGCTCACGCTGGCGGTGCTGGATGGAATGGTTGTGTCTGTTGGAGACCAAACCTTCGTTTTGCCGCTTTCGCATATCGTGGAAAGCCTGCTGCCGAAAGCAAACGACATAAAGCCGTTTGGCGTGAACAAGACGCTGCTCAATGTGCGCGGCGCTTATGTCCCCTTGGTGCGCGTTGGCGAGTTGCTTGGCGTAAAGGGCGGTCAGACCGATCCAGCCGCGGGTGTGGTTATTCTTGTCGAGAACGAAGGCATTGGCAGGACCGCACTCATGGTCGACGCAATTATCGGACAGCGCCAGGTCGTCATCAAAAGCTTTGAGACGAATTTCCGCCATATCGTAGGTATCGCCGCCGCTACGATTCTCGGCGACGGTCGTGTGGCGCTTATTCTGGACATCGACGGGCTCATCGCACGCTGCCGCGAGGCGGCCAATAACTGGGCAAATGACCTTAAACTGGCAATTGGAGCATAATCATGAGTGTCAATGGACAAGAGGCGGTTCAAGATCGCCGTCAGTACATTACCTTCCTGGCGACCGGTCAGGAATTCGCCGCGGACATCATGGCCATCCGGGAAATCCGCGGATGGACCGACACGACCGCATTGCCGCACGTTCCCGATTACGTTCGCGGCGTGATCAATCTTCGCGGCATGGTTCTGCCCGTGATCGATCTTAAGGCAAGACTTGGTCTGGGATTGACCGAAACCACACCCAAACACGTCATCATCGTCGTCAATTCCGATGAGCGCACGATTGGACTTCTGGTCGACGCGGTGTCCGATATTCTGACCGTGACGTCCAATGAAATTCAATCCGTGCCGGACGTCATGCGCGAAAGCGAGAATGATTACGTAGAGGGCATCGCCGTTCTGGACGGTCGCATGGTGACGTCTGCTCGGGATGACCAAGCTGACATCGTCGTTTCTCAATCGACAAAGGCTTGGCCAACGCGGCCTGATGGTGAGCTCGGTGGACATTGGCGCACATCCTCACGATTTGGCTGTCTCCGACGGTGAATTTGCGTTCACCTGGTCGGATTTCCGACAGATCGCCCAACTTGTCCATTCGGAAGCCGGAATTGTGCTGGCCGAAACGAAGGCAAACCTTGTTTATTCCCGCCTCGCCAAGCGGCTGCGTGCGATTGGGCTACGCAGTTTTCGCGATTACTGCGCGTTGGTGCAGGGTTCGGAAGGTGCCGACGAGCGCCAAGCCATGATTGCGGCGATGACGACAAACGTCACGCGGTTTTTTCGCGAAGATCACCATTTCGAGCATCTCAAGGCGCATGTTCTGCCGAAAGCGTTGGAAGCGGTGCGGCGCGGCGGGCGGCTTCGCATATGGTCGGCCGGCGGCTCGTCCGGCGAAGAGGCCTACAGCATCGCGCTGACAATTCTGGACCTTATGCCCGACGCCGCCGATCAAGACGTGTTGATCCTTGCGACAGATATCGATCCGGAAATGCTTCGCCGCGGCGATGCTGGCATCTATCCGGCGCGCCAAATGAGCGATGTACCGGCCTCGTTGAAGACAAAATGGTTTCGCCCGGTCAAGCGTGAAGACCGAATCGACTTCGAAGTTGCTCCCGAGATGCGGGCTCTTGTCCGATTCAAAGAATTAAACCTGCTGCATGATTGGCCGATGTCGGGCCGCTTCGACGTCATCTTCTGCCGCAATGTGATGATCTATTTCGATGAAGCGACACAGAACGAAGTGTGGCGGCGCTTTGCGCAGCGCCTTGTGACGAATGGAACGCTTTGCATTGGCCATTCGGAGCGAATCATCACGGCAAGCCTGCCATTCGAACTGATTGGCCAAACGATCTACCGGTACAGCGGGACGGCATCATGAAAAAAGCTCGCGTTTTGATCATCGACGATTCGGCGACAATTCGTGGGTTGCTCACGGCCATATTGTCGCGCGACCCGGAACTCGAAGTTGTCGGTTCCGCGCCCGATGCCGCCACGGCGCGGCAAATGATCAAAGAACTGAAACCCGACGTCTGCACGCTCGATATCGAGATGCCGAATATGAGCGGCCTCGAATTTCTCGAGAAGATCATGCGGCTGCGCCCGATGCCGATCGTCATGGTCTCGACACTCACCAAGAAAGGCGCCGAAGCGACGTTAGCGGCTTTGGAAACCGGTGCCGTCGACTATTTCCCAAAGCCGACAGACAACGTCGCAGCGCATCTCGATGAATGTGCGCGCGAATTGTGCGAAAAGGTCAAAACAGCTGCCCATGCCAGGGTGCGGCCCCATGTCCATCGCGAACCCGCGCAAGCGGAAGCGAATAGCGATTTTGACCCCGGGCAATCCGTCATTGCGATCGGCTCGTCTACCGGCGGTGTGGAAGCACTGATCGAGGTTCTGTCGCACTTCCCGGAGAATTGTCCGCCCACAGTGATTACCCAACATATGCCGGCACATTTCACGACCACCTTTGCCGAAAGGCTCGACCGCCTTTGCCGGCCGAAAGTAACGGAAGCAAAAGATGGCGACCGATTGGCAGCCGGTAAGATCTATTTGGCGCCAGGCAGCGATGCCCATCTCGAAGTCGTTGGATCGGGGACGCTGAAATGCCATTTGGTCTCCGCGCCTCTTGTTGGAGGGCACAGACCGTCCGTCGACGTGCTCTTCGAATCTATGGCGCGCAGCGTTCGTCAGAATGCGATCGGTGCCATTCTGACCGGTATGGGGCGCGACGGTGCCGCCGGATTGCTGGCCATGCGAAAAGCCGGCGCGGCGACGATCGGGCAAAACGAAGAAACGGCGATTGTCTACGGCATGCCGCGCGTCGCGTTCGAGATGAACGCCGTGGAACAGCAGTTGCCGTTGGAACAAATCGGTCGGGGGATTCTCCGCATTTGTGAATTGAGATTGCAGGGAGAAAAGCACCATGCCAGCCGCATCTAAAATCAAGGCTGTCGTTGTCGATGACCAATACACCATGCGGTCTTTGGTCCGATCGAGTTTGCAGCAGATCGGCATCGTCGACATTCGCGATTTTCCCGGTGCGGCAGACGCGCTGGTAAGCCTCAAGGCGCAGCCGGCCCATATCGTGCTCTCCGATTTCAACATGCCCGGCATGGATGGCTTGGAATTCCTGAGGTCGGTGCGCGCCGATGCCAGTACCAAATCGACGGGTTTCGTGCTTCTCACAGGCCGGGCGGACGTTGACCTCGTAAAACGGGCCATTCAATTTGGTGCCAATAACTATCTTGCCAAACCGTTTACCGTCGCTGTCTTGAAACAGAAGCTAGAACAAATATTTGGTCCCTTAACTGGGTGAGTGGGTAATGACTGCGCGTCGGGTACATGGTGAGACGACAAAAGGTCCGCGTCGATTTCGCAATCCGCAGGATGGGAATTGGTATGTCCAACTGACATTGGGCGATGCCTATGTGACCTCGTATGCGGACGAAGTGCTGACCACCATTCTCGGTTCGTGCATCGCGACATGCGTCCGTGATCCGAAGTCCGGGATCGGCGGCATGAATCATTTTTTGCTTCCCGACGGCACGGGGAGCGATCGGGATTCGCGTTGTTACGGCGTCAACGCAATGGAATTGCTGATCAACAACATCCTCAAACATGGCGGTGATCGAAACGCTTTGGAAGCCAAAATCTTCGGTGGCGCTAATGTGGTTGCTTCACTTTCGGATGTCGGATCCAGAAATGCCGCATTCGCAAAGCAGTTTCTTACGGACGAAGGCATTACCATTGTTGGCGTCGACGTCGGCGGGAACGCCGCGCGAAAAATTCAATACAGCCCAAGCAGTGGCCTAGCAAAACGGGTTTTGGTGAAAGATACGGCTCGCCAGCTTGTGGAACAGGAATTGCGGGCTTCGCACGCGCCTGTTGTACGGCCCGAATCGTCGGACGTGGAGTTCTTCGATGGTTGATACATCGGGTAAGACGAACGGCTCTGCAGCTCTCAGACTTCTGCATGGCATAGCAGCGGAATTGCGCGATCTGGCCGAAGACACCGCACGATTCGGTGAAAATCTTTCGAGCGATACTTCTATTGCCGGAACAAATCGAGCCATCGGTCTGCTTCAGAGGTTTGACGTTTTCTCACAAAGTCTCCAAGCACATGCATTGCTCATCGGAGATCTGTCCAATCATATAGCCGCGGACGCCGACGACATGTCCGCGCTGCACGATCTCATCGGCCAAATACCGTTCTTTAGCATGCGGGAACGTTTGCGGGCACAGCTGAGCGGGGTGGCCCAAAATGCGGAAGAGGACCCCGAAGAATCCAAAGATGAGCATTGGTTCTGAACCTCGGCAAAGCGCCGAGCGGTGGGCACTGTGGAATCTAAACTGAACTTCTCGCAGATTGGGGTGTTGACCGTCGACGACGACGAATTCGCGACCGGCATACTTTCGCAAATTCTGCGTGGCTTTGGCGTCACCAAACACACGATTACGCCGGACGGTGAATCAGCGAAGCGGCTGATTATAAGTACACACTTCGATCTCGTAATCTGCGAATATGTTCTGCCCGATATGCCTGCCCCGGATTTCATCCATTGGATACGCCGCCTGACAGAACCGCAGGTCAAATTTTTGCCGGTGATTTTATTGACCGGTTACACGCAATATTCGAATGTAACCGCAGCGCGCGATTGCGGTGCAAATATCGTCGTCAAGAAACCGATCGCGCCCAGTACCCTATTTGATCACATCGCCTGGGCGGCGGAAGGTGAACGCCCTTACGTTGAAACCGGCAGCTATATCGGGCCCTGTCGCAGGTTCAAATATGCCGGACCGCCCGACGGCGTTGGCAGAAGGGCGACCGATCTCTCATCGGAGGTCGGCGAAGCCATTGAGCCAAACATGTCACAGGATCAAATTGACTTTTTCATCAAGCCCACAAAGGTTTTGATCTCATGAGCAAAGCTACAATGTGCATCACCACGCGGGTGAAGAATTGGCTTGGAGAAATTCTGCGCCGTCCTGGGGGGATCGGCAGGGAGCAGGCCCTTACGGATGCAGATATGAACGTCGAGTCTCTGCGTGCGGAATACGTAAAGGCAGTTCCAGGCGAGATCGAGGCGCTCGAAACGATTATGGCGGGCGTGAAATCCGGCGAGATTTCCGCGGGCGAGATTCAGAAGCTATTGGATTATGCCGACCGCCTGCTCGTCTTGTCAGGCACCTTCGGGTATCCGCTGCTTGATGCCGTCGTCAAAAGTTTTTGCGATCTCGGCATGGCGATGGTCGAAAGGAAAATTACCTCCGTCGCTGGTCTTAACGTGCATTTGCGGGCAATGCGACTGGTGTGCCCGGACGCCGCCGCGATTGACAAGGCGGAAGGAGAGAACGTCTTGAGCGAGCTTGCGAAGATCCACGCCCACTTCAAGCCGGCTCAGACACTGGTGGAGAGCGCATAATCCGGCTTCTACACGCCGCGCCTTAGAGGACCACCGCGCCTTTTTGCCGCCATCGGCTTAATCCCGCTTGCACCAAACGGCTGGACAATGCCGTGTCTTCGATCTGGTCTAGGCCCTGTTTACATAGTCGTCACGGCCGCGGCGACTATGTAAACAGGGCCTAGAGGATTTACATTCGCCATCACCACGAAAGATCACGGTGCGGATAGCGCTGGGGCGGCGTCAAACGGATTCCGTCTTTGATAGTCGCAGACGTCTGATTTCCGCTATTTCTTGCAAATTCTAGTGTTTCGAGCGAGCCCGGCCAACGGCCAATCCCAGTTTCTTTCCTGCCAAATCGGGCGTCGAATTGGGGCCGTATGCTGATGGCTTAGAGCTTATCGCAGCCGAAGCACGATCCTTTGTTCCAAAATACTCATTGTGACACCGGTGTCGTTGCTCTTGCCGGCGTCACATGCAATATTGCGCGACACAAAGTCTCGTTCCTTGCGATAATTTTAGGTCCCACTATCGACTTCACGCAACATAGCAATAATGGCGCCAGGACCCGTGCAAGCAAATTGCCAGAAGCGGCTTAGACCTAACGGATCAAAAATGCCAACAAATGTCGACAGGCTCAAGCAGACAGGCCCTGATATCGCGCCGATCCGCCCAGACCCGCGCCCGCAAAACAAGGACTGGAAGAGCTGGGTTTCCGGAATCTGAAGAGTGTCGCCTGGAACCTCACCCTCGCCGAGCTCTACGAACAGGCAATTTTGCGGAGCGAAGGTAGCGTTGCCAAAAGCGGTCCATTGGTGGTTCTCACAGGCCGGCACACAGGCCGGTCGCCGTCGGACAAATATATCGTCAAGGATGCGGCCAGCGCACACCAAGTATGGTGGGGCAATAACAAGGCCATGTCGCCCGACCATTTCGCAGCCTTAAGTCAAGCGATGATGGAATATGCCGAAGGGCGCGAGCTATTCGTGCAGGACTTGTACGGCGGAGTTGACCCGGCGCACCGATTGCCTGTGCGCATCGTGACGGAGTTGGCATGGCATTCGCTGTTTATCCAGAACCTTTTGATCAGACCGACCGACACCCGGGCTTTTCATCCCGAGTTCACGATCGTTGATCTACCGGGTTTTGAGGCCGATCCGGCGCGCCACGGCTGCGCGACCGGCACGGTGATTGTGATCGATTTTACCCGCAAGCTGGTGCTGATTGGCGGGACGTCTTATGCGGGAGAAATAAAGAAAGCGGTCTTCACAATCCTCAACTATCTCTTGCCGTCACGGCGCGTTATGCCGATGCATTGCTCGGCGAATGTCGGTGCAAATGGCGATTCCGCAATATTCTTTGGACTTTCCGGGACCGGGAAAACGACACTCTCCGCCACGGCAACACGCACACTGATCGGCGATGATGAGCACGGTTGGGGCGAAGACGGAATTTTTAATTTCGAAGGCGGCTGTTACGCGAAAGTGATCAAGCTTTCGGCGGAAGCCGAACCGGAAATCTATGCGGCCGTGGAACGCTTCGGCACGGTGCTTGAAAACGTCGTTATGGATCCGCAAACGCGCTTACTCGACCTCGACAGCGATCTCTACACCGAGAACACACGCGCCGCCTACCCGATAGAGTTTATCCCCAATGCGTCGAAGACGGGCGCCTCAGGACACCCCAAGAACGTCATCATGTTGACGGCCGATGCCTTTGGGGTTTTGCCCCCTATCGCAAAGCTGACGCCACCGCAAGCGATGTACCATTTCCTATCGGGCTTCACCGCGCGGGTTGCCGGAACCGAGAAAGGTTTGGGCGCGGAACCGGAGCCGACTTTTTCGACCTGTTTCGGAGCGCCCTTCATGCCTCGCCACCCCTCGGAATACGGAGATCTTTTGCGCGAGCTGATTGGCCATCATGATGCCGACTGTTGGCTCGTGAATACCGGCTGGACGGGAGGCGGATACGGCGCGGGCCACCGCATGCCTATCAAAACGACGCGGGCGCTGTTGGCGGCAGCACTCGATGGATCGCTTGCGGGAAGTGCCATGCGCATTGATCCCTATTTCCGCTTCCGCGTGCCGGTCGCCGCTCCCGGCGTTGACGCCAGGATTCTCAATCCGCGCGACACTTGGGACGATCAGGGCTCTTATGACGCTCAGGCGCGGAAACTGGTTTCCATGTTCCGCGAGAACTTCAGCAAGTTCGAAGGGCACGTCGGCGCAGATGTTGTGCAGGCCGGACCCGTGCTTCCTTAGGTCGCAGACGGGATACTCCGCAGACCCAAGCACTGTGTGCGTTTTCTTCTGATGTACCCATGTGTCCAGAATGTCGCCATTCAGACTAATCGCAATATAGCGGAGAATCCGCCGCATTGCCGGGTCGGCGCTTAGTACCCATCTTGCAAGGCGTGGGCTTTCTTCTTCAGAAGTCGGGTCGAATGTTAGACAGCATTGAGCAAGCCGGTCCTCTATTCGAGCCGGCGGCGGAAATTCGCGCGCCCGATAAGGCTGGCGTCCCGGATTATCTGCGCCAACACTACTGGTGGGCCTATATTCATCCCAAAGCCGTTCGTTTTTTTGATCGGCCGTGGTTGATCAATCTTATTCTCCTCGGCAACTACAAACGTCTGCGCGATGCGGCATTGGCCGAGTTCTCCGATGCATCCGTGGGTAATGTTTTGCAGATTGCTTGCGCCTATGGCGACTTGACCAGCCGATTGACGCGGCGGATTGCAGCCAGAGGCGGACGGATCGACATTGTCGACGTGCTTCCGATCCAATTGCGAAATGTGAAATGGAAATTGCCAGGCCGCTCGCCAGCTCGGCTGCTATGCATGGATTCCACGGATCTTAAGCTGCCCGAAGCGCGCTACGATTGGGTACTGTTGTTCTTCCTGTTGCACGAACAACCGGCAAGCCACCGTCTGCGGACACTGAATGAAGCGTTTCGGGTTGTAAAGCCGGGCGGCAAAGTCCTGATTGTGGATTACGCGCCGCCCAAATGGTGGAATCCATTGCGTTATTTGTGGCCGCCTTTTCTGGCGTTATTGGAACCATTTGCCCTCGATCTCTGGCGGGAGGACATTTCCTCTTGGCTTCCACCCGGCGCGGAAGGCGTATCTTGCAAGCGCGAAGGGTTTTTCGGCGGTTTTTATCAGAAAGTCGTGATATCGCGCGCAAAGCCCAACAGCCTCCCTTCAGAACAATAGGATAGGCTGACTTGCGGACGGGGCGACGGAAAATCTCCGCCGAGACATCGCCCGCAGGGATATGTTTGACACAAATTTGACGTTAGGATGGCCTTGCGCAAGGCCCGTTAGAGGCTCGTGCTGGAGATATGGAGGGAACAATGCACCCGATACTATTTTTCGCCGTCCATCACGCGATCGTTTTGGCGATCGTCGCATTTTTTGTTTTGTTCGCCGCAAGCAAAGCGGCTGGCTTTGTCAAATTGCTCGGAAACGTTCTCGGATATTTGCTATTGGTCGTGGCAGTCCTGTGGATCGTGTGCGCAGCGACTGCCCCGATGTTCGGCGGGCATCCCCTCGGGTCCATGATGGAAAGAATGCATCCGGGTATGGGCCCCGCCTGGGACCATGCTCCACCGCCCCCGAGCAAATAAATAGTCGCGTCGAAGTTGGGATAGCGGACAAATACGTTGGCGGAGCGATCCGCCGCCATTCGTACGTGTCGTGTGTTGGCGATCCCGCGTCACGCCTTGCGGGCTTGCCCGACGCCGCCAATGCTGAAGGACAGGGGAGACAATTATGACCGCAATGTCTCGCAGTTGCCGCGATAAGGAAATGTTGACGCGCCGTGCCATTCTGGGAACCGGTGTAGCGCTGTCAGCTGCCGCCTGTTCCGGTATTTCGACGAGGCCGGTAGCTCCCTTCGGAAGTGTGCGCCGCCTGAGCCCAGAGCTTGACGCGCTCATTGCGCCGGATGCGATGGTTGAACAAATTGCCGGCGGGCTTCAATGGGCGGAAGGTCCGGTGTGGTCGCGCAGCGGTGACTATCTGCTATTCAGCGATCCGCCGAAGAACACAATGTATCGCTGGTCTTCGGCGCGCGGCGCGAAGATATTCTTGAAGCCGTCTGGTTATGCGGGACCCGACAACGGACAGTTGCGCGAGCCGGGTTCGAATGGTCTGGCTTTCGATGCGAAAGGCGCTCTGCTGATCTGCGATTCGGGAAACCGCGCTCTGGTGCGGCTGGATCTTGCAACGCGGCGCAGAGAAGTTTTGGCCGATCGTTTCGAAGGCAGGCGCTTCAACAGCCCCAACGATTTGTGCGTCGCGCGCTCCGGCGCGATCTATTTCACCGATCCGCCCTACGGTCTCACCGGAATCGAGAAATCGCCGGTCAAGGAATTACCGTTCAGCGGTGTTTATCGCTATGGCGCGGACGGCAATGTCATTTTGCTTGACAAGTCGTTTCTCTATCCGAATGGC
Source organism: uncultured Alphaproteobacteria bacterium (assembly GCA_963822275.1). Taxonomy (GTDB): domain Bacteria; phylum Pseudomonadota; class Alphaproteobacteria; order Micropepsales; family Micropepsaceae; genus Rhizomicrobium. The sequence continues at coordinate 18,161 of CAWGHR010000017.1, forward strand.
GTGGTGTTGTCGCCGGACGAGCGCACGCTTTACGTTTCCAACACGGATTCGAAGCAGCCGATTATCCGGGCCTATCACCTGGATGCGGACGGACTGCCCACCGGCATATCGACCTTTTTCGACACGACACCGCTAATCGCGCCAGGCGTGCGGGGCATGCCGGATGGTATGAAAGTCGACGCCGCAGGCAATCTGTTCGCGGCCGGTCCGGGCGGCATCCTGGTGCTGACGCCTCAGGCAAAACTGCTGGGCGTGATCAGCGCAACCGACCGCACGATTCCCAACTGCGCCTTTGGCGAAGACGGCGTGACGCTGTTCCTTGCCGCAACGGACACCGTCGCCCGCATACGGCTAAAAACACGTGGCAAGGATTGGATGTAGGGCGTTCCTACATCTGCATTGTCCAGCCTTCTACGCCCATGGCCGCTTGGCGGACGGCTTCCGCGAGCGTGGGGTGGGCATGCGGTGTGCGGGCTATGTCTTCCGACGCGGCACCGAATTCAATGGCGAGGGCCGCTTCGGCGATGAGGTTGCCCGCCTCGGCGCCGAGAATGTGTATCCCGAGAATACGGTCGGTCTTGGCGTCGGCCAAGACTTTCACAAACCCATCCGTTGCGGCGATGGTTTTTGCGCGTGCGTTCGCGCTGAAGGGAAATTTGCCCACTTTGTAGGTAACGCCTGCTGTCTTCAATTCCTCTTCGGTCTTGCCCACAGAAGCAACTTCGGGAGCCGTATAAACCACAGCAGGAATCGCGTTGTAGTTCACATGGCCGGCCCGGCCGGCGATATTCTCGGCGCAGGCGACAGCCTCGTCTTCCGCTTTGTGGGCCAGCATCACGCCTTCCCGACAATCGCCAATCGCCCAAATCCCAGCGATGTTCGTTTTGAAATGTTCGTCGGTCGCGATACGCCCGCGCGAGTTGAGAGTTACGCCAATCTTATCCAAGCCCAACTCATCCGTATACGGACGCCTGCCGATAGAGACCAGCATGACATCGGTTTCCACCGTTTGCCGCTCGCCGCCGGCGGCCGCTTCCAGGCTCACGCGGAGCGCACCGTTTGTTTTTTCCACGCCGACCACTTTGGTGGAGAGTTGAAACTTCATGCCTTGTTTCTGCAGAATGCGTAGAAACTGCTTGCCGATTTCGCCGTCGAGACCCGGTGTAATGCGATCGAGAAACTCTACAACCAGAACGTCGCTGCCCAGTCTGCGCCAAACCGAGCCCAGTTCGAGTCCGATGTAGCCGCCGCCGACCACAAGCAGCCTCTTTGGCACGTTTTTGAGCGTCAATGCGCCGGTGGACGACACGATCAATTCTTCATCGATCGTGACACCTGGCAATGGCATCACATTTGAACCACTGGCAACGACGATGTTTTTTGTTTCCAGCGTGCGTAGTGTCGAGTCGGCTGATCTGACTTCGACTTTGCCCGGAGCAGCAATTCGCGCGGCGCCGATCACGCCTTCCACTTTGTTCTTCTTGAAGAGAAATTCGACGCCCTTGGTAAGTTCGCCGACAACCTTGTCTTTATGGCCCATCATGGCAGGCAGATCGAGGCTCACCTGTGCTTTGATGCCGAGCTTGCCAAATTCGCGCGTTGCTTCTTCAAAGCGCTCACTGGCGTGCAATAGCGCCTTGGACGGGATACAGCCGATATTGAGACATGTGCCGCCGAAACGCCCGCGCTTGTCGACACAAGCCGCTTTAAGACCAAGTTGACCAAGCCTGATGGCTGCATTGTATCCGCCGGGACCGCCGCCGATAATGACGACGTCGAATTGTTCGGCCATAGGGTAGGGTCTTTCGCTCAAAGGAACGGGCTTGTTATGCCTTGAGCTTGGCGGCGATGCAATTCGCCTCAGGGAATTCGGCCTGGCGGAACGCCCTTTAACCCTTCGATTTGGTAGACAATATAACGGGCGATTGGAATGCCATTCCGCTGTCGATCGATGCGGGTGACTTCTCTGATGGAGGAAAAGTGCATGGCAAGTAGATCGCGGCGGTCGTGGCGAACCTCAGTAACGTATAGTGCCGATTGCAAAAACAGTCCGGCTTGCGGGGTTGGCGCGTCAGGCCAGCGAAATTCCTCGCCTATCTGCACGATGGGCGGGTGTGCATGCCAATAAAACGCAAACCATGCGGTTGAAGCATATTCGGTCGTGATAAGAGCACCGGCGTGCGCGTCTTTGTCTAAAGTTTCCACGCTGGAGACCACCTCCGGAAGACCGACCGCCAACAATCTTGCGAGCGGGTCTTTGCGCCCCATAGGCACCACGCCAAGAAGGGCCTGAGCGTAGCCGCATAACAACAAGACAGCGGCTAGCGGAACCGCCATTCGCGCGGACCAACGCGCCAAAGGCCTGCGCCAAGAGCTCCAATCCTTGCGCTCTACGGCAAGTGCGGCCGCAACGCTCAACAATGGATAGAGAAAACACGGCCAATTGCCTTGCACACGATCATGCAAAGAATGCCAGGTGAAATACGCGATCGAAGTCCATAGGATTGCCGGAATCAGCGCTGCGCGAGCGTCGCGCCAAGAACTTGCGGCGAGCCCCATTACGCCCAGCACAAGAATGAAAGGCGTTGCAAGAACGGCCTGTGCGCCCAGGAATTCGAGCAAGAAGCGCAAGGTGACATGTTCACCACCGATGCGTCCAAACTGAAAGAGAAACGTCTCCCAACCATGCGCGGCATTCCACAAAAGATTAGGGGCAAACAGAACGATAGCCAAAACACCACCCGCATACGGCCAAGGTGTGAGCAGTGAGCGCCGCATCGGCAAACACGCAACAAGCCATACCAACGCGCCAAGGCCCAAAAAAAGCGCTGTGTATTTGGATAGCAGCCCGAGGCCAGCGGCGAGACCGGCCGCCAGCCACCAGCGTCCGTCGCCTGTCTCGGCAATTTTTGCCAAAGACCAACAAAAGGCTGCTGCCGTCACAATGGAGGGCGCATCTGGGGTTGCTGCCAGGGATTCCACGGTCAGCATCAAAGTAAGGTTGAAGAGCAAACAGGCCTTGGCACCCACCTTTTCGTCACGACCCAAGATCGCGCCGGTGCGCCAAACGAACCAACTGGCAACGAATGACAGAATAATTCCCCCCGCCCGCACACCCAGGGACGTGTCGCCGAACAGCGCGGTGCCGGCGCGAATGAGAAAGGCGATAGCGGGTGGATGATCGTAATAGCCGGCCGCCAAATGGCGTGACCATAACCAATAATAGGCTTCGTCCGAAGAAAGAGGCAGTACTGCGCCTGCGATCAGGCGCAAGGCACAAAGAATGGTGATCGCGACAAGAAAGGACGCGTCACGCTTCATCGCGTACGCCAGATGAACATGCTGGACATCGCGTAGTTCCACAGCACGCCCATGATGGCGCCGTTTAAACCCGCCAGCCACCAAACTTCACCTTGGCGATAAAACAGCCAAGCCGCGATACCGACATTGGTAACGGCCCCGATCGTTCCGATCAGACAAAAGCCGATGAAACCCAACAGCATTCCCCAACCGCGCAGCCGGCGGTCGCGATACGTCAAACTATTGTTGAGCAAGAAATTGCTGGTCATGGCGAAGAAGGTTGCAACGCCAAGCGCGACGGTGAAAGAAGCTTTGTCGGGCCAGATCAGCATGGCCGCTTTGAGGGCCGCGATATTCACGATCAACCCGGAGGCACCCACGACAGCAAAGAATATAAAGCGCGGATCGACAAATCCTCGCGATAGCTTGGCCAGAAGCAAGCCGAGAAACTCAAGCCCAATTTGCACGTTGAATTTGCTTTCACCCTCGTGGCGGGTTCCGAAGGTGTAAGGATGTTCGGCAATGCGTAAATTGTCGCTCGCTGTAGCAATATCGAGCAAAATCTTGAAGCCGACCGGCGATAGGCGTGGCACCATAGCGTCGAAAGAATCTCGCCGCATCATGAAGAAACCGCTCATCGGATCGCTCAATGACGTTCCCAATGCGCGTTGAGTGAGACGCGTGGCGATACGGCTGATCTTGCCGCGCCCATCGCTAAAAGACTGAGCGCTACCGCCTTCGACATAGCGTGTAGCGGCGATAAGATCATACTTTCCCGATCGAAGCTTCTCCAACATCGCCGGCAGTGCGCGCTCGTCATGTTGCAAATCCGCATCCATGACCGCGACAAAGGCTGCGCTCGAGGACAGCATGCCTTCGATGCAAGCTCCGGCAAGTCCGCGGCGTCCGACGCGCCGCAGACAGCGGACGCGCGGATCCTCGCGCGCAATGGCCTTCACGGCATCCGCCGTTCCATCGGGAGAATTATCGTCGACAAATATTGCTTCCCACGCCACGCCGGCAAGCGCCCGATCGAGCCGTTTGATCAACTCGGCAACATTGCCGCGCTCCTTAAAGGTTGGAATGACGACGGAAAGCTCCACCCGAACCGTCTGCGGCGTCACAGTGTCGGGCTCTTGATTGACGACGGAAAGCATCGGTAGGCTCCTTTGAGGGCGCTTGGAGAGCGCAGCCAGCCCCCGACGTCAAGAGCCGGTTGGCCGCATGAGCCGCGCGGCCGACACTTCAAATAATTCTCAATATTATCAAATGATTACAAAGTCGCTTCCGCAAAGTTGACGCGGAAAAAGCGCGATAGGGTTGCCGCTAATCGGGGTAGTTGGTTTATGATGGCATCGGACGCGTGTTCGTCGCTCTCATCTGTCGCAGGCTTGTTGGGGGTCTTGATGAGCCAAATCGCCAACTCGATCATTGAGGCAAAATGGTTTGAGGCATTATCGCGGCTGGAAGTCGGCTCGCTCGATTTTGTCACGCCGAACGGCGAGCTTCACCGCGTAAAAGGCCGTCTGCCCGGCCCTCAAGCCCGCTTCGAAATTCGCGAATGGGACATTCTACGCCGCATCATGACACGCGGCGACATTGCCTTGGGCGAAGATTATGTCGACGGCGCCTGGCAAACAGACGACATTGAAAGACTTGTGTCTGTTTTTCTTATGAATATGGATTCGCTTTCGAAATACTCGCGCGGGAGCTTTTTCGCCCGCATGGCGCTGATGATCTACGACAGATTTGTTAGGCGCAACTCTATCGAAGGAAGCAAACGCAACATCGAAGCGCATTACGACGTGGGAAATGATTTTTATGCCTTATGGCTCGACAGGAGCATGACCTATTCGTCCGCCTTATACGAAGACAAGGCAAAGGACCTGGAAACGGCGCAAGGCAACAAATATGAACGCATACTGGGAAAATTTCTCAAACAAGGATCGTCCGTATTGGAGATCGGTTGCGGTTGGGGCGGCTTCGCGGAACGGGCCGCCGCTTACGGACATCATCTTACGGGGTTGACGATCTCTCCCGCGCAATACCGCTTTGCCACAGACCGGTTGAAAGGCGCGGCAGAAATCATGCTCGAAGATTATCGTCGCGTGTGCGGCATGTTCGACATGATTGTGTCCATCGAGATGTTCGAAGCGGTGGGCGAACAATATTGGCCGCAATATTTTCGCAGCTTGGCGGATCGGTTGAAGCGCGGAGGACGCGCCGTCGTGCAAACGATCACCATTCGCGACGATTTGTTTGCGGCTTACCGTATGCGCAGCGATTTCATACGCCATTATGTGTTCCCCGGCGGCATGCTGCCGTCCTTGCAGCGGTTCCGCGAGGAAGCGGAACGTGCGGGGCTGAAGGTTATCGACCAATTCGCTTTTGGAAAAGATTATGCGAAGACCTTACGCGAATGGTCCTCGCGCATGCGCGCCAAGCATGAACAGATCATCGCAATGGGCCATGACGAGCAGTTTTTGCGCAATTGGCAGTACTATCTCGGGATTTGCGCGGCAGCATTCAACACCGGACGTACAGATGTCGTGCAGGTCGAGCTCGTCAATTATTAGGAAGCCGAAGGAACCGGGATTGCTGCGGCAAATGGGGATGATTGAAGCCGTTTTCCCGCCGGACCAATTGGTTTAAGCAGTATTTCTGTGGGGCTATTGCCAGCGACCGCGCCCGGCTTCCGGACGGGCTTAAGCACAATTCCGTAGTTGATTTTTGCCTTTCGCAGCTATTGGTTGTGCGCGGCCTGCGGGATTGGAGCACGAATGAATTGTGGGGTGTTTCCTTGTTGGGAGCGCAGCGGTAACGATCGGTCATGAGAATCTCTTGGGGGCGTGATTGGCCGGTCATAGCACTGGCACTTGCGACGGGCGTACTCATCGCCCCGTTGTGGAGTGTGCATTCGCCCGCAATGCCCGACTACCCGGCGCACCTTGCTGGCTTCTACCTAATCGCCGGCGGAGCCCAATTAGAACCATCCGCCTCGTTCTACGATATCCGGTGGGTTCTTGTTCCCAATCTCGCGTCCGAACTGATCGTGCCTCTGTTTGCCAAGCTTGTTCCGCTCGAGATCGCGATCAAGCTGTTTCTCAGCATAGCCGTTGCGATGTGGATCGTCGGACCGGCACTTATTCATCGCGCGGTATTTGGCAGAATTGGCCTTGCACCGTTGGCTGGCGCGTTCTTCGCCTACAACGCCAATTTCACCTGGGGGTTCTTCAACTACTATTTCGCCACCGGCTTCTGCTTTCTCGTCTTCGCAGCCTGGATCGCAACCCGCAAAAAGCGTGGCATCCTCGAACTTTCCGGATTCACCTTGGCAGTTTGCGCTCTCTACGCTTTTCACTTGGTGGCGGTCGCTCTTCTGCTCTTGATGATTCTATGTTTTGAATTCACGCAAATCGCAGATCAACGGACCTTTGGCGTCAAGACGTTGCTACCCCGTGCATGGCCTATTGCCGTCGTCTTTCTACCGGTGGCTATCGCGTTTCTGTTCTTTAAACCGACGGGCGCGGACGGGGGCCATCTTGAATTTAACATCATCGACACACTTGATGATCGTTTCGGCGCGGCTATCCAATCCTATTTTGACGAGCCGGCCTATTTCCTCACCGGCGGACTTACGATCGCGTGGTTGCTCGGCGTCTTATTTGGCAGAGTGCGTGTCCATCATTCTCTGACGGCCCTTATGATTACGCTCGCCGTCTTATCCCTCGTGGTGCCGGAATGGGCGCTCGGTGGTTGGGGCGTAGACCTACGCCTGCCTGCCGTACTGGGTGCGATGATGTTCGCCTCTGTTGAATTGCGCATGGATAGAAATGCTCGCCTGGTGGCTGCAGGAATTTTGCTGCTGACGTTATGTTGGAGCGCGGCGATTTTGACCGAGAACTGGCGCGGCTATGATCGGCAATTCGCTGAATTTCGTGCAGCAATCCGCGAGGTTCCGAAGGGTTCAAAGCTTGTGACCGTGCTGGACGGCGATGCTCTGGGTAAGGCCTCCGACCCGCCATATTGGCATATGGCGGAATTTGCCATCGCAGATCGTGGGGCCTTTACGCCACTCATGTTCACAACCAAAGGGCAGCACGTGGTGCAGTTGAAGCCTCCTTTCGAACAATTGGCGGCGGGAACGGCTCAACAAGGTTCGCCACCCGATGTATCGGAACTCGAGGACCTTGCCATTGGGCGCACCGATGACGATCCCGACATCGAAGATACGTTTCCCTATCTGAAGTTCTTCCAATGCCATTTTGACGAAGCCGTTGTGATACATGGCACCGGAAAGCAGACGGCCGTTCCGGTTTTCTTGACCCTGCGCCATGCGGGCACATTTTTCTCGCTTTACGACATTCACCCAACGCGCAATTGCGGCCAGCGATGACAAAGGCAGCTTCGTTCGTTTTGAAGGCGGCCATATTCTTGATGGCTCTTCTCTGTTTCACCGGCCTCTGGCGCGTCGTAGCGTTGATTGACGTTCATATTCCCCTCGATCCCAACGAGGGTTGGAACGCTTATAATGCTGCCGCTGCCATGGCCGAGGGGCCACTTTACCCACCCTCAACGAGTTTCATGGTCAACAATTATCCGCCCCTGTCGTTTTACCTCATAGGTGCGGTGGGTCGCGTTCTCGGCAACAATATTATCGCCGGTCGAATTGTTTCCTTGCTGTCCTTGGGTGTCGTTTCAACCGGGCTTTTTATGATTGCTCGCCTTATGGGCTGCCGGCAATTCGAAGCTTCCTTTGCGTCTTCCTTGTTTGTCGCCGGCATGCTCGTGTTTACGGATTATGTGGGGATGAATGATCCCCAGATGTTGGCTCATGCAATTGCCGTAATGGGATTCCTGCTGGTGCTGCGCGATCCGGCGCAGACAAAGCAATTGGCTGCGGCAGCGCTGTTGTTCGTATTGGCTGCCTTCACCAAACACAACGTAATCGTGATGGCCGTGTCCATAACAGTTTGGCTTGCTCTTACCGACTGGCGCAACGCGGTGCGATTGGCTGCCTTCGGATTGCTGTTTGCGGTTCTGGGACTGGTACTGTTCCATTTTTGCTACGACAAAAGTTTGCTGTCGTTGCTGCAGTCGGCGCGCACATACACTTGGGATAATTTGCGCGAAGGCCTAGGGAATTGGTTGCATTGGAGTACCGTCTCGCTCGTCGGCCTTGCCATTTTGATTGGCATTCGAGGTCGGGAAAAATACGTCCGTCTTTGTGCCATCTACGCAGCATTTGGAGCGCTCATTGGCGTGTTTTTCTTGGCCGGCACGGGTGTCGACGCAAATGTGTTGTTCGAACGCCGATATCGCGTTGGCGCTCGGTGCCGCGTTGTTGCTCAATCGGCTGGAAAGTCAGCCAAAGGCCGCGCTCGCCGCTATTGCTTACGTCGTGCCTTTGTTTGTCGCCATTGGCATGAGCACGGACGAAAGCGTGCATGACGTGAATTCTTGGCTGCATCCCATGAAAGCCGAGGCAATCGCTGCCCAAGAAGACATTAATTTCCTGGAGGGGCGAAAGGGGACGGCGCTCTGTGAAATGCTGTCGTTGTGCTATTGGGCGCACAAACCCGCTACCGTCGATGTGTTCAATGTCGGTCAGCAGTTCGAAACAGGCGCGCGCAGCGATCAAGTGTTGGCAAAACAGATCGAAGCCCGCCATTTCGCCGTCATTCAATTCGATCCCGATTCACCTTATTCGCTGGGCGAGAACGTGCATGATGCCATGACTCGTTCCTATCGCCTCGATCACCAAGACGAATTCGGATCTTTCTACGTTCCCCGGTGATCACGAAGTACTGCGTGGTTTCACTGTGCCGGTGCGTTCGAGCTTACCCCAGCTAACGACGGCGCCGCGCAAAGCCGTCGATATCGACCGGACAACAACGTAATACATGAGCTGGCGATAACCGAACCTTTGCAACATGAGCCACCACAGTAGGCTCCAGCTTTCCCGTCTCTCCATCAGGAATCCGAACACGGCTGCGAGAAGATCGACAACCATGAAGACGCAATAATAGATTCCTACCGTGATTAGGTTGTCATTTGAAAATTCCGAACCATGCTGGGCGTAGGCAAGCCACTGACTCAGCAATTGCCAGATCAAGAGCAAATCCGCGACGGGCGCCAGCGCGGTGAGGAGAATTTGGAACAACCACACTTGCGGCAATGCGACCATCCCGAGTGCGCCGTAACGGGGATTGAACGTCATGTCGCGGTATTTCCAGAGGCATTGCAAGGTGCCAAAAGCCCAGCGGAACCGCTGCTTGGCAAGCCCGCGAAAAGTCGTGGGTGCTTCCGTCCATGCGACAGCGGATCCGTCAAAGTGGACTTTATATCCGGCGCGTTGCAGTCCGATCGTCAGGTCTTGATCTTCCGCGAGCGTATCGTAAGGAAATCCCCCCGAAGCGACGAGAGCGGCCCGCCTCCAAGCGCCGACGGCGCCGGGGATAACGGTCAATGTACCGAGGGCCGCAAGCGCGCGCCGCTCAAGATTTTGAGCGACGATATATTCCAGCGCTTGCCAACGCGTGATTGTGTTGACCCGATTTCCAACTTTGGCGTTGCCCGCTACCGCACCTATTGCCGGATCGGCAAACCATCGTACCAAACGCGAAATTGTGTCGTGATCGAATTCCGTATCGGCATCCAAGGCGACGACGACATCTCCCTGTGCCCGCGCTAGACCTATGTTCAAAGCTCTTGCTTTACCCCCATTGGGAACATTCACCAGCGTTACGCGAGCATCGGATCCAAAGCGGCTTTGCACGATATCGGCGGTGTGATCGACCGAACCGTCATTTATAACGATAACCTCAATGTCGCGATAATCGCTATTGAGGATGCGCGAGACTGTCGAAGCAATGACCTTTTCTTCATTGAAGGCCGGAATGATGACGGAGGTGGAGATGTGCGGAATGGAGGGAGCCAGAATTTCGCTTCTTGCGGCGCGCCGCATGTTCCAGAGACTGAAGCCGCATAGCAACAAAAGCCGGCCGATACCGAGAAAAATGGCCACAAGAAAACAAAAATAGAGAAAACTTCCAAGCCAACTCAGAGAAAGAAAGACTAGCCTGTCGGCATAAAGTATGAAGCTTGGTGCCAGTCGCGGCATCACCTGATCCGGAGTTAAGCCGGCAAGTTCCGATACTGGAACGATTTGGTATCCGCGCGCGCGCAGCTGATCGATCAGCACTGGAAGGAGTGCCACCGTCTGGGACCGGTCACCGCCGGAATCGTGCAGCAAAACGATATTGCCGCGAAAGTCGGGATTGGGATCGGTGATCGCCCGAAAGGTTCGCTGCAGCATTATTTCCGGAGATGGCTGCTGCCAATCGAGGGGATCTACGTGCACGCCGATCGTGACATAGCCCATATCCTGCGCGATTTCGACGGGAACTATTTCGTCTTCCGACACCGGTTCGGCATCGCCCAGATAAGGCGGCCGGAACATTGTCATTTTGCGGCCGGTCAACGCTTCGAACAAAATCTGCGTTGCATTTAATTCCACTTTGTCGGCTTCGGCCGATGTTTCCGCCAGATTGGGATGGGTAAAGGTGTGATTGCCGATTTCGTGCCCTTCCCGAAGAATGCGCTGCACAAGCCCCGGATGCGCCTCGGCATTCGCTCCTATGATAAAGAAGCTGGCGTGAACTTTCTTCTCCTTCAGGATGTCGAGAATTTGCGGCGTCCATTGCGGATCCGGTCCATCGTCGAAAGTTAGGGCAATTTTGTGCGGCACCGCGCCAATACGGCGGATGACATAGCTCGTCGGCAATTTCGTATAGGTTTCGTCATCGATATCGCCTGTTTGTGGATCCGTTTCGAAAGTTCGATTGCCCGCGATGGGATCGTGCTCGACACGTAAGATTTCTCCTTCGCCATCGAAATCGACGTCTTGATTGGTCGGGATTTCTTTCAGTGCGGCCGGCGCGGGCGAACCGTAAGGCCTGTCAAACACCGACCAAATCGAAGAATCCTCGCTACCAAGTCGCCACAGTGCATAACCCGCCGGTTGAAATACATCGGCGGCATGAATCTGGTTATAGGCCGTGACGCTGTCCAGAAACCAAACTTCGTGTTTCACATTGTCGTTTTCAATGTAGGAAAAATGAGGGTTGTTGGAATTGGGGTCGAAATCGATATCGGCTCCCGAATCGCGTGCGGCGACGGCTGCATCCTGAAAGCTGAGATCGTCGGCGGCTTCTGCGCCATGCCAATCATAGGCATAGTTCCCGATAGCGATGATCGTGTGGCTCGGCGCGAGTTCTTTCATTCGCTTGTCGAGCGTTTCTTCATACCACGGTTCGCTTGCGATTGGTCCTGGCGCGCCAGATTCGTCGTGCTCGTCATAGGCCATGAGCAAAGTGTAATCGATGTATTTGGCAAAAGTTGCATAGGGCCAAGCACTCTCGTCGAACGGAGCCGCTTGAACGACGATCCAGCCGCGCGGTGCGAAAATGGCCGAGAGTTCTTTGAGAAAAACCTGAAGGTCTGGGTATGCCGCTTGAGGCACGGACTCGAAATCGACCACCACTCCTTGCAGTTTGTTGGCGGCAAGAAAGGAGACGACTCCTTTCTCGAGCGTCGCGCGACGTGCGGGATCGGCGAGCAACTCTTGGAGCCCGGCGCCATTCCACGTGTTGCTGTCTTCATTTTGAAGAACCGGCAAGATCGGAACCGTTGGGCGCATCTCCTGTACAAGTTTGAGCGCCTGTCCATCCATCGTGATTTTTAGGTCCATGCTGGAGCCGGAAAGCGATAACCAACTCGGCAAAACCCAATCGAGCTTCGGCAAGGCCCGCTTCAAAGCGGGATAACTTGCGTCGTCCCAATTCACATAAAAGCCGATCGAAAGAGGCCTGCCGGGCAAGGGTCGAAGTGCGGCGGCCAAGGTGCGCGACGGCGAGGCCGCGCCTTTCAATCTCCAACTGCGTGCCAAATGCTCGCGCGCTCTTGCCTCGGCCGCCAGACGAGCAGCCGATTTGAGCAGCGCGGGATCGACGGCTTTGCGCATCAATTGATTGTTCGCGGTCATCCGAACGCGAAGCTGCGGACCTTCAATGCGCTGCGTTGCAAGGATACTCGCAACAAAAGCGATACCCAGTATCGTGCTCAGGATTGCCGTAGCCCAGCCTAGTATGGATAGGCGGGCCGCGCGCCGACCGGTTTCGTCGAAGAAAATCGGTTTGTTGGCCATATCGTAAAGTGTACCACCAAGGATCTAATACAGGGGCTTTCTAGGGGTTTCTATTGATCCTAGGCAATGGGCCGGACATCTGAACATCTAGGCCGGGCGAGACGCCCAGCCTAGATCATATGTCTTTGGTGGTTGCGGGGACAGGATTTGAACCTGTGACCTTCAGGTTATGAGCCTGACGAGCTACCGGACTGCTCCACCCCGCGTCATCGCCTTTTTCGTTTTGGCTCTCGCCTACGAAGGGTGGGCGGATATAAGACATCCCCCCCCTGCTGTCTACCCCTGCTGGAAGCCCCTTGTTGGGCCAGTCTGCACAGGCTGTGCCTGTGACAGATGGTCAAAGAGCAGCCTTTAGGGCGGGAGCGCAAATCGGCACGGGTCGCCAGCCACGTCGCCAACCGCATCGCCAACCGCATCGGACGTGCAATGTTGAACTCTTTGGCCAACACCGTAACCAGCTGTGGAATTCGCGTGGCGATCCCATTTTGGCAACTGCCGATACCAAAGCCCGGCGAGCAAGTTAAGCATGCTCGCTACGGAGCCAAACGCGAACTGCTCGCGTGTTATCGAAAATCCGGTCCGACGCAGCGTACGAATTCCGCCCGCATCGGCGTCAAAACAGATTGGGTTGTTGCCGCTTGCGTATTTTCGCATTGGCTGCTCGATTTGGTCGTGCATGCCCAGGACATGCCTTTGATCGGTCACACCGCGAAAGCTGGATTTGGCCTATGGAGATATGTCGCAATCAGCATTCCGCCTGAACTGATCCGTTTATCGGCTGGCGTCTTCATTCATGCTCGCACCTGGCCTTCAAAGAAGAGCGGCCGGCGGCTTTGGTATTTGTGGGCGTTCTGTCGGTCCTTTAGGTCTATGGAAGCTTTGGCCCTGCACCCAAATGTCCGATTGCCGAGGCACAAACGGCTTTGTTCGCCTACTTCGAGCCGGCGTTTCTCGCCGGGCTTGTCGGCTGGTCTAGAAAAAGGGCTCCCACAGGTGATGCAAATCCTAACTCGTTGGTAATTGGTGGTTTTTCGTCTTAACGGCGTCACGCAATAGCGATTGCTGCGGACCCAAGGGGCCGCTATAACCCCGGCCCACGAACTGGCTCATTTTGCGAAGGGAGTATGCATGGGTACCCAACTTCCGCCCGGCTACAAGCCGTCGGAAAGCGAACCCTTTATGAATGAGAAGCAGCGGGAGTATTTTCGCCGCAAGCTTCTCAACTGGAAAGACGAGATTCTTCGCGAGAGCCGCGAAACGATTCAGAACTTGCAGGCGGAGACCGTGCCGCACGCCGATCTCGCCGATCGCGCTTCCACGGAAGCCGAACGCCAGCTCGAACTTAGGACGCGCGACCGGCAGCGCAAGCTGATCGCAAAAATCGATGCGGCGTTGCGCCGGATCGAAGATGGTTCCTATGGTTTCTGCGAAGAGACCGGGGAGCCGATCTCGCTTAAGCGGCTAGATGCGCGCCCGATCGCAACGCTTTCGATCGAAGCGCAGGAGCGTCACGAACGACGCGAAAAAGTCTATCGCGACGATTGACGCTTTACCTCACCACGGCATCAAAATGTCGAAGAGTTGGCTGCCCAGCCGCGGCTCTTGCACGTCGCTGACGGTGCCCTTCCCGCCATAGGAAATGCGTGCTTCGGCGATCTGTGTCAGATCCACCGTGTTGTCGCTGGTGATGTCTTCCGTGCGCACGATGCCCGACACTTGCAGATCGCGCAGTTCGCCGTTGACCTTCACCTGCTGATGACCCGCAATCACCATATTGCCGTTGGGCAGGATCTGGGTGACCAACGCGGCCAGTGTCAGATTGATTTTTTCCGAACGGGCGACCGAACCTGCGCCGACATTCGACGTATCCGAACCCATTTTTACCAGGCTCCCCGGACTCATCGACGACGGCAAGGCATTCTCCAATCCGAAGAAGTTCGTCAGATTGGCGTCGTCCGAATTGGTGCGCGTGCGGCTGGTCGTGTTGGAGATATTCGCACCATCGGTTACAGCGATATCCACTGTAATGATGTCCCCGACACGACTGGCGCGCGGATCGTGGAAAAAACTGCGCGCACCCGTTTGCCAAAGCGAATTCGCTCCGCGCGGTTCTGCGGGTGGCTGCGGCATCGGTACGGATACGACCTGTGACGGTGCGGGATTGGTTATTGGAGACAGTTTGGGAGAACTGCCGATCTCTGATAACCGTTCGTAGGTGCTGCAGCTTGCCAGAAGCCCAGCGGTGCCGATTGCGAGGACTGCTTTAAAACGGAGCGACGCCATGAATCGTTTTCCTTTTTTAGGGCTGAATGCTCGCAAGGCGCGGCGAAATGATCGTACCGGAACTTTGCGCACGGACTTGTCCTGCACCGATAACGACGGTGCTCACCTGGCGGAATGATGTGGAGTTCTGGACGGTAACAATATCGCCGATCCCACCTTCGCTCATCGCGCGGCCAACCGTCGTCAAAGTGATTCCTGGCACCTCGAACGTCATCGTCACGGTTGAGCCTTTCGCGACAACGATCGGGTGGCGTACGTCGTCTAGGCGCACACTCTCGCCCATGTGCAGCACGCGGCGCGTCTCGAGGCCGACAAGATCACTGAAGGATGCCGCCGTACCAGACATGATGTTGTCGCCGACCGTCTGATAAGTGAGGTCCGATGACGTAATGACGGTTCCGCGTGCGATATCGTGCGTCGGGACCACGATACGCACGCCGGTTTCGGCAAACGCCGGCGATGCCAGCAACAGCGCGCATGCCAGAAGAAGAAAGCGAAGCATTTTCTTAACCTCCGAGCTTGGCCGTTTCGTCCAACATTTCGTCGGCGGCCGTGACGACCTTCGAATTCATTTCATAGGCACGCTGTGCTGTGATGAGCGAGGTTATCTCCGCAACTGCGTCCACGTTGGCGGTTTCCAGGAATCCTTGTTGAATCGTGCCGTAACCGACCGAACCAGGAACGCCCGTTGCCGGCGCACCCGAAGAAGCGGTTTCGAGAAATAGATTGTCGCCAAGAGCCTGGAGGCCGGCGTCGTTGGGGAAACGTGTTAACTCAAGCTGCCCGACGGTTTGCGGCGTAACCGTGCCGGGGATGGTCGCTTGCACTTGACCCTGGGCATTGACGGTAACGGCCGTTGCGGTAGGGGGTATTGCGATACCGGGCGTCACGACATAACCGTTTGAGGTAACAAGCTGCCCCTCGGGCGATATTGAGAAATTGCCCGCACGCGTATAGGCATTTACTCCGTCGGGCTGTTGGATAGTAAAATACCCCGGGCCACTGATTGCAAAATCGTACGGATTGGAAGTGTTTTGAAGATCGCCTTGAGCCATGATGCGATAGACCGCCGCTGTGCGCACGCCCACACCGAGCTGAATGCCGGCTGGAACGATTGTGCCCGAATCGGATGATTGGGTGCCGGCAGCTTCGATATTCTGATACAAAAGGTCCTGGAACTCCGCGCGTTGCTCCTTGAATCCGGTCGTGTTCATGTTCGCGAGGTTGTTGGCGATAACTTCGACATTGGTTTGCTGTGCTAGCATTCCAGTCGCTGCGATGCTGAGAGCGCGCATGTTTCTGCTCCTTAGTTCGGAACGCTACCAAGCTTGTCGATAGCTTGGCGCTTGAGGTCTTCTTGGCTTTGCGTAAGGGTTGTCGTTGCCTGATAAGCGCGCATCACGTCGATCATGTGAGATATCTCGATGACCGGTTCAACGTTAGAAGCTTCAAGCATGCCTTGCGTGATCTGAGACCCGTCCGCCGTTGTTGGGCTTTGACTGGTTGAATAAAGACTGGCGCCTTCTTTTGTTAAGGCGCGATCATTCGCAAAATCCACAACGCGCACTTTGCCGATCTGACCGTTTACGCCGCTAACCGTGCCGTCCGCTGCAATATGAACGTCGCCATCCTCGTTCGTGATGGTAATGGGGCCGCCATCGCCTAGGATGGGATCGCCGCTGTCCGTGACCAGATTGCCATCGGGGTTGAGGGACAGATGGCCGTTACGGGTGTAACGATTACCAGCCGATGTCTGCACAACGAAATAGCCTTTGCCGTTGATGGCTAGATCGAAAGGCGCTCCGGTGGTTTCCAAGCGACCTTCATTCAAATCGCGCAAAATGCCCGTATCCTTGACGAAGCTGACGGTTTGCGGACCGCTTTGTTCCTCCGAGGGTTGGACCTGTTGAACGAACTCTTCGAATTTGACGGACTCCCGCTTAAACGCCGGGGTCGAAATATTCGCCAGGTTGTTTGCGATCACGTCCATCGATCGGTAGGCCGCAAGCTGCTGCGACAGACTTACGAGTAAGGAATTGTCCATGGGGCAGGGATCCTTTCTGGTCCTTCACCAAGCCCCTGGGCTGCAGGCGACGTGCCATTCGTAAATCCCAGCAATTCCGCGCCTTCTTCAGCTCGGCGACCGATGACCCGGCAAGCCTTGCCGGGTTTGTTCTGCCGTTTGACCTCCGGAAGGGGCGATTTGAACCACTCCTTAACCACGTCAGCATAACGTCGCCTCAGGTTTTCTCGGCGGATGCAGAAGGCAATGGCAAGCAAGGAAAAACAGGCCCCGGCGGCCGAAGAATCGGAAGAATCCGCGGACGGCGAACAGCCAACCGTCGCGAAGGAAGGTTTTGTTAAGAAACTCCTTGGAAACAAAAAGCTGCTGATGATCGCCGGCGGCGGGCTATTGCTGTTGATGCTTGCGATCAGCGCAGGACTTTATTTCTTCGTCTTCAGCGGATCGGCCGGCAGCGAGCAAGCCAAAAACACGCCGCCTGCCCCAATTACGCCGCCGCAAGTGGCGTATTACGATGTGCCGGATCTGATCGTTAATATTCAAACGTCCGACGGTACAGCTGCCTATCTCAAGCTCTCCGTGTCGCTCGAACTCGACACGGCTGACGAAAAGGCGGGCTTGCAAGCGCTCACGCCACGGATCGTCGATCAGTTTCAGGGCTATCTGCGCGAGCTTCGCATGGACGATATCAAAGGTTCGGCAGGCATCCTGCGCTTGAAGGAAGAATTGTTGCGCCGAACCAACGTCGCAGCCGCTCCCTATCGCGTGCGTGACGTTCTTCTCAAAGAAATGATCATCCAGTAGGGCTCATGGCTGACGAAACCGACAATAACGCACCTATCGCTGACACCCCTGCGGTTGACCAACCGGCAGCGGATGCCTCGGCTCCAGCCGACGCTGACCAGGCGGGTGGCGCCGTCGGGACAGCCGAGCGCATTCTCAATCAGGACGAAATCGACAGCCTTTTGGGGTTTGACGTCAACAATGACCAGCTCCAAGACAAGTCCGGCGTCCGCGCAATAATCAATTCGGCGCTTGTTTCTTATGAGCGCCTGCCGATGCTGGAAATCGTTTTCGACCGTTTGGTTCGGTTGATGACAACCAGCTTGCGCAACTTCACGTCAGACAATGTCGAAGTGAGCTTGGACAATATTACGTCCATCCGTTTCGGCGATTACCTGAACTCGATTCCACTGCCGGCCATCTTGGCCGTCTTTCACGCCGAACAGCTCGACAATTACGGTCTATTCACGGTGGACTCCAATCTCATCTACTCCATCGTCGACGTTCTGCTTGGGGGACGGCGTGGATCTTCGGCGATGCGCATCGAGGGGCGCCCCTACACGACGATCGAACGCACGCTAGTTCAGCGCATGATCGAAGTCATCCTCCAGGACATGTGTCAGGCATTCGAGCCGTTGGCACCGGTCAATTTTCAACTCGACCGTCTGGAAACAAATCCCCGCTTCGCGGCAATCGCTCGTCCGGCCAATGCCGCGATTCTTGTCAAGCTGCGTATCGATATGGAAGACCGCGGCGGGCGCACAGAGCTCCTACTCCCTTACGCGACGCTCGAACCGATCCGCAAATTGCTTCTGCAGCAGTTCATGGGCGAAAAATTCGGCCGTGATTCCATTTGGGAAAGCCATCTGGCAACCGAACTCTGGTCGACCAAGGTCGAGATAGACGCCATTCTCGACGAGCAAATTATGCCGCTCAACAAGATTATGAATTTGGAAGTGGGGCAGACAGTGATGTTGAACGCCACCCCGGAATCGAAGATTGAGCTACGCTGCCGCGGCGTGCCGCTGCTGCGTGGCCGAATGGGACGCGCCGGGTCTTCCGTGGCTGTACGGGTTGAAGAGGCCATCGAGCGCACAGATGCCTCGCGTGCACTCTAGAAAGGGAAAATCATGACTCTCGCTTTCGTTCTGGAGCTTGCGTTGACGGTGCTTCTAGCGGCCACGCTCGCTTATTGCATCGTCCTTGAACGGCGCCTTTCGGCGGTCCGCAAAGGGCAAGAAGGTCTGAAAACCATGATTGGCGAGCTCAATGCTGCCATTTCCGGGGCAGGCGCGTCCATGCGCGCATTAAAAGCAGCTGCCGGAAGTGCCGCGGAAACATTGGACGAGCGCCTCAAGCGCGCGCGCGCTTTGGCCGACGAACTTTCCGTGCTGACGTCCTCGGGCGAACGCATCGCCGAACGCTTCAATCGGACCGCGGCGCCAAAAACACCTCAGCGAGCCTCCGTGTTGCCGTCGGGCAGCGTCATGCACCGCCTCGACGCATTGAAAGCCGTGCGATGAAAGCCGTGTTGAGACACATCAGGCTTCTTCCCGCCGTTATCATTGTGGGAATGTGCCTTCTGGGCCTGAAGAGCGAAGGCTTGATCCGTACTGCCTGGGCGCAGGAACAACCGACCGCACCGGACGATGCCGCCGTATTGGCAAAAGATACCGCGCCGCTCGCGAAGGACGCTACCGACGACGATGGTGCAAGTTCCAGTGCCGCCGAAGTAGATGTCTTGACCAGTCTATCCAAGCGTCGGGCGGCGCTTGATGCGCGAGAAGCGGATATCGCGATGCGGGCCGATCTGCTGGCCGCCGCCGAGAAACGCGTGGACGGAAAAATTGCGACTCTCAAACAGCTTCAGGATCAGATTACGGCACTTTTGGGTCAGCGCGACACCGCGCAAGACGAGCAGATGAAATCGCTGGTGAAGACCTATTCTGCCATGAAGCCGAAGGACGCAGCGCGTATTTTCAACAATCTGGCGGACGATGTTCTCGTGCCCGTGGCGCACGACATGAAACCCGATGTATTGGCGGCGATACTGGCCAATATGAATCCCGATGCCGCGCAGAAACTGACGGTCAAATTGGCCAACCGGTTGAAGCTTCCCGAAACGACGGGCATGGCTGCGCCGGCTGCGGCTGTTTTGCCGGATGCAACGCAAGCACCGCCTGGTGCGGCGCAAGCCGTGCCGCAGCCCGGTGTTGCCCCGGTTCCGGCAAGTCAGAGCCCAGCCCCGCAGACGGGTTCGCCCGGAAAGAAAAGTTGAGCGCCAACATCTTCGAACCGAAATCGGCAGCGTGAGAAATGTGGTTTGACACCGAAAGAGCCAAGGTTCTTTGCCGCAGCGTAGCGGCGGCGACGGCCTTTTGCTTTCTGGTGCTGCACTCGGCGATTGCAGCCGATACGTTCACTGCCTCCACCGCGGGCGGATATGCGCGCCTGATATTTGCGCTTAAACCCGCCGGGCACATCGGCGCGCAAGTATCCGGTCAAATCCTCACCATCACCTTTGATCACAAAGTAAGTGTGACACCGTCGGAAATTGTTCAGGCGTTGCCGGGTTATATCGATAGTGGCCATGCCGATGCCGATGGCAAAACATACCGTTTTGCATTGAGCCAAGTCGTACGCGTCCATACCAGCACTTCAGCGGGCAAGTCCGCTGTTGACTTGGCGCCCGCAAGTTTCTCGGGCACACCGCCCGATTTGCCCCAACCTCCCCCGCCGCCGCCTACTGCCGTCGATGTCTCGAAGCTGGAAGTGCTGAAGGTTCGTGGCGGGGCCTATCAGAATTTCACTCGCATCGTATTCGATTGGGGACGCAATGTTCCCTACGCCGTGTTTCCCGGCTCGGGAAAGTTGACGATCCGCTTTGAGGCACAAGTCAATCCGGACTTTTCGGCGATTACCCGTCAAGCACCACCTTGGGTGAAGACCGCTGGTTGGCGGATCGAAAATAAAGGCACGGTCATCGAATTGGAAACGGACACCGCTTCTGGATTTCATGACTTTCGGGATGGAACCCATGTCGTTGTCGACGTGTTGGCACCGAAGACCGACGCGGACGCATACAATCCCCCCGGCGACGCAAAGCCTTCCGTTACCAAACTTACTCCCGGTGCTAAGAGCACCAACGCTATAACGGCAGCTCAAGCCCAGGCGGTAGCCTCGACGGCTTCAAAACTGAATTCCCCCTCGACCACGCGATCCGTAGCGGTCGCCAAACCGGCGCAGTCTCCGGCGGCCACTCCCGCTGCAACGCCCGCACCTGCCGCTATACCCGCGACAAGTTCATCTGGAGCGGTACCAAATAACGCTGCGGCCCCTTCGGGAAACTCTGCGACCCCACAACCAACGACACCCGAAACGCAAGAGGCCGACAGCAAGCTCCTTAAGGATGGTGCCATTCTGACGTTCCCAGGCGCAGCACGTCACAACTCAGCCGTTTTTATGCGCGGCACGACGGCGTGGATTGTGTTGGAGAGCGCGCCACCTTTGGATGCGGCACGTCTCAAGGCACAATTGGGCCAATTCCCCGATTCCGTCGATGCGTCGTCCAGCAACGGCGTTTCCGTGTTGCGCCTTACGCTCAAGCAGCCCGAACATATCTCAGCCGCTGCCGAAGGATCAAATCTGAAGGTTGTTATCGCGCCGCAAGTCACTTCGAACGCAATGGCCCTCGGTTATTCACGCAATCAGGACGATGCAACTCATTCTTCGCTCACGACGCTACTTCCTGGCGCCGATAAGGCCGTAACACTGGTGGATCCGGTGGTCGGCGACGAACTATACGTCGTTCCTGGATTGCCCGGCCGCGCCCTCACCAACGAACGCAACTATCTCGAATTCGCGGCACTTCAAACGGCGTCCGGAATGGTGCTTCTGCCCTATGTCGACGACCTAATCATAACCATCGATGCCACCCGCGTGACGATCACGCGCAACGGCGGGCTCTCGCTAACGGCTCCGTCGATGCCGCTGGCCATTTCATCGCAAGCTATTGCGGCAGGCAGCGAAGGACCATGCTTTCTAGACTTTGCCCGCTGGAGTAGAATATCCGGCGGCAGCTTCCTGGCTACCGAAAGGCGGCTCCGTGCGGCGACTGCACGGCTTAAGACAGAGGATGCAAATCACGCCCGCCTGGTGTTGGCGCGATTCTATATAGCCAACGGATTTGCGGCCGAGGCTCTCGGCCTCGTCAACATAATGCAGGCTATAGATCCGTCTCTGCAAAGCGATCTGCAGTTGCAGACAATTCGTGCGGCGGCAGACTTCTATATGGGACGTTATCGCGACGCGCACAATGATTTGGCAGCGGCGCAATTCGACAGTGACCGTCACGCCGCCTTGTGGCGAGGGCTGAGCGAGGCAGGCGCTTGAAAACTGGGATCTTGCCCGAACCTATCTTGATCGCGCGGCTCCCGTTCTCAACCGCTACCAAGCCGATACGCAAGCGCGTGTCCGCCTCGCCAGCGCCACCACGGCGTTGGCGCAAGGTCGACTGGAAATCGCCGACGCTCAGCTTGCGCACTTACCTCGAAACAGATGGATAGACCGCTCATGCTTGAAGCGGAACTTGCCCGTGCCCGACTCTATCGTATGAGAAAAGCGGCGCATGATGCCGACCGCTGTTTGCCGCGGTCGAGCAGAGCGGCGATGAACAAGTCGCGGCCCAGGCCATCTATTATCGCGTCGGCGCCGCGCTGGCGGCAGGAACCATGTCGCAGGCGAACGCGGTCAACGCGCTCGAGCGGCTGCGCTTTCGCTGGCGCGGAGACATCCTGGAACTGAACACGCTGCGAAAACTCGCTTCGCTTTACTTCGCCGAGAAGCGCTGGCGCGACGGGCTGCAAACGTTGCGCATCGCTTCCCAGAACTTTCCCAACAACGATTTGGCCGACAAGGCGCAGGACGACATGCGCGCAGCCTTCGTCGATCTGTTCTTGAAGGGTAAGGCCGACGCCATGCCGCCGGTGGAAGCGTTGGCTATGTTCTACGACTTCATCGAGCTGACGCCCATCGGCCCCGACGGCGACGAGATGATCCGGCGCATGGCCGACCGTCTGGTGGCCGTCGATCTCTTGGGACCGGCCTCGGACCTGCTCAATTATCAGGTGACCAAGCGGCTGG
>CAWGHR010000018.1:0-13943 GCA_963822275.1 uncultured Alphaproteobacteria bacterium
GGGCTTTTCCGCGTTAATAGGCTATTGACACCCTTAAGCATTTGACGAATAACCCGCGGTCCGCAGCGCGACTCCCGGAGGCATTAATAACGGTCTGACCCATACGGGTGGGCGAGTCACTTGCGCCGACCGGTGAAGTGTTAGTAACCGATTGAAAAAACAGCGAAATCGGTCATCCGGGGGAATGTCCCGAGCGGCAAAGGGGGCGGACTGTAAATCCGCTGGCTAAGCCTTCGTAGGTTCGAGTCCTACTTCCCCCACCATCCTTCGCCGCTGCGCGGCTTTGGGTGGCAGGCCTGTAGGCGACGCCGAATGGCGACGAGGGCTGGTGAAGATGAGGACGCCCAGTTCCGGTTGGAAGAGGCCAGCCGGGAGAGGTGAAAAGGAGAAGAAGTTTTGGACCCGCGGGTGTAGCTCAATGGTAGAGCAACAGCCTTCCAAGCTGATGACGAGGGTTCGATTCCCTTCACCCGCTCCACCCTACGCCGCGTAGCGGCGGAGGGTGCCTCCCGAAGCTCCGATAGGAGCGTAGGGAGGCTGAACTGGGAAGACGCGGCTTCGGGTGGCGGGCCACTTGAGGCAAATGGAATGAATTACCGCGCGAGCGGCCCTGTAGAGACGAAGGATTAAGACGATGGCGAAGGCCAAATTTGAGCGGACGAAGCCGCACTGCAACATTGGGACGATTGGTCATGTCGATCACGGCAAGACGACGCTGACGGCTGCGATCACGAAGGTGTTGGCGGAGACGGGCGGGGCGCACGTTCACGGCGTATGACCAGATCGACAAGGCGCCGGAAGAGAAGGCGCGCGGGATCACGATCTCGACGGCGCATGTGGAGTACGAGACGGAGAAGCGTCACTACGCCCATGTCGACTGCCCCGGCCATGCGGACTATGTGAAGAACATGATCACGGGCGCCGCCCAGATGGACGGCGCGATCATGGTGGTGTCGGCGGCGGACGGCCCGATGCCCCAGACGCGCGAGCACATTCTGCTGGCCCGCCAGGTGGGCGTTCCGGCGCTGGTGGTTTACATGAACAAGGTGGACATGGTGGACGATCCGGAGCTTCTGGATCTGGTGGAGATGGAAGTGCGCGAGCTTCTGTCGTCCTACCAGTTCCCGGGCGACGATATTCCGATCGTTCGCGGCTCTGCGCTGTATGCGCTGGAAGACAAGCGACAAGAAGCTGGGCCATGACTCGATCCTGGCTCTGATGAAGGCGGTGGACGAGTACATTCCGCAGCCGGACGCGTCCGCTGGACCAGCCGTTCCTGATGCCGATCGAAGACGTGTTCTCGATCTCCGGCCGCGGCACGGTTGTGACGGGCCGTGTGGAGCGCGGCATCGTGAAGGTTGGCGAGGAAGTCGAGATCATCGGCATTCGTCCGACGTCGAAGACGGTTGTGACGGGCGTTGAGATGTTCCGCAAGCTGCTGGATCAGGGTCAGGCCGGCGACAATATCGGCGCGCTGCTGCGCGGCATCGACCGCGAAGGCGTCGAGCGCGGCCAGGTTCTGGCCAAGCCCGGCTCGATCACGCCGCACACCAACTTCAAGGCGGAAGCCTACATCCTGACGAAGGACGAGGGCGGCCGTCACACGCCGTTCTTCACCAACTACCGTCCGCAGTTTTACTTCCGCACGACGGACGTGACGGGGATCGTGACCTTGCCGGAAGGCACGGAGATGGTGATGCCGGGCGACAATGTCTCGGTGGAAGTCGAGCTGATCGTGCCGATCGCGATGGAAGAGAAGCTGCGCTTCGCCATCCGCGAAGGCGGCCGAACCGTCGGCGCAGGCGTCGTCGCAAAGATCATCAAATAATGTTCGACCAGGAACTGAATGTGGAAATGACAAACACGAAAGGTCGGATGCGTTAATTGGAATCTGCAGGGTGAGGGCGCCCGAAGGGCAATGCCCGAGGCCCTGCATGAAGGAGTGTAGCTCAGTTGGTAGAGCGGCGGTCTCCAAAACCGTAGGCCGAGGGTTCGAATCCTTCCACTCCTGCCAATCTGCATAGTGAAAGAGAAAAATGGCCGAAGCGACAAAGAAGACGTTGGATGGCGGCGACGGCAAGGATCCGCTGGTGCGCCGCCGCGGCGGCCCGCTGCAATTTTTCCTCGAGGTACGCCGCGAGATGTCGAAGGTCACCTGGCCGACCTGGAAGGAAACCTATCTCACCACCATCATGGTTTTCATCATGGTGATTTTGACGATGATTTTCTTCTACGTGGTGGATTTTGTGCTTTCGTACGGTGAGCGCCTCTTGATCGGTGTGAGTTGAACGTATGAGCGAAGCAGGAACCATGTCCGACGCGAAATGGTACATCGTCCACACCTATTCGAATTTCGAGAAGAAGGTGTCGGAGGAGATCAAGCGCCAAGCCCAACTTCAGGGCTTGGAGGATTTGATCGAAGAAGTGCTTGTGCCGACCGAGGAAGTCGTCGAGGTGCGCCGCGGCCAGAAGGTCAATTCGGAACGCAAATTCCTGCCCGGCTATGTGCTGCTGCGCGCCAAGCTGACCGACGAGGCCTATCATCTGGTGAAGAACGTCGCGAAGGTGACGGGGTTCCTCGGCCAGAACAACAAGCCGATGCCGCTGCGCCAGGGCGAAGTGGACCGCATCCTCAATCAGGTGACCGAAGGCGCCGAGCGCCCGAAGTCCACGATCAGCTTCGAGATCGGCGAGCAGGTGCGCGTGGCGGACGGCCCCTTCACCTCGTTCAACGGCACCGTGGAAGAAGTGGACGAAGACCGTTCGCGCTTGAAGGTGGCGGTGTCGATCTTCGGCCGCGCGACGCCGGTCGAGTTGGAATTCACGCAGGTCGAGAAGGTCTAGTTTTTTGGTTTATTTTTTGATGCTCGACCAAGCCGGGGCGTCAAAGCGAAAAAGCACGGAAGGAAATGGCTTGTAATTGGAATCGCACCCGAGGGCGAGCCTCGCCCGAGTGGTGCACGAAGCGGGAGGGGCAGCCAGCTCCGCTTGCACCGCAAACCGCTAAGGAGGCGGACATAAAGTGGCAAAGAAAGTAACAGGCTACATAAAGCTGCAGGTCCCGGCGGGAGCGGCCAATCCGTCTCCGCCGATCGGTCCGGCTTTGGGTCAGCGCGGCCTCAACATCATGGAGTTCTGCAAGGCGTTCAACGCCAAGACGCAGGACCAGGAAAAGGGCATGCCGATCCCGGTGACCATCACCGTGTTTTCGGACAAGTCGTTCACCTTCGAAATGAAGACGCCGCCGGCGTCCTATTTTCTGAAGAAGGCGGCGAAGCTGGAATCCGGTTCGAAGGCGCCCGGGCCGCGATGTGGCCGGCAGCGTGACCAAGGCACAGGTCCGCCAGATCGCCGAAACCAAGATGAAGGATTTGAACGCCAACGACGTCGACATGGCGATGCGCTTAATCGAAGGCTCCGCGCGTTCGATGGGCATCCAGGTCAAGGAGTAGGCGCAATGGCCAAGATTTCGAAAAGATTCAAGAAAGCCGCCGAAGGCGTCGATGTCGCCAAATCCTACACGGTCGAAGAGGCCGTGAAGCTGGTGAAGGCGCGCGCCACCGCGAAGTTCGATGAGACCATCGAGCTGGCGATCAATCTCGGCGTCGATCCGCGCCATGCCGATCAAATGGTTCGCGGCGTCGTCTCGCTGCCGAACGGCACGGGCCGCAGCCTGCGCGTCGCGGTGTTCGCCAAAGGCGCCAAGGCCGAAGAAGCCAAGAAGGCGGGCGCCGATATCGTCGGCGCCGAAGAACTCGCCGAACAGATTCAGAAAGGCGTGATTGATTTCGACCGCTGCATCGCGACGCCCGACATGATGGGCATCGTCGGCCGTCTCGGCAAAGTGCTGGGTCCGCGCGGCATGATGCCGAACCCGAAAGTCGGCACCGTGACGATGGACGTCGTCACCGCGATCAAGGATGCCAAAGGCGGCGCTGTCGAATTCCGCGTCGAAAAGGCGGGCATCGTGCAGGCCGGCGTCGGCAAGGCGAGCTTCACCGAAGCCGCGATCGTTCAGAACGTGAAGACGTTCGTGGACAGCGTGATGAAGGCCAAGCCGCAAGGCGCCAAAGGCACATATGTGAAGAAAGTTTCCATCAGCTCGACGATGGGCCCGGGGGTGCGGATCGCGCTCCCGTCTGTCGGCGCGGCCACGGTGGAAGCGTAAAGCGTTTGTATTCCGGCGGACGATCGCCGGAACCTGTCCGAGACCGCTGGAGTCGCAAAGAGGACTTAAATGTTCCAGCGCAGACGGGGCGAGAACCGGATTTTCCTCCCCCGCTTGCGGGGGAGGTGCCGAGCGAAGCAGGCGCGAGCGGCAGCGTATGCGCGAGGGGAATCCCCAGCTTCACAAGGCAGGAATTCGGGTTTGAACCCTGGGGCAGGAGTGGTCGCGGACCAATCCGCGATCTGGCACAGGGCGGTGAACGGATCGTCACGTTCGCCGGTTGAGAAGGAGAGCACAGTGGAGAAAGCCAAGAAGACGGAAGTCGTCGAAGAGCTGAAAAGCGTCTTCGCGAATGCCGGCTCTGTGGTGGTCGCCCACTATTCCGGCATGACGGTTGCCCAAATGGGCGATCTCAGGTCGCGCATGCGCGTGGCCGGAGCATCGTTCAAGGTGGCGAAGAACCGTTTGGCGGTGCGTGCGCTTCAAGGAACGGCCGTAGAAAGCCTCAGCCATCTCTTCAAGGGTCCGACGGGTATTGCTTACAGCAAAGACCCGATCGCGGCTTCGAAGGTGGTCGTGGCCTACGCCAAGGACAACGCGAAACTCGTGGTCCTGGGCGGTACGGTCGGAACGACGGCACTCGATGCCGAGGGCGTGAAAGCCCTCGCCAGCCTGCCGTCGATCAATGAGCTGAGAGGCAAGATCGTGGGCCTTCTGGTGGCTCCGGCGACCAAGATCGCCGGCATCGTCCAGGCGCCCGCAGGCCAGCTTGCCCGCGTGATCGGCGCGTATTCCAAGAAAGAAGCGGCCTAGGCGACACCCAATTCAACATTCGAACCCGTAATCACTTGAAGGAACTTAGAAATGTCGAAGA
Source organism: uncultured Alphaproteobacteria bacterium (assembly GCA_963822275.1). Lineage (GTDB taxonomy): Bacteria > Pseudomonadota > Alphaproteobacteria > Micropepsales > Micropepsaceae > Rhizomicrobium. Next base: position 5,043 of record CAWGHR010000018.1, read on the forward strand.
TCGAAAAACTGGTTGAAGATTTGTCGGGCCTCACGGTCCTGGAAGCCGCGGAACTCGCCAAGCTTCTTGAGGACAAGTGGGGCGTATCGGCGGCGGCGCCGGTCGCAGCGGCGGCTCCGGCCGCGGCAGCGGCGGCTCCGGCGGCTGAGAAGACCGAATTCACGGTCATCCTGGCTGCGGCTGGCGACAAAAAGATCAATGTCATCAAGGAAATCCGTGCGATCACCGGCCTGGGCCTGAAGGAAGCAAAGGACCTCGTTGAGGCCGCTCCCAAGGAAGTCAAAGCCGATGTGAACAAGGATGAGGCAGCCAAGATCAAGAAGCAGCTCGAAGACGCCGGCGCGAAAGTCGAGTTGAAATAAGGAGGCGCTGCGGCTTGAAAAACCGCGTGCGCGTGCATATTTCGTTCACCCCACCTCCCTTCGGAATGCAAAATGCGTTCCGGAGGGCCGGTGGCTTTCGTTCGTAAGGAAGTAAGGAAAGCGGAATGACCCTCTCGTTCACTGGACGCAAACGGCTTCGCAAATACTTCGGCAAAATGGTCGAAGTCGCTCAGATGCCGAATCTTATCGAGGTTCAGAAGACTTCGTACGACCAATTCCTCCAGGTGGTTAAGCCCGAGGGCGGCCGCAAGGACGAAGGGCTGCAAGCCGTTTTCGCATCCGTGTTCCCGATCCAGGATTTCTCGGAATCCTCGCGTCTGGAATATGTCGATTATTATTTCGAAGAGCCGAAATACGACGTCGAAGAGTGCCAGCAGCGCTCGATGACCTTTGCGGCGCCGCTCAAGGTGACGCTGCGCCTCATCGTGTTCGATGTGGACGTGGAAACCGGCGCCAAATCGGTCAAGGACATCAAGGAACAAGACGTCTATATGGGCGACGTTCCGTTCATGACCGAGAACGGCACCTTCATCGTCAACGGCACGGAGCGCGTGATCGTCTCGCAGATGCACCGCTCGCCGGGCGTCTTCTTCGATCACGACAAGGGCAAGACCCATTCCAGCGGCAAATTGCTGTTCGCCGCCCGCGTCATTCCTTATCGCGGCTCGTGGCTGGATTTGGAATTCGACGCCAAGGACATCATGCATGTGCGCATCGACCGCCGCCGCAAGTTGCCGGCGACGACGCTGCTCTATGCGCTGGGCTTCGACCAGGAACAGATCCTCGATTATTTCTACTCGAAGATTTCGTTCAAGCGTCAGAAAGACAGCACCTGGACCACGCCGTTGGAACCGGTCTGGATGAAGAACGCCAAGACCAATTCGGAATGGAAGAACGCCAAGAGCGGACGAAGTGCTGGCCGAAACCGGGCACCAAGATCACCCAGCGTATCGCTGCGCAAGTGGCAGGAAGACGGCATCAAGCAGATTTCGCTGTCCGCCGACGAACTGATCGGACGCTATTCGGCGCTCGACATGGTCAATCCGGAACCGGCGAAATCTATGTGGAAGCGGGCGACGAGTTGACCACTGCCAATCTCGAACATCTGGCGGAAGCGGATTTCGACGAGATCGACGTGATCAATGTCGATGGCATCACCATCGGCGCCTATATCCGCAACACCATGGCGGTGGACAAGAACCACTCCCGCGAACAGGCGCTGATCGATATCTATCGCGTCATGCGTCCCGGCGAGCCGCCGACGCTCGACACCGCCGAGACTCTGTTCGGCCAATTGTTCTTCGATTCCGAACGCTACGATCTGTCCAGCGTCGGCCGCGTCAAGATGAATATGCGCCTGAGCCTCGATGCCGAGGACACGGTGCGCATTCTGCGCAAGGAAGACATCCTGGCCATCGTCAAAGCGCTGGCGGAACTGCGCGACGGCCGCGGCGAAATCGATGACATCGACAATCTCGGCAACCGCCGCGTGCGCTCGGTCGGCGAGTTGATGGAGAACCAGTTCCGCGTCGGTTTGCTGCGCATGGAGCGCGCCATCAAGGAACGCATGAGCGCGGTCGATATCGACACGGTCATGCCGCACGATCTGATCAACGCCAAGCCGGTGGCGGCCGCGGTGCGCGAATTCTTCGGCTCCTCGCAGCTGTCGCAATTCATGGACCAGACCAATCCGCTGTCGGAAGTCACCCACAAGCGGCGCATGTCGGCCCTTGGGCCGGGCGGCTTGACGCGCGAACGCGCCGGTTTCGAAGTGCGCGACGTGCATCCTACGCATTACGGCCGCATCTGCCCGATCGAAACGCCGGAAGGTCCGAATATCGGTCTGATCAATTCGCTGGCGACCTATGCGCGTGTCAACAAATACGGCTTCATCGAAAGCCCGTATCGCCGCGTGCACAACAAGCACGTGACGGACGATGTCCTGTATCTGTCGGCGATGGAAGAGGCGAAGTACACCATCGCCCAGGCCAACGCGAACGATCGACGCGCGCGGGCGCATCACCGACGAACTGGTCTCCTGCCGCAAGCATGGCGACTTCGTGATGACGACGCCCGATCAGGTGGAGTTCATCGACGTGTCGCCGAAGCAGCTTGTGTCGGTGGCCGCGGCGCTGGTGCCGTTCCTCGAAAACGACGACGCCAACCGCGCGCTGATGGGCTCGAACATGCAGCGCCAGGCCGTGCCGCTGCTGCGGCCGGAAGCGCCGCTGGTCGGCACCGGACTGGAGGACGTGGTCGCACGCGACTCCGGCTCGGCCATTGCGGCGCGCCGCGCGGGTGTTGTCGACCAGGTCGACGCCACGCGTATCGTTATCCGCGCCACGGAAGAACCCGATCCGACCAAGCCGGGCATCGACATTTATCGCTTGAAGAAGTTCCAGCGCTCCAACCAGTCGACCTGCATCACGCAGACGCCGCTGGTGAAGGTCGGCGACCTTCTTCAGAAGGGCGATATCATCGCCGATGGTCCCTCGACCCAGCTCGGCGAGCTGGCGCTCGGCAAGAATGCGCTCGTCGCCTTCATGCCGTGGAATGGCTACAACTTCGAAGACTCGATCCTGATCTCCGAACGCATCGTGCGCGACGACGTCTTCACTTCGATCCATATCGAAGAATTCGAGACCATGGCGCGCGATACCAAGCTCGGGCCGGAGGAAATCACGCGCGACATCCCGAATGTCGGCGAGGAAAACCTCAAGAACCTCGACGAAGCGGGCATCGTCTATATCGGCGCGGAAGTGAATGCGGGCGATATTCTGGTCGGCAAGGTGACGCCGAAGGGCGAAACCCCGATGACGCCGGAAGAAAAGCTGCTGCGCGCCATCTTCGGCGAAAAAGCGGCCGATGTGCGCGACACCTCGCTGCGCGTTCCGCCGGGCGTCACCGGCACGATCGTGGAAGTGCGCGTCTTCAACCGTCACGGCGTCGACAAGGACCAACGCGCGCTGGCCATCGAACGGGCCGAAGAAGAACGTTTGGCCGAGGACCGCGACGACGAACTCGCGATCCTGGAGCGCAACATCTTCACGCGCCTGTCGGAGATTCTGCTCAACAAGACCGCGGCGTCGGGCCCCAAGGGCATGGCGCCGGATACCAAGATCGCGCAGAACGGTGCTCGACACCATTCCGCGCCATCAATGGTGGCAGATCGGCCTGCGCAACGAAAAGGCGATGGCCGAGATCGAAGGCCTGCGCAAGCAGTACGACGAGTCCAAGCAGCGTCTCGACAAGCGCTTTGCCGACAAGGTGGAGAAGCTGCGCCGCGGCGACGAATTGGCGCCGGGCGTCATGAAGATGGTCAAAGTGTTCGTCGCGGTGAAGCGCAAGCTGCAACCGGGCGACAAGATGGCCGGCCGTCATGGCAACAAGGGCGTGATCAGCCGCATCCTTCCGATGGAAGACATGCCTTATCTGGAAGACGGCACGCCGGTCGATGTCGTGCTCAATCCGCTGGGCGTGCCTTCGCGCATGAATGTCGGGCAGATCCTGGAAACCCATCTGGGTTGGGCCTGCGCCGGCCTCGGCAAGAAGATCGGCGAGGCGCTCGACAAGGTGAAGCGCGACGGCAAGTACGAAGGCCTGCGCCGGGCGCTCAAGCACGTCTACGACAATGACGAGCGCTTGGGCGAACTCGACGAGCCCGGTCTCTTGGAGCTCGGCGAAAATCTGCGCGGCGGCATTCCGATCGCGACGCCGGTGTTCGACGGCGCCAAGGAAAAGGACATCGTCGACATGCTGGATCAGGCGGGGCTCACCCAGTCCGGTCAGGTCACGCTGTTTGACGGGCGCACCGGCGAATCCTTCCGCCGCCAAGTGACGGTGGGCTACATCTACATGCTCAAGCTGCATCATCTTGTCGACGACAAGATCCATGCGCGTTCCATCGGTCCGTACAGCCTGGTTACCCAGCAACCGTTGGGCGGCAAGGCGCAGTTCGGCGGCCAGCGCTTCGGCGAAATGGAAGTGTGGGCTTTGGAAGCTTACGGCGCCGCCTACACGTTGCAGGAAATCCTGACCGTGAAATCGGACGACGTGGCGGGTCGCACCAAAGTGTACGAAGCCATCGTGCGCGGCGAAGACACGTTCGAAGCCGGTATCCCCGAAAGCTTCAACGTGCTGGTCAAGGAAATGCGTTCGCTCGGTCTGAATGTGGAGCTGGTGAACGGTTGATAATGCCTGTGATGGCCCCCGAATGCGGGCCATCGGGTGACGAAAGACGCAATGCCGAAGCTGTTCGGCGAATGAATGACCGGGTCGCGCTGACGCTGCCCGGTCATGACGAGGAAAGAAGAATGAACCAAGAGCTGATGAACGTCTTCTCGGCCGGTAAGGAGGTCCCCACCTTCGACCGGATCAAGATCTCGCTGGCCAGCCCGGACCAGATCCTGCGCTGGAGCCATGGCGAGATTAAGAAGCCGGAGACCATCAACTACCGCACCTTCAAGCCGGAACGCGACGGCTTGTTCTGCGCGCGCATTTTCGGGCCCGTGAAGGACTACGAATGCTTGTGCGGCAAGTACAAGCGCATGAAGTACAAGGGCATCGTCTGCGAAAAGTGCGGCGTCGAAGTGACGGTGCAAAAGGTGCGCCGCGACCGCATGGGCCATATCGAACTGGCCTCGCCGGTGGCGCATATCTGGTTTTTGAAGTCGCTGCCGTCGCGCATCGGCTTGATGCTGGACATGACGCTCAAGGACCTCGAGCGCATCCTTTATTTCGAGAATTACGTCGTCATCGAACCGGGATTGACGCCGCTCAAAGAGCGTCAGCTTCTGACCGAAGACGAGTACTACAAGGCGCAAGACGAATACGGCAATGACAGCTTCACCGCCATGATCGGCGCGGAAGCGATCCGTATTCTGTTGCAGGCCATCGACCTGACCAAATTGCGCGAAGATCTGCGCGTCGAGATCGCCGGCTGCAATGGCGGCGAGAAGCCGAAGAAGCTGGTCAAGCGTCTGAAGGTCGTGGAAGCGTTCATCGATTCCGGCAACCGTCCGGAATGGATGATCATGACGGTCGTCCCCGTGATCCCGCCGGAACTGCGCCCGCTGGTTCCGCTGGACGGCGGCCGCTTCGCCACGTCGGACCTGAACGATCTCTATCGCCGCGTCATCAACCGCAACAATCGTTTGAAGCGGCTGATCGAGTTGAAGGCGCCGGACATCATCGTGCGCAACGAAAAGCGCATGCTGCAGGAATCCGTCGATGCGCTTGTTCGACAATGGCCGCCGCGGCCGCGTCATCACGGGCGCCAACAAGCGTCCGCTGAAGTCGCTCGCCGACATGCTGAAAGGCAAGCAGGGCCGCTTCCGCCAGAATCTGCTCGGCAAGCGCGTCGATTATTCCGGCCGTTCGGTGATCGTGGTCGGTCCCGAACTCAAGCTGCATCAATGCGGTTTGCCGAAGAAGATGGCGCTCGAACTGTTCAAGCCGTTCATCTATGCGCGGCTTGAGGCGAAGGGTTTCAGCCAGACCGTCAAGCAGTCCAAGAAGCTGGTCGAAAAAGAAAAGCCGGAAGTTTGGGATATCCTCGAAGAGGTGATCCGCGAGCATCCGGTGCTGCTCAACCGCGCCCCGACCTTGCATCGCCTCGGCATCCAGGCATTCGAGCCGGTGTTGATCGAAGGCAAAGCCATCCAGCTTCATCCGCTGGTTTGCACCGCCTTCAATGCCGACTTCGACGGCGACCAGATGGCCGTGCACGTTCCGCTGTCGCTGGAAGCGCAGCTGGAAGCGCGCGTCTTGATGATGTCGACCAACAACATCCTGTCGCCCGCCAACGGCAAGCCGATCATCGTGCCGACCCAGGACATCGTGTTGGGGCTTTATTACCTCAGCCAGGAACGCGAGAACGAACCCGGCCAGGGCATGGTGTTCAACGACATCGGCGAAATCGAACACGCCTTGTTCGCCAATGCCGTGACGCTGCATACCAAGATCAAGTGCCGCTACAAGACGGTCGATGCCGAAGGCAAGCCGATCGTCCGCCGCGTGGATTCGACGCCCGGCCGCATGATGCTGGCGGAACTCCTGCCGCGTCATCCCAAGATTCCGTTCGAACTGGTCAACCGCCTGATGCGCAAACAGGAGATCAGCCACGTCATCGACGAGGTTTATCGCCATTGCGGTCAGAAAGAGACCGTGCTGTTCGCCGACGCGATCATGGGCCTCGGCTTCAAGGAAGCCTGCAAGGCCGGCATTTCGTTCGGCAAAGACGACATGGTCGTGCCGCTGACCAAGACCAAACTGATCGACGAAACGCGCCATCGCGTGCGCGAATACGAGCAGCAATATCTCGACGGTCTGACCACCGACAAGGAAAAGTACAATCTGGTCGTCGACGTCTGGTCGAAATGTACCGATCAAGTCGCCGCCGAAATGATGAAGGAAATTTCCGAGCCGAAGATCGATCCGGAAACGGGCCGCGTCGAGGAAATGAACTCCATCTATATGATGAGCCATTCGGGCGCCCGCGGCTCGCCGCAGCAGATGAAACAGCTCGCCGGCATGCGCGGGTTGATGGCGCGTCCCGACGGCTCGATCATCGAGACGCCGATCCTGTCGAACTTCAAGGAAGGCCTCACGGTGCTCGAGTACTTCAACTCGACCCATGGCGCCCGCAAGGGTCTGGCCGATACTGCGCTCAAGACGGCGAATTCGGGTTATCTGACTCGCCGTCTGGTCGACGTGGCGAATGACTGCATCATCACCGCCGAAGATTGCGGCACCAAGCGCGGCATCACCGTGCAGGCCGAAATTGACGGCGGGCAGGTGGTCTCCTCGCTCACCGAGCGCATCTTGGGCCGCACCACGGCGGAAGACATCAAGCACCCGGATACGGGCGAAGTGCTTCTGCGCCGCGGCAAGGAAGTCACCGAAGATATCGCGGAGAAGATCGAGTCCGCGCATGTTCAGAAGGTGCGCGTGCGCTCCGTTCTGACCTGCGAGTTGAAAGACGGCGTTTGCGGCAAGTGCTATGGGCGCGATCTCGCCCGCGGCACCTCCGTCAATATCGGCGAAGCGGTCGGTGTTATCGCCGCGCAGTCGATCGGCGAGCCGGGCACACAGCTCACCATGCGCACCTTCCATATCGGCGGTGCCGCACAGGTGGCCGGTCAGTCGAAGATCGAAGCCAGCTATGACGGCAAGATCAAGATCGTCAACCGCAACGTCGTCAAGAATTCCGACGGCGAACTCATCGCGATGGGCCGCAACATGCAGCTCGTCATCATGGATCCCAAGGGCCAGGAACGCGCAGCCTACCGCATCACTTACGGCGCGCGCATTAAGGTCGACGACGGTACCGTGGTGAAGCGCGGCGACCGCCTTGCGGAATGGAATCCGAACGCCTTGCCGGTTCTCACCGACACGGACGGCATCGTGCGCTACGAAGACATCGTTTCGGGCGTTTCGATGCGCGAAGTGTCCGACGAAAAGACCGGCGTGACCAACAAGGTGATCATGGACAGCCGCGGTACCGGTTCGTCCAAGTCGCCGGAATTGCGCCCCACGCTCAGCCTGGTCGACAAAAAGGGCAAGATCATCGTCATGCCGAATATCGGCGAGGTGCGCTATGCCCTGTCCGCCGATGCCATTCTTTCGGTGGAAGACGGAGCGGAAGTCCGCGCCGGCGACGTACTGGCTCGTATTCCGACGGAAGGCGCCAAGACGCGCGACATCACGGGCGGTCTGCCGCGCGTGGCAGAGCTCTTCGAAGCGCGCAAGCCCAAGGAAGCGGCGGTCTTGGCCGAGATGGACGGCTTCGTCGAATTCGGCAAGGACTACAAAAACAAACGCCGCGTTATCGTCAAACCGAAGAGCGACAAGTTCGAGCCGGTCGAATATCTCATCCCCAAGGGCAAGCATATCAGCGTGCGCGAGGGCGACTTCGTCGAAAAGGGCGATTACATCGTCGAAGGCAATCCTTCGCCGCATGACATCCTGCGGATCAAGGGAATGGAGGAACTTTCCACCTACCTGGTGAAGGAAATTCAGGACGTCTATCGTCTGCAAGGCGTGAAGATCAACGACAAGCATATCGAAGTGATTTGCCGCCAGATGATGCAGAAGACCGAAATCACCGACGGCGGCGAAACCACGCTGCTTGCCGGCGAACAGGTCGATCAGCTGGAGCTCGACGAGGCGAACAAGAAGGCCACGGACAACAGCGGCAAGATCGCCGAAGGCCGGCCGGTTCTGCTGGGTATCACCAAGGCGTCGTTGCAGACGCGCTCGGTGTTTTCGGCGGCTTCGTTCCAAGAGACGACGCGCGTCCTCACCGACGCGGCCGTCAACGGCAAGGTCGATACGCTGGAAGGTCTCAAGGAGAACGTGATCGTCGGGCGTTTGATCCCGGCGGGCACGGGGGGCGCCATCGCGCGCTTGCGCGTCATCGCGGCGGAACGCGATCGCGTTATCCAGGCGGAACAGTCGAAAACGCCTCCGGCGCAGATCGAAGGCCCGACCGCGGCTCCGCCGCAGGAAGCGGCGGAAT
>CAWGHR010000019.1:0-60445 GCA_963822275.1 uncultured Alphaproteobacteria bacterium
TGAGAAGATCATGCTCTAATCGACAGTCATAGTGGCTCTATCTCGCAGGCCGACAACAAGGCGTCACCGCGACGCGGAAGAAAATCCAAGACGAGATCATGATCGCGCACCGTCGCCGTGAAAGACTGCGCATAACTGCGGAGCCGGCCGCCCGTGCGCGCAAGACATCCAAATTGTGGATGACCGACATGCCGTCGGCGAGCACATCGAAGAGGCGCTGTCCGGGCTGTGTCGCGCGCGGTTCGACAAAGTGCAGCAACACTTTGTAGCGTCCTTTGGGAAGCGGAATGCGATAGGTAAAACGACCTTCACGATAGCTGTCATAGAGCCGCGGGTCGTTGGCAGCGACAGCGATGGCGCTCTTATCCGGCGTGTCGGGAGGATTATTCCTTTGCCGGTGCCGCCCATGAAATACATGTCGGACCCGAAGCGGTCGCCCTGAAGATCGGTATATCCCGATAGATCGCCGCCTTGATTCGCACGCTGTCGGCGCGCCCGCGGAATTGCCATTCCATGGCATCCATCACCGGCACACCGGCGACGGTCGCGCTCGCGTTGAAATCGTTTCGGCCAGGCACGAGATGGACGTTTTTCCACACGCATACTCCCGCCTCGCAGGGCGTTGAGCCGAGCGCTACGTCATTGAGCGACAGTTCAGCCGTTGCGGCATTGCTGTAGGCTTTCACATCCAGCACGGCGTAAGGCCGGTCGACATAGCCCGATCCGACAAGATGCAAGATGGGCGCTCTATTCCAATTCGCGCGAAAGAAATAATAGGCGTCTTTGCGGATGGTCCTGTCATGGCTGACGAGCCCCTTGTCGTTCATATCGACAAGGTCGCCCTCCGCGCGGTCCGCGCTTGGAAAGTCGGTCAGATTCCAGACGAAGGCGCCCCAGACATAGGGTCTTTGCGCAATCAGTTTCCAGCTGCGTTCATGATAGGTGTCTTGCACTTCTTCCGGGTGCGGCCTGCCATGCGCGTTGAGCGGTCCGCCGGTGGGCTCATCGCTGTGCTGGCTGAACGCGGCGCCCGCGCCGAACTCCGAGACGCCGATAGGCAAACCCGGATGGGCAAGATGGGCCTTGTCGAGCATTGTCCCGAAATCGGCCTCCTCGCCGTAATACCAGCCGAAATAGCGATTATAACCGACGAGATCGGTGAGCCCGACCAAGACGTCACGATTGGGGGCGCTCGCCTGCTCGCAGCAATCGGCGAGCGTGGTGGGGCGATATGGATCCTCCTCTTTGGCCAGCTTCACCAAGTCGCGAACCAGCGGTTCGGCCTTGCTTGGGCCATTGGTTTGCGTCGCGTGTAAATCGACCTCGTTTGCGACCGACCACATCGCGATGGAAGGATGATTGTAGTTCTGCCGGATCAACTCGGTGAGCTGTTGCCGGGCGTTGGCGCGCAGCGCCGCTGAGGCGGGCGCGCCGTCGAACGAGGCCTCGCTGACCAATGGAATTTCGGCCCAAACTACCAGGCCGCGCCGGTCAGCTTCGGTATAGCTGCATTGATCGTGTTGGTAATGCGCCAAGCGTACAGCGTTGGCACCAATATCCTCGACCAGATCGAAATCGCGCTTCTGATCCTCGCAGGTCATGGCCCAGCCCTTGCCGGCCAAGCTTTGATGGAGGCCCACGCCCTTCAGGAAGAGATGTTTGCCGTTCAGGAAAAAGCCTTTGTCCGCGTCGAATGTCATCGTTCTGAGCCCGAGCGGCTGGCCGACTTCGTCGAGCACGACGCCTTGCGGATCGCGCAGCGTGGCGACGACACGGTAAAGGTAGGGAGCGCTCGTTCCATTCCACAAATGCGGATGGGCCACAGTGAACCGTTGCGTCACCTCTTGCACCATTGCGCCACGCAGGATTTCGCGCCGGTTGTCGCCGGCAACCACATGCCCCTGCGCGTCTTCGATGCGCAACGCGAGCGACGCCGCCTTGGACGTCCGCGCATCGTTGGCTAGCCGAACGCGCATAGCGATTGTCGCCGAAGCATCGCTGACATCCTCGGCAGCGGCATAAACGCCGGGCCCGCCGAAATCCGTCAGATCGATGTGCAGGGATGGTACGACAAGCAGGCGTACCGATCGATACAGGCCCCCATAGACAAAGAAGTCGCCCGCCAACGGGATGACGGAGGCGGTCGGCGAATGCGGTCCGGGTAAGCTGTTGTCGGCGCGCACGGCGAGGATATTGCGTGCGGAGGCGCGAATAGCCGACGTCACATCGAAGCGAAACCTTGCGAACGCCCCTTGGTGCCGCCCAATGAATTGCCCGTTCAGCCAAACATCCGCGATCGCGCCGACGCCGTCGAATTCGAGGACGTAGCGGCCTTCTTTCGGTGACTTCGGCGCCGCAAAGACTAGCCGGTACCAGGCCGCGCCGCTGTAAGTATCCTCCTTTGTCGCATCGCTTTTGGCCCTTTTGCCGACGCGATTCCAGGTGTGCGGCAAATCCACTTTGCTCCAGAGCGAGTCGTCGAAATTCACGGCGGATCGTGTGGTGTCGCCCGCCGTTTCGGAGAAACGCCAGCCCTCGGTGAGATCGACGGCCAGGCGTGCGAAAGCCGCGGCGGGCGCGCATAACGCAACAAAAGCGAGCAGCGCCGCCGCCGCGCGCCGCGCAGAACAGGTCACGATTTTCCTCCGGAATGGGAGCGTAGCTTGCGGCCGACACGCGCCACCGAACCATGCCATCGCACATCGGTGGAAAAATTGCGGTTTACCGGAAGCCCCAGGCCGTAACAGTCGTTGAGCAGATGGTTCAAGGCATTGACGCATATCTCCGACCAAGGAAGACGGACCGTGGTAAGCGGCGGGGCTGTGAAGGATGCCAGATCGAGCCCGTCGTAACCCATCACCGAGATGTCGTCAGGGACCGTAATGCCGGCCTGGTAGAAATAGGACAGCGCGCCGGTCGCCGATTTGTCGTTGGCGCAAAATAGCGCGGTAAACCCCTCGTAACGCTCCACCAGCATCTTGGCGGCGGCCATCCCGCCCGCCGGCGAGAAATCACCGCACATTTTCGGGATGCTCGTGACATCGACGCCGCGTCGCGTCAGTTCGTCGAAGAAGCCGCGCATGCGATCGGTGTTGTTGCGCGAAAACACGTTTCCTTCGATGACGGCGTAGCGGCGATGACCCGCCTCCCACAAAGTCGCCGCTGCCAGCGCGCCCGCGGCTTCATGGTCTGGGCTGAAGCAACGGCTGCGATAGCGCGGAAATGAACGGTTCAGCAGCACCAAATGCGGCTGCATCTGCAACAGCCTCTTCACATCGCCAGGCTCGAGCGCCGTCGCCATGATCAAAAGCCCGTCGCAGCCGTGATCGACAAGGAATTGCGCGCCTTCGAGAAGCTCCTGGCGCTCGTTGTCGATCTTGTTGCCGAGCGCGACCATCATCCGTCGGCCATTGGCGAGCAGGGCTGTATAAACCGTGTGCAGCATAGGGGTATAAAAGGAGCCGTAGATCACCGGCAGATAAACGCCGATGATTTGCGATTGACCGGTTGGTAGCGAGCGGGCGAGTTGTGAAGGCCTGAACTGTAGCTCCTCGATCGCCTTCTGCACGCGCTTGGCGGTCTTATCGGATACCGGCCCGGTGCCGCTAACGACGCGCGATGCGGTGCCGATACCGACACCCGCTCTTTTGGCGACGTCTCTTATGGTGGCCATTAATGCGCTCTCATATCCGCGGTCATCAACCCTGAAGCAAACCGCGCGACCGGCGGCCGTTCCAACTTCGTGACAGATAGCGCCGGGCTGTCAAGCTTGGCAAGGAGGTCGGCTATTTCGGATAAAAATGGAATCGGTACCGGTTGACGCATCGTCTAACTTGGCCTTGGGCGGAAGAGTTGCCATTCGAAGTGATATCTCTATCACATCAATATTATCAGGCCGTTGCGGCATAGTGCGCGACGTAAAGTTACAACCGGTCAAATTCGGCAGAGGCGCTCGGTGTTGCAAATAGTCTTCGCATGACCAAGAAATGGAAACGGTTCCATTTTTTCTTTGACAGGCAGGCCGACAATTGCAAGCATGTAATGGTTAGGATGGGCCGTAGTAAATTCGGGGGCGCGGCGATTTTCCATTCGCTTCACTGCAGACGGCCTCGCCTCGGCCGTGCCGCCCGATAGCCGCGATGAACGGCAGGAATTCAAAAGAGAACAACCAAGCGTGCGCATGGAGCACAGGGAGGGAAATATGAGGAAACAGCTGCTATCGACGACGGCGCTGTCCGCGGGCCTGATTCAGGCTTTGCTGATGGCTGCGCCCGCCATGGCGCAGACCGACGACAACACGAGCATGGAAACGGTGGTCGTTACCGGATTCCGCGGCAGCCTTGAACGGGCGCTGGAGTTGAAGCGCGACGCTATCGGCGAGCGCGACTCCATCGTCGCCGAAGACATCGGCAAATATCCCGCGCTCAACATCGCCGATTCGCTGTTGCGCGTTCCGGGCGTGGTGCTCTCTCGCGACGGTTTCACCGATGAGGGTAAGCAGGTCACGGTACGCGGCATGAATTCGACCTACACGATCGTCACCGTGAACGGCCTGCAAATTCACACCGAAACCGGAAGCGACGTCGGCAACAATTCGCGCGCGGTCGATCTCGACGAATTCAGCCCCGATCTATTCAGCCGCGTCGACTTCTATAAGACGCCCCAAGCCGATCTCACAGCCGGCGGCATCGGCGGTGTCATCGATATGCGTACCGCGCATCCTTTCGACTATTCGAGCACCCAATTCCACTATTCCATCGGCGAGTCCTACAACAGCTATCGCGAGCAAGGCGAACCGCGTGCGACACTGTTTGCCAGCGACACATGGGGGCCGGTCGGCGCGCTGATCAGTCTGTCCGCCAACAAGACCAATTACGAGGACATGGGCTCGCAAGTTACCGGCCCGGCGCAAGCCGGCTGCAACGAAATCGGCAGGAGCGACCAATCCGTTCTATCCCGACTACGGCCCCGGCACGACTGTGCCAGCCTGTCCTAACGGCAAGGGCTCCTATGTCGGCGTCGATCCGCGCGCCAATATCGGCAGCTACACGATCGCGCAGATACAGCAAGCCTTCGTGCCGCGCTTTGCGCGCGCCTATGTGTCTACGGATGATCGTACCCGCTATAGCGGCGATCTTTCCCTGCAATACAAGCCGAGTGATCGGCTCGATGTCGCGTTCGATCTTTTGGCCGCGGATATGCTTGACGAGCATATCGAGAACACCTTCGGTATGTATTTCCGGTCGACCGGACCGACCACGCCGGCAGGCTATACCGCAGCGCAGGCCAATCCGGCCTTGATCGGCCAAGGAGCCGACAGCGGCATCGTTCCGGTCAATATCGGCATTAGCACTTCCAACAACGACCTCTATGGAACCTTCGCCAATACCGACCGCTATGACGAGAACCGCTTCTACGACGGACGCGACCGGTTCATCAGCGGCTCGCTCACCGCGCAATACCATGTCGACGACCATCTCAGCTTCGACACGGTCGCGTCATTGGCGCGTACCGACGGATTCGAGTCGGACAATCGCATCATCCTCAATATGTACAATCTCACGACCACCTACGATCCCACGAAGAATCCGAAACTGCCGGAACTTTATACGCCGACCAGCCTCACCAATGTCGCGCTGTACTCCAATCCGAGCGACAATGTCGGCTACCACAAAGAAGGTGACCGCCTTGAAGTCTTCCATCTGAATGGCGACTACAAGAGGGATAGCGGGGTAGACTTTATCGGTCCTATCGATGCCAAATTCGGCATAGCCTATGACGGTGCGGAGAAAGACAACGACCAGAGAAACGGCGACACCAACAATGCCTTCGCCAATACGGTGCAAGCCAATGGGCTTACCTTCGCGCAGATGCCCATCTCGTCTTATGCCGTGCCCCATCTGTCGGAATCCAATCTGTTCGCGGGCCTCGACAATGGCGGTCTGCCGACAGAGTGGGTTACGGTGCCGCGCTCGTTTATGTATTCGCTCAACCCGAACGCCATTTCCGCATCGACGCCGCCGCTCCTAAGCGGGTTGTTCAAAGTCACCGAAGCGGTCGAGAGCGCCTATGCGCAGGTCAATACCGACGGCTCGGCCTTGGACCGTCCGCTGCGGATCGGTTTGGGATTGCGCTATTCGACCACCCATCTTTACGGCCACAACTACGTCAACAACGCGTCCAACCACATCCACAACAGCTATGACGATTTGCTTCCGAATGTGGCGGTCGATTACAGCCTCGAAGAAGACTTGATGCTGCGCGCATCTTGGGGCAAGACCATCACGCGTGTCGCTCTGGGCAGCATTGCAGGCGGGGTGACGGTTCCCAACTCCTTCAACCTGATTGCCACGACCGGCAATCCGAACTTGGCGCCGCAAAGGGCGAACAATTTCGACCTCAGCGCAGAATGGTACTTTGCCGACCAATCGGTCTTATCCCTGGGTCTGTTCTACAAAGAGGTGAAGGGGCTGATCAGCAGCCAGCAACAATATGTGCCTTTCGGCCAGCTGCAAATCCCGAGCAGCCTTTTCAATGCGCAGCTTTACGGAAATCCAGTTCCCGCCAACACGCTCATCCAAGTGACCCACCCGATAAACCTCAATCCGTTGGCCGTGAAGGGTGCGGAATTCTTTTATCAGGAGCCGTTTACCTTCCTTCCCGCTCCGCTCGACGGTTTGGGTACGATCATGAGCTTCACATACACGTTGGGGAGCGCCGGCGGTGCCGGGACCGGATTCACGGCGGACAACGGGCTGGTGTACAAGCTGCCGATCAACGGACTTTCCAAGTATTCCTACAGCACCACACTTTATTACGAGAAGGATGCCTACAGCATCCGCGCGACGTATAGCTGGAACTCGGCGCAGACCACCAACGGCATCGGCAACCAGAATCACACCAACCTGCAGCAATGGCAGGCGGCACGCGGCCAGTTGGACGGCTCGCTGGGGTATAAATTATCCAATAATCTGGAAGTCCGCCTCGACTGCTCGAACTTGTTGAACGAAGTCGCCTACCAATATTTCCAGGATCCCACCGGCCAAGGCGCCATCGGCGCGCGCGTCAGTGCCGCGGGCGTAGGATCGGATGGCAACGAAAACGTGGTGTGGAACGGGCGGACGTTCATTTTCAGCATCCGCGGACATCTGTAATTTAACCTCTCCTCGCAAGGGTCGGCGCACGGCGCCGGCCCTTTTTTTGTGCCGTTGGTTTAGGATCCGCCCAGTAAAGCGGACGTTGCGTCATGCGGTATGTCCACATCTTGCGCAGCTATCCGGGTGTGGATCGCCGACGAGTTCATGAGACGGTTGATGCGCTGGCACTCAAGTTCTTCGACCAATCTCTAAAAGAGAAATGAAGACCTCCGCTCGCAACCCGCTAGCGATGTGCCGCCGGCACCGGGTTTGCGACGCGCACGATATCGCCGGAGTTCAGCAAATCGGGCGGATTGTCGATGACCTTGTCGCCGGCACGCATCCCCGACGCCACTTCCACCGACGATCCAAAATCCTCGGCGATGGTGATATGTTTGATCGTCACCCGACCGTTTGGTCCCACCACGGCCACCGACATGCCGCTGTCGCGGAACATCAAAGCGCTCGAGGGGATCTGAACGGCCACCGTCGCGGAATGCAGGTCAAAATGAACTTGCGCGTAATCGCCCGGCTTCAATGTGTGATCGAAATTGTCGGCCCGCAACTCGACCAGCACGGTCCCGGTCACCGTGTCGACGGCGCCTGAAATGGCTTGCGCGGTTGCGGTGAATGAGCGGCCCGGATATTCGGGCACGGTGAACGCAGCCGTCATGCCGGGTTTCACCTCGGCAGAATAACTCTGCGGCACGTGAACATAGATGCGCAACCGGCTTTCATCGGTCACCGTGAACAGCGGGGTTGCGGAAGCATTGCCCACCGCGACGAAATTACCGATGTCGATCGAGCGGCTGGTGACGATGCCGGCGAACGGCGCAACGATGCGGGTATAGCCGAGATTGATCTTGGCCGATTCCACACTGGCCTTGTCGGCCTCGACGACGCCGGCATCGGCGGCCACCGCCGCTTGCTGCGTGGCAAGCTGCTGGTTCGAAACCGCGTTCTGCGCGGCGAGGGATTGGTAGCGGCTGAGATCGACCTTGGCATTGGCGAGCGTCGCCACATCGCGGGCAAGCTGGCCCTTCGCTTGGTCGAGTGCGGCTTGGTAACTGCGCGGATCGATTTGGGCCAAGAGTTCGCCCGTCTTCACGCGTGTGCCGATATCGACAAACCATTTCTGCACATAGCCCGAGACCTGGGCGTAAATCGGCGCGTTGTTGAAGGCTTGCACGGCGCCGGGCAACACCAGCGAGCCTCGCCCATTTTCGCCCGACGGATTTATGATTTTCACCACGGGAATAGAAGCGGCGCTGGTTCCATCGGCCGCTTCCCGCGCGGCGAACACGCGACTGATCAGACCGAACGCGACGACAACAACCGCCGCGCACGCCGCAATAATGCCGATCAGCTTCAGATGCGGCGGCGGCGTGTAGCGAAGAATATCTCGCTGGTCAGGCATAGGTTTCTCCGGAGGAGGGCAGTGCATTCGGTTGTGCGCCGGTTGCCGGCTCAATGGATTTGGGGCCGTGAACGATGCTGAACACGACGGGAACGAACATCAGCGTGGCGCAGGTCGCAAAAATCAGACCGCCGATGACGGCGCGGCCGAGCGGGGCGTTTTGTTCGCCGCCTTCGCCCAAGCCCAGCGCCATGGGCGCCATGCCGATGATCATGGCCAGCGCCGTCATCAGCACCGGACGGAAACGCGTGATGCCGGCTTCGATCGCCGCGACCACCGCATCGCCGGTCGCTTCCAGCCGCTCGCGCGCAAAGCTCACGACAAGAATGGAATTCGCTGTGCGCCACGCCCATGCACATGATGGCGCCGGTCAGCGCCGGCACCGACAGCGTGGTGCCGGTGGCAAACAGCATCCAGACGATTCCCGCCATCGCCGCGGGAAGCGCCGTGATGATGACAAAGGGATCGAGCCAGGACTGGAAGTTCACAACGATCAAGCAGATAGATCAGCACGATGCGCCGCCAGAATCCCGAAATAGAGGCTGGAAAAGGCTGTATCCATGGTCACCACCTGGCCGCGCAAGCACGACGGTGGCGCCTTTGGGAACGTCGTGCGCTGTGGATGCGATCACGCGGCGAACCTCGGCAGCCACGCCGCCGAGATCGCGCCCCTGGGTGGTGGCATACAGATCGATCGACGGCCTGACATTGTAATGCGTCACCACGGCGCTCGAATCGTCGCGCCAGATTTTGCCCAGGCCGCCGAGGACCTGCAGCGGCGTGGGCGCGCCCGAGGCGGTCGCACCGGTCACCGGGATGTTGGCGAGACCCGCCAGGCTGTCGACATCGTATTCCGGCATCTGGGCTGCGATGGCGTAGGAAACGCCGCTTTTGGGATCGAGCCAGAATGTCGGTGCCGTCTGCGAACTGCCGGCCAGCGATGTCACCACGCTGTTGGTGACATCGCGCTCGGCCAAACCCAATTCGGCGATGCGCGAACGGTCGACGTCGACGCGAAGCTCGGGATTGTCCAGCGATTGCTGCATGCGTGCGTCGGCGACGCCGCTGATCAAGCGCAGACGGCGCAGGAACGCCAGCGCATAGGCCTGGTTGGCTTGGCCATTGGGCCCGGTGATCTGCACATCGAGCGGCGCGGGAGAGCCGAAGTTCAGGATCTGGCTGACGATGTCGGCGGGCAGGAAGGAGAATGTCATTCCGGGAAACGCGGCGCGGCAGCTTTTGCCGCAGATACGCACATAACCGGCCGTCGCGTGGTGATTTGCATTGAGGCTGATATAGATGTCGCCGTCTTGATACCCGATCAGGCCGGAATTGTTGTAGATCATATTGATCGAGCTGGTCGGCAGGCCGATATTGTCGACGATCGACGACAATTCGCGCGGCGGAATGGTGCTGCGGATGGTCTGCTCGATATCGCCGAAGGCCGCAGACGCGTCTTCGATGCGCGTGCCGACCGGGGGGCGCACATGCAGATCGTGATCTGGCCGGAATCCACCGAGGGAAAGAAATTCGACCCGAGGAACGGCACCAAAGCGAAAGACGCAACAACCACGCCCAAAAATCCGATGACGAAGATGCGCCGATGGGCGAGCGCCATCGCCAAGAGGTTGCGATAGGCTTCGCGGAACCGCTCGAATTGGCGCTCGAACCCGCGTTGGAAGGCGGAGCAGCGGATTGCGCCCGGTCGCCAGATGCGAATCCTCGTCGGCCTGATCCGCCGTGGCGCCGGCATGAACGTGCGGCTTCAGCAGATACATAGCCATGGTCGGCACCAGGGTGCGCGACAGGACGAAGGAGGCGATCATCGCGAAGACCACGGCTCTCGCCATCGGCACGAACAGAAAGCCGGCAACGCCGTTCAGCGTGAACATCGGCACGAAGACGATGCAGATGCAGAGCAGCGAAACGAAGGCCGGGGTGACGATCTGCTGCGCGCCGTCCAGGATGGCGGTCTTCGACCGCCTTGCCGTGTTCCAGGTGCCAGTTGATGTTCTCGATGGTGACGGTGGCGTCGTCCACCAGGATGCCGACGGCCAGCGCCAGCCCGCCCAGCGTCATGATGTTCAGCGTCTCGCCCATCGCGGACAGCGCCGCGATCGAGCGACAAGAATCGACAGCGGAATCGAGATGGCGATGATCAGGGTGCGAGCGCCAGCTGCCCAGGAACAGCAGGATCATCAGGCTGGTCAGGGCCGCGGCGATCACGCCCTTCGCGCACCACGCCGGTGATCGCCGCCTTCACGAACAGCGACTGGTCGTTCAGCGGCGTGATCTTGAAGGTCGGCGGCAGCGTTTCCCGAGCTTCGGCAGATCGTCCTTGACCCCGTGCGACGATGGCGAGCGTGGAGGCCGAGCCGGTTTTCAGGATGGTCGATCAGCACGGCGCGGCTGCCGTTCGACATGCACGATGTTCTGCTGCGGCGGGGAGCCGTCGCGCACATGGGCCACGTCGCGGATGTAGATGGTGGCGCCGTTGACCGTCTTGATCGGCAGATCGTTGAGCTCGGCGATGGTCTGGGCGGCGTCGTTGAGCTTGACGGTGTATTCGAAGCGAGCCGATCTTGACCGTGCCGGCCGGCAAGATCTGATTTTGCGCGGCGATGGCATTCTCCACGTCCTGCGCCGACAGGCCGTTCGCCTGCAGCGCCTGCGGATCGAGGTCGATCTGGACCTGGCGTACGCTGCCGCCGTAGGAATATGGAATGGCCGCGCCGGGCACCGTCGGTAAGCGCCGGGCGCATGAAATTCTGGCGTGAGATCGAGCACCTTCTGCTCGGACAGAGCCGGCGCCCGAGGTCGCGAGCTGCACGATCGGCACGGTGGAGGCGTTGTAGTTCAGGATTAGCGGCGGCGTGGTGCCCGGCGGCATCTGCTTGAGTAACGGTCTGCGAGATCGAGGTGACCTGCGCGGTGGCCGTGCGGATATCGACCGTGGGCTGGAAATAGATCTTCACGATCCCGATGCCGGGCAACGACGTGCTCTCGATGTGCTCGATGTCGTTGACGGTCGTGGTGAGCGCTCGTTCGTAGGGCGTGATGATGCGCCCCGACATTTCGTCCGGCGACAGGCCGGTGAACTGGAACGCCACGCCGATCACCGGCACGCCGATATTCGGGAAAATGTCGGTGGGCGTTTCGATCGCAGCAAGCGGACCGACGATCAAGATCAACAACGCCATGACGACAAACGTGTATGGCCGCTCCAATGCGACCCGGACGATCCAGGTCATGCGCCTTTCCTCGCCCGGCGGGGAAAGGCATACTCGTCAGGGCGGGGGCCACTCATTATCAGCATAATGTTACTGACCGGTACGTATCGAAAGGTGATATACGAACACTTCCGGAAGGGCTCAAGAGCAAAAGTCGGAATGACGAAAGCGTGATCGCGGGAGCACGATTGTGAAAAACACAGCGCCAACGGCGTCGGCGGCGGAGCGAATCCGCAAGTCGGCGCAAGAACTTTTCTATCAGCAGGGTATTCGAGCCGTCGGGGTGGACGAGATCGTGGCGCGGGCCGGTGTCACTAAACCCAGTCTTTATCGCAGTTTTCCGTCAAAAGACGAACTGGTTGCCGATTATCTGCGTCACCACAGCATCGAGCGGCGGCATCTTTTCGATGCGATGATCGCAGAACGGCCAAATGATCCGCGCGGTCAGTTCCGCCTCTGGTTGAAGGAATTGGTAAAAAAAGCCGTCAAGCCAAACTATCGCGGCTGCGGCAACAGCAATGCGGCGGTGGAATATCCTGACCACGATCACCCAGCGCGCAAAGTTGCCACCGAAAACAAACGATGGTTCCGGCAACGCTTGAACAGCCTCGCCAAAGCGATGGGAGCAGAACGGCCCGAATTTCTTGGGGATGCCTTGTTGCTGCTGATCGAGGGGACGTATGCCTCCGGACAATTGTTCGGCCCCGGCGGCCCGGCAAAAAATCTGGTGGAGGCCGCCGACATGCTGATCGAGGCCCATGTGATGCGAGCGTCGCGCAAGCCGGCGCGCCGGGCGAGCAAATCGGGCCTGTGAGTGCCGCACTCTATATATAAGAGAGGGGCACGATATATCGCGCCCCCTTCTTGCATATATAAAGCATGGCCATCGCTTCGGAGCGATTGGGGAACTCAATAGGCGAACCGGACCTGAATCTCGCCGGTATGGGCGGTGTAGCCGCCGCGGAACTCGCCGTCATACCAGACCCGCACGGAGGTATTTCCCGCCTGAACCAATGCGAGCCCGGCGCCCAGCGCTGCGCCATCGGCGCCCGGCCGCAACGCCGTGGTGGCGAAGCTGGATCCCGACAGCACCGCATCGGTCGCGATGGCCCCATTGACGAAATCATGCAGCCATACCGCCTTCATCTGCGGTACCAGAGCGCCGATGGAAGTATCGATCGTGGTGTCCAATTTGACGCCCAGCCCGCTCTGGACTTGATCCTGAAGCGTGTGGCCGACTGCCAAATCGAAGAAGCCGGCGCCGCTTTCGCTGTAACCCGATGCCGCCAGACGCAACCATTTGAGCGAAGCGGTCGGTGTCAGCGTGAAGCCGTTCATCGCGATGGCATAGCCGCCGTCGACGAGCATCTCGTAATTGCGGCCGTTATAGCTCGCCAGTGCCGTCTGATCGGTGACATCGATTACCCGGTGCTGATCGTAAGTGTTGAAACCCACCGCCGCTTGACCGGTCAAAAGCCATGCGTCATGCGACCAGGAACCATAGGCTGTGACTTGATAACCGTTCACCCGGTTGCTGTTCTTGGACAGAACGCCGGTCCCGTTGTTCCAGCCAAGCCCCCAACTCAGGGCCGCGCCGATGACAAGATCGTCGTGGAGCTTGGTATCGGCGCCCATCGCAAGACCCCATGACGAAATATCATAAGGTTCAACCGCTCCATCCGCGCCGCGTTTTGCAACGCCGCCCATCGCCTGGCCCCATAACGACCAGCCGTGATCGCCTGCCAGCGATCTTTGCTGGATGGCATCGTCGACTTGACCCGTCATCAACATGGCACGCTGCAACAGCTCGGCACCGCCGCCAACCTGCGCCGGTGCGGATTGTTGCAGTGCCACGATTTGCTGCGCGGTCGTGCTGTTGCCGAGCGCGGTCAGCGCGGGCGCAAACGAAGAAACGCCCTCCAACGGCTGCAAGACGCCGCCCATCACGGCCGCATCGCCGCCGGCGCTGTTGCCGATGGCCGCAAGCGGCAGGCCGAGCCTGACGATCAAATTGTTGCCGCTCTGAGAGAGCATGGCGAAGAACGAGCCGGCATTGACCGTGTCGCCGGTGTAACTGCTCGCCGCATTGGCATTCACGACAGTGAACACTTCGCCATATGCCAAACCGCTACCCGAAAGATCGATGGCGGAGTTGGTCACACTGGCCCCACCGCTCACCGTCAGCGAGCCGTAATTGCCGGCGCTCGCCACATCGATCAGAAGCGAACCGCCGGCCTGGCTATATTTGCCGGTAATGGTTTGCGTGCCGCTCAATTCCAGCGCCGCACCGCTATTGCTCACCGTTCCGCTGCCGCTGTTGGCGACGATGTTGTCTTTGAGCAGAACATGGCCGGACGTGAAGCTCACACCCGGGGCCGTAATGGTTCCACCCGTCAAAGTGCCTGTCGTGCTGCCGCCGGAGATACTTAGCGCCGTTGAGGAAGCGATATTGCCGTTGATGATGCCGCTGTTGCTGATCGGGCCCAATGTGCCGGCGTTATAGATGGCATCCACGGTGCCGTTGATCGTGCCGCTGTTGGAGAGCGCCGACAGAACGCCGCTGGACGCGACATAAACACCCCAGCTCGTGCCGACCGCGCCGCTGTTGGAAAGGCTTGCCAAGGTGCCCCCGACATAGTCGTTGCGGTAGGTCAGCGCCAGATTCGTGGTGCTGGTCGTATCGACCGCAACATCGAGCCCCGTCGGCGCCGCAAGATTGACGGTGAGATCATTGTAGGAAGAACCGGAAGCCGCGCCGACCAGCACGCGTTGGTTTTGACCTGCGATATAGTTGCCCGTGTTCGAAAGGCTTGCCTGCACTGTTCCGCCATTCATGACAGCGGTGCCGCTCACGGCCAGTTGACCGCTCGTGCCGAGCGCAAGGCCGCCCGAGGTTTGATTATAGTTGCCGGTGATAGCGATGCTGGTCGAAAGGCTCAGCGTTGCGCCCGTGTTGCTGACCGTGCCGCTCCCGGCATTGATCGCATCGCCCAGCGCCATGTTGCCGGCGGTGAAGGTTACGCCCGGCGCCGAGATGATGCCGCCGCTCAGTGTGCCGCTGCCCGCGATCGTCAAAGTGTTGACGGAATAGATATTGCCGCTGATCATGCCGCTATTGGTGATCGCGCCCAAAACGCCGGCATTATAGATCGCATCCACCGTGCCGCTGATCGTGCCGCTGTTGTTGAGGGAGGACATCGTGCCGCCCGCGGCGATGTACACGCCGTAAGGCGAACCGAGTTGGCCGTTGTTGACGAAGCTGCCGATATTGCCGCCGTCGTAAATGTCGGCTTGGCTACCGTCGATCGTGCCGTTGTTGACCAGATTGGCGAGCGTGCCTGTAGGTGCGATATAAACGCCATAGGGCTCGGATATAGTACCGACGACCGTCAGGTTCGCGAGCGTTGCACCGACGTAGTCGTTCAAATATTGAACGACAAGATTGGTTCCACCGCTAACACTAGCCGTCATGCTGAGGCCCGTCAGCCCCGACGCGAAGCTGGCGCCGTTATACGTTAGACCCGACGCCGCCGAAATCAGCGTTTGTCCCGGATCGCCGACGAGATAATTGTTGATGCCAGAAAAATCGGCGCCCACCAGACCACCGGTCAGGCTGGCCGTGCCTGTCGTTTGGAGTTCGCCGCTACTGCCAACGGCAAGCACGCCGCCGGTTTGGCTGTAGTTGCCGGTAATGCTGACGACACCGGGCAGGCTGATCGTCGCGCCCGTATTGGTCACGATGCCAGAGCCGCTATTGACGACGATGGCGTCCTGAAGCGAGAGATTGCCTGTGCTGAACGTCAGGGCGGGGACGTCGATGGTTCCGTCTGTGAGGATGCCTTGGATAG
Source organism: uncultured Alphaproteobacteria bacterium (assembly GCA_963822275.1). GTDB lineage: Bacteria > Pseudomonadota > Alphaproteobacteria > Micropepsales > Micropepsaceae > Rhizomicrobium. The sequence continues at coordinate 15,632 of CAWGHR010000019.1, forward strand.
TACCGCTGCCGCCCGAAATCGTGAGCGGGTTGCCCGAACGGATATTGCCGTCGATCACGCCGGAATTGCCGATCGTATCCAGCGTTCCGCTCAGATTGTCGATTGCATATCTAAAGCCCTGTATCGTACCGCTGTTGGTCAGCGTCCCGATTGTGCCGCTATTGTAGATACCGTCTCCCTGAGTGCTCTTGCCAAGCGTGCCGCAATCAAAGGCCGTACTGCAGCCTATAATCGTACCGCTGTTCACGAGAGATGAGATGTTCCCGCTGTTGCTAATACCGGCCGCGCCGTCGCCACCCGCCGCGGTCACGGCAACGATTACGCCGGTGTTGCTCAGTACCGTGATCACGCCCTGGTTCCCGATTCCGGCGCCCATCCCGCCGGTCACGCCAATCATGCCATTGTTGGTCAGCGTCCCGATGGTTCCTTCATTGAGGATGCCGGTGGCAGCTTTGGTGCCATTGCTGGCAGCAATCATCATGCCGTTGTTGCTCAGCGCGCCAATGCTGCCCAAGTTAACGATGCCGAGGGCCATGCTGGAGGCCAAAGCGGTGATCGCACCTCCTTTGGTATTGGTTAGAGTGCCTATCGTGCCCCTGTTATAAACACCAATGGCGTAATTGCCGGACGCGGTGATCAGACCGCTGTTGCTCAGAGTGCCGATCGTGGCGTTGTTGTTGTAGATGCCGGTGGCGCTTCTGCCGCCGACATTGATGTCACCGCTATTGGTCAGTGTGCCGATGGTGCCGCCGACCATCCCGCCATGGGTGGTGCTAGTCGGCTGGTTGGCAATGCCGACAGCGGTATGGCCCGCGGTAATGGTGATTGTGCCGTTGTTGGTAAGCGCACCGATGGAACCGGTATTGTCGATGCCATCGCCCATGACGCCCATGGCGCTAATGCCGCCATTGCTATCGTTAGTCAGCGTGAGAATGGTGCCACTGTTATCGATGCCGAAGGCCACGCCGCCGATCGTGTTGACACTATCGATAGTGCTGCTGTTGAGCAGCGTGTCGATGAACCCTGAGTTGACGACGCCTGATGGCCCCGAGATATCGCCGGTGTTGGTCAACGTGCCGATGCTGCCGATGTTATCGATACCCAGTGCCGGAGCCCCGGTGACGCCGATCATGCCGCTGTTGGTCAAGGCACCGATACTGCCTTTGTTTTCGATCCCGATAACGTTGGTTTTGGTGCCGGAACCGATTTGGATGATACCGCTATTGCTCAGCATTCCGATGCTGCCGAGATTGTTGATGCCGAGGCCGATCACGTGGGTTGTGCTGGCTGCGATAACGCCGATATTGGATAGCGTCCCGATGGTGTGGGAAATGGGGTTGGTGATGGCGGTCCCGTTCGACGGGGTTACGGAGCCGGTGTTGGCGACGACAAGATCGCCGGTCAGCACGATGGGCGTCGTGCAGTTGGTTGTGATCGTGCCGGTGGTCGGACAAGCCCCACCACTACCCGACCATGCCTGTGCGCTTTGCGTCAACGCCGATGCAATGGCTAGGAGTGATGCACCTGCCAGCAGAACTTTTCGCGAATTCATTTTCCCCTCGCCAAAAAAAACGCCTGGACGGGAACGAATTTAGAAACAGCGCTGCGTGCTGTATGCCGGGGGAATCCCCGACACCTTCATGTCGCAGCGGGCGAGAACGAGTCGCTGCTTCGCGGCAAGCGGGAATGCGTCTAAACTGCCGCTATGAAGCGATCGATTTTGCGCTCAGCGATACGCGCCGCACTCATGGCGGCGGTGCTTTTGTGCGATGGCTGCGGTTGGCAGGACGACGGACCGAAAGCGCATCTGGGAAGAATTGTCGTTAATGCACAGAATTCCGAAACGCTGCTGGCGGGACAATGGGAATTCTATTGGAATCGTTTGCTGACACCGGCGGATTTTCGCAAACCCGCTCCTCCAAAGCCGGACGGTTTTCTCGAACTGCCCGGTGCTTGGAACGATTTTAAAATCGCCGGCCGCCCGGTGGGCGCCAACGGCATGGCCACTTTGCGGCTGATCGTCGATGCCGGGCCGCAGCAACGTATCCTGGCCCTGCGTTTAACTGCGATCGCATCCGCCTATCGGCTGTGGATCGATGGCAAGGTGGTGGCGACAAGCGGCATCGTCGGGCACGACGCCGCCAGCGAGATCATGGATATCAACGATCGCGCCATCCCATTTCACAGCGATGGCAAGCCCGTCGCGTTGGTGCTGCAGATCTCCAATTACCGCGCGCGCCATGGTGGCGCGGTGCTGCCGATTTCTATCGGCCCCTTCGACATGCTCTTGCACGAGATTCTAAGCGCCGAACAGATTGCACTGTTCTGCGCCGGCGGCCTGCTGATCATGGGGCTGTATCACTTCGCCCGTTCTCTGTTCCGCCGCAGCGATATTTCATCGCTGTTCTTCGGCGGCTATTGCCTGATATGGATGGCCGCCACGCTGTTGGAATTCGATCACGACGCCTGGCTCCGCGTGCTCTTTCCTTCCACAGTCGGCGAAATCGCTTATCGCTCCGAATGGCTGCTGCTCTATCTGGCGTTGCCCACGGGATACGGCTACCTCTGGTCGCTTTTCCCGCAGGACTTTTCCAAGACCCTGCTCAAGATTGTGGCCGGGCTGGCCGGACTGCTTGGCCTGGAGGCGCTGTTCGCGCCGGTCCACATCGTGTCTCACACCATCATTCCGTTCTATTTTGCCGTCGTCCCGCTGCTACTTTATTGCGTTTACCGGTTGTTCGTCGCGGCGCGGAGAAACCGGGCGGGCGCGATCTTCATCTTTGCCGGCTTTGCCTTCATGGCTATTGCTGTCGTCAACGACATGCTGTCCGTGCTGCGGCTGATTCCGACCGTCGAGTTGGCACCCGTCGGCTCGCTCGCCTTCGCCTTGTGCCAGGCGATTTATCTGTCGCATAGATCGGCCGGCGATTTCGCGAAGATCGAAAACATTTCCGGTGAATTGGACGCGAAGAACGCCGCGTTGAAGCGGGAGATGGCGGAAACCGAACAGTTGAGCCGCCAAATCGTTCACGTCAGCGAAGACGAACGCCGCCGCATCAGCCAAGACTTGCATGACGGCATCTGCCAGCAATTGACGGCGGCGCGCCTGCGCTTCTCGGTGCTCAGGAAGCAGATGCTGCATACCGAGATCGACAAGACCGAGATCGGCGAATTGTCGAGCCTGCTCGAAGGCGCGGTGAACCAGGCCTACGATCTGTCGCTCGGGCTGTGGCCGGTCGATACGGGCATCGCAAGGCTGGCCGCTTCGCTCGAAGAGATGTGCCGGCGCAGCAGCCGGGCCGGCGGCTTTGAGGTGGTGTTCCACTCCTCGCTGACGGTATGCGCGCGCCAATCGCCGGAGACGACCAAGCAGCTTTACCGCATCGCCCAAGAGGCGCTTGCCAATGTGGTCAAACACGCACAAGCCGAACATGTGCGCGTCTCCGTCGCCTGTTCGCCGCTTGACGGCATTCGCCTGACCGTGGAGGACGACGGCGTCGGCCGCGCCGCAGCGGCGGCATCGAAACACGGAGCCGGACTTGGAATGCCGATTATGAGCCATCGTGCCGTGATTATCGGAGGGGCATTTTCCATCGAAGACCGTGCCGGCGGAGGAACCATCGTATCCTGTGCCGTGCCATGCACCGGCGCGGAAAACGACGTGGATTGCCGTTTCGGGAAGGAGCTGTCGCATGCCTGAGGCCGCACGGGGACAGAACCGTCCGCGAATATTCCTGGTCGACGATCATCCTGCCATGCGTCAGGGCCTCGCGCTGCTTTTGAAGCAGGACGGGCTGGAGATTTGCGGCGAAGCGCAAAATCGCGCCGAAACGCTGGCGCGCCTCGATGCCGCAAAGCCCGACATCGTGCTTCTGGATATTTCGCTGGGCGAGGAAAGTGGGCTCGATCTGATCGAAGACATCCGCGCGCGCGAGGCCAAGGTGCTGTGTTATTCGATGCTGGAAGATTCCGAGACCATCAAACACGCCTTCGAAGCCGGCGCGGCGGGATACGTCACCAAGCGCGATATGGCGGACAGTTTGTTGTTGGCGGTTCGCGACGTGCTGGCCGGAAAGCGGCACACCAGTCCGGGTGCCACCCACGGCTTATCGGTTGGTGCGCAGGAAGACGACACGGTGCGAACGCTTAGCCGGCGCGAAAAGCAAATCATTGCACTGGTCGGCAAGGGCGTCTCCAATATCGAGATCGCCGCGAGTTTGAATATCTCCGTGCGGACGATGGAAGCCTATTGCACCCGCATCATGGACAAACTCGATATCCATGGCATGCGCGAGTTCCGCCAATATGCCATTCGGAATTCGTAAGCGGGGACGGGATAAAAATGATATGCAATGGCTGATCCGGGGCAATATTGCGCCAAAGCCTCGCAATGAAAGCCCTCCCTTTTCGTGCTATCCTAACATGAAAGCGAGCAAGTTTTATTCTGACCCTGATCCCCCATCTCTGTGGCATTACAATCAACGGACTAGCGCGCCACCATGACCGGCATCGAACCTGACACCGCACTAGCGTTCGCCATTGCTGAAAACCCCGGCGTCTATGCGCTGTTGCTCGGGTCTGGCTTCTCACGGGCAGCACATATTCCCACGGGGTGGGAAATCACGCTCGATCTCGTTCGCAAAGTAGCTCGTGCCAAGGGCGTTCCTGAGCAATCGGACTGGTCCCATTGGTATTTCGAGGAAAATGGTAAGGAGCCCGAGTATTCGGAGCTCCTCGCCCAATTATCCGGCAGTGCCGATGAGCGACGAGCGATACTGCACGGTTACATTGAACCGACTGAGGACGACAAACGAGCCGGACGGAAGGTCCCCACCGATGCTCATCGAGCCATCTCTCGGCTGGTGTCAAAAGGTCTCATCCGGGTGATTCTCACAACGAATTTCGACCGCTTGTTAGAAAATGCGCTTCGCGACGAGGGGATCGAGCCAACTGTCATCAAGTCTGATGACGACATAAAGGGTGCGGTTCCGCTCATTCACAGCCGCTGCTATGTTGTGAAGCTCAACGGTGACTATCTGGACACCCGAATCCGAAACACCCAAGGCGAGCTGTCCCGATACTCCGCGCGAATGAACGCATTGCTCAATCGTATTTTAGACGAACATGGGCTTCTCGTGTGCGGATGGTCGGGAGAATGGGACTTGGCACTTCGTTCGGCGATAGCGCGTGCGCCCAATCGTCGATATCAAACCTACTGGGCTTCTCGAAGCACGCCCACCGAAGCTGCACGCGACATCATAGAGTTCAGATCCGCTAGACAATTTACTATCACCGACGCTGACAATTTCCTCGTGTCTCTCGAAAGAACCATCACTACTCTGACCGAATTGCGCGCGCCTGACCCACGCAGCGCAGAATTGCTCGTAAGCTATGCCAAACGGTTGCTGCGAGACCCGGAGGATCACATCGAGTTGGAAAGTCTATTGAAGGACGAATTGAATCGCGTGCAGGAGTTGGCAAGGGGCGACGACTTCCGCGCGGTGCAACAGATCCAGCCGGACGAATTTGTTCGACGGGTTGGTCGCTATGAAAGTGCAACGGAAATATTAGCGCGTGTATTTGGAGTGCTCGGATATTGGGGACAAAGTTCGGACGGCCTTGTGGCGCGAATGATCACGTCGCTTGCCACGCCGCAAGCTGCAAACGGCAGCACGATCGCCATTGGGCTACAGATGTATCCTGCGCTGCTGCTTATGTACGCGTTCGGTCTTGGCCGCTTGGCCTCGGGACGCATTGAAGGCATTTCCGGTGTGATCGGCACCAAGGTAAAGACATTGCTTCATACCGAAAAAAGACCACTCGTAAGCCAGGTATTTCTGGACGCTTGGATGGCGAGCAAGCACCAATTCTGGTGGGCACTGCCGGAATTCAGCGGGGCTAGACGAGTATCGCCGTTGAGCCATCATCTCTATTCCATGCATAAGCAATGGTCACGCGACTACATGGTGATTGATGCTGAATTCGACGACGTATTCGACGAGTTTGAGTTGATGTGTAGTCTCGCCTCACTCGCGCTAAAGGTCGATAAGGTGACGTTACTCAGAGCTACGGCGAATGTGCCGGACGTCGCGATTGGAGGGTGGGTCCCAATTGGGCGCGTTGCCTGGCGGCACGAGCAACGGCGAAGCATTTTTGATCGCTGGAGTTGGGAGCCTACGCGGGTCATTCTCTATCAAACAGGTTTTGTTCCTGACGTGGAGTACTTACAAGCCGCGATCCCCTATCTCGAAATGCTGTGTCAGATGATAATGGCCGGAGCCTGATCGCGCCGGGATGTTTGGGGCCGGGGTATTTGGGGAAGTAAAAGTTGACCCGAGACTGCCCACTGCATTGAAAGCGGCGTCCGATAATTCAAACTGACCCGAGGTAATCCATTCCGTCCAACCACGCAAAACGCCTGGCCATGTTCACTGGCGCAGAACCGCCGCCGGTCAGCCTTCCTATCGGATCATGCTGCCAATCGGTCGGCGCGATAGAAGACGACCGCAAACGCGGCAATCGCCGCAAATCCGATGCAGGGCACGACCATCACATATTGCACCGCGCCGGGGCCGACCAGCAGATTGACGAACGCCAAAACGATCGCGCCGGTCCCCGCGGACAGCATCAGGAAGGCCGAGCCGGATTTGGTCTGCGGTCCCAGATCGCGAATGGCGCTGGCAAAGATCGTCGGAAAAACCACCGAGAGGAAAAAGCTGGCGCCCAAGATGCACCAGATGCCCATCGCGCCGCCCGCAAACGCGGCGATCGCCGCCAAAACGGAACCGCACGCGGCGAACACGGCCAGAACCAGGGAAGGATTGACCGCATACATCAGCGCCGTTCCCACGATGCGCCCGGCCGTAAAAGCATAAAATGCAAACAGCAAAACGTCGGCTGGTGCAATCCCCGAAATTCCCGGCGCCGCGGCCTCGGCATAGCGTATCGTTGAGCCCCACAAGACGACCTGGGTCGCCGAACCAACGGCTATGGCGCCGGCTCCGAGCATGTAGAGTGGATGCCCCAAAAGCTTGCGGAAATCGGCGATGGAGTTGTCGTTCTTCGCCACGCGCTCGCCCGCCACCGGCGGAAAGTCCACATTGTCGATCAGGAAGGCGAAGAGCAACACGCCGACACCGATGAAGAAGTAGGGCGACACTAGCGCGTGCGCCAATTCCGCAACCGGATGCTGGCGGGCGGACTGCACGATCAAACGCCCGACGAAATAGCCTGCCACCACGCCAAGCGGATTGAGCGCTTGCGCAATGTTCAACCGGCGCACCGCGGTGTAGACCGGGCCCAGACGTACGATGAGCGGATCGGCGGCGATTTCGAGCAAGGCGAGGCCGCAGCCGGAAACCAGCGCCGCCGCCAGAAGAAAAGTGTAATCGTGCTGCTCGGCCGCCGGATAGAAAAGGAACATGCCGACTGCAAAACAGCCGAGCCCGAATATGACGCCCGCCTTGTAGCCGAAATTGCGCGTCAACATCGCCGCGGGAATCGCCATCAAGGGATAGCCGAAGCTCAGAACCCATTGCGCCAAGCTCGTGCGGTAAACGCCCAACGACAATGCGGTTGCGAATTCCGGCAGCAGCGTATCGTAAAGCCTGTGCGCCAATCCCCAGATTGCGAACATGCCGACAATGAGGATAAGGGCCAGGTGGTGCGAGCCGGTCCTTGTATACGTCGCTGTGCGGAACATCAGGCGGCCTTTGAGACGATGTCGTCAAAGGTAGCGGTCATCCGTTAACGGATTGTGAGTAAGCGCTGTCAGATCGGCCATTGGTTGCGCTACCAAACGAGAATGTGCCGGCTTCGTATGAAGAAAGTGTTGATAGGTCGGCCAGCCTTACGGGTGTGCGACGGTGTCGGCCATCAGCCGGCATATTGTCCCACGCAAATCCTTGCCAAGTTCGGGCCCCCTGGGCGTGAAGGCCATGTAGGTCTTGTCGTTCCCCACATCAGGCCAAACGGGCAGCCCAGACCCGTTGGGATCGCCCGTCTTCATGAAGTTGGTCCAATACTGCTGCACCGGCGGCCACGCGCCGAAGCTTGCGCCCATGGGCGGCGCGCGAAACACGTAATCGAGTTCGGCGTTATGCTCGACATGGTCGAGGCCCGGCTGCGGAACGCCGAACTGATAGCGCCATGCCTTCTGCCCCTGCGCCACCTGCCAGCCCGCGATTTGATTGCTGGGGCAGCGGAAAATCAGATCGTCGACCACTTGCGTGGCGGCATTGCCGAGGAGCGGATCATCCGGCGCAGGCTGATCGTTATGGAAGCCGTAAAGCGCTAGCGCCTGCTCAGCATTCTTGCCGTATACACCGGCGATTATTCCGCGCGCCGCTTCGCGCGGAGTGATGAATTCCTGCGTGTTGTCGCCGATGATCAGCGGCACAGGCGCTTGATCTCCGTTCACATAGACGTTGTTGTTGTTACCCGGCAGGATCCAGCCATCGGCGGTGTCTCCAAGCCACAGCGAGTTGGAATTGCCCAGCGGCGAGCGCAGTTTGGTTGCTTGTGCGAGAATTGCGTTCGCCGGCACCGTTCGTAATGCGGCAATGCCTTGGGGATTAGCGGGTAGTCCCATTACTCTGAGGAGAGTGCTGCCGATCTTCTCGTTCTGCGCTTCGCTGCGCGGTGCGCCGATCGTACCGCTTTCCTGGATGGCCTTGGCGAAGAGGCCGCGCGCCAACGGCGAGCGCATCAACTGACCGATATCGACGCCGCCCGCCGATTGTCCGGCGATCGTGACGTTGGCGGGATCGCCGCCGAAGGCCGCAATATTGTCGCGCACCCATTTGAGCGCCGCCATCTGGTCAAGCAACGCATAACTGCCCGAGACGTGATGAGGCGATTCAGCGCTCAGCTCCGGCGACGCCAGGAAGCCGAACACCCCGAGACGGTATTCGATGCCCACCACGACGATGCCGCGTTTGTAGATCGGAGAATCCACGATGCCGTATCCCGATCCCGCCCGGTTCGACCCGCCGTGAATCCAAAACAGCACGGGCAGTTTGTCGCTGCGTTTGTGCTTCGGCGTATGGATCGACAGATAAAGACAGTCCTCGCGGCCGAGCGCCGCCGCCGCGGCATTCCAGGTTTCGTTCAATTGCATGCAGGGCGCGGGCGCGTTGACACCATCGCGCACGCCGCGCCACGAGATGACCGGCGCGGGTGGCTTCCAGCGCAGATCGCCCAGCGGCGGTGCGGCATAAGGTATGGCGCGATAGACCGTGCTGCCATCGGCCAGAGTTTCGCCACGGATCAGTCCGCCCGTGATTTTGATTTCCGCTGCATCGGCGCCAAACGCAACAAGCAAAGCCGCGAACAGAGCTAGGGAAAGAGAGCGAGCTTTCATGAATTCTCCTTGAGAAACGAACGCAGGCAGCGCCGCGCCGCCGAACGGTAAATCTTGCGGAAGGCGGCCTCGCCGCCGGAGAAGCGCTCCGCCCGGTAGAGAGAGATGAGACCTTGGGCGAGTCCCCAACAGGTCATGAACATGTCGAATGCCGGAACGTCGCAGAACGTACCGTCATGCTGTCCCTGCCGGATGACGTCGACCGCCTTTTTAAGCGGCGGAGAGCGGCCTTCGTCGATGACGTCGGGTAGACGCCGCACCGGCGCGGGCAGCAGAAAAGCCGCTTCGAAGCGGCGCGGCGTTTCCAGCGCGAAATCAAGGAAGGCTTCGGCTTGTTTGTCCAGCCAGGCCAGCGGCGCGTTGGCTTCGATGGCTTCCACGCGCTTGCCCCAAACCTCCAGCGCATCCGTGGTCAGCGCCAAAATGATGGCGTCTTTGTCGGGGTAATGGCGGTAAAGCGCCATCGCCGTTAGGCCGACATCCTCCGCCAGGGCGCGCATCGACAAATTCTCCAACCCGCCGCGATCGAATCGCTTTCGAGCGGCCAGAAAAATGCGGTGTTTCGTATCCACGTATACACTGTATACGGTTGGCAAGTGCAAGGCAAGCGAATCCGCTTTGCTCAGAAACACATGCTGATCGTTGCCCCGCCGCCGGGCGTATCGGATATTCGAACCGTGGCGCTGTGCAGGGTCGCGATCTGACGCACAAGCGTCAATCCCACGCCGCTGCCTTGCCGTTTGGTCGTGTAGAAGGGAATGAAGACTTTCTCCCGCTGTTCGGCAGCGATGCCGGGGCCATTGTCGGCGACGGAGATCACCACATGTCCGCCGGCGTCCCGCGCGGTGAGCGCGATGCGGCCCGAGGGCTCCTCGCGCAACGCCTCGATGGCATTGCGCACCAGATTGATCAGGGCTTGATCGAGAAGTTCGGCGTCGGCGGACAATTCCAGCGTCTCGGGCCTGACGCTGACGTCGAGCGCAATATTGCGGTTCTTCAGCTCCTCCGCCAGGAGGCGCTGGAGGCGGGCGAACACCCGGCGGGCGGGAACGACGTCCATCTTTGCCAACAAGGGCTTGGTCAGACGGCGATGGTTTTGCACGAAATGCAGCAAGCCTTCGCTGCGCCTGGCCACGGTTTCCAAGGCTTCGCCGATATCGTCGAAGGTGGCGTGGTTGGGATCGGTGGCGGGAAGCTTCGCCCGCAAATCGTCGATCAAGCTCTTCGCGGTGGCGGCAAGCGAGGATATCGGCGTCAGCGAGTTCATCACTTCATGCGTCATTACCCGAATGACGGCTTGCCAGGCGGCCAATTCCTGCGCGGATAATTCTGTTTCGATGTTCTGCAGCGAAATCAACCGCCGCCGCGTGCCTCCGACTGTGATGTCCGTAGCGGCCGCCTTCAGTTGCAGCAGACCCGAGGAGCGCGTCATGCGCACGATTGCTGTTTCGCCGGACTTGAGATGCTCGATGCCTGCGGCGAAGGGCTCGCCGAAACGCGAAAACTGATTGCTGTCCGCGCAGGCTCCTTCGAACAGACGGCGGGCGGCGAGGTTCAGCAATTGCACCGTTGCGTCATCGCCCACGCAGATCAAGGCGACCGGCACATGGGCGATCAGCGACTGAAAATAATGGGCCTGCTCCTCGCGCTCCAACCGGCCTCTGCGCAGCCGCTCGAGAACGCGGCCCATCATGGCGCCCAATTCGGCGAAGCTGCGGTCGTCGGACAATTCCGAGAAGGTCGCCGTGTTATCGTCGAAGGCGACCGCGTCCAGGAAGCGCGCGATTTCACGGCTCGAATGGGTGGCAAAGCGCAGTAGTTGCACCGTCTGGAACACGACCGCCGCCGCGAGCAGCAGCATCGTTGCGTACCACCTAGTCTCCGTGACGGTCCAGGCGAGCACCGCCATGACGCCGATAAGCGCTCCGGCGCGCAGCAGGATTCCCGTTTCGAAGCGGCTAGAGGCCATATTTCTCCATTCGCCGGTAAAGGGACGTACGGGTCAAGCCCAGTGCTTCCGCCGCTCGGCTCACATTGTTCTTATGGCGCTCCAAGGCACGGACGATGGCGGCCTTCTCGACGGCATCGAGGCGCGAAACATCGGCGTTAAGCTCGCTTCGCATCTCCGTTTTTTCTTCGCTCAGCGGAAAATCGGAGGCGACGAGGATTTCCCCCTCGCTCAAGATGATGGCGCGCTCCACGGCATGACGCAACTCGCGGACATTGCCCGGCCACGGCCACTCGATCAGGCGGTCGATCAAAGCCGGCGTCAGCCGTTTGATCGGAAAATTGTATTTCCGGCAGTAAGACGCGGTGTAGTGCTCGAGCAGAAGCGGGATATCCTCTTTGCGTTCGCGCAGCGGCGGCAGCCGGATTTCCACCGTATTGATCCGGTAAAGCAAATCCTGACGAAAACGGCTTTCGTCGCCCAACTGAGCGGGATGCAGATTGGTCGCGCAGATCAGCCTGACGTCGATCGGCTCGGGTTTCTCGGTTCCGACCGGTATGACCTCGCGACGTTCAAGCGCCGTCAGCAATTTGCCTTGCAGATAGAGCGGCACGTTTCCGATCTCGTCCAGGAACAGCGTGCCGGCCGTCGCGGCGCGGAAATAGCCGGTGCGATTCTGCTTGGCGTCGGTGAAGGCGCCGCGGCAATGGCCGAACAATTCGCTTTCGAACAATTGCGGGGATATCGAGCCCATATCCACGCGAAGGAAAGCCTCGTTGGGGCGTAGCGATTGGCGGTGGATCTCGCGCGCCACCAATTCCTTGCCGGTGCCGTTTTCACCGAGGATGAGAATATTGGCATCGGTGGGAGCCGCGCGCCGAATGGCATCGAATATCTTCAACATAGCGGGCGAGGTGCCGATCATGCTTTCGCCCATATGGGTCGCGGCAGCAAGGCCACGGTTGCGATCGCGCAGATCCACGGCTTCAAGCCGCGAATGCCGAAGATTCAACGCGGCCATCAAGGTGGCTACCATCCGGTCATTCTCCCACGGCTTGGTGACGAAGTCGGCGGCGCCGCTCTTCATGGCTTCGACCGCGAGTTCCAAATCGCTGTGAGCGGTGAGCAGGACCACTGCCGCTTGCGGATCGAGTTCCAGGATTTGCGAGAGGCACGCCAGCCCTTCCGCGCCATCGTCGGCGCCGATCGTGAAATTCATGTCGAGCAGCAGCACGTCGAAACTGTTCTTTTGAACCAGCGCGGGCAGTTGCGACGGATCGCTCAAGGTCTGAACCGATGCGAAATGCCGTTTCAAGAGCAGTCGCGCGGCATGCAGGACATCGACGTCGTCGTCGACGACCAAGATGCGGCCTTGGAGAACGGTTGTCGCCATGTGTACGAATTCGCACAGGTGTCCGGTAACGTGTACGCCTGCGAACAGTAACTCGCTAGATCAATACTCAACTCATTGAAATATCACTATAAAATTCTTGGCTCGGTGCTTGCTAAGAAACGGTCATGAGCCTATCGCGCCAAATTTTGACTTCGCGGGTGAGCCTATGACCTTGCCGTTTCAGCCGAGGCCGGACGAGCCCGCCGACAGCATGGACCGGGTCGTCGCCCGCAAGCCGCTTTGGCGCCGCTACGGGCCGCTTGCCGCTTTGATCCTTGCGGTGGCCGGTGTTGCAATCTGGATGTTGAGCGGGATAGGCGGCAACGTCTTTCGCGTACAGGCCAATCAGCTCACCTTCGGCACGGTCACCGCAGGCCCTTTTGAAGATTACATCGCCGTGCGCGGCGCGATCGCGCCTTTCGTTATCGCCCATCTCACCACCGATCAGGGCGGAACGGTGAAGCAGGTGCTGGTCGAGGATGGGGCTATCGTCAAGAAGGGCGAGCCCCTTGTCGTGTTGTCCAATCCGGCGCTGCAGTTGCAGGTTGCTTCGCAACAGCTTCAGTTCGAGCAGACACGATTCAAATATCAGCAGGATCTGCTCGATATCGAGCATCGGATCAGCCAATTGAAGAACAATTTGGTGCGCGACAAGATCCTGCTCGATGGCAACGCCATTGCGCCCAGCACCTATGAGCAGGAGCAGGAAGACTACCAACACCTTATCAAACTGCGAGCGGCCACCATGGCGTCGCGCGATGTCGAGCAGCGCGTGCTCGCCGCTCCGCTGATCGGCCAGTCGGCGGACGGCGGCGCCCGTATCGATATCTCCCACGCCGCGGTGGAGGCGCTCACTGTCCGGGCGCCGATGGACGGCCAGCTCACCGATTTGGATGCGGAAGTGGGTCAGTCCAAGCCCCAAGGGGCTGTGCTGGGGCAGGTCAATTCGGCCGACCATTTCAAGCTGACGGCGGATGTCGATCAGTTTTATCTCGGCCGCGTCGCCAACGGCCAAGTGACCCGCTTCGCGGTCGGCGGCCAAGATTATGCCGCCGCAGTTGCCAAGGTTTATCCGCAAGTCACCAACGGCACGTTCAAGGTCGACTTCTATTTCGCCAAGGCGGCGCCCCCCGACACCCATGTCGGCCAGGAAATCGAACTCAAGGTCGAGTTGGGCGGAGCTTCGCGCGCCGTCATGTTGCCGAATGGGCCGTTCTATCAGGACTCCGGCGGTAGCTGGGTGTTTGTCGTCTCCGCCGACGGAAAATCCGCGATACGCCGCAATGTGCGTCTGGGCCGGCGCAATCCCGATCACGTCGAAGTGCTCGACGGCTTGAAGCCCGGCGAGAGAGTCATCGTCTCCGGCTACGACGCCTATCTAAAAATGGACCGCCTGGAAATCGAACCGTCCGCCAACCCGTAGGATTCGAAATATGATCACGCTGAAGAAACTGAAGAAGGTCTATCGCACCACGGAAGTCGAAACGACCGCTCTACGCGACATCGACCTCGAGGTCGGAAAGGGCGAGTTCGTCGCCGTCATGGGGCCGTCGGGCTGCGGCAAGTCGACCTTCCTCAACATCGTGGGCATGTTGGACCGTCCGTCATCCGGCGAATTCTGGTTCGACGGTCAGAACGTCGCGCGCTATTCCGAGGCCAAACTCACCAAACTGCGCAAGAACGCTATCGGCTTCGTCTTTCAGAGCTTCAACCTGATCGACGAACTCACCGTGCTTGAGAATGTGGAACTGGCGCTTCTTTATCATCCGGATATTTCTGCGCGCGACCGCCGTAAGCGCGCCACCGCCGCGCTGGAGCGCATGAAAATCGGGCATCGCGCAAAGCACAGGCCGGCCCAGCTTTCCGGCGGCCAGCAACAGCGCGTTGCCGTCGCACGCGCTGTGGTGGCGCACCCCAAGCTGATCCTGGCGGACGAGCCGACCGGCAATCTCGACACGGCCAATGGCGAAGAGGTGATGCAACTTCTCACCCAACTGAACGATGAGGGCACCACCATCGTGATGGTGACCCATTCGCACAGCCACGCCGAATATGCCCATCGCGTCGTCAATCTACTGGACGGCGCGGTGGTCAGTGAAAGTATTCGTGAAGTCCTATAGGAGCCCATCATGTTCCGCAATTACCTGACCGTCGCCTTGCGCAACATCGTGCGCCACAAGCTCTACAGCTTCATCAATATTGCGGGTCTCGCGGTGGGACTGGCTTGCGTTATCCTCGTCATTCTGTTCGTGCGTGATCAGTTGTCCGATGACGGTTGGATTCCGGGGACTGACAATCTCTACCGTCTGGAATTGTTGATTTACCCGCCCGGCCGTCCGCCGCTGGTGATGGGGATCGTTCCCTATCCCATGCCGGCCGCCATGCGCGACGAAATCCCCGGCGTCGTCGCTCAGACCCGGCTGCATGTCGAGAACATGACGATGGTGGCGGGCGACAAACAGTTCCCGGAATTCGTGGACGTGGTTGATCCCGGCTTTTTCACGCTCATCCGGCTGCCATTCATCGAAGGCGACCCCGCAAGCGTCTTCCGCCAGCCTCAGTCGGTAGTGCTGACGCAGTCGGCGGCAAAGAAATATTTCGGCGATGCCGATCCCGTAGGCCGCACGATGTCGACGGTCAAATCGAACTGCGCCGACACCGACATCGCCTGTCAGCATACGATGATCTCATTCACCGTGACCGGGCTGATTCGCGATTTGCCCCACAACACGCAACTTCAGGGCACGATCTTTTTTCCCAACACCTCGATTGCAGACATCTTTACGCAAGAAACAAAACACTCTTGGCTCTCGCAGAACGGCTGGGGCTTCGTGCGGCTGGCACCCGGCGTCGATCCGCAGAGCGTGATCAACCGCATGGGCCCGATCTTCGACCGATACGTGACGCCTGAATTGAAGAAATTCGGCATGTCGTTCCAAGGCAGCAAAGTGTACACCGCGCATATGACGCCGTTCCGGCGGGTTCATCTCGATTCTTCCATGTGGCAATTTAACCAAACCACTCCGGGAAGCTGGACGACGGTGTATGGCGTCGCGGCCATCGGCGTGTTGATCCTACTGGTCGCCTGCTTCAACTTCATGAATCTGTCGACGGCTCGCGCCCAGCTGCGCGCCCGCGAGATCGCCTTGCGCAAAACCATGGGGGCCTCGCGCCGCCAGATCGTGATCCAGTTTCTCAGCGAGGCCGTCGTCATTGCACTGTTGTCGCTGGTGCTGGCTCTTGCGGCGGTCGAACTTCTGTTGCCTGGCTTCGACAGTTTTATGCAGGCGCCCCTCGGTTTCGACTATGCGACGGATTGGCTTCTTCTGCTGGCGCTTATCGCAGTTGCGGTTCTCGCTGGTCTGGTCAGTGGGTTCTATCCGGCGCTGGTGCTCTCCGCTTATCGCCCTGCGGCGACGCTGAGGACCAACAGCTCGGGCCAAGCCGGTTCCGGCACGCTGCGCAACATCCTCGTTATCTTTCAGTTCGCCGTCTCGATCGGTCTTGGCATCGGCGCCGCCGTGGTGTTTTCGCAGATTGAATATGCCCGCAATATCGATCTGGGATTTCGCCACGACAATGTCGTTGCCATCGATCAAGGCCGCTTGAACATCGAAGAGCGCGCCGCTTTTGCGCGCGCCTTGCGCAACTATCCGGGAATCGCCCAAGTGGGCGAGACCGACCGTCCGCCGTTCCAAATCGGGCAAAGCATGTCGCTGGTCCGGGTTCCCGGACAATCCGAAGATGTTCTGCTCAACGGCGTCGGCATCGATCCCGATTTTCCCAAAGTCTACGATATTAAGTTGGTCGCAGGCCGGTATTTTTCGCAGGATCGCGCTGACGACCGCATGCACAGCAACATGCCGATGCCAGATCCCCTAAATGCGGGGCGCAATATCATCATCAATGCGGCGGCAGCGCAGCGCCTCGGCTTTACCCCGGAGAAGATTGTCGGAAAGACGGTGATCTTCAACCAAAACCCCGCCCACATCGTGGGCGTCTTGGCAGACACCAAGATCCAGGGCGCGCGCGAGCCGGTCAAACCCAGCGTCTATGTCTACATCCCCGAATCGTCGAGGCAGTTCCAGGTGCGGCTACGCCCGGATATGATCCCGCAAAGCTTGGCGTTCATCGATCAGACCTGGCGCCGGTTTTCCCCTGCAGTGAGCATCCAACGCAGTTTCATCGATCAGACTTACGCCAAGTTCTACGACACGGACCAGCGCCAGGGCGAAATGTTCGCCGGATTTGTGGGCATTGCGATCTTCATCGCCTGTCTGGGGTTGTTCGGACTTGCCGCGTTCACCGCGGGGCGCCGTACCAAAGAGATCGGCATCCGCAAAGTGTTTGGCGCCCGCACCGGCAACATCGTGTTCCTGTTGCTTTGGCAGTTCTCGATCCCGGTGTTGATCGCCAATCTGATCGCTTGGCCGGTAGCCTGGTATTATCTGCAGGGCTGGCTGGAGAGTTTCGCTTATCGCATCACGCTGAACCCGCTCTACTTCCTCGGTGCAGGGCTGCTGGCGCTGGTCATCGCCTGGGTGACCATTGCGGGCCACGCGCTGGCCGTGGCGCGCGCCAATCCGATCAACGCCTTGCGCTATGAATAAGCGGCACCTCACAACAGCGGGCATGGGCGTGGCCATTCTGATGTCCGCCGCCGCTCTTTCGGGCTGCGCGACAGCTGTACCTGTGGCCTTGCCGGCAAACGCGCAGCCGCAACATTTCACCGGACCGATACCATCGCCGGCACAAATCTGGCCGGATGCGTCGTGGTGGCGAAGTTTCGGCGATCCGCAATTGACTTCGCTTGTCGAGGATGCCGAGCGTAACAATGGCGACCTTGCAGTGGCTGCGGCGCGAGTTCTGGAGGCAAAAGCCCAAGCCGGCATTCAGCGTTCGGCGCTTTTTCCCGAGATCGACGGCGGCGCGGGGCATTCGAACGGTGGCTGCAATGGGCAAAGTTGCGCGCAATTTACGAACACCAAAGCCTTCGAACTGAATTTCAACGCCAGCTACGAACTCGATTTCTGGGGATTGGCGCGCGACAACCTCCGCGCGGCAGACGAGCAGCTGAAATCGGCGCGTTACGCGCAGCAATCCGTCGCGCTGACGGTCGCGGCAAGTGCGGCGAGCCAATATCTGAACGTGCTGGCGCTGCGCAGTCGCATCGCCATCGCCAACGAGAATATCGCCTCGATCAACGGCATCCTCGATATCATCAAGCTGCGGGTGAAGACCGGCTCGACTTCGCATCTGGACCTGGCGCGCGAAGAAGCCCAGGTCGAAGCGGTAGACGCCCAACTTCCGGTGCTGGAAACGACGGAGAAGCAAGCGGAATTCGCGCTGGCCGTCTTGTTGGGCCGGCCCCCGGAAGGATTCGAAGTTGCCGGCGGCACGCTCGACGCCGTCAAACCGCCGGCAGTAGGGCCGGGCCTTCCCTCGGCACTTCTTTTGCGCCGGCCCGATATCGCACAAGCCGAAGCCGATCTCGCGGCGGCGCATGCCAATGTCGACGCCGCACGGGCCGCCTTCCTACCGCAGATTTCGCTGACCGGATCGGGTGGCTTCATCAGCGCGGCGGTCGGCACGCTCGTGCAAGGATCCAATTTCGGTTACGGCTATGGCGCCAACCTGCTGCAGACGATCTTCGACGGCGGCAAACTGATGGCACAGAAAGATCTGGCGAAGGCCACGGAGCAGGAGTTTGTCGCCCGCTACCGTACCGCCGCGTTCAGCGCGTATGGAGATGTCGAGACGGCCTTGGTCCAGGTCGCCAATACCGGCAGGGAGCATGATCATCTCGAGCGCGAAGTGGCGGCGGCGCGCGAAGCCTTCGAGATTTCGCAGCTTCAATATCGGCAGGGCGCCGCCGATCTTCTGACGATCCTGCAGGCGCAGCAGACTTTGTTTTCCGCCGAGGATCAGTTGGTCCAGGTTATGCTGGCCAATCGCCAAGCCTCGGTGCAGCTGTTCGAGGCGCTTGGCGGCGGCTGGGTGGAAAAGCCCGGCGAGCAGACGCAGGTTCCTCCGACGATTGCAGCCGTGCCGGTGCCGAAAGGTGGTTCCCAAGATCAAGCCCAAATGGAAGAGAAGCGATAGTCAGGTGGCGGGTTCACTTCTTCCACAGATCGGTCTTCGGCACAGTCCGCGCACCCATTCCGCAAGATGAGAAGGTGTTGCGCCGACCCGTTGAACGCGCCACCCGAACGCGGAAATTCATTCTAGTTCGCGATTGCGTGCGTTTGCTGCTGGGTCGGTCTGACCAAAAAGTGTCACGCATACGGGTTACAGCAAATCATTCAGCTTTGCCGAACCGATGATGCGGCCGTAACATGCCGGCAAAAGGAACTGGGGAGACAATGGGCTGGCTCAAGGGAGTTCTGAAGCGGCTTTGGATATTGGTGCTTGTCGTCGCGGTGCTACGTGTCGCGACTGCGATTGTCTCGGCCAAAGAGGGCATATTTGCAGATTTTCCGAGCGATCTTGGTTACGTGAAGACGATATCGCTTTTGGACTGGGCTTGGTCTTTTTGTGTCGGCCTTCTTATCACCCTCGCAGTGCAGCACGGCCGTCCACCAAGTGACGGCTCGCACACGCGTGAGCAATTTTCGCGTCTTTTGTCCAAACTCTCCTTCGTCATCGTTGCAATTTTCGTCCCGATGATGATCAGCGATGCCGGGCTTGGGCTTTTTCAGGGTCGTGTCTTGACGGAAGCGGCTTCTATTGCCCTTGCGGACGGTCTTTTCCAATTCATCACTCTCGGTCTTCCCGTTTTTCTGCTGGCTTGCGTTACACGCAACCTCACGGAAGCGCTGGCTGCCGCCTTTGTCGTCACGCTGGGTGATATTGCCGCGACAATTCTTTTGGGTGTCCCGTCTTTTTCGCCGCTTGCCGTCGGCGGTATGGTGTGGATTGTCACCGCCCTCAAAGCGGCGTTGATCGTGATCGGAATACTGATCATCGTGCCGCTCGCCAGTTTTGGATTTCTCAGGGCAGCCCGTGTGCTCTTGGCTATTGGCGTGGTCCTTGTTCTTAGTCTCCCTTTTCTGCCACGAGAGTCCACTTTTGCCATTCAGCAACGGCTTTCTGCCAAACCGGCGGCAGGCGAAGCCATCGCAATTGGGTTCAATTCCGCGGAGCCGAGGGTAAAAAGCGAGTACCCCGACAATCCAAGGTCGCCCTTTCTTTATCTCCCGCTTCGCGTTTCCGGCGTACCCCGATATTCCATTCTCAAAACGGACTGGCTCGAAATACGCGTCACCGACCTTGAGGGCCATCTTCTTTACACCCACCGACCTATGGCCTTGTCGTATGGCAGCTTCTTCGATAGCGACCAGAGCGATCAAGACGTCCTCAATGTACGCACAAACAGCAATGCGCTG
The DNA here is from genome assembly GCA_963822275.1 of uncultured Alphaproteobacteria bacterium. Classification (GTDB taxonomy): domain Bacteria; phylum Pseudomonadota; class Alphaproteobacteria; order Micropepsales; family Micropepsaceae; genus Rhizomicrobium. Next base: position 35,719 of record CAWGHR010000019.1, read on the forward strand.
CAGGCCGTCCACAAACGGCAACTCTTCGGTGTGCCGGGTGACGTGTATGCAAAAATCAAAGACCAGCCTGTACGGATCGAAGCCAACTATGCGTTCACCGTGCTAACTCGCGGCCAGACGGGAACCATCGCCGCGACGGGCGGATATGGGAAAGTGAGCGGATTCGGCATATGTGCGACGAGGAACAGCAAGGATTACGACAATCGTGTCGAGGCATATTGCTATCGCGCTATCGGCGCACCGGCCTGCATGACATACACAATCACTAACCCCTCGACCGGACGGAGCAACCCTGACCAGTATTGGTGCCTGAGCGATTATACGCCGGCGCCTTTACGCGCCGCGTCGTTGAGCGGGGCAGGCCAATTGCTGACGATGCATCTGTTCTACAATACCGACGATCCGGTCGGCTGGTCGCAAGTGACAAAATCGCAGTTTGTATTCACGGGGTACGAACCCATCGCGCATTTCTCGCGGGTTGTGGTTTCTCCCGTCGTCCATTTGGCCGATCTGGAGCCCGTATACACCGCGGCAAAATGAAAGCGCCCGTACCGCTTCGCGCTTTCGTAGACTTCATCAAGAACGGGCCGTGATGAAATGTGCGATAGCGCTCGCCAGGATTTCACTGCGTTGCGATCGTGAAGTTTGCTGAAATCATTCTTCGGATCGGCGATTTTGGAATGGGCGAGGGTCAATCTGCCTTGGGCGGTTTCGTTGACCCACAGGGCATGGCGGCCTTCCACGCCGATGCCGCAGTTCGAAATCTCGATATTTTCAAGACGGCATTCGGAAAGCGTACGCGGTTCTTTTCTAAAGCCGGTCGCAAAGACGCCAAACCCATCCGAAATGCTGTCTTCGATCCGAATAGCGCTGATCCTCAGACCCGAAATGCTGCGGCGATCCAGGCAAAGTTGAAAAGCGGCCCGCCAGGCCCAATCCTGATCAAATCCGCCGCAGCGGATCAGATCGCAGTTCCGAACCGTCGTCGTTCCGCTGAAGTTGTTGTCAATTTTCCAGCTCTCGTCCGCGGTCGGAAAGGTCGTGCTGATCAGGATGCCGCAGCCGGAGGAGATGTCCGTGAACAGGCAATCCTCAATCCAGTTGTTCGCGCCGCCATAGATTGCGCCCCCTTGGCGAGGAACGGCAACTGGCCTGTGCAGTGACGAAAAACATTGCTTCCGGGCAACGGCGCTGTCCTGGACAAAACTCTGGTCGGATGCCGCCGGCCACATGGCAAAACAATCGTCGCCCGTGTTGCGGGTCGTGCAATTCTGGACCACCGAATTGCGCGTATCGACGCAGAGGTTGATGCCGTCGGCCAGTGTGTTGCGAAGCCGGCAGCCTCCACGACGAGATTGCTGCAGACATAAAACCACATGCCGACCTTGGTATGCTCCACCCAGATGCGCGACACGGTGCCGTTCTTGGCGTGGTCTCCGAAGATTCCGTCGTTCTGTTCGCTATCGTTGCGGTAGTTCAGTTTTCCGATGATGGCAAAATCGGCAAAGTGACTGTTGCTGCCTTTCAGCTTGAATCGCACCCGCCGGTCCGGATGGCCATAAAGTTCCTCGTCGCCGACAAAAGTCGTGTGCCACATGCCGGCGCCTTGAATCGTCACATCGGACGGCAACATGATATCGCCGGTCAGTTTGTATTCGCCGGCCGGCACCCAGACAATCTTGCCTTGCTTTGCCGCTTCCGCGATGCAGTTTCTCAAAGCGTCCGTATCGTCGCTCTGTCCCGTACCGCCGGCGCCAAAGTCGACCACGGAAAGCGAATTGGCCGGTTTGTGAAGCGGCGGAGCGATTTTCTCCAGGTCCACCAGATCGATGATGCAATAGGGCGCGTTGCCGTCGGTCTTTTGCAGCCGGATCACGTCGCCCTTTGCCAGCCTTATCCCCTTCAGGCGAAATTCATTGTAGAAATTTCGCGGCTTGCCGGCTTGCGGGTCGTTGGTGAAGGGATAATCTCCATAAAGCCACGAGTAACGCGATGTGACGGGAAGCTGCCGGAGCAATTTTCCATTGTGGTAAAGATCGAGGGTCGAGTCGATCCCGCCTCCGTCCGGCGAGTCCGGCAGAGAATAACGCACCACCATGGCGTTGGCGGGTGAGCGCACCGTGAACTCGACATATTCGCCCGCTTCCGTCAGCCGCACACATTTCTGTTTGGAGGATTCCATTTCGACAAGAAAAGGGCCGTATTTGGGGCCCAGAACGGTGCCCGTCGTCTTCATGTCTTCGGCTTGGTATGTGGTCCACGGAATATCGGCGCCGACAGAAGCACCGGTGTGTTTCAGGACGTGCTTGCGGCGCGCCTCCGCCAGCTGTGGAAGGCAGCACAGCAGCGCTGTGCCGCCAACCGCCGCACCGCCGGCGAGAAGTTCTCTGCGATTCATGATGCGCTCCGCGGATTTCGGATTACCAACATTACATGCAGCGACTGATTTGCAACTCCATCCCGCCCGGACTATCCCCGTCGCCCTCGGACGCCGCCGGCTGAAACGGTATGTCGGAGAGAGGCGGCGAGGGGAGATGTAAGGCACATTCGAAACAGAGGCGTTTTCCGGGAGCACATTGCGCCACTTGCTCCCAAACAACAAAGCTATGAGTTTGGCTGTTGGTCGGCGCAGCCGATACTTCTACCGAGCCTCGCGAAATCTTAATGGCAAAGCGGTCTCCCTTATAGGCCAAATTGAATTGCAGAGTCTTCCACGTCTTATAGAGGCGCGGATTGATGGCAACATGATTTTCCGTTGCGCTCAGTCCGCCGAAGCCGAACACGGCCGTCATCCAGGCTCCGCCATTCGCCGCCGGGATGCGACCCGCCCATAAAAATCGTTCCGACATACACTTTATACTTGGCTTCGAGATCGATCTTGGCCGTCTTCAGAAAATACTTATAGGCGAAATCCAGATTGCCGAATTCCGCCGCAACCATCGCATAGGCGCAGGCGCTCAGACTCGATCCATGTTCGGTGCGCGGCTCGTAATATTCCCAATTCGCTTTTTTGATCTCTTTCGAATAGCGGTCCTTGAAGAGGCTCAGCATCATGACCACATCGGCTTGCTTGATCACTTTGGTCGGCACGGCCAAGCCCTGGCTGGCGCCGAGATATTCATCGGGATGAATCATCTTGGCTTTCAATTCTTCAACCGTGGTGTCTTTCAGATTGAAGTAGCCGTCGAATTGCTCAATGAAGCCCGATCTTCTTGATCCGGCTGCGGAACGTAAAGCAAATTCGCCGCTTCAGCGAACAGAGGCAGTTCATCCGCAATCTCGATTTTCTTCACCAGGCTATCAACGCGTCCGGGTGTACCTGCTTCAGATAGTTGACCGTCGCATTGGCGATTTCAAACGTGGCTTTCGCAACCATGCTGGTAAACGCGTTGTTGTTCACTCGTTCGTGATATTCGTCCGGTCCGATGACATCCAGGATTTCATACCGGTTCTTGTCCTTCTTAAGTAGGCGTAGGAATAGTAAAAGCGGGCGCATTCCAGGATGACTTCGGCTCCTCCCTCCAGCAGCAGGGAGTCGTCGCCGGTCACCTTGAAATATTCCCACATGGCGATGGCCACATCGCCGCTGATGTGCACTTGCTTGTCCCTGAAATGCGTGCGCAGATCTCGCTTGGTCAGCGGATCGCCGATATTGAAATAGGTGCAGGCATCGTCGCCTGTTTCCTGGCTTTCCCAGGCATAAAATGCGCCCCGAAATCCCGTGCCTTCGGTTTGCGCTTTGCGGCGCGCGCCATCCAAGGTCTTGATGCGGTAACGCATCAACTCGACCGCTTTCTCCGGATAGGTGTGGAGAAAGAACGGGAACATGAACATTTCCGTGTCCCAGAAGACGGCGCCTTTATAGACCTGCCCGGACAAGGCGCGCGCGGGAATGGAGTTTTCGCTGCCGCAGACCGGGGCCACAATCAGACAGCTGGAAAATGCTGTATCTCAGGGCCTGCTGGGAGACATCGTCGCCGTCGATTTTGACATCGCAGGACGCCCATTTCTCGGCCCAGCGCGCGTTGTGATCCTCGAGGCATAGCTTCGTAACCCAACGCCTTGGCTTCTCTGACGCTCGCTTATGGCGGCATCATCGGCGGCCGTTGAGCGATCGTTGTCGGTATAAACCGCAAAGTATTTGTGGAATGTATAGGTCTGCCCGGCCTCTGCCGAAAATTCGACGATCCTCAGATTTTTGTTGTCACGGATATCGTGAGCTTCCTTTCCAAAATCGATGTCCAGGATTTCGGCAACCGCCACCTTCTTCGACGCCTCATTGCGTGATGGTGCCGACAAGCAGCACATCGTCGCGCTTCTCGGCAGCGAGGTGTTCCAAGTGTGGTCCGTTCAAATCCCAGATGCTGCAGTCAATTCCCGTTTCGATTCTGATCTCGGCGGGGCTATCGCATCGAACGCTGTATGTGATCACACCCAAATTGGGTTTGGCGGCGCTTAGGAAACGCGTCGAGGAGATGCGGAGTATCTTGCCTTGCGCCTCAAACTCCGTTACCCGCGCGAAAGAAGCGTTGCGCAGATCGAGAACCTGCTTGTGGCTCCTGATCGTCGTCGCGAGCGCGGATATGCGTTCCTCGTCCAGTGTGACTTGCGTGAATCCGCCATTCGGAGCGTTGACCGGCTCCCGCCATGCCTCGCCGACGCGATCGAAAACTCCCGCAAGCGTAACGGCGACCAATTCCTCCGGGCCAAACTCGTCGAGGGTTCCGCGATACCCCATGTATCCGTTGGCAATTTGGTAGATATTGCCGTTCCGCATGATAGCTCTCGTTATCATTCGCGAACTTCTCACTGCCGACTGTCCAGAGATCTCTCATACCGATTGTCGTATCTCTTACGCTGTCTTTGACGAACGCCATCAAGAAACCGGAAAGGACCATCGCCGCACCGCCCAGCACGATTGCGTAGATAGCCTGGCCATGAAAAACGGTGTGCACGAGCAGCCCAAGGATCGCCGAAGCGAGGATCTGCGGGATGACCACGAACAAATTGAACATGCCCATATAGACGCCCATTTTCTTATGAGGCACGGCGCTGCTGAGAATGGCGTATGGCATGGTGAGCAGACTCGCCCAGGCGATGCCGACGGCGGTCATGGATATCAGCAACATGTTCGGGTTCTTGAAAACATACATCGACATCAAGCCGAACCCGCCGATGATCAAACAAACGACGTGGGTCTTAACCCGTCCGACGCGTTGCGCCAGCGCAGCAAGCGGAAACACCACCAGCCCCGCGACGCCGTTGTACACGGCCATCAGCACGCCGACCCAGTTGGCCCCGTTGTTGTAGAGCGCCGACGTCGTGTCGCTGCTGCCGAAATGGAAGCTCGTCACCGCCGAGGTCGAATAGATGAACATCGAGAACAGCGCGAACCAGGTCAGCATCGTCACCAGCGCAAGCTGCTTCATGGTGGACGGCATGTTCTGCAGGTCGGCGACGATCTCGACCATGCCGCCCGTCTTGCCCGATTTCGCCCGCGCCACCGCCGCAAGCTGCAATAGTCCGTAGAACACGAGGCCGACGGAGAGGATGTAGAGCCCTATGATACCAGGCGAACGCCCAGACGGCATAAGTGAGGGCCGCGCCCACCAGGACCAGAAAAATCCCCTGGCGAATACATGTCTTGCGATCGAGGGCCGTCGCTTCGGCTTTTTCCTCGGTCGTGGAAGGATTGAAGGATTCCAGCTCCTGCGGCGAGTATTCCCGCACAGTGGCGATGGTCCAATCCACCGCCACGAGAAACGCAATACCGCCGATGTAGAACGACCATTTGACCGAGGGCGGAATCTCGCCGGCGGGCGCGGTGTTGGCGATATGCAGCAGGTTGGTGAACAAGAACGGACAAATCGAAGCCACCACCGAACTGACGCCGATGAAGAAGGTCTGCATCGCAAAACCCTGCGTGCGCTGCTCGTCGGGGAGCATGTCTCCGATGAAAGCGCGGAAGGGCTGCATCGTGACGTTGATCGAGGCATCCATGATCCACAGCATGCCGGCCGCGAACCACAGGGCGGAAGAGTGCGGCATAGCGACGAGCGCGATCGACGAGAGGAGCGCGCCGACGAGGAAATAGGGCTTGCGGCGGCCGAGCCAGTTCCAAGTTTTGTCGCTCATATGGCCGATGATCGGCTGGATCAGCAGTCCCGAGATCGGCGCGGCGATCCACAAAATGGGGATATTCTCCACCTTGGCGCCGAGCGTCTCGAAGATGCGACTGACATTGGCATTCTGCAGGGCAAATCCGAACTGGATCCCCACATAGCCGAAGCTCATGTTCCACAATTGCCAGAAATCGAGTTGAGGTTTTCTTTTCATCGATTTCTCGCACTCAAAATTCTCGGGCGCGCATCGCCGCTGTTGTCGCGCTTGCTCTCGAACCAACAATTAATCTCATCGAGGGATATCTGCGAAAGGTCGGCGACAACCAAATCGGCGCCGTTGCGCCGCAATTCCTCGGCGTTGCCCGAGCGGGCGACACCCAACGTCAAACCAAAGCGACCGCCGGCCCCCGCCTGCACGCCGGAAACGGCGTCTTCGACGATCATGGTGCGATGACGCTCTAAACCCAGCTTTTGGCTGGCCAGCGCGAAAATATCGGGTTCCGGTTTTCCCTTCAGCCCCAGTTCCGCGGAGATTTCGCCGTCTACGCGCGCGTCGAACAATTCGGCGATGCCGGCCTTCTCAAGCACACGCGCGCAGTTCTTGCTGGAGGTGGCGACGGCGACCTTAAGTCCGTTGCGGCGCAGTTGCTCGATCAGCGCGATGGTGGAGTCGAAAACGTCCACGCCTTCTGCTTCCACCACCTGGTTGAACAGTTCGTCCTTGCGGTTTCCGAGCCCGCAAACGGTTTCTCTGTTCGCGTCGTCCTTGGGATCGCCGAAGGGCAGAACCAATCCCCGCGATTGCAGGAACGCCTGCACGCCCTTATATCTCGGACGGCCGTCGACCGTGGCCAAATAGTCGTTATGCGTAAATTCACGTTCGCCGCGTTGCGCTTCTTTGTTGCGAAGATGCTCGTCGAATGTTTTTTTCCAAGCGGAGAAATGAATGGCGGTCGTTTTGGTGATCACGCCGTCCATGTCGAATATGGCTCCGTCAAAATGCATGGCAAAGCGTCTCCGTATTGATCGCTGCGTTGAAGCCAGACAGCTCTGCGGACGGCCGCCTTCTCGAATACCGACTAACGCATTTCGCAGCCCCGTTTCCGAGGCGACCCCACGTAATCCCTAACTTAGAAATACGCCGCCGATACATGGGTTCAACCCAACTCTGTTTTCGCCGTGCGATACGAAATCGCCGCACCAGCGGTGACCGAAAAAGGCGGCGAAGGCTTACGAAGTACAATCGCGGATTGTCATTTCGGGGTTTCCCTCCAACGCAATTCGTTCTTGTTTTTCATCGACGTCGAAGCGTCGAGGCTTTGCCGCCTGACAATATCCAAGGTGTGGCAGCGCTGCCAATTGTCACGCATACGTATACTTGAGACACGGATGCGGATTGTTCGATTGGAGCTATTTCGCGTTGGTTACCTCACCCGCAAACAGCGGCGGCATCAATAGGGAATTGTCGAATTCAGCCATGTCAGCTGTGGCGAAATAGCAATACGTGCGCAGGCGCTTTCTCTCGCGAGGCACGTATACGTATACGGTGACATTGGCACGAAGAGGCGTGTGGCGAGATTATGTCGCCCAATCACGGACGCTGTTTGCGTCTGCGCCGATCGAGCAGAACGACAGCAAGAGTTGCCGAAAAAGAACGGGCGCGGAAGAGGGAAGGGACATAGTGAATTTTCGCGGGGAATCCAAGCGGCGTGTTCTATCCGAAAGGATGAGTTCTTCGGCGACCATCACGGTTTGGCAACCGGTAATGCGGTTCGCAGCCTGTGCTGCGACGGGAGGAGGGCGGCAGCGGGACGAAGGCGTCGGAGGCGACGTACACGGATCGATCCTACAGTGAAGCCTTTTGATCGGCGGGAATCCAGAAGCCACGGTTCGGAATTCAACAATCAGCAAATGGAAAAAATGGGAGGAGTTAGAGGATGAGTAATCGCAATCTTGGCCGCAGTCGGAAGGCCGCCATGAGGGGGAGCGTATCTCTGCTGGCATTGGGTCTTCTTGCGGCAACAGGGGCTGCCTATGCGCAGTCGACACCGGACAGCGGCGCGATGGAGACCGTCATCGTCACCGGCGTACGCGCGTCCATTAAATCAGCGCTGCAGATCAAGAAGAACGCGGATACCGTCGTCGAATTCTATCTCGGCGCAAGATATCGGCGTGTTTCCCGACAAATCGGTCTCCGACGCGTTGCAGCGCGTTCCGGGCATCACGGTGTCGCGTCTGCAATCGGATGACGACAGCACCCATCCCTCGGGAGAGCCGACCGCCGTGCTGGTGCGCGGCCTGACGCAAGTCCGCACCGAGCTCAATGGACGCGACAGCTTCTCCGCCGACGCCGATCGCGGTCTCAACTTCAACGATGTCGCGCCGGAAATGATGACCGGCATCGATACCTATAAGAACCAGACGGCAGACCTGATCGAGGGCGGCATAGCCGGAACCGTCAATCTGCGTACCCGGCTTCCGTTCAATTCGGACGACCATACCTTGGCACTGTCCGTCAAGACCAACTTCAACAGCAATTCGCAAGACGTGACATACGATTATTCCGGAATCGCCGGCAAGAACTTCGACACGTCAATCGGCAAGTTCGGGATATTGCTTGGCTATTCGAACTCCCATGTTGTGACGCAGACGAACTCGGTGATCGGCATGCGCACCGGCACGTTCTGTTCGGCCGGCGATGTCACCGGCAGCGGCGCTGCCAACGAGGATGCTAGCGGCTCCGTTCCGTGCACGGCCACGCCTTATGGCGGTTCGAACTGGCAGTACATCCCCGACGAGGTCAACTATTCGAAGGTCAACTACGACCGCCATCGCGAAAGCGAATCGCTGGCGCTCCAGTATTCGGATCCGTCCGGCGATTTCCGCGCCACGTTCCAGTACAACGATTTCGCCTATCGCAATGCTTGGCTCGAACACAGCGCCAATTTCGATTTCTTTGGTCTGTGGGCAGCCCCGGGCTTCGATCCTTTGAGTTCGGCACAAGTCGTGCCGGCCGCAGGAACGTCCGCCTTTACCTTCAATGCCAACGGCACTTTGAAATCGGGCGTGCTGGCCAATCCCTACTTTGGCTCGGCATGGGCGGTCAGTTTTTCCAACCCGGCAGGCCCCGGACCCGGCTACGCGAACGCGGTGAACGACGCCTCCGTCGTTGCTGGGGTACCCTATGTGGGCTACTGCTATGCGCCCTATACCTGCAAGAACTCGCCCCAAACCGGCGCTCCGGATGTGGGCATACAATTGGAAGATCAGGCCCGCGACTTCGACCATACGGAGGCGACCCGGAACTACTCGCTCAACATGCAGTGGGATGTCAACGACAAGCTTCATGCCAGCTTTGACGGTTCTTATGTCGGCGCCAAGACCAGCAACAACGACATGCTGGTGGCCGACGACATCCAGGTGAATGCGGGGTACCAGAGCAACGGCAACGGGCCGCCGAAGATCACAGTCCTGCCGGGTGACAACATCAACTATGCGCCGGGCTTCCAGAGCAATCTGGCAAACTACTATATGGACTTCATCCAGGATCACATGGAAGACAACAACGCGAAGGAATTGGCGCTTCGCGGCGATGTCGATTGGGAAGCGGATAATGGCTGGCTCAAGGCCATCAAAGCCGGCGTGCGCTATTCCGCGCGCGATCAGATCGTGCGTTATTCGGCCTATAACTGGAACTCCGTCGTAGCGACATGGATTTGCAACGGCCCCAGCTTCAGCCTCGCCAACACCTCGCCTTCTGCTTATCCCGCGGGCTGCGGCGGTAATTATGGCAGCGACCCCAATTTCCGAGGATATGGCTCGAACGTTTGGACGACCGACAGTTTCAAAGGCTTCTACGGTGGCAATGTGCTGTCGACCGGGCCAATGTATTTCGTGAACAACGCAACGCTGAAGGATTGGGCAAAGGTAGCTCAGGCATTTGACGAAAAATCCACGGGATCTTCGACGGGTTGGATGCCGATCTGCGATCGGTCGGGAGATACCGATGGCTGCTTCGAACCGTCCGAAGAGCTCGATGTCACCGAAAAGACCAGCGCTGTCTATCTGATGGCCGACTTCGGCGGCGACGATCTAACCCTCGCCGGCATCCCGGTGTCGGGCAATATCGGCGCGCGCTACGTCGAGACCCAACTCAACAGCACCGGCGGCGTCTCGTATCCGACCTCGCTGTGGTATGCGGGTGCGGCGGGGACACCGTGCACGGCGCCGACCAGCGGCACGAACGTCACCAATCTCTCTTGCTGGCTGAACTCGCAGCTGGAGAACTTCAGCAATTCCGCTTCGGGGCTCTCTACCTACGGCAAGACGACCTACAACCTGCTGCCGAGCGGCAACGTCAGGTTCGAGCTTACCGACCGGCAGGTCTTGCGCTTTGCTGTGTCCGAGGGGTTGTCGCGCCCGTCCTTCGGCTATCTGCGCAACTTCATGCAAATTGGTGCGCCGGTCGTCGATGTCACGAACACATCGCCTTATGTGATCTACAATTCTCCGACGGCGACGCATATCCCGGCGAATGTCACGGGCTACAACTTCGTCTTCACCGCCCAAGCGGGCAATCCCGCGCTGAAGCCGGAGACAGCGCTGAATTACGACGCCTCTTATGAGTACTACTTCAGCAAGTCCAGCATGTTCTCGGCGGACTTGTTCCTCAAGGAGCTGCAGAACAGCATCTCCTACGGCAAATCGGCGCGTAACTTCACCAACAACGGCTCGACGCAAACGGTCTATGTCCAAGGGCCGGTCAACAACAAGGACGGCGGCGAACTGTGGGGCTTTCGAACTGAATTATCAGGCCTTCTTCGACTTCCTGCCCGCGCCGTTCGATGGGCTGGGTACGCAGCTTAACTACACCCATACCCACCAAGCCGGTATCAACAATGCCGACTTGGCGACGGAACCAGGCTATATCGCGGGCAGCACGATTGGTTATGGCGGCGGTTTGCAGGTCGATAATCGATCATCGATCCCCATCGTCTGGCGGGTATCTCCGAACAACTCGTACAACGCCGTTGCTTTGTATGAGAAGGGCCCGCTCGCCTTACGCTTGGCCTATAACTGGCGTTCGAGCTTTCTGACAGACAACCTCGACTGCTGCATTGGCTTGCCGATCTATCAGAAGAGTGCAGGCTTCCTGGACGGCTCGATCCGTTACGATGTGGACGAACATATCCAAGTCTCGTTCGACGCATCGAACCTGCTCGATACGCCGATCACCTTCCAGCAGCAGCTCTTCGGGGATATTTCGCTGTCGCCGAAAGCCAAGCCGGTGTTGATCGACACGGGGTGGAGCAAGAGCGGTCGGCTCCTGCAATTTGCCATTCGCATGAAGTACTGAGTCTCTCTCTAGATCTGAGCGCCGTTGCGGGTTTCCGCAGCGGCGCTTTCTTTTTCGGACGCCCGCAGCTCCAAGCCGTGCCTTTCGCCAAATATGCGGTTTCTTGTGACACCGCAGCTGCGGCAATCGCTGCCTGCAACTGCGTCTTGAATTTGTGTATGATGGGACAAGGTTGTGGTACCGTGACCGCTGCCACGGGCTGCGGTGGCGCAGATTCTGGCAATAAGGGCCCATACGCGATGGCGGAAAAGGAACGCAGCGCCGCACCGGGGACGCTGAAGCCGACTTCCTTCGATATTGCCCGCCGAGCCGGCGTCTCCCAGCCCACAGTTTCGCGCGCCTTACGCGGCGATCCCACGATCAGCATTATCACAAGGAGGCGCGTCGCCGTCATCGCCAAGGAACTTGGCTACAAGGTCGACAAGAACGCCTCCAACCTGCGCGGCCAACATTCGCAGACCATCGCGATTTTGTTTTTCGAGGATCAGTCGGCCGCCAATTCGTTGATCAATCCGTTCTTTCTATCGATGCTGGGTTCGATCACCGGCGCCTGCGCCAAGCGCGGCTACGACCTGCTGATTTCCTGCCAGCATCTCTCGAGCAATTGGCGCACGGATTACGAGGACTGCCATAAGGCGGACGGCATCATCCTGCTTGGTTACGACGACTTCTTTACCTATCGCGCCCATCTCGAACAGCTGGCGGAGCAGGGTACGCATTTCGTGCATTACGGCGCCGTGCTTGAGGGGCATCCCGGCCTTGCCGTCGGTTGCGACGATTATCACAGCGGGATCGAAGCGACGCGTCATCTGATTTCGCTGGGGAGACGCAGGATCGCGTTTCTCGGTTACGCCTCCAGCCGCTACCCGGAATTCCTCGGGCGCTATCGCGGCTATGCCGAAGCCTTGCAGGCAGCCGAGCTTGATGTGATTCCGGAACTGCAGGCCGATGCGGTGAGCACGGTGAAGTCGGGGCAGATGGCGGCGCGCAAGATCCTCGCCGGCGGCGAGCCATTCGACGCGATCTTCGCCGCAAGCGATCTGATTGCTATCGGTGCGCTGGGCGTGCTCCAGGACGCCAATATTTCCGTACCCGGACAAGTTTCCCTGGTCGGGTTCGACGATATTCCCGCGGCCAGTATGGTGACGCCCCCGCTCACCACGATGATGCAAGACACCCATCTCGCCGGCGAGGTCCTGGTCGAAACGCTTTTGAAGCTGATGCGCGGAGAAACCGCCGAACGCACTATTTTGCCGTGCCGGCTGGTGGTCCGCAAATCCTGCGGCGCAAATCTGGCTATCTGATCCACGAATTTGGTGATCGTTTCGGCTCCCTCACGGTATAGGCCCACCACGCCATTTCCCTCCGACGGTAGCCCGGGTCACAGACGAATATGATAACTCGGAATGCGAATTGGTGTTGAAACGTAATCCGGCCAGATCAACCAAGCCGCGATCCAAAGAAGATAAACACCTGCCACGACGAATCCGATCCACATCAACCTAAAATACATAACCCCCGATCGTTCGACCGTTTTCTTCGCGCGCGCGGTCGGCTGATGTGACGCCATTGTGGCTTTCACCTGCTCGGGCCGAAGTGTCCCGCGTATCCCAACCAAGATGGAAACTACGCCAATACTTGCGGACATGATTGGTCCGGATAGGTTTTGCCAAATCGCGGACGCCGCAACGGCAGCCGCCACGAAACCCACTGTGAGATAAGTCTGCCTCCAGCTACCGAACATAGCATTCTCCGCAACCACGCCCTTGCAAGGGCTTACATTCAAACAATTCCCCGCGGGTTCGGTATTTCTCTATGCGAGAGTCTCAAGGAAGTCCCTTCGCTGAGGCTGGGTCAGACCAGGGGAATGGAACTTTGCGAGCGGCGTACAGGTCGCGAAAAACATCCCACCGTTTCAAAGGGATGGCTGACTTGCACCGACGGCCGACGCGCACTCGCCAATGCCGAACGCCGGCCTTATGGTTCGCGCCAAGGGTAGACAATATCTGGACAATGCCACCATGGACGACGAGCGAAGCACTGAACAATCCGGTCAAATCGAGGCGCTGGTCGCGACGCCGGATTTGGCGGATGCCTTGGAGAGCGAACAGTTCCGGCGGTTTCTCGATCAGGTCCCGATTGCGATCGTCGTCTCGCAGATGGGTGCGAAAGAGCGCATCGTCTACGTCAATCCGGAGTTCGAACGGGTGTGCGGTCAAACCGCGGCAAACCTTGAGGGAAAACCTTGGAGCGTCCTTCAATCGCACTCCGCCGATCCGACTTCGAGTCTCGATCTGGGCCGGGCCATCGCCGAGGGCAGCGACTTCCTGGGCACCTTCCTGGTGACCGCCGAAGGCGGGCAGGAAGAGCATGTCGACGCCTATTCCAATGTCATCCAAGATGAGCAGGGTGTTGCGGCTTTTCGCTTCGCCGCGCTCGTCAAGGTCAGTCTGCACAAGCAGGAGGACCGGGACGAACTCCAGAAGCGTCTCCGGGAAAAGGACGCACTCCTTCTGGAGGTTCAGCATCGGGTCAAGAACAACCTGCAAATGATTACCGCCTTGATGCGCATCGAGGCGCGCAATGCGGAAGGCTTGATGGATACGGCGCCATTCCAGCGACTGGCGGGGCGGATCGAAGCGATAAAAATCCTCTACACACTTTTGGAGCCCGGCAACGAAGCGGGTGAAGTGGACCTGGGTGTGTATCTGAGCGATGTCGCCTCGGCGGTGTTGCACGCGCATGCCGTGGAGGGTGTGCGCCTCGAACTCAAGGTGGACGCCTATCCGGTGTCGGTCAACGTTGCCATGCCTGCCGGACTGGTGGTCAACGAATTGCTGACCAATGCCCTGAAACATGCCTTTGTCGGGCGGGCGGGCGGCACTATCTCGCTGGAAAGCGTCTTGGACGGCAACGGTTGCAGGGTCACAATTGCCGACAACGGCGTAGGCCTGCCCGAAGGACTCGAATGGCCCAAGCGCGGGAAGCTCAGCGCTCTCATCGTGCAATCGCTCCGGGAGAACGCCAAAGCCCAGGTGCAGGTGACATCGGTTCCGGGACAAGGCACCCGCGTCACGCTAATTTTCACGCGGGCCGCGGCAGCGGCGCAAACGGCCTGATCGCGAATATTGCCTCTAGAGCGAGCCGGCGCATTCCGGCCGATGGTCGAGGGGGGTGATTTCCTGCACCTAAGCGCAAGGCCGAAAGCCACCTTCTTCCCGAACAGGCCACGCGCGTTAGGACGAGCGAAATAAGCGGGCGATCACGAAGCCGGCGACGAGGCCCACCGCCGCGCCGATCAAGGCAATGTGCAGCATCAAGCCGATCAGTTTGATGGCAACGAAGGCCAGCAAAGCGACAATTAACGCGACGGCGATTTCCAAGGTCCGCATGGGACTGCCGCTCAGGCGAGCTTGGTGCCGGTGAAGGAGGACGTCGGCGGTTTGGGCAGACCGGTTTCCTTATACTTTGCCACCAGCATCTTCTTTTCCGACAGCATGCGCTCGCCCAGCGATTTCATATCGACGCCCGCTGCCCACGCCTGAACGAACATGCCTTCGGCGCGCCGTTCTTCCTCGCGCACATGATGCTTAATTTCCTCCGACAAGACTTTCATCTTGGCATCATAGAATTCGTCGCCGGGTTTGCCGGCTTCGATCTCCGCGATCATGACTTTGGCACCGTCGTGCTCGACATAGGCCTCGTGCCAAAGATCGTCGTCGACCTTGTCCTTGCAGGCGGGGTAGAAAATGTCTTCTTCGATCTTGGTGTGAACCGTCAACTCGAGGCAGATCTCGTCCGCAAGCGACTTCTTCCTGTCGTTGTTTCTGGCGGATTCGAATTTCTCGAACAGACCGGCCACTTTTTGGTGATCGGCCTTGAGTAGCGCGACGGCATCTGGCGGCGTGGCTTTTGGCATAGGATATCCCTCGGGTTCCATGAAGAACTCGCGGGCGCCGGTAAGGTTGCATGGAGGGCTGCGAAATTCGTCCGCCCGCTTCACCCCGTGTGAATTCAAATTCACCTTTGACAGGGAATCTTCTCGCCGAGGCAAGGTCACATAACTTAGGGGTCGCATGGGGCGGAGCTTTCCCGGCCGCCTCGCGTTAGAGATGGAATGGCGGACCCTCCATCAGAAATGCCCCCGCACATCGCCGAAACCATTCAGGCGATCACCCAGCTTCATGCCGAACACCATCGAAAATCGACCTTCGCCGAACGCGCGATCGACAAACTCATTGCGCTCATCGCGCGGCCCGCTTTTCCCTTCAGCTTGCTGCTCGCCTCCGCCGCCTGGGGCGGCATCAATGCTTGGATCAAGACGGAAGGCGGCTCGCCACCCGATCCGCCGCCTTTTGCGTGGATGTCGCTGGTGCTCACCGCCACCGCGCTGCTTATTGCTGCGCTCATTCTGACCAGTCAGCGCCGCGCCGATAAGCTTGCCTATCTGCGTGAGCAAATGACGTTGGAAGCCGCGCTGATGACGGAGCAGAAGACGCGCAAGATCGTCGAGCTTCTCGAAGAACTGCGGCGCGACAGCCCCGAAATTCGCGATCGTCACGATGCGGAAGCCGCCCAAATGGCCGCCAAAGCGGACCCCCGCGTGGTTCTCGAAGTGATCGAGGAAGAAGCGGCCCGCTCTACCAATTCCGGAAGACCCGACGACGAAGGAGTGGGCTCGCGTTGAGAATTGTCGATCGCCGATGCGGCACGACCGAGGGGAATTAAGTCAGCTAAATTCCGCGACGCCATCGTCGATGCAGAGATGGCAACATCCCCTAACTCTGACATTTCTAAATGGTCGGCAAAAAGCCGACGGTAATTTGCAATAATCCTATTTTAGCCGCCTCCATATTGTGGCCCTGAATGCCCCGTGGGAGCATGTCCGGAATAGGCGGCGTTACCTACGGCTTACGGACAGCCCGCTTGCTTTTTTGCGAGGGCCAGGAATCCGGCGGGCGGAGGGCCTTCGAGTTTTTCGTCCGGCCGCTGTACGTCGCCCTCGCGGAAGCGCTCAAGCGCGAGGTCATAATAGGAACACGCCTTTAACGGCGTTCCGCGCAAGACCTGCACATTGCCCTTGATATAAGTGATATTTGCGGCAAGGTGCAGTTGCTTTGTCTCGATAGCCAAGTCCAATGCCATCTTTAGGTACTGGTCTGTGAGGTCCAGATCTTCCGGTCGCGGCGCCAGCGGCATATGAGGGTCACGCAACACCACGGGATTGCCGCCAAGGCCGCCGTTCTCCGCCACCACGGCATATTGGCGATAGGCTCTTGCAAGCCCGGCCTTGTCGTTATGCTGCGTGAAAATATCGATCGCCTGCTCCGTGACACGACGCGCCTGAAAAATCCGACCTTCGCTTGAAATGAGATAATCGGCTTGCGCAAGCTTGGCGTCCGGATTGTCCGTAGCCGGAATTCCGACGCCTTCGCAGGCACACAACAGCAGAGCGGTCAGCATCGCCACGGCTGAGCGTGCCAATCGGCATGCAATTCGGGGTTTGGTCGGCATGTATCCCCCTTTGCCGCAGAACGGTATAACCTAACACGAAGCGCGGGCTCTGTTTACGGTCAACCAAGGACGTGCTGCCTCGCCTGCGGGGCACATTGTCGCGCAAAGCACGCGCAAAGCAGAGGTGCTTGCCGCGGATCGTCTGAAGTTGTGCTAAACTCAACCTTTAGAATACGTCCGGTTCGCGTCCACTCCGGGCATTTCCTGACGCGATGCGCCTGCCGCGCCATCTATTCCGCTACGAGCGTGCGAGCTCAATAAGGTTTTGAGATTGCCAAAGACCATCCGCCTTGCAAACGAAGGATTGTGCTTTCTCTCTTTGCCAACGGATCCGATTGGACGGGCACGCCTGCGAGGCGGCATACACTGTCCGAAAGCGGACCCGGCCAACCTCCGCGGGGGGGTGAGCTGCCGCTTCCGATCTGCCGCCTGTTGTCGCCCCCTCGCGCCGTCGATTACGGTGCTTGGAACTCACGGGCGACTTCAAAGCTGAATATCCGCAACGGGTTTCGATCAGTCGGCGCGAATGGCTTTGTTGGCGCATCGAGGACCAAGAGCCCCCAATTTGTACGCCCGGAATAGACGCAATTCGGTTTGCACTTGGGGGCGAGGGCGATAGAATCTCCGGCACAGCCCGCAAACAGTCGGGCGGGGAGGAACATACGATGCCGTCAATCCATCCGACACGCCGCGCGATCCTGGCCGCTGGCGCAGCACTTCCTTTTGCCGGTCGAGCCTTGGCCGCGCCGGTTTACGCGCGCCTGCGCCGGTTGGATCCGGCGCTCGATGCCTTGATCGCACCCGATGTCGAGATCGAACAGATCGCCTCCGGTTTTCAATGGACGGAAGGTCCGGTCTGGGTGAAGGACGGCGACTATCTGCTGTTCTCCAATCTGTCGCCGGACGCCAACACGATCTACCGCTGGTCGCGCGCGGAGGGGACTTCCGCGTTCATCACGCCTGCGGGTTATGCCGGGCCGCCGACGCCGGCTTTGCGCGAACCCGGTTCGAACGGATTGGCGATCGATCCCACCGGCGCGCTGATTGTCTGCGATTCCGGCGACCGTTCGATAACGCGCTATAATTTGGCGACCAAGCAGCGCACGACGCTGGTTGATCGCTTCGAAGGAAAGCGCTTCAACAGCCCCAACGATCTCGCCATTGCCAAGTCGGGCGCCATCTATTTCACCGATCCGCCCTACGGGCTTGAGGGGCTCGAGAAATCGCCGATCAAGGAATTGTCCTTCAGCGGCGTCTACCGGCTTTCGCCCGAAGGCAAACTCGCGCTGCTCGACAAGGAATTTCTTTATCCGAACGGTATCGCGTTTTCGCCCGACGAGAAGACGCTTTTTGTCTGCAACACCGATCAGAAACTCGCGATCATCAGGGCCTATACGCTGGGCGCGGACGGAATGCCGACGCGATTTACGACCTTCTTCGATTTCCGCTCGCTTTTTGCGCCCGGCGTGATCGGTGTTCCGGACGGCATGAAGATCGATCAGGCGGGGAATATTTTCGCCGCGGGACCGGGCGGCCATTTGGTGATTTCGCCGTCGGGCAAATTGCTGGGCGTAATCGAGATACCGGGCCGCTACGCGACCAATAGCGCGTTCGGTGAGGACGGTTCCACGCTGTTCATCGCCGCCACCGATACGGTCTGCCGCATGCGCCTTAAAACCAAGGCCGCGAACTGGAGCTGATCCCCCTCAATTCTTTGGGAATAGGTATTGAATCGCTTCCGGGAAGCGCTTGGCCCAGGCGGCTTCGTTGTGTGCAGCATCGGGATCGATGACGACGCGGACATCTCCGGGCTCAAACGTCGCCGAGCGCAAATTGACGGCCAGTTGGTTCAACATCTTTGCCGAGGCTTCGTTGGCGCCCGCAATCTTCCATTCCTTCATGCCATAGGCGAGGAAGGTGCGCGATGGTGCGCTGGGAATCCCCGCGCTGTCGCGCAAGAGTTGCCCATTGCCGACCCACAGAACCGGGCTCTCGCCGAGCACCTTGCCGAAGACGGTCGGGTCCATGATGCCGACATAGAGCGCTGCTATTCCGCCATAGCTCGATCCGGCGATGGCAGTATTCTCGGGGCCCTTGCGAATGCGATAGCGCGCTTCCGCAACCGGCATCACGTCTTTGATCAGAAACTCCGGCAACCGAATTCCGCCCGTCGTGCCGCCGCCGGGATTTTGAATATTGTCCTGCCACGGCAGCCATTCATAGGCGCGGCGATCGCCGGCGTGATCGATGCCGACGACGATTATAGGTACGATCTTTCCTTCGCCGATCAGACGCGTCAGCGTTTCATCCACCTGCCATTCCTTGTGGGCATAGGAGGTGCAAACATCGAAGACATTCTGCGCATCGAAGATGTAGAGCACAGGATAGTTCCGCTTGTTGTTGGACGGATCGGAATAGCCGGGCGGCAACCAGACGCGCAGCTTCCGGCTGTTGCCGAAGATGCTGCTTTGCAGATCGAAGATGTCGAGCTTTCCCGTTACGCTAGGCTTGCAATCGGTGTCCGCGGCCACCGCGGGAAGCGGCAAGGCGACGAGGGCCAGGAGTGCAAACAATGCGAGCTTCATGAGTCTCTCCGTCATTCTTCGCAACGCGCAGCAATAGGCATATTGGTATTCTTGCCAAGCTGTCTATGGCCAGGTACACGCCCTCCTTGTCACAGACATTCTCATTAGGCCAGCTGTTGGCGCAGTTTCCCCGCGGCGCGTACGACCGCTTTCGGCGCATGCCAGCACGCGAACTTTTATTCGCTGGCGTTCTCTCACCCCATCACGGCATCAAGAGTTGGAGGCTCTCGCCCTTCGGTCCGGTACCCGGCAGCGCGCTGAGCAAGGGGCCGTCCTGATAGCCGGTCAATCCGATCCTGTAGAGCGTTTCGGGCAGACTATCGCTCAGAATAGAGTCTTCCGCCGCGCGGATGGTCTTGAGCTGTTGGGACGACGGCTTGTCGTTGTCGGGCCAGGTTTTGTCGTCGATCGTTTGGTAATCGATCAGGTCCGTCCAAGCGGGGCTGGACGATGCCAGCCAGCTTCGCATCACCGACAGCGTGTGTCCGTCGATCACCAGCACCATATAATTGGCGAAAGCGCCCGTATAAGTGCTGCCGAACGGTTCGTTCCGCCACACGCCGAGCCCGGACACTTCGTCGAAACTGCGGCCGATGAGGCTCTGGTGCTTGACGATCACAACATAAGCATCGACGCCGGCATTCGCCGTCAGTCCGTTGATATGCGTTTCCGGCGGCACGCCTATTCCGCTGATCACAGTGCTCGCAAGCTTGGCGCGGTCGACGGGAACCTTCTTAATCTCGAAACGCTTGGACAAGATCTGGGAGACCTGCGTTTCGATCGTGTCGTCGAGATTAGAATCCGGCGTCGGCACGGACGTCATGTGGTGGCGAAAAAGCGTTCCGCGATAAGCAAGCTGCAGCTGATCGCCGACGCCCGACACCACGGCGACGGTGCTGATGTTCCGATAAGGATCCCGGTCGCGCGGGGTGGGAAGGACGAGACGCCCGCCGGGGCGCGGCAGCGGCACATCGAAGCGCAGCGATCGCACCGTCTCGACGAGCGAAAGCTGAAGCGCAGTCGAAAACATCTTGCGCAGCTGTTCAGGCTGCGATTCACTCAAGGTGATCTTTTCGTCCGTAATGAAGGGGAAAAAGAATACCACCCCGGGCGGCAGCGTCGGCTCGATCGCCGACATGTGCACACGCGAGAACGCCTTGGCGATTTGCTGGAACGTCTTGGCGTCGATCAGAACCAGTTCGTAATTCGCCCAAACCGTCGGTTGGTCGGCCGCAAGTTCGAGATCGAGGCCGGCCCCGCCCGGATCCAAGTTGGTTGAGACGGGCCGCACCACCAGGAAGGCATCGACATCGTCGCGCTTGAGACCGCGAAGATAAGCGGTCAGCGGCGCCGTATTGCTATTGAGCAAGCCGGGATTGATTGCGTCGGCGATCGTCTTGTGATTGACCGGGATGTCGATCAATTTGAACCGCGACGACAGCAACTGGTCGAGCGCGGAAAACGCGATGCCGTCCATGTTCCAAGCCGAGATGTCGCGATTGACGGTCGTCGAGTTCAGAAATCCGTTGTGACGGAATAGCCGCGCGCTGCCGCCGATCGCCGAGACGACGCCGATGGTATGGATTTTGTCGTAAGAGCCGATTTCCGCCGGAGGCACTTCGATCTGCCCCTGCGTGTAGAAGCCGGGAATATAGACATAATGACCGCCGCCATGGCCGCCGCCACCATGGCCGCCGCCACCTCCGCCTCCACCGTGCCCCCAAGCGACTGGCGCCGGTACCAAGAGAGCCAACACGGCCAAAGCAACCAAGACGATCCGTTTCACATTACCCCCCAATGGGCAAACGCCCGACGCGTGTGAATTCGGTCGCCGCAAGAGAAACCCCACACAGCCCCCAATGCGGCATAACCCTATATTTTTCCCACTCCGTGTGACTTTACACCATCTTCGATGAGAGCGGCATCTTGTCGTTGCTTAATGGCCGGCGATAGCCGCGGTCTGTTCGCGTAAGGTAAAGAACCGTGTTGCGTTCGGAGGGTTGTGACGCGGTTGCGACCTATAATGACTTACTGCTTTTGGTTTGCCATTCGGACGGCAGCAGTCTCGCGCTACGAGCGGCCATTCATACAACGGTCAAATCGATATCGATTGGTCATCTTGATGGAATACGGAGGCGTTCACCGATGTCCGACAGCTGGATTCAATTCCTGCCCGACGATGCAACCGTCCAGCCGACGCACGCCGCCGCCGACAATGCAGTTCAACTGCTTAAGTCACTCGCGCCGGACGCGGAGGAAATTGAGGCCGAGTTCAGCGAGAAACCCAACTTCATAGCCGCGTAACGCCCGCGCTACACCGCCAACACCCCGCCCCGTCCGCGGGGTGCGATTACGTGCCATGGCGGCGGGGCCCCGGCTGCGGGATAATCTATCTATCCAACCGCGCCAAGCGCGGCCATCCCCCGGCGCGAAACCGCCGCCGCTTAAAGGTTGAATGCCCTTGAACAAGAAAAACCAAACACGGCTCTTCGGCCCCAAGGCGCAGTGGCGGGGACCATCACCATCGAAGAAGCCGTGGCGCGCGCTTACGGCCATTGGAATGCGGGTCAGAACGCGCAAGCCGAACAACTCTGCACGCAAGTTCTGAAAGCCTGGCCGCAACATGCCAGCGCGCTTCATCTGATGGGGCTGCTCGCCTTTACCCACGGCAACCGGCCGTTGGCAATCGACTATCTGCGCCGCGCCTGTGCGGCGCCCAGTGCGCCCGCCATCTATCACAGCAATCTGGCGGAGATTTACCGCCAATCGGGCCGCATGGCCGAAGCGGAAGAGGCCGCGCGCCGCGCGCTCGCCATCGATAACCAGCTCGTCGCCGGCTGGACCAATCTCGGAATCGTTTTGCAGGAATCCGGCAAGCTGGAGGAAAGCCATCTCTGCCTGCAAAGAGCGGTGGAGCGTGCGCCCAGCGCGGAGAACCACAACAATCTCGCCAACACGCTGAAGCGGATGGGGCGGCTGGAGGAGGCGGGCCGGCATTATCGTGCCGCGCTTGCTCTAAAGCCGTCTTATGCCGAAGCGCATAACAATCTGGCCCTTCTGCTCAACACGCTGGGCGACGGCAAAGCGGCGATGGAGCGAAGTGCTTAAGGCCATCGAACTCAATCCGCACTACGCGGATGCCTATGTCAACGCCGCCGCTATTTGTCTTACCTCGAATGATACGGCCGAAGCGCTGCGTTGGCTCGAACAATCTGGCATCTTTCGCCCCCGATCATCCCGGCGGATTAATCGCGCGCGCCCGCGTCCTTTCTCGAAGGCGATCGCCGCGAAGAAGCGCTGGAGGCGGCCCGCCGCGCCGTCACCGTCGCGCCGGAAAGCGGCGAAGCGGCGGATGTACTCGGTCAGGTCCTGGCGATGCAGGACAAAAGCGTGAAGCCTTGGCAGTGTTCGAGCGCGCCGCGAAGCTTCCGGCGCCGCAGCCGGAAAGCGCGCTGATCGGCAAAGGCGCCTTGCTGATGGAACTCGGGCGCAATCCAGAGGCGCTTGAAGCCTTTGATGCCGCGCTGGCCGTCAACCGGAATTCGGCGCGCGCTTTGTTTAACCGGACCAGCATTCGCAAATGCGCCGCAGGCGATCCCGATATCGCGCGGATGGAGTCGCTGCTTGAATCCGGCGCGGTCGAAGCGTGCGACGACAAAATCATGCTGCATTTCGCGCTCGGCAAAGTTTGGCTGGATGCGGGCGATAGCGAACGCGCTTTCGCGCATCTGGAGGAGGGCAGCCGCCTCAAACGCGCGAGCTTCGAATACGATCCCGATGCGACGGAACGCTGGGTTGCCGAAATTGCCGAAAGCTTCAGCCCGGATTTGATGGCGCGTTTCGCCGGCGCCGGAGATAAATCCGACGTGCCGGTGTTCGTTCTCGGCATGCCGCGGTCCGGCACCACACTGATCGAGCAGATTCTTGCCTCGCATCCGCGCCTGCATGGCGCGGGCGAATTGAAAACGCTCAGTCAATTGGTGGAAAGCACCCCCAATCCCGTGCCCGGTTCGCAGCTCTTTCCGGCGATGATGAAGACGATCACCCCGCATGCGCTTGCGGCGCTGGGAAAGTCTTACGCCGATCAGGTGCGGTCCTTGGCGCCGGCCAAGGCCCATGTCGTCGACAAGATGCCGGGCAATTTTCTTTATGCGGGGCTGATCCATCTGATTTTGCCCAATGCGCGCATCATCCACAGCCGCCGCGACGGCGGTGGACACTTGCCTGTCTTGTTACACCAAGCTGTTCGCGGGCGAGCAGAAATTCACTTACGACCTGGCAGAGTTGGGACGCTTTCATCGCGGCTATGACGCATTGATGGCGCATTGGCGCAAGCTTCTGCCGGCCGATCGTTTCTGGAAGTGCAATATGAAGATGTGGTGGACGATCTGGAAACCCAAGTCACGGCGGATGATCGAATTTCTCGGACTGGAATGGAATGAGGCGTGTTTGGCATTCCACAAAACCGCCCGCCAAATTCACACCGCCAGTTTCAATCAGGTGCGCGAGCCGATCTATCGCAGCAGTGTTGGTCGCTGGAAGCGCTATGCGAAGCCATTTGCGGCCGCTGCTCGACAGTCTGGGCGTTGGGGCAGAATGAGCGCGCGCGGACGATCCGGTTGCCGCGATCCAGCGTGCGCTGGCGGAAACCCGGCCGGAAAAAGCCGAAGCGATCGCAAGGAATGCTTTGGCCGGTGGAAGCGGCCCGCTTCCCATCTGGTCGTTGCTCTCAACCGCTTTGCGCCGGCAAGGCCGCCATCGCGAAGGCCTGGCGATATTGGAAAAGTTGGTGGAAGCCGCGCCGCAGAATCTGGCTTTGCGGTTCGATTTGTCGGAAACGCTATTGCTGCTGGGCGATTTCGAGCGCGGCTGGCGCGAATACCGCTTCCGCTACAGCCTGCCGCACACCACGCGGCTCGATCGCAAGGTGCAAAAGCCCCGCTGGGGCGGCGACGCGATACCGGGAAAGACACTCCTTATATATGACGAGCAAGGCTTCGGCGATACCTTTCAGTTTATGCGTCTGCTGGCTTGGGCCAAAGAAGCGAAGCCAGGCGCGTTTGGTGTTGCAGATCGCGCCGCGCCAGGCCGCTTTCGCCAAGCGGCTGAAGATCGCCGACGAGATCGTTTTGCGCGGCGCGCTGCCGCCG
>CAWGHR010000020.1:0-110155 GCA_963822275.1 uncultured Alphaproteobacteria bacterium
TCATCATCGACCTCTCGATCACAGATGCCATCATCGTTATACATGTAGATACAACATTGTGCTGAACGGTTACGACGCGATACGCGAGGCGTTGGTCAAGCGGTCGACGGACTTCGCGGGTCGAGCAGAGTTCTATTCGGACAAGACGATCTTGAACGTCGAAAGTCGCGGTAGGTGCTTTGATAGGAACGTCGCCAGGATTTGAGATGAGGAGGGAGGGGGGGAGGCACAACAGTCTTTGCGGGTTTCAAGTTTTGTTATCGCGTGAGAACTGCTTAGGGGGGCTATACGCGCAATGGGCATGCCATTTATTGCCAATTAAGTATAATTACAAACCAGTATAAATTTGTAGACTGTATGCGGCCCATGCCAAAGAAAGGAAAAATGAAAGCAGGGCAACGGGCGGGAGCTTGGAAGGGTGCTATGGGAGACGCTTTTTCTGGGGGCGTAGTGCTCCTATAGATTTTCAAAACGGGGGGTTTTGTTCCCCGGGTCCCATGTCTCTGTCTCTCCCCCTTGTTCTGCAGGTTTTTTCTGTATTTCCCGTTTTGAGAAGAGCTTCTCCTGCCCCAGGGCTCGATTTGTCAAAAATTAACTGCAGGGGTCGAGAAAAAATGGAACTGAGGGGGTCGGATCTCGTAACTGAGGGGGTCATAACATTGAAGAGGGAATTCTATGAATGACATAAGTTTTTCCCACGGAAAATCCTCACGAGCGGGGGGGGGGGGTGCAAATCAGAGAAAGTCGCCAACATTTTTACCTAAACACTGCCAAACTGCATGTTTTTCCTTCCTTTTTACAAGCCTAACTGAGGGGGTCGGAAGGTTTTTCACACCAAAATAACCATCTTTTTCATTCCTTTTTACACCTAACTGAGGGGGTCGGAGGCTTTTTTACACCTAACTGAGGGGGTCAAAGACCTAACTGAGGGGGTTCAACCCCCACAACCCCCGCGGCAAATCGAGCCTTGCCCACCCCTCTTTTTGGGCTCGTTTGATCTTGCAAATATAATGTAGAGAGCGGGGGGATGAGGGAAGGCCTAGGACAAACGATGAACTCACACCGATGTAGAAATTCGTTGGACTGAGCGACTCTCTAATGCAGGGGCCTCATTCAGAAAGCTACTTAGGACAAATTTTGTCTTAAGAAATTCCTAAGTTCGTTCGTTATTTTAAACTCCGCGCCGTGACGCGCGAATCGAATGCATGACGTCACGATATCCAGCGAGTGTATTTTAAATTTTTTAAACGTCAATTTAGGAAAAAACTTAGGAAAATCTTAAGAATCTTCTCTGAATTACCCCCCAGGTTTTGTGCCGCCAAACAGGAATCGTTTCGAAACCGTACGGAGAAGAGCTACAAAAGAAATCGCAGCCAGAGCATGGCCAGACCCAAGCAATTCGGCTACGGTGGTCAGCAACGAGCTGTGTATGAATTTTCTGAGTAAACATGCGAACTTCCTCCCCGCAGGTTTTATGTCGCGCATTGGCGCGTACAGTGGTTTTGCTCACCAAACTTTGGCGGCCTGCCATCCTAGGTTTCTAACTATTCGTCACCTCTAAAGAATGGTAGCGCTCCCTCATAGTGCATGGTAGCGCTCCCATTTTTACGGGTGCTTCGTTTGCGGGTCAAGTCAAATGGGCAATATCGCACTGCACAAACGTCGAAGATTTGGCGAGGGTGTCTATTTGGACACGATACAGAATTCCTAACCAGACAAGTGATGGCCTGCGCTTGTATTGAACACCTGAGGCGCCGCGGCGACATTGCTCGCCGCGGCGAGCAATTAATTCTCATTAACAGCAGAGGATCGTTATCGACACGGCGGGGCCGATGATTTGCGCTTGATCAACGAATGCGCAACGACATAGTTGTGCGGCTTCACGCTCGTTCCCGATTTGAGACTGTGAATATTCCGCACGATGACGTCGATGGCCGTTGTGGCGATGTCGGAAATCGGTTGGCGGATGGTCGTCAGTTCCGGCCACACCGCACCGGCAATGGTGTCGTCGAACCCGACCACCGAAAGATCGTGCGGTACGTCCAAACCTTTGCGGTGAGCCACCGCCGTGACGCCGGAAGCCATGTCGTCGTTGCATGCGAAGATCGCGGTCGGAATTTTATTACCCGACAACAACTGCTCTCCGGCCTCGATACCGGAGCGATAGCTGTAATAACCTTGTACGACAATCGGCTTTTCGATTTTGTGGCTCGACGTCGCGCAAGGCCGCTTCGAACCCCAATGCACGTTGGGCGCTGGAGGTGTGGCTCGGGTGCCCTTTGACGAAGCCGATCCGGGTATGACCGAGCTCAAGGAGATAATTGGTCATGTCGCGGGCGGCCGCGAAATCGTCGATACAGACGCAAGTGACGTTGCCGCGAAAACGTCCCGTCGCGAGGGCAACCATTGAAATCCCCGCTCCGGACAGTTCCGCGATCATGTCGTCCGATTCGCCGAGCGGCGCGGTCAGAACCATGCCGTTAAGGCCGCCTTTGATGAGTTTTCGCACGGCATCGGCCGCTGCCTCGGGATCGCCGATCGCGCATTTGTCAACGACAAGCTGGGCGCCGTGTCGGCCGCTTCCGTCGAGCGCGCCGATCAACAACTCATTGAAATATCCGACCGACGGGTTGTTGTAGAGCAGCCCGATACGCGCCTCGGCCTGGCTTGCCAAGCTGCGCGCCGCCTTGTTGGGCCGGTATTGCAGATCGCGCACCGCCTTGAGCACCAAATTGCGCGTTTCCGGGCGAACCGCATTGTCTCCGTTGACGACTCGCGAAACCGTTGTTTTTGAAACGCCGGCATAGTCCGCAACGTCATAGATCGTGGCGACCGCCTGCGGTTTGTGCTTGGATGCCCCCGGCTTTGCTAATTTGGCCTTCATTTCGATGATCTGAACTCTTCCCTGCCTGCACGAAGTGGATCCACGAAGCCTATAAAAGGGAGCACGCTGCGGCCTTATTAGACGATACTGCCCTTGGCTCGTGTTGAATCAGATGCCCGTGAAGGCAACAGATATTGAATCACACCGATAAAAACTAGCTTATTGAAACATATGTTTTATTTCAACAACCCAAGATGATTGTGCAAATAAAGTATGAACCGGCGATGCGCGGGTTGAGCGTCGTTGAAAAGATCGAGCGCCTTCGATTGAGAGCTCCATTGCAGTAATGCACGAGCTTTCATCCGGAATGACGGCTTTGAAGCAGCGACCTATTTGCCATACTGCGCAACGACCATGGCCCCAAACCCACAGAGGTCGGCTTAGTCCCGCAATAGCGATGATGCGCGTTCGAGCGAAAAGGGGTGTCTCTGGCCGTCCGCCTTCGCTCCTGACGGAGCTTCGGCGGGACTTAAATTTGTGTGGCTTGCCGAGCCGAAGCACGCAGTGCGAAAGCTGGTGCCCCTGGCCGGACTTGAACCAGCACGCCTGTGAAGGCAACAGATTTTGAGTCTGCCGCGTCTACCATTCCGCCACAGGGGCAAATTTCGCGAAAAAGCGAATGGTGGCGGGAATATAGCCGCCCCGAACGCCGGGTCAACGCATCTGACTGGGGCTATTCGGCGCCCGTAACTCTTTGAAGTAGCAGGGACGCTAGCCCTTCAAAATTCTTGGCGCCGCGGGGAATGGTCAGAAGTGGGATTTCCGGGGCGAAGCGGCGCAGGGTCTCCACCGTATCCGGCAAAGGCACCGCGCCGTCGTCGCTATCGTTGACGACCAGCGCGGCAATTGTCACGCAAGCGCGCTTCATCACCTCGAGAGCGGTTAGCGTGTGGCTGATTGTGCCCAGATAAGACCCGGTCACTAGGATGACCGGCAAACCAAGTGCCGCCATCCAGTCGAGCACGGTGTGGCGAGCATCGAGCGGTACCATGACACCGCCAACGCCTTCTATAAGAAGCGTGCCCGGCCAGGCGGCCGCGTCGCGGCAATAGGCCACCAGTTTCTCGAAATCGATTTCGCGGCTTTCGCGCGCAGCGGCCATGTCGGGCGATAGCGGCGCCGCGAAACGCCAGGGAGAAATTTGTTCGATGGCATCCGGCGTAACCGCTTCGCCCATGGCGTCGAGCAAAACACCCGTGTCACTTGCGCGGGCGCGGGCCGCATCGAACCCGCTGATCACCGGCTTGATCGCCGCAACAACTTTTTTCCGCTCGCGCAACGCGCGCAACAAGCCAGCCGTGACGAATGTCTTGCCGATATCGGTTCCGGTGGCAGTAACAAAAAAGGCGCTCATGAAAGAATCCGATCTCGCATAATGGAAGCCAGCCGCGCGATCTCATGATCGGGATGGCCCGCGGTGAAAGCCAAGCGCAGCCGCGCGGTTCCTTCCGGCACCGTCGGCGGACGGATCGGTGTCACCAGAAACCCTTCCTGCTCCAAGATTTGTGAAGCTTCCAGCGCAGCCTGCGGATCGCCCAAAACGACCGGCACGATCTGACTGGAGGCCAGCGACAAATTGCAGGCGCGGGTGAAGGCCTGCGCTTTTGCCAAAGGACGCGCGGTCAATTCCGGATCGCTTTCCACGATGTCGAGCGCTGCCAGCGCTGCCGCGACGCTCGCAGGCGGCAAACCGGTGGAGTAAATAAGTGTGCGGGCGCGCGTTTTCAGCAGATCGATCACCGGCGTCGAGGCGCAAACATAACCGCCATACGAACCAAGCGCCTTCGACAAGGTCCCCATTTGCAGATCGACGGACGCGCCCATGGCGAAGGCCGAGCCGCGCCCGCCGCCCAATACACCCAGACCATGCGCATCGTCAGACATCAGCCAAGTATCCTGCGCTCGTGCCAGCGCACTCAAGGCTTTCAGCGGCGCCAAATCGCCATCCATCGAGAACACGCCATCGGTGACGATCATCGCATGGCGATGTGCGGCGCGAGTCGAGCCTAGTATCTCCGCCGCATGTGCCACGTCATTGTGACGAAATTGCTCGACGCGTGCTTGCGACAAACGCGCACCAGCCCACAAACAGGAGTGCGAAAGCGCATCGACCAGCACAAGATCGCGCTCGCCCATCAGCGCCGGAACGATTCCCGCATTCGCCAAATAACCGGAACCGAAAACGCAGGCCGCTTCCGTGCCTTTCAGTTTGGCCAGCCGTCTTTCCAGTTCCCCAAACAAGGGATGATTGCCGGTCACCAGCCGTGAGGCGCCCGCGCCGGCGCCCCATTTCTCGACCGCTTCAATGGCCGCCCGTTTCACTGCCGGATGATGGGTGAGATTGAGATAATCGTTGCAAGAGAAGGACAACATCCGCCGACCATTGCGTGTTACCCAAATGCCGTCCTCGCGCGCCGTTTCGGCCAGTATGCGGCGCAGATGAGTAGCCTCTAAACCGGCCAATTTGGTCTTGGCAAATTCGTCCAGGCAGGACATGAAACCTCTTGGCTTGCGCCCTTCGGCGCCCCCCTATAATGGCTTAAAAGCCCGACAGGAAGGTCACCCCATGAACGCCGCTGCTTTACGCGACGACATCCGCAACGACTGGACGCGCGAGGAACTCGCAACACTCTTCGCCCTGCCCTTCGCGGACTTGATTTTCCAAGCCCAAACCGTCCATCGCCGGTATTTCGCGCCCAACCAGGTGCAGATTTCCACGCTTTTGTCGATCAAGACCGGGGGCTGCCCCGAGGATTGTGGTTACTGCTCGCAAAGCGCTTCGCACGAGACGGGATTGAAAGCTTCCAAACTGATGGACGTGTCCGGGGTAGTGGCCGACGCCAAGGCCGCCAAGCAGGCCGGCGCTACGCGGTTCTGCATGGGCGCGGCATGGCGCTCGCCCAAGGACAAGGACCTCGACGCGGTTTGCGAGATGGTCAGCGAAGTAAAATCACTCGGTCTGGAAACTTGCGTCACACTTGGCATGCTGACGCAACCGCAAGCGGCCAAGCTGCGCGAAGCAGGGCTTGATTACTACAATCACAACATCGACACCTCGCCGGAATATTATGAGCAAATCATCACCACGCGCACCTATCAGGACCGCCTCGATACGCTCGGTGCGGTGCGCGAGGCCGGCATCAATGTGTGCTCGGGCGGCATCGTCGGTATGGGCGAAAGCGAATCCGACCGCGTCGGTATGATCCACGCGCTGTGCACGCTACCCCAGCATCCCGAAAGCGTGCCGATCAATCTCTTGATGCGCGTCGAAGGAACCAAGCTGGCCGATGCAGCCCCGATCGATGCGCTCGATTTCGTGCGCACCATCGCGGTGGCGCGCATCGCGATGCCGAAATCTTTCGTGCGGCTTTCGGCTGGGCGCGAATATATGAGCGACGAGGCGCAGGCGCTGTGTTTTCTAGCGGGCGCGAATTCGATCTTCTACGGCGAGAAGCTGCTCACCACACCGAACCCGGAGGCGCATAAGGACCAGCAATTGCTGAAACGGCTCGGCATGACCGCGATGGTGCCGTGACGCCGGATTGGTTCACGCGCGGCTTTCCGCATATCTGGCTGCCTTACACGCAGATGAAAACAACGCCCGCGCCGTTGGCGCGTCGTGCGCACCAACGGCAGCCGCATCACGCTGGCCGACGGGCGCGAATTGGTGGATGGCATCGCCTCGTGGTGGACCGCGGTCCATGGCTACAATCATCCGCATATCGTCGAGGCGATCGAGCGCCAGGCCCGTGTCATGCCGCATGTTATGCTGGGCGGCTTGTTGCACGAACAAGCGGCGACACTGGCGGCGCGGCTGGCGGCAATCTTGCCCGGCGATCTCACCCGCGTGTTCTTTTCAGATTCAGGCTCGGTGGCCGTGGAAGTCGCCATGAAGATGGCGACCCAATATTGGCTGAACAAAAGCATCCGCGGACGCACGAAATTCCTCGCCTTCAAGGGCGGCTATCACGGCGACACCTTTGCTACGATGGCGGTGTGCGATCCCGAAGAAGGCATGCATGCGCTGTTCACCGGTCTGCTGCCCGAGCATCACGTCATCGATTTGCCGCGCGACGAACAGAGCATCGCCGCCTTCGACGCGTTCCTCGAACGCCATGCGGAAGAACTGGCCGGCATTCTGGTAGAGCCATTGGTGCAGGGCGCCGGCGGGATGATCTTTCATGACGAGATGACATTGCGCCGTCTGCGCGCGGCCGCCGACAAATACGATCTGCTGCTGATCTTCGATGAAATCTTCACCGGTTTCGGGCGCACCGGCGCGATGTTCGCCTGTCGTTGCGGGCGAAGTGGCGCCCGACATTATGACTCTCGGCAAAGGCCTCACCGGCGGAACTCTGCCGCTCGCCGCCACGGCCGCTACGCAGAAAATCTTCGACGCATTTTGGTCCGACGATCCCAGCCACGCGCTGATGCATGGTCCCACTTACATGGGCAATGCGCTGGCTTGCGCCGCGGCCAACGCGTCGCTCGATTTGTTCGAACGCGAGAATCGCCTACGCCAAGCCAATGAAATTGCCAAACTGATGGGCCCGGCACTCGGACAATGCCTCGGTCTTCCGGGCGTCTTGGACATCCGGGTGCGCGGCGGCATCGGGGTGGTGGAACTCGAACGCATCGACAATCTGAACGATTTGAAACGCCGCTTTGTTGCGGAGGGCGTCTGGGTCCGCCCCTTCCGCAACATCGTTTATCTCACGCCTGCGCTGACCATCAACGAAGAAGACCTGGAAAAACTCACCGGTACGGTTGTGAAGCTGCTAAGCGCCTGATTTTTCATCACTGTTGGTCTAGGATTAGGCGTCACCCTGCCCGCTTCTCTTTTGCCGCTGCGCGAAGTATGACCCCTCGTAACCTCCAGCCCCCGAGTTGCCATGACGCTCCGCCCCATCCGCCGCGCGCTGATTTCCGTTTCCGACAAGTCGGGGCTGATCGCTTTCGCCAAAGGGCTGGCAAAGCACGGAATTCAGCTGGTTTCGACCGGCGGCACGGCCAAGGCGCTGCGCGAGGCAGGATTGAACGTCGCGGATGTCTCGGAAATCACCGGCTTTCCCGAAATGATGGACGGCCGCGTCAAGACGCTGCATCCGGTCATCCATGGCGGTCTGCTCGCTTTGCGCGACAAGAAGGATCACGCCGACGCCATGAAAGCCCATGGTATCGAGGGCATCGATCTGCTGGTTTGCAATCTCTATCCCTTTGAAGCCACGGTTGCCAAAGGCGCCAGCTTCGAGGAAACCATCGAGAATATCGACATCGGCGGCCCGGCGATGACGCGTTCCGCGGCGAAGAATCACGATTGGGTCACGGTCGTGGTCGATCCGGAGGATTATGCCGCGGTGTTGGCGGAACTCGATGCTTCAAAGGGCTCCACCACGATCGCGCTGCGTCGCAAATTGGCGCAGGCGGCTTACGCGCGCACCGCCGCGTACGACGCCGCCGTCTCCAATTGGTTTGCGGGCGAATTGGCGAAAGGCGGCGAGAAATCACCGCCGCGCCGTCGCGCCCTGGCGGGAAAATTACGCCAGTCGCTGCGTTACGGCGAGAATCCGCATCAGCAAGCGGCGTTCTATGTCACGGGCGAACAGCGTTACGGCGTCTCCACGGCAGAGCAGGTTCAGGGAAAGGAACTCTCTTACAACAACATCAACGACACCGATGCGGCCTACGAATTGGTCGCCGAATTCGATGCCAAAACCACCGCGGCTTGCGCCATCATCAAACACGCCAATCCCTGCGGCGTCGCACTCGCGGGTTCTCTCACAGAAGCCTATGCGAAAGCGCTTGCCACCGATCCGGTCAGTGCCTATGGCGGCATCATCGCCTTCAATCGGACGCTCGACGAAGTGACGGCGCAGGAAATTGCCAAGATTTTCACCGAAGTGATCATCGCGCCCGATGCCGATGCCGACGCACGCCGCATTCTGGCGGCCAAGAAAAATCTGCGCCTGTTGATCGCCGGAGGTTTGCCCGATCCGCGCTTGGCCGGGCTCACTTATAAAACGGTGTCCGGTGGCTTCCTGGTGCAGACGCGCGACAATGGGCGAGTGACGCGGGCGGAGCTCAAGATCGTCACCAAACGCCAGCCTTCCGAATTGGAACTCGCCGACATGCTGTTCGCCTTCACCGTCGGCAAGCACGTTAAGTCGAACACCATCGTATATGCCAAAGGGCTGGCGACCACAGGTATCGGTGCGGGCCAGATGAGCCGCGTGGATTCCGCACGCATCGCCGCGATCAAGGCGCGCGACGCGGCCTTCGCGGCCGGCAAAAAGAATCGCCGACCATCGGGTCGGCGGCTGCCTCGGACGCTTACTTCCCCTTCGCGGACGGCTTGGAGACAGTCGCCGAAGCGGGCGCGACATCGGTCATCCAGCCCGGTGGATCAATTCGGGATGGCGAGGTGATCGAAGCCGCGGACAAGGCCGGCCTCGCGATGGCCTTCACAGGAATGCGGCACTTCCGGCACTAAAGCGACCGCGCCCGTTCTTCCTTGACCCGGATCATTCCGATTAGGCCGACGCCAAGGAAGACGAGGATCACCAGAAAGCCACCGCGCTGGCTGTGGGTTGCCGTCGTCATCCAGCCCACGCTTAGCGTCGCCAGAAACGATGTGGACTGGCCGGACAAGGAAAACAGCCCAAAGAATTCCGTCATCCGCTTTATCGGCGCGATGCGCGCCATCATGGTGCGGGCATTGGCATAGGAGGCCGAGATGCAAACCGAGGCGAGATCGGCCAAGCCAAGAAAGATCATCTCGGGCCATGTGTTGAACATCGGGGAACTGTTCACGGGCGCGGCATGCGGGTCATAGGGGATTACCCAGAAAATACGGTCGGGGCCCATGCTGATCATGAGGAGTCCAAAAACCAGCGTTCCACCGACCGACACGAAGATCGCCCGCTTCGATCCCAGATGCGTGTCGAGCCAGCCACCGAAGAACCCGCCCAGCACCGCGAAAGCTGTTGCCATAATCCCGTAGGCGGTCATTTCCAGGGGGCCCCAATGGAAGATGCCCGCCGCGAAGATGCCGCTGAAGAGCAACAACGCCGTCATGCCGTCGTTGAAGAACAGACGTGCCAGAAGATAAAGCGCGACATTGCGGTAGTGATCGAGGCTGCGTAGCGTGCGGATCACGGACAGGATACCGCCAACAGATGCCTCGACCCAGCTGACACGCGAAGGCGGCGAGTCTGGTGTCCAGATCAAGAGCGGCAGTGTGAAGATGACGATGCAGGCCGCCGTCAGCGGTCCGGTCAATCGCTCCGGTTCGTGTGCCGCTTGGTCGATGCCGAATAGAGGATGCGCCGGAATGAATCCCCACGGCACATTTCCCGGCAACACAAAGGCGAGCAGCATAAAAACGAGCAGCAGCACGCTCGACAGATTGCCCAGCGCCAAGCCTAACCCCGACAATGACGCCACACGTTCATGCGGTGCGATGGCGGGTAGCAGCGCATTGTAGAACACGCTGGCAAATTCGTAGGCGACCGCCGCAACTGCCAGCGACAAACCCAGCGCGAAAATCGGAAGGCCTGTGCCGTCCGCCTTTGCGAACCACAAGCTGGCACAGGTTGCTGCAAGCAATGCGGCAAAGAACACGATCCACGGTTTGCGCCGCCCGCCCGCATCCGCGATTGCTCCCAGAAAGGGTGCGAGAAATGCGATTGCGACCCCCGCATAACCTTGGATATCTCCCCAAAGCGCCTGCCCCTCCACCGGATCGCGCATCAGCACATTCGTGAAATAAGGCGCGAAGAGAAAGATCACGATCAGAAGCACATAGGGATTTCGGGCGAAATCGAACATCGCCCAAGAGAATTGCCCTAAAGGGCTGGCGATCGCTGTGCCGGTCGCAAATTCGCCGTGCGGTGCAATATGCCAGCGCCAGCGCGGCGCGTTGCTTTTGGTCGAAAACGTCACCCGCAGGGCTCCCAGGCCGGTTGGTACGCCCGGCGAGGTTTGCATGGCGGCGCGCAATCAACAACCGTGCTCGGCGCTTGCTTACGATGGGGAAACTCTTTGAGCTGGCAAAGGCTTCTGCTAAACCCAAAGCCGCTTTTCGCATGATCTAGGCCGTGCCGCGATGCCCTCGAAGAAACCCTCCGTCATCGTCACGCGCAGACTCCCCGACGCCGTCGAGACGCGCATGCGCGAATTGTTCGATACGCGACTGAATCTTGACGACACGCCGATGAGCGAAGCCGAGCTTATCGAGGCCGTGCAGCGTTGCGAGGTGCTGGTCCCCACACTCACCGACCGCATCGATGCGGCTGTGCTGGAGCAAGCCGGCCCACAGTTCAAACTAATCGCCAATTTCGGAAACGGTGTCGATCACATCGATGTGCGCACGGCGATCGCGCGCGGGCTGACGGTCACGAACACGCCCGGTGTGCTCACCGAAGATACGGCGGATATGACCATGGCGCTGATCCTGGCCGTGCCGCGCCGCTTGGTGGAAGCCGCCAATGTGATGCATGCGGGCCAGTTCAAAGGCTGGACCCCGACCTGGATGCTCGGTCACAGGCTGCGCGGTAAGCGGCTCGGTATCGTCGGGATGGGCCGTATCGGCCAAGCGGTCGCACGCCGCGCAGTCGGTTTCGGTCTGCAGATCCACTACCACAACCGCAAACCTGTGGCGGCAGCCATCGAACAAGAATTGCAAGCCACTTATTGGGAAAGCCTCGATCAGATGCTGGCCCGCATGGATATCGTGTCGATCAATTGTCCGCACACGCCGGCAACCTATCATTTGTTATCGGCGCGCCGGCTTAAGCTTCTCAAGCCGTCCGCTTATATCGTCAACACGGCGCGCGGCGAGATCATCGACGAAAACATCTTGGCGGAAATGATCGAGGACAATTTGATTGCGGGTGCAGGGCTTGACGTTTACGAGAACGAGCCGACCGTCGATCCGCGACTGCTTAAGATGCCCCAGGTCGTGTTGTTGCCTCATACCGGTTCGGCGACGATCGAAGGCCGCATCGAGATGGGCGAGAAGGTGATCGTCAATATCCGCAGCTTTGTCGACTTTCACAAACCGCCCGATCGCGTGATTCCGTCGATGGTTTGATCGGCTATGGCGATGGACCATACGCAGGCGAGCGCCCACCTTAATGCGGCGCTCGCCGCCTGCGGCTCCAAGTTTGTCTCGTTTCGTCAACAGCCGAAGTTTCAAATCGTATAGAATTACCGAGTCACCAATGGATTTCCTATGCCATGGAGCCTCTCAAATTCGGATCCATCATCGCGCTGGGCGTGATTGCGATTGCGGTACTGTTTTATTTGTCGATTCGCTCCACGAACGAGATCAAAGAACTGCACCGATTGCTCGCTCGACTACGGCGCGAGCTTGACGCGCTCAAGCGCGACCGTGACGCGAAACCCGCCGGAAGCCACGCCGCCGAAGCTGCATCTGTTCAGGAGCAACCGCCGCTCGTGACGGACATCGCCGAGGAGCTGACACCTCCGTCCGGCGTTGCGGTGCCGCCGTTAGAAACAGTGGCGCCTTCGGGTCAACTGTCCGATCGACAAAGCGTGTTGGAGCGCCAGTTTGGCGGTCGAGCCTTCGTCTGGATCGGTGGCGTCGCGCTCGCTTTGGCGGGTTTTTACCTCGTGAAGTATTCGATCGAAACCGGTCTGCTGACCGAAACTGTGCGTGTCGTGTTGGGCGTGTGCTTCGGTTTGGCATTGCTCGCCGGCAGTCAGTTCGTGCGGGCCAATCGGCGCATCGCCGACGGCACTCGTATTGCTCAAGCACTTGCCGGTGCGGGCATCGCCGATCTCTATGGCTCGCTGTTCGCGGGCACAACGCTCTATCACCTGTTGCCTTCATGGCTTGGCTTTGCTGCCATGGCTGCCGTCACGGCCTCGGCATTGGTTTTGTCGTTGCGGCACGGCAGTCCCATCGCGGTACTCGGCCTTATTGGCGGCTATGCCACTCCGGTTATGATCCAAGGCGAACCCAACGCACCCGCGCTCTTCGCTTACCTCTATGTCGTGTTTGCCGGCATCGCGACGCTCGCAAGAAGCCGTCAATGGGCATGGCTACCGGTCCCCGCCGTTTCAATCGCCTTCCTGTGGGTTGTGGCGTGGCTGTTCATCGGGCATGGACCGAACGATGCTGTCTGGCTCTCGCTGTTTCTGCTCGGCATTGGGGCGACGGCCGTCGCGTCCCAGAATCAAGCGCCATCCGCTGATCTCACCTCTCCGCAGTTTTGGCTGCGAAGTCTCGCACCCGCCGGATCGATCGTTTTGATGGGAGCTGTGGCTTACCATGCGCAGTTCGGCAATTTCGAATGGGGCATGTTCGCGCTGTTGTCGATATGTGCGCTACTGCTCGCCTGGTTCGACAATCGCAACTTTCGCTTCGTGCCATGGCTGGCGATGGTGGCCAATCTCGTGATGTTGCTTGGATGGCAGGCGGCCGAACCGGCCCATTTCGCAATCATACTGACAGGCTTTGCCCTGTTATTTGGTGTGGGTCCCCAACTCGCGATGAGGCGCGCCGATTATCCAGAATTGTGGGCCGGCCAGAGCGCGGCGTCTTCGCTCTGCTATTTTCTCGTGGCCTATGCAAAATTGAACAATCCGCTAAGTGATGCGGTGAGCAGCGGATACGCGGAGATCATATGGGCCGCGATCGCCGTAGGGGCCGCGGCACTGTTCGCGACGGCCGTTACCCAGCTATATGTCTTGAACCGAGAAGTCCGCGTCCGCCACATGCTGCAAACAATTTACGCGGTTGCGGCCACCACACTCTTGTCCATCGGCCTCACCATTGTTCTGCGCCAAGCATATCTGCCATTTGCCGCCGCGTCGCAAATTTTCGTACTCAGCTGGATCGGAACGCGCGTTCACATTCCGGCGTTGCGCCATATAGCCGAGGTGTTGTCGGTGTTGTTCGCCATCCTCTTGTTGCCGGAATTGGTTTCGATTCTCGGCAATATCTGGAGTCTCGGCGCTGATCACGTTGGATGGACCGTTCCATGCGCTGTTCCGTTTCGGCTGGCCAGCCGCACTGCTTGCTGGCGCAAGCTACCACTTTCGCGAGGAACGTGATGACCGATTTGTGCAGGCGCTGGAATCGGCAGCGGCGGTGCTTGTCGCCTGTTTGTGCTACAGACTGGTGGAAACCCTATTTCTTGGCCACGCCAGCGAATTTGGGCTCGTGGCGCGGGCCTTTTTTACAAACATCCTGCTTCTGATTGCGATTGGCGCGTTGTGGCTTGCGAAACGTTATGCCCGCGTCGCAATGCTCTGGGCCGGTGTCGGTCTGGGCGGGCTGGGCTTGTTACGTATAGCCGGC
Source organism: uncultured Alphaproteobacteria bacterium (assembly GCA_963822275.1). GTDB lineage: Bacteria > Pseudomonadota > Alphaproteobacteria > Micropepsales > Micropepsaceae > Rhizomicrobium. The sequence continues at coordinate 14,211 of CAWGHR010000020.1, forward strand.
CTCGACTTGTTGGTGTTCAATCCGGTCTGGTCGCATCAATGGGTGGGGGCTTGGCCGCTGTTCAATGTGCTGCTGCTTGCCTACGCCGCGCCGGCAGTACTTCTGTTTCGGATCGGGCGGGAATTGGCTCGCGCCAATAGGCGGGATCTTGGATGCGTGGCGGACATTGCCGCCTATCTTCTCGGTGCCATTACACTCACACTTTGCGTTCGCCAGTTCTTTGAAGGCGCCTATCTCGATACCGCCGAAGCTGGAAATGCCGAAGTCTACGCTTATTCTGCTGTATGGCTTGTGGCGGGCATCGCGCTGCTATTGGTAGCTGTCATGCGAAGCGATCCGTTGATGCGCGTTGTATCGCTCATCGTCATGTTGGTTACGGTCGGCAAGGTATTTCTCTTCGACGCCTCGCAACTGACGGGGCTGTGGCGTGTCGTGTCATTTCTGGGGCTTGGCTTCAGTCTACTCGGGCTTAGTTGGTTTTATTCACGCTTTGTATTTGCTTCCCGTGGACCGGCCCCGTAGAGGCGTATTGCTTTCGCTTGTTCTATGGCAATTCGTAGACGACCGCGTTCCAGTATTGCGCCCGGTGGGAACCGCTCTTGCGGAACCCCCGGCGCCGCAATTCGCGCCCGAGAATGGCATTGAAATAGCCGTGCGCGACAAGGGCAGCGACGCCGTCTTCGTGGGCACGCGCGATTAGGATATTGGCCGCTTTCACAGCGCGGTGTTTGGCGCGGCGGTAATTTTCGATCTCTGGATGATAGCCGGCATGCCAAAGAATGCGCGACATCACGGCCCATTTGGGCACCTGCATGCGCAAAAGCGGAATGCGCGGAGAGGCCAGCGGCGCCTCCACAAAAAGTGGATCGGCGATCAATTCTGCATTGGGCGCCAGTGCGCGGGCGCTATCTTGCGAACGCGGCCGGCCGCTGGTGTAGACCGCCGTCAACTCTTTGGCGAGATCTTGCAGCTCCTCGGGCGGCGCGCTTTCCGGATCTAGGCCGGCGGCCTCATAAGCATCGATATATTCGCGGAAGCCGCGATGGGACGTGCGCATTTCGGTCGAAATCGCCGGCCGCCCATGACGCACCAAAATGATACGCATCGCAGGGCCCACATAGGCCGCGCGTTGACGCGTGCGGCGGGCAAAGCGCAGCCGCGACGTTGCGGGGGTGTCCTTCTCGACAGAAATGGGAACTCCTTGCGATGGCGCCGCACGATCATCGCAAACAAATGCGTCTGATCGCTGTCCCTCGACAGGTGAAAAGACAGAAAAATCTCATGGAGCACGCAGCAGCCAAAGGCAAGCCCGGGATTGTCACAGCCTTGGCACAAAACCGGTATTGCGCCTGTACCATCTTGGAGGATTTCCGCGATCCGAGCAGTCTTGGCTCACCGGCCACCACAAGCGCGCTTCCGCCCTGCCGTGGGGCTTAAATCGAGGTTCAAGTGTGGAATTTGCTTATGCCTCCTTGCGCACAATTAGGCGGCTATCTGCTCAACAGCTGAGCAAAACTGTGTTGCATTGCAACAACGTTGGTTCGAAACCGTCTTTTTCATATGATTCTCTTACTGTTTCGTGCGCGTTTACATATTGCGTTCTTATACGAGGTTCCCGAAAGCTATCCACGAAGTCGCGAGGGCGGCGGCAGTGCGAATCTGAAGAGAGGCAAATCATGAAATCATTCGGCATCAAATTGAGCTTGGCAGCGATGTTGTTGGCGGGTGTCGCCGCAACAAGCGCTGCTTATGCGGACGACGCGCCTGCCGCTCCGGCCGCCCCGGCTTGGGGAACGCTCGCGGGTTATGTGGCGGTGACGAACGATTATCGTTTTCGCGGGATCACGCAGGACAAAAAGAACATCTCGCCACAAGGCTCGCTCAACTGGACCGGCCCGGACGGCTTCTATGCCGGAACATGGCTGTCCAAGGTGAACTGGGACGGCCACAATAACCCGTCATTGGAGATGGACATTTACGCCGGCAAGCACTTCGACCTGGACGGCACCGATCTCAACGTCGAGGCCTATTATTATAGCTACCCCGAATATTCGCTTCCCGGTCCCGCAGCCAGCTACTATGAAACGATCGTTCAGCTGTCGCACACATTCGGTCCGCTAACGCTCACCGCAACCGGTGCCAACTCGCCGGAATGGAGCCTCGGAGGCGGTACCGGCTGGTATGCCGAAGGTACCGCGTCCTACGCGGTCAACGACTGGTTGGCGATCAGCGGCAATCTCGGTCATCAGTGGGTGGCCGCCGCACCGAGCGACTACACGCATTACGATATCGGCGCGACCGCAACCTGGAAGAGCTTCTCGTTGGACGCGCGCTATGTCGGCACTAACATCAAGGCGGTCGACACGAGCTTCTGGATCGGCGTACCCAAAGGCGCCACACCCGGCTTCGTGGCGACCCTCACCTACAACTTCAACCTGCTTCCATAGGACCTCGCATCTCCCACGAAGCACAAACCCCGCGGATGTGACAATCCGTGGGGTTTTTTGTTGCCTATCGATAGCCCTTGACCTGTGGCCAATAGGCCGTCAACGGCATCTTCATTCCGCGCAGCACATAAATCGGCTTGTTCGTTTCGTAAGGCATGGCATAGGGATCGTCGATTTGGCCCGCGACATCGAACGAGCGGAACAGACTGGCATAGTGATCTCTGCTTCCGCCGATAATGATGATCACGCTGCCGTCATGGCCGCGTGGTCCCCAAAGATAATAATTGTTGTGCCCACTGATCGCGGGCGGCAAGCCCAGCGGCTTGCCGAACACGTCGATGGCCGCCGCCTCGCCGTAATTGTTGCCGAAGAACACCGCTTTGGCGCGATCCGAGGGCGGCAAGCTCCAGTAAACTTTGGCGACCTTGGCGGCCATTTCCCGCCAGCCGAACATGTCGGCATAGGTTTGCGGCAACACGCCCAGTTTCTGGTGTTCGGCGGCCGTGGCCGACGGTCCGATGCCGATCGCATGCGCATAAGCAATATAGGTTTTGACCGGAAGGACGGGAATCGCCAGCGGTGAGAGGATCGCCGCAACGAAGACAATAGCGGCGAGCGCAACGCCACGCGCGACAGGTCTCTGGAGCCAGCCTTCGATGGCGACCGCGCCGAACGCCAGCAGCGTCGGATAGATCGAGGATAGATAGTAAGCCTTGCCGTGCGTGACGATGAACAGCACGAAGAGAACCACATAGGCGATGGGAAACACACGGTACGCGGCGAAGCGTGGCCGTACCGCCAATACCCATAGCCCCGTAAGCCAAACCGGCAAGGCCATCGGTCCGATCAACAGAACTTGTTGGGCAAAGAACGCGAGCGGCGACAGTGCGAGGTTCTTGCCGTTGGCGCCCGCCTTACCCAGTTCGAGAAACGGCCAGCCATGTGACTGTTGCCACCACACGTTAGGCAGCACGATGACAAACGCGACGGCGACTGCTGCGTAAACCCAGGGGCGTGCCAGCGAACGTCGAAGCGATGTGGCGAGCACGCCGACAGCCAACGCGACCAGATAAAACGCGATCAGATATTTGCTGAACAAGCCGACGCCGGCGATAACGCCAAAGGGAATCCACCAGCGTTCGTCACCGCTCTGCACCAGCCGCACGAGGCACCAGCTCAAACCCAACCAGGTCAGCGACTGGATCAAATCCGTCGTCAAAAGCAGACCGATCGCGAGATAATAACCGCTACCGAGGACGCACAGCCCCGCCAGCCATTGCGCAAACCGTCCCCCACCGAGCAGGCGCGCGAACTCGGCCGTGAGCGCCACTGTGGCCGAAATGGACAGTGCGGGCGACAGCCTAAAACCTATAAGGAAGTTACCGAACAGCGCGTGCGACCATGAAGCGATCAAAGGCACCAACGGCGGCTGATCGACATAGCCCCAGGCGGGTCGGTCGCCGCAGACGATGAAGTAGAGCTCGTCGCGGAAGAAGCCGTAACCGCCATTGAACAGAAGGTGGATCGTCAGGGTCGCGAGGCCCAGCAAGATGGAGGGCCGCCTCCAGTCCCAACTGGGCATCCTTGCCCAATGGCGTTCACGTCCATACTCTGACGATGCCATGTCACCCCCGCTGCGTGTCATCCGGCGCCATTCCTGAGGGCAAATTTCGAGGCAAGGCAAGCCGAATTGGACAAGCGGCTTTCCGGCAGCGACCGCTCGGTCACACGAAGCGCAGCGAGAATTGGCTTATCGAGCCGTAGCCCGCGAAGCGATATAGCGGAAGTTGCAGGACCAGTCCGCCTGCGCTGTTGCGCAGCTTCGGCGCGACAGCCTTCGCCCACATCGCCCCTGAAGATAAGACGTAAGGCCTGCCGAGCCGTAGCCCGCGAAGCGGGCGAAGGCTGGTCGGAGAGAGAGGATTCGAACCTCCGGCCCCCACGTCCCGAACGTGGTGCTCTACCAGGCTGAGCTACTCTCCGGACCTTTCGGGAGGCGCCCTTATAACGATGCCCCCTCCCCCCCGCAACATGCCCAACGCGCGCGTTGAAAGGCGCAAGTCTAGGCTCTATGGTCCGCCGCCGCCGAGATTTCGGCGGTGTCATCACGAGCCCGCCGATGGCGAGCCGTGATTTTTACCCTGTTGGGGCGTCGCCAAGTGGTAAGGCACCGGATTTTGATTCCGGCATTCCCAGGTTCGAATCCTGGCGCCCCAGCCAATTTGTATGGGTTGGCCGATTGACCATCAGATCGAAGGGCGAACGCAAGGAATAGTCTAGCTTTTTCCCGCTCAGACGCAGGTTCGAAAACACCCGCGAGACCAATTTGCGCTTTTGCTCGGCTTTCGAACGGTCGAACAGGTCCTCGGCGCGGGAAGCGACAGAAATCAAGGCTTCCAGGGTGGTTCGGAACGCGTCGTCGCCGGTCTGGTGCTGTTCGATGCGGGTGGCAATCTCGGCCTGTTGCTGTTTCAACAAACGCGCTTTTTCGTCGTATTCGTTCTGAGTAATCCACCACACTCCGAATTCGAGGGCGTGGAGGGCGGCCATCAACCCATAGCGATTTGTCTCAGCTTTGATCTGGGAAAGAAAGAGCCGCCAAGTTTCCTTGGCGGCCCGGGAAATCATAAGGGAATCGCAAACAATGGGCCGCTGTTTACAAAATGACGGCTCCCAGGAGAGAGAACTACATCTTGAAGTGAACGCCGAAGATAAACTTACGCCCGAAGTCGACAACGTCGAGAACTTGGTTCGAGAAACGGCCATGAGTTCGAATAGGTCGCATCCGTCAGGTTCATCGCTTCGGCGTAGACCGTAAGCTGGCTTGTGATGTCGTAGCTGGTGCTAAAGTCCATGTTCCAGCTTCCGTTCACGAAGGTCGGCTCGGTCCCGAACGAGGAGCCGTTCTGGGTTTGGCCGAAACTGCCCAGATAACTGTCTTCCCAGTTGGTGGCGAGACGCGCCTGAAAGCCGTCCTTGTCGTAGAACACCGTGAAGTTGGCGGAGTCCGCCAGGCCGGTAACCGAGAATCCACTGACGCTAAGGTCAAGCGGATTGTACGGCTTGTTGGTACCGACGATCGTGCCGTTGACGAGATAGCCAAAGCCCGTGTCGTCGAACAGATGCTGCCAACCGATTTCCATGCCGTACACATTGGCGGCAGGTCCGTTTTGCGGTTGCGTGATGGTGTAAGGAACGTCCACCGTGAGCGGCGCACCCGGAAGGGGCGCTTTGGTTGTCGGGTTCACGAACTCTGTGCCGACATTGCCGAAGTCTGCCCCGTTCGACTGATTGATGATGAAATTGTCCACCGACTTCACAAAGGCGTCGACCGAAACATAGGAATTTGCGGCATAGTACCATTGCGCGCCGAGGTCCACGTTGTCCGATGTGAACGGCAACAGATTGGGATTGCCGCCGCTCTCGGTCACGTCGCCAACACGCGAAGCGCCGACATTGAGCACCGGATTCAACGAGCTGATCGGCGGGCGCGTCAATGTGCGCGACACGTCGAACCGCACGTCGATGTCGTTCGTCGCCGATAGGATCAGATCGAGGTTCGGCAGCAGGTACTGATAGCTGTGCTGCGCCGTTATGGGCGTTATTGCCCCGCCATTGCCATAGCTGACATTCCAGGCCGTCGCGTCGCCGGACTGTTGTACAAAGCCCGACACGACACGGCCAAGACCGGCCAAGTTTTCCTGCGTGATGTCATAACGCACGCCGAAATTGATCTTCAGAGGCATGGCGTCGACATTGGTCTTCACCGTCCCCTGCATATAGCCCGAATATGTCTTCTCCTGCAGGACAAGATAGGCGCTCGGGTTGAACGCGACCTGGTAAGTGCCGCTGAACGGACGGCCGACATCGCCGCTGCCGTTCGGAGCACAGCAATTGCTCGCGCCGACGCCGTTGAGGCTGTTCAAGTAAGCCAGTGTCGGACCCGGATCATATTGCAAGATCTGCGCAGGGAGATTGGAAGCGCCCGTCCAGCCATTGATGAAGTTCGCCGTGCTGAACGACTTGGTGAACAGGGTCTGCGGTAGTGCGACGCCGTTGGTGTTGCCGGAAGCCGGTCCATAGCCGGAATAGGCTTGCCAGTTGTTGTTTTCAAAGGAGTCCCAGCTCTGCTGGTTTTTGTGTTCGCCTACATATTGGAAGCCGAACTTCAAGTCGAGGTTGCTTTCGCTCCAATCGCCTTCGAGTTTTGCCTGGTTTACCGTATCCAGATTATAGGCCATCGTTTCCGGAAGCACGTGCGAGCCGAGGATGCCGTTGTTGATGAACATGGCTTTGTTGTTATTGGGACCATAGTTAGCCGTGTACGGCAGGGCATGGCCACCGGGAACAGTAATACCGACGCTCGCATTGTCCATGGCGTTGCCATAACCGACGTCCACATCGGCACCGACCTGATGGCTCGGATTTGACCAGCCATCGGAATGGTCAACGTCCAGCGTGACCTCGAATTTGTCAGCGGCTTGCCACTTCACGTTAGCGCCGTAGTCGTTGAACTGCAGGGATTGCGGATTGAACTGTCCTTGGAAGTCGGTCGGTGTACTATTCTGAACGAAATTGGTCACCGTGCCGTTCTTGTCCAGCTGGACGTTCTGCATCGAGCCGTTGTTGAACCACACGCTGAAGCCGTATTGCGCCTGGTGATCGTTGTCGCGCGAGAAGTTGTCGTTTACCGTGATCTCGAGCGCATCGCTCGGGCGCCATTGTAGGACCACCCGCGCCTGCTCGCGCTCCACATTCTCCAACTCGTGATAGATGCCGTAGTCCTGGATGAACCAAGTCGGCGTCGTCAGCGCTTGGGTCGGCGTCAAAACGGCGCCGCTCGCCGTTGTCGGATAGCTGCCGTAAGTGGACGATATGATTCCCGTCGTCGTATCCTGCGTCGCAGCGTACTTGCCTTCCCAGCCCTGGACGTTGATGTGGTTCTGCCTGGTCTGGGTGTCGGAGTAGGACGCGTCCACCAGGATACCAAACGTGTCGTTGGCAAACGTGTCGCTGATCAACACATCGGCATTCGGTGTGAGCTCGCCGCGCTCAGGCGAAACCGTGCCCGATGCCGAACCCGCGATCACAAGACCGGGATGTTCGAGGGGCTTGGGGAATTTGACGTTGATCGTCGCACCAATTGCACCCGACGACATCGAAGCATCAGGCGTCTTGCTGACGTCGATCTGACTGACGAAGTCGGAAGTGACCGAGCTGAAGTCGAAAGCGCGGTCGCCGGTGCCCGTGGCAACCTGGCGGCCGTCGAACAGCGTCTCGTTGAACGTCGGGCCGAAACCGCGCACCGTGATTTCGCTGGCATCGCCGTTCGTTGAGGTGCCACCTGTACCACCTCCCATGCCTGGGCTTCTTCCTCGCGTGACCGTCACACCCGGGATACGCATCATCGCGTCCGCCAAATTGACGTCCGGGAATTTGCCGATGTCTTCACTGGTAATTGCGTCTACGACTCCGTTGGAGTCGCGCTTGATGTCCAAATCGCGCTGTAGTGAACCGCGCAGACCGGTCACGACAACCGTTTCCATCGAGTCGCCCGCGTCCTGCGCAAAGGCAGGAGCCAGCATGGCGGCCATCGCCACCGTCGATACGCTGCCGAGCATCACATTGCGCAGCATTTTGCCCATTCGATCGGTAGTAGCAGCTCTATTTTCAGAATTATTCACGTAATACCCTCCCGCTGTTGTGTTCGTTGTGTCCGTCAACCGAATTTGGCTTGCGTTGCTTGATCCGCCGTAACGGATCAGCATCCGGCCCAAATCACGCAGTTGACGTCATTTCTTTCATTTCCGCTGTCTCGTGCCGCGCAGTTCAATAACCGCCGTGCACATGCATCTGACTCTCACGGAACGGGCTATCAGTACCGGCGGCCTGGCGCGGATTCTTGCAGGATTGTGCGAAAGGCACGGGGCCCTGCAGGAAGTCCGCAGCCATGGCAGTTCTGCAACACGCTTAGGAAGGAGATTCATTGTAGGCGGACGCGCATGAAGATGCTGCGACGGTGCCGGCCGCGATCATCCAAGCGTTATGAAAATATCAGTTGGAATGTCTTACCGCGTCTTCACGATACTGGCCGGGGAACAGCGATTTCAGATTTGCGATCTTCGGCAAATCGTTGATCACGATGTAATCGTCGCCCGGATGCTTAAGCGCATAATCCTGCTGACTGTTGTCGACGCGGTGAAACTCCGAGGACGGATCGATGCGCGTCACGATGATTGCCGGAAACACATTAGCCGCACTCAGCTGGGCCACATAGGCTTCGGCAATCCTCTTCTGGTCGTCGTTCTGGTAGAATACCTCCGAGCGATAGCGGGTGCCCTCGTCGGGACCTTGCCGGTTCAGCTGCGTCGGATCGTGCGCCACCGAGAAGAAGATCTGCAGCAGCTGTCCATAGGTGATTTGGCTGGCGTCGTAGGTAATAGTGACGGCTTCGGCCGGGCCGCCCTCGCCGCCCCCGGCAAGACCGGCAATCACCCGCTGCACGCCAAGGACATGTTCGAACAAAGCTTGCGTTCCCCAATAACATCCGCCGGCAAAAACCGCGACTTCGACTTTTCCGGGGGAACGCGCTTCATCGACCGCGGGCGGTGGCAGCGTTACAGCGGACTCCTCGGCCTTCGCCGCCGTTGCAAAGGGAAGCAGCAAACACAGTCCGAACAGAATTGCTTTGCACTTGAGCCTCGCGCGCAGCGCAGCGCGCCTTGCGCATTGCAAAATATCCTTGCCCGATCGCGACGACGCCGTCATGGGAACTTCCTTATATGAGGAACGGGCCATAATAGGAAAAAGTCTCCCACGATACTTGCGCGATGATGCTAATCGCAGCGGAATTGCGCACCGGCCGCACTTAGCATCATCCCCCAAGAAGTCCCGGGCGCAACAGGCTTATACTCGCCGGCGAGCGACGGCGTTGCTACCTGCCCGGTCGCCGGAATTCGCTCCGAGTTTTTTGGGAGCTTTCAGCACGTGCCACGAAACACACCGGATACCGTCTATATTTATCGCGGCCCAGGCCATCAGGTGCCGTGGGCCGAAATCGGCCTGCGCGTCGGCGCCAAGCACGGCCACAACACAGTTTTGGAGCTGGTGATAACCAGCAAACTCGTCGGCGAGCCAGCTGAAACGTCAAGAAGCGATCACCCCTCGCTCGGGGGCGCCAGCTTCCGCTCCGCAGCCGATACGGCGTTGCAGCCGTCGCGGCAACCAACCCTCTATGACGTCGCGCGCGTGTCGGGCGTTTGCATTTCGACGGCCTCCCGCGTCGTCAACAACAAAACCGGCGTTTCTCTGAACACGCGTATGCGCGTCCAAGAAATCATAGGCTTGCTGGGCTTTAAACCGAACGAGGCGGCGCAGAACATGGTGCGAAGCAAACGCCGTGCGCCGGAAGCAGAAGGCGCAAATTGTTCGTCCGAAACACCCGGAGAGTTCCGGCAGATGCATGGCCGCGCGCAAGAAGCCGGAACGGAGAGGACCATCCCGGCCGCGTTGCTCGAAAGCGAATAGATTTGTGGCGCCGATCAAGCGCCGGAGCCGCGGCGCACAGACCACAGGATGCGCCGCGTTAGGATTCCGCCATTGCCCATGCCGCCGCACTCAGCGCTGTGGAAATGAACTCGTTCACCCAATTCTGGCGGTCGGTGGGCGCGCTGGCGACGGCGCCTATCCAGACAATGATCGTGAACAGCGTTGCCATTGCCGCTTAGAGCGTTGTAGCGAGCCGTGGCACGATCCCCACCGCGATCGCCACGCACGCCGCAATATGCGCGGCGCCCGAGAAATAGGTCAGCGGGACGCGAAGCGGAAACGAAGAAGGAAACAGCGCGGCAACACCGTCAATGTAAACGAAATGCGATATCCCGATCGGCACCGGCGCCACACCGAAAAGAATGCACGCCGCCATTAAGCCAGCATCCCGGCGCCCAGCAATCGCACAGGAAATCACCCGGCCGCCCGCAACCAGCGTCGAAACTTCACTCAGGCCCAGCCGTTTTCCTTCCACCAGCGGCTACGCCACAACGCGCGGAAGGTCCAGCACGAGCACTCACAGGAAGAAAAATCTGGTCAACACCAGCGCCGAAACCTTGGCGGTACCCCCGATCAAAAGACCGAATCCGCCCAACAGCAATATCGCACCCGAAAGAAAGGCCAGCATTTCCCGCCGCGGAATATCTTTGGGGATCGGCTGCTGCGACAAGACGAAGTCGTGGGCGCCAAGTCCCGTCGCGGCCATCACGATGAAGCCCAGCGCATACAACAATCGGCCGAAACCGGCAAAACGCAACGCGAATCCCGCGAATCGTGTTCGGCCGCCGCAGCATTTGGCGAGAACCATGCTGTTGCCCCTGTCCCAAAACTTTGAGGATCGTGCTATTTCATGCCGCGCAGGGGACAGAGTGGCTCCAAACCAGCGGAATCGTGCTCATGTTTCCATTAACGCATTACTTTTATTTGATTACGGTGCGCAAGCGCTTCTAATTATAATAACGCTCGTTTCTCGTCATGTGATAACGCTAGCATGCATCGTCACGGAGGTCGTGAGTGCCGCTGTCGCCGGAAATCAGTTACGAACCGAGTTCGAATTTGGCGTTGCCGGTCGAACCTCCGGTGTTTGACGCCTACTTCACCCGCTTCGAACATTGTGCGTCGAAGGCGTTTCACCTGACGCGCGATAAGCAATATAACAAAACGGGGATCGGCGCCGTCCTCTCCGGAGGGTTCGACTATCGGGCCCGGACCGGAATGGGGACCGGTGTGCCGGGGTCCGTTGTTTTCGGAAATCTTGGCGAACAATTCAGCGTCAACTATTTGAACTCGCAATACCTCCACAGACTTGTCGTTTGGTATGACGATGAGTTCCTAGAACAGGTTGCCGAGGCCCATGGGCTTGATGCGCCGCGCTTTCGGATGGCCGTTTTGCCGCCGGGAAAAGCGGCGCTGGCTTTTTTCGCGAAAATGAAAGCCCTTGCGCAAGGCTGCAACGATCCCGAAGAGACAGCCTACGCGTTGGCGGCCGCGGCGCTGACCATCAACAATGACGGGAAAGTCTACAAAACGATTTCGAACCGCAGCCGGGAACGCATACTTTCGGCAGTGAGCTACATCGAGTGCACGTTCGAAGAGCCCTGCACCGTAGACGTGCTCGCCAATATCAGCAGTCTCAGCCGTTATCATTTCATGCGGCTGTTTAAAGTCGTCACCGGCCAAAGCGTCAACCAATATGTGATCAACACGCGGCTTCGCGCCGCGGTAGCGCGCATCGCTGAGACCAAGGCGCCGCTTTCCGAAATCGCCCTCGATGTCGGCTTCAACGAAATCTCGCACTTCAATACTTGCTTTCGAAGAATGTTCGACTGTACTCCGCGCCAGATGAGAAAATTGGTTCGCGCCAACTGACCGATTCCGAACCACCGATATCGGCAGGGTCGCACAACGACTGCCCAGTGACGCAGTCGGGACTTTCGTCTTATGTATGCCGAGATCGATATCTTTCCCGCGACGAGAGTTACAGGCCACGATTGGTTTCTCCTTAAGGTCCTCGTGCCTCCACCAGGAGAGCTAGAAAGCCCGTGGATTCGATCGCCAAGTTCGGCGCAGTCACCACTTTGCTCCTGTTTTATGTACCCCCTATAGGGACGGGGCGCGAACTACTCCAGCACCCCAGAACTTTAGACGGTGTTGTCGAAAAAGATGCGGCGCCAATTAATAAAGTGAACGACCATCGGCGTCCGGCAAGTTCACTTGCAGCACCTTAGCAAGGGTCGGCGCGATGTCGCGCATGTCCACGTCTCCAATGGATCCCTTTGTCGGGATGCCTGGTCCGGCAAGTATAAAGGTCGCCCGCATTTCGGAATGGCTTGGAAAGTAGCCATGCGTTCCGCGCACCGAGCCGGGCGACAGCGGCGGCGCGAAAGGGTCCTGGCCCATCTCGTAGCCCGGCTTGAAATCGATCCAAAAGGAGGCTAGCGGCGTCCCGCCGATATGCGCGATTTCCGATGCATCTGCGATATGGTCGATTCCAAGTTCTTGATCGTCGGCAAGCTTGGTGAGAAGCGCCACCACCTTAGTTTTTGTGGCAACAGAGTCGGGATGCGCCAGAACCACCGCGACAGATGCGCTGCCCCAGAGCCCCGCATCCCAAGCAATGGGCTTGTGGGTAACAGGATCGAGCGTGATCAGTCCGGCCTCTACAAACGGCCCGATGATGTTGACGTCATGAACCACGGAGGCAAAGCCATGATCGGAGACGATCGCCACCACGAGATCAGGTTCAGCCTTGCGAGCAACAACGAGCAAGCGGCCGATGCTGGCGTCGAGCTGTTCGAGGACAGTGTTGGCCTGGAGCGAACCCGGCCCGTACATATGTTCGGTGTGATCAAGCGCCCTTAGATGCAGAGTGATGAATGTGGGATGTTTGGCTTCGATGAGCGCGGCTGTGAATTGCATGCGACCGATGTCGGCTTTGATAGCGTCTCCATCGACGTCAGCCAAGGTCAGGCCGGTGGCTTTTTCCAGCGAGCCGACGAGACCTTTGGTCGACAGGGCACGGACCACCTTCAGGTCCTCCGGGAGATTCGCCCGCCAATATTCGGGGATATCAAAATCAATCGAATCCGCTCCCACACTGACGGGCCAAGATAGGCTGGCGACGGTGCCACCGGCTTCGTGCACGGCGTCCCACAAGGTGTGCACTTTGATGTCCCGTGCATACCAATACCAACCTGCCAAATTTTGCTGCAATGGATCGAAGGTTTGGTTGTTGGCGATGCCATGGCGCGACGGCCAGACGCCGGTAATCAGCGTTGTGTGATTGGGATAAGTTACCGTTGGCAGCGCGTTGCGCACGCCGGTTGCATAAAGGCCATCTGCTACGAGCTTGCGGAGCGTTGGTACTTTAATTCCCCGACTGTCGGCATCGAGCACGTCGGCGGGGCGCAAGCCATCGACGGAAATCATCAATACCGGTGCCGCTTGCGCTCTGACGAGAAGAAACAGCAAAGCCACTGCCAAACCCGCAATGCGCGAACCTCCCATAATAACGCTCTCCCACAAGCTGTTGTGGGCGGCACTATCAAATTAATCCGACATCGTGATGACAACTCTCGGTGGCCCAGCTTGGAGAATCGTTGACCTATGGCAACACGCCGCGCCCAAAAATCAGACAGCAAAGCGCAATTCATAAAACCGTGATGCAACGTTCGCATTTCCGTTTTCAGTTCCGGCGTTAAGTCGATCTGAGTGAACAGCAAAAACTGACGCGTCGCGCCGACGCTCAAGTGGGGGTATCATGAACTTGTCAAAGTGCAGCACATTAAGAAGCCTTTTGTTCGTCACGACGGCGCTTGGAACGGCATCGCTGATCAGCGCGGCGCAGGCACAGACGGCTCCGGCGGGAACCAGCGCGTCCAATGCGGAGACGGTCGAAACCGTGATCGTGACGGCGGAAAAGACCACGCGTTCGTCGGTTGTGATCGGCGGAGCAGAAACCCAGAAAATCCTGCCCGGCCTCAGCCCGCTGAAGGCCATCGATACCTTGCCCGGCGTCGTTTACGAAACCGCCGATCCCTGGGGCAACAACGAGCAGAACGAATCCTTGATCGTTCACGGCTTCACCCCCAGCAACTCGGCTACACCATGGACGGCGTCCCGCTGGGCGATCAGCAATACGGCAATTACAACGGCCTGAGCCCGTCGCGTGCCGTGACCAGCGAGAACGTCGATCGCACGACATTGTCCTCCGGCACCGGCTCGCTCGGTGTCGCTTCGACCAGCAATCTTGGCGGCGCGATTGAGACCTTCTCGCGCGATCCGTCGCAGACATTCTCCGTCGACGCGCGCGAGACGGTGGGCAGCTACTTCACCAACCGCAGCTTTCGTCAGAATCGACACCGGCGATTTCGGTAGACAACACCGACGGCCTATGTCTCCTATCTGCACCATGACGCGCGCGCCTGGGATTTCGACGGCCATCAGCGCGGCGACCAAGTGAACTTAAAAGTCGTCCATGACGATTCGCACGGCAAGCTGACCTTCTACGCCGATTGGCAAACCAAGATCGAGCCGAACGAAGACGCGGTGAGTTTCGGCAATCAGCAGACCGCGACGTCCACGCTATTTCCCATACACGCGGCCGTTCCTTTTCCCGAACTACGCAAATGCCGTGGCCTATCTGACGACGGGCCCACTGCCCGGTACGCCGCCGGTGTCTTTGGGAAACAACTTCTCGAACTACCACAGCGCCGCCCAGCGCGAAGACGTACTGACTTATGTGCAGTACGACTGGAATGTCAACGACTCCATCACCTGGTCCAACCAGGCCTATTATCACAACAACGCCGGGCGCGGCGTCGTTGCCGGGCCGGTGAACAATGCCGGCCTGCCGGCTTTGTTTGCCGCCTATTATCCCACATTGGTGGTCGGCGGATCGGCGACCAGCGCCGGGACGCTGCAAAACATCGTCAATGTCTTCGGCGGCACCGGATATGAGGTGCGCACGACGGAATATCGCGACAACCGCGCCGGCTTGCGCTCGACCTTCGATTGGCAGCTGGGCGATCATCAGATCGAAGCGGGGCTTTGGTACGAGCACAACGCCTCGTCCCAGCACCGCCGCTGGTATCCGTTCTCGGCGGCGAACGACGATCTGACGCCTTACGAGATTCCAATCAATCCGAATTTTACCCAGTACTATTTCGAGTTCCGGACCGACGACGTCCAGCTGCATCTGCAAGACCAGTGGCGCATTCTACCGAGCCTGCTGCTGCAAGTCGGCGTGAAGGCAAGCTTGCAGACCGCAAGCGACACGGTGCCGGTCGAGCAAGTCAACCTGCCGAGCAGCCAACCCGCCGGTCGTCTATCCGGTCGGCTCGCTCACCTCGAACAACTGGTTGCTGCCGCAAATCGGCGCGACCTGGGACGCGACCGAAAACGAACAGCTGTTCTTCAACGTCCAGAAAAACATGCGCCAGTACATCCCATACGGCGCGGGCAGCAATTACTACGGCACTTCGCCATGGAGTCTCGGCACCCAGGCCGCGTTCGACCTGTTCAAACACAACGGCTCATCCGGAAACCTCATGGACCTACGAAGCCGGCGCGCGCACACAGCGCACTTTCGATTTCGGTCCGCTAACCGGCTTCGATGGGCAAATAAACTACTACCATGTCGACTTTTCGAACCGCCTGCTCAACACGGCCCCCTACAACTTCATCAATCCTCCGCCGGCGGTCCTGGTGAATGTGGGTGGAGTGACGATGGATGGCGCCGATCTTGCCGCAACATTCCATTTCGGCGAGCATTTCCAGCTCTACGATGCGATTTCGTACAACAAATCCACCTACAACTCGGACTACCACAACGGTTCCGTGCTCGAACCGACCGCCGGCAAGAATGTGCCGCTGGTGCCGAGCTTGCTGAACAAATTCATCGCCAGCACGAATTTCGGTCCCTTCGAAGCCCAGCTCAACGGCGATTTTGTCGGCCGGCGCTATGTCACCTATCTCAACGACCTGTCGGTGCCGAGCACATTCCTGCTGGGTCTGGAGGCGAGTTATACCTGCGACAAGCTGAGCAGCGACTATCTGCACAGCCTCAAATTCAGCATCAATGTGACCAATTTGAATGACGAGAAGGGTGTCTCCACCGCGGTCGTGACGGGCTTGACGGGCGGCTATCAAGCCTATCCGATCGCCCCACGGATGGTCTTCTTTACGGTAGGCGCTGCATTCTAAGCGAAGCGGTCTCCTGCCGTCTCTTCGAAAACCCCGCTGGCTGATGATCTGCCCGCAGATCGTCAATCGGCGGGTTCGGCCGTTGGCCGGCCGCTGGTTTTAGACGGCAGGCTTAAAGCAAGCAGAAAACCGACCGCCAGCATTCCCACCAAGAAGTAGACGCCAGCGTCGTAGCTGTTGAACGTCGTGCGCAGCCAACCGACCGCGAACGGCCCCACGAAGCCCCCGAGATTGCCCAGCGCGTTGATGATGCCGCGCACGCCGCCGGCAACCTCCGACGGGAACAGCATCGGCGGGATGGTCCAGAAGATACTGGAGGCCGACTGCATGAATAGGCCACAGGCGATGAGGAAGCTGAACGACAGCCAGATATTTTCCTTGAGCAAAGTCGACAGCAGGAAACAGACGGCAAAGCCAAGGATAGGAAGCGCCGTATAGCGGCGGCGGTTGCCGCTGCGGTCGGAGAGCTGGGCGAAGCCGTAGAGCCCGAAGATCATCGCGATATAGGGAAACATCGACAGGAGACCGATATTGGTCATGCCCGTATTGGTCAGTTCCTTCAGCAAGGTCGGCAGCCACATCGTGAAGCCGTAGATGCCGATTTGATAGAAGAGATAGAGCAGGACCAGTTTATACAAGTTCGGATCGCGCATCACCGCGCCATAGGAGACAGGGACAATTCCTTGCTCTTCATCTGTGCCTGCTCGGCGGCGAGCCGAGTGGTGAGGTAGCTGTATTCCTCCGGCGAAATCCATTTCGCGGTCGCCGGTGAATTGCTGATCAAGGGATACCAGATGAGAATCAGAGCGAGCGACAGAAGACCTTCGACGATGAAGACCCAGCGCCAGCCGAAATTGGAGATGATCCAGCCCGAGAGCGGTCCCGTGATGATCGAGGCGATCGCGATGTTCATGATGAAGTAGGCGTTGGCGCGGCCGCGTTCCTCGTTTGGGAACCAATGGCTAAGGATTACCAGCATCGCAGGCCAGACGCCCCCTTCTGCCACGCCGATGAGAAAGCGGACGATCAGCAGCTGCGTCGCGTTCTGCGCGAAGCCGCAGAGGATTGACAGCCCGCCCCAGACGAAAATCGAAGCGGTGATCAGCTGCTTGGCGCTGCGGCGTTCGGCCCAATGGCCGGCAGGGACCTGCAGGATAACGTAACCGATGAAAAAAATGCCCGCCGCCAAGCCGGACATCGAGGCTGTCATCGCCAGTTCTTCGTTCATGCCGCCCGCCATGGCCAAACTGATATTGGTGCGATCCATGAACGAGAAAATGTAGACCAGGATCGCCGGCGGAATGATGCGCCACCAGCGGGCATAGGGAATTGGGCGATCGATTTTCTGGGTCACGATTTTCTCAGCGATGTTGGCTGACGACTATTTCATCCGAGACGCAACATGCATTCTCCGGGGAAGCTTGTGGTGTTCGGTTCCCCGGACGGTGCGCACTCAAACCCAGGTATATGCTGTCTTTACAAGCGTGTAGAATTCCACGGCAGCGGCGCCTTGTTCGCGCGGACCGTAGCTCGACTTGCGCGTTCCGCCGAACGGCACGTGATAGTCGACGCCCGCTGTCGGCAGGTTGGTCATCGTCATGCCCGCACGCACGTTTCGCACGAAGTGGTGCGCATGCTTGAGCGATGTCGTGCAAATGCCCGCCGAAAGTCCGAATTCGCCCGCATTGGCGATCGCCAGCGCCTCTTCGTAGTCCTTGGCGCGTACGACACTGGCGACCGGACCGAAGACCTCCTCGCAATTGATCCTCATATCGGGCTTGGTGTCGGCAAGCAGCGCCGGAGACACGTAATACCCGGGCTTGTCCAGTTTGAGCTTTTCGCCTCCCGCGGCACGGCGCGCACCCTCCTTATCGGCGATCTCGATGTACTCGAGCACTGTGTTGAGCTGAGCGGCACTAGCGACCGGTCCGATCTTGGTTGCCGGATCGAGAGCGTCGCCGACCTTAAGGCCCGCTACCTTCTCCGTCAGCGCGGCGACGAAACGGTCGTAAATGCCCGAAGTGAGGATGATCCGGCTCGACGCTGTGCAGCGCTGTCCGCTGGCGAAGAAAGCACCGTCCAGCGCACACATGACGGCGCGGTCGAAATCGGCGTCGTCCAGCACGACCAGCGGGTTCTTGCCACCCATTTCCATTTGGATGCGGGCTTGGCGTTCCACCGCGAGCTTGGCGATGCCCGCGCCGACGCTTTGCGAGCCGGTGAACGAGATGCCGGCCACGCGTTCGTCTTTGACCAACGCGTTACCGGCGGCCGAGCCGCCAAAGACCAAATTAAACACGCCTTTGGGCGCGCCTGCTTCCTGAACGATTTCAGCCATCGCCGCCGCGATGGCGGGGGTGAGCGAAGCGGATTTCAATACCACCGTGTTGCCAAACGCGAGCGCCGGCGCACTTTTCCAAGCCGGTATGGCGATGGGAAAATTCCACGGTGTGATCAGTCCGAAAACGCCGAGCGGTTCGCGATAGGTGGCCGCTTCCACGCCCGGCCGTGTGGAATTGACGGTGATGCCATTGCGACGCAAGGCCTCGCCCGCGAAGAATTTAAAGATACGTCCGGCGCGCGCGACTTCGCCGATACCTTCGGGAACGGTTTTGCCTTCTTCGCGCGATAACAAACGTCCTAGCGTCTCGCGGCGTTCCAGGATCAGCGAGCCGGCGCGGTCGAGCACGTCGGAGCGAATTTCCGGGTTCGCTTGTGACCAGGACGGAAACGCGTCCGCCGCCGCCGCAACCGCCGCACGCATCGCCGCGCCATCGTCATTGGGCGCCCGCGCGACGACGTCACGTGTGTCCGACGGATTGAGGCTTTCGATGCCGGCGTTCCCGCCGATCCACTCGCCGCCGATTAGATGCCTCAAAGACTGCGTTTCGCTCAAGATCGTTTCTCCGCGTCCGTCCTGCGCCCGGCCAGCAGACCGCGCGCGGCTAGATTGCTCATAAGGTCTGCGATGCCGAAGGTCCAGGCGGGCGCCGTATCACAATATGTGACCTTGTTTTCAAGTACGCCGAGCATTTCGGTGGAGACACACACCAGATCGCCCTGCTTGTGGGTAAAACCGCTGCCTGGCGCCCCACGATCTTCCGTGGGGGCGAACATCGTTCCGCAGAACAGCACGAAGCCGTCCGGATAGCGATGGTGCTTGCCGATTGTCTGGGCGACGAGCTCGAGCGGATCGCGGCTAATTTCGCTCATCGAATTCGTGCCGGCGACGCGGTAACCGTCCTCCCCCACCACCTCGAGGGCCACCTTGGCGCGGCGCACATCATCGAGATCGAAGGTTTCGTCGAACAAACGGATGAAGGGACCAATGGCGCAGGAGGCATTGTTGTCTTTGGCTTTGCCGAGCAAAAGTGCGCTGCGCCCTTCGAAGCAGCGCAGATTGACATCGTTGCCGAGCGCGGCGCCCAGCGCCCGCCCGGTGCGATCGCAAACCAGGACAATCTCCGGTTCCGGATTGCTCCAAACGGAATCGGAACGCACGCCGATCCAGTCGCCCCAGCCCACCGAGGACAACGTCGGCGCCTTTGTGAAGACTTCTGCGTCGGGACCAATGGCCACTTCCAGATATTGCGACCACAGCCCGTCGGCGATCAGCGCTTCTTTGAGTTTTTTTGCCTCGGGCGATCCGGGCTTAACCGACCGGATATCGGTGCCGACCTGATCGCGCAATGCGGCGCGGATGGCATTCGCGCGACTCGCTTCCCCCCGCGCGCGTTCCTCAATCACCCGTTCGACGGCGGACACTGCAAAGGTGACCCCGGCCGCCTTGATACACTGCAGATCGATGGGGGCCAGGAGGCGGACCACACCCGGCGCCGTGTCCCAGGCACGGCGTAGATCGAGATCGCCAAGTGGCCCGAGATCGCGGCCGCCGAGAGGCCGAGCTTCGTTCCAGCCCCCCAGGAATTGCGCCACGGTGGGCGCAACCGCCGAAATATCCATGACACGGCCATCCCTCACCACGATGGGAGTTCGGTCCGTCCTTCGTTAGAAGCCGGCCCAGAAGAGTCGCGTTCCGCCAATCGTGCGGCAAATGCTCGATCATGCGTAATCATTAGCATGCGGCAGGGATACCTTGAAGCCAAGGCCCGCGTCGTCTAGGGCGAATGCACCCCGACGGACGCCATGTGAGCCCCGAATTTCAGGATCACGCAGCGCAGCTCCGGTTCTTCGACGATTGCCGCCGCTTCCGGCACGGCATACCAACGCCGCTGGCGCTCATCCTTCTCCGGCCAAGTTTTACGCTCGCGCGTCACCTTGAGCGGGAAGACATCGACCTTGCACGGGAGGTTGAAGCTATTCTTGACCTGTTTGAAATAGTGATAGTGACCGATGGCCGTTTTCTCGATCTCCCCGCTGACACCGGCTTCTTCCAGCGCTTCACGTGCGGCACTGACCGAGGGCTCGTGGCCGTTCATCGGCCAGCCTTTGGGAATGATCCAGCGATGCGTGGTGAGCGAGGTGATCAGGAGGATTTCGATCGTTTCGCCGGACACGCGATAGGGCAGCGCAGCATATTGGATGCCGGTCGTTCTCTTGGCCGCCGCTTTCGGCGGAGATGTTACAATCGCCTTCAAACTACCGCCCCAAACAGATAGTAAAAGACGGCGCCAAAAGCGCCGGCCGCCGGCATCGTAACAAACCAAGCGATAACAATGTCTTTAGCGACGTTCCAGCGGACGGCCGAAGTCCGTTTGGCAGCCCCGACGCCCACGATCGCCCCTGTAATAGTGTGGGTGGTCGACACGGGAATGCCAAATCTGATCGCCAGAAACAAGGTGATGGATCCGGCGGTTTCCGCACAAACCCCTTGTACCGGCGCGAGTCGGGTGATGCGAGACCCCATGGTGCGGACGATCCGCCAGCCGCCGCACAATGTGCCCAGCGCCATGGCCGCCTGGCAGCTCAGAACGATCCAGAGCGGAACGTGAAAGGCCCCCTTGAGAGCGCCATGCGCGAACAACAGTGCGGTGATGATGCCCATAGTCTTTTGCGCATCATTGCCGCCATGCCCCAGCGAGTAAGCCGACGCCGATACGAACTGCACCTTGCGGAAAATGGCATCGACGCGCGCCGGCAGGGTATGTGCAAAGCCCCAGGTGACGGCAAGCACCGGCAGCAAGGCGAGGACGAAGCCGAGACCCGGCGACAGAAAGATCGCGCCGACTGTTTTGCTAAGACCGGCCCAAACGATGGCATGCAGACCCGAACGGGCGACGCCCGCGCCGACCAATCCGCCCACCAGCGCGTGCGAACTGGAAGACGGGATGCCGGCGAGCCAAGTGACGATATTCCAGACAATGGCGCCCATGAGGGCGCCGAAGATCACCTGATCGGTAATGACGCTCGGCGAGACGATGCCGGTTCCGATGGTTTTCGCCACCTGAAAGCCGAATACCAAAAAAGAAATGAAGTTGAAAAACGCCGCCCAAGCCACAGCATAGCGCGGCGCAAGAACCCGCGTCGACACGATGGTCGCAATCGAATTTGCCGCGTCGTGCAAACCATTCAGAAAATCGAACAGCAGCGCGACGGCAATTAGCCCGATCAGCAAAAGACCGATCACCAGTGGCTCTCCTGCCTAACCTTGTTCAATGACGATGCCGCTGATGCAATTGGCCACGTCCTCGAAACGGTCCATGACCTTCTCCAGATGGTCGTAAATCTCATTGCCGACGATGAAATCCATCGCATTGCCGTTGCGGTGTTTGATAAAGAGCGCCTTGATCCCCCCGATATGCAAGCCGTCCGCGCCCTCTTCGAGACGAATGATCTCTTCGGTGATGCCGTTCAAGCGCGAAGCCTGTTGACGGAACGAACCGAGCAAAGCCACCGCGTCGACCGTCAGCCTCGAAGCCTGCACGATGATGTCCCCCAATTCGGCCATCTGCGGTTCGAACGCTCCGACTTCGAACAACAGGATCGTCCGTGCCGTTTTCTGCATCTGGTCGATGGCGTCGTCGAGCGAACTGATGAGCTGTTTGATATCGCTGCGATCGAACGGCGTGATGAAGGAGCGCCGGGTCAAAATCAGGACATCGCGGGTAATACCATCGGCATGGTTCTCGTAGTCCATGACTTTGCGGCAGGCGTCCGGCACGGTCACTCCGCCATGAAGCAGGGCGCTGAGCGCTTTTGAACCTTCCACAATCGTGCGCGCATGCTGATTGAATAGATTGAAGAACCGATCTTCCTTGGGCATGAGCGCTTGAAACCAAAGCATTGGCGATCTCGCTCTAAAACCTCGCGGCAGTCCTGCCAGAGAACGCGGCGCAGGGTCCACGAACACGTCGTCGCGGAGGCACAGCCGATTGGGCACTGATTCGGATAGCCGCGTTTAGCCGGTGGTTCACGTATCGAGTCGATGGAGAATTTCGTCCACAGTAAAACCCAACGTCTCCAAGTGTCCGGTGCTTGCTAGGGATGCATCGCCGCCGGGGTAAGTGCTGCTTGAAGCGGGCGGTGATTCCCGACTGATGCCCCAAGGGCTGCTCCCTTTTCGTCGTGAAGGGCGCGGGTCGGTTGGCAAGCGGCAGCCGTGCGGATAAATTCTGATGTGTTGATTTTAATTGGCGGTCCGGTATCGCGAAGATTTGCGACAGCTAAAACCAAGTCTGCAGAAGATCAAAGCCATTCAGATAGCTAGCATCGCTCGCGGTCCGGATACGGCGCTTAACGGAACGGCTCGGCATGTTTGCCGCATTCTGAGGCGCCGTAGGCCGCTCCGCTCACAACTGGGCAAGAGGTCGATGGATACGCCGCCGAAAGCAGAAAACAACGCCATCGATACGGCATGGTCGCACGTGCAACTTGCTCAGAACTGTCTCGATCGCGAGCAGTACGAAGCCGCGGCAAAGGCGGCTGATGCCGCGCTGGCGCTGGAGCCGGACTATGCTTTGGCATGGCTTGTTCGGGCGCAGGCCGACAAGGCGTTGCGCCGGTTCGCGGAAGCCGCCGAGGCCTTTGCCGCCGTCGTGAAGTTTGCCCCGACTCTCGCCGGCGTTCATGTGAACCTCGCCAACACCTACGTCGAGCTCGATCGCCTTGCCGACGCCGAAACACATCTGATTCGCGCTATCGCCCTCAAACCGGGATTGGCCGCGGCCCATGCGAGTCTCGGCTCGACCTATATGCGTATGGGACGGCACGATTTGGCCGAGGCGCCGTGCCGTCAGGCTCTCGCCCTGGACCCGGACCTCATCGCAGCCCACCAGAACTTGGCTGATATCCTCGCCCGCCGGAATCCCCAAGAAGCGCGGGTCCATCAGGACGCCACTTACAGTCGGCAACAAATCTTCGTCGAAGCATCACCCTGCGCCGCCCGTACCGTGCTCATTTTGACAACGGCGGATGCGGGCAACATTCCTTACCAGCATCTCTTGCCGCGAGATCGCTACTCGCATGTCAGGTGGTGCATCGAATACGCGCCGCCAGGTCAGGACAAGGACCTGCCGTATTACGACTTCATCTTCAACGCGATCGCCGATCCGGATGTCTCCGGGCCGTCACAAGCGGCCGTCGAGCGCTTCTTGGCAAAATCCACAAGGCCGCTAATCAACCGACCGGAGCGTGTTGCGCGCACTTACAGATCGGAGATGCCCGCCCTCCTTGGCCATATCGACAACGTTTTCGTTCCTCCGGTGCTGCGTCATAAGCGTGCTGCAGGGAATCTCAGCGACGCCGTGAGGGAGGCAGGTATTCCGTTTCCCATCATTGTCCGGCCAGCAGGGAGGCACGGTGGCGAAGGTATGTCGCGAGTCGACACTCAGGCCGAACTGCCCGCTGCAGTACCTGCTTCCGATGTCATCTATGCTACGCAGTTTATTGACTACCATTCTGTCGACGGATTGTATCGCAAATACCGCGTGATCTTCGTAGACCGCAGGCCCTATCCCTATCACTTGGCGATCCGCCCTGAATGGCTCGTCCACTACAAATCGGCCGCCATGGAGACTGATGCTGCGCGGCGCGCCGAAGAAGAACGGTTTCTTTCAAATCCCGAGGCCGCGATCGGGGCGAGCAATATGGCCGCACTCACGGCGATCGCAGCCGGATTGGACCTTGATTATGCCGGGATAGATTTCAGCATTATGCCGGATGGGCGTCTTCTTTTCTTCGAAGCCAATGCGACCATGCTGGTTCATCCGGAGAGTGATCCTCTCTTGGACTACAAAAACAAGGCGGTGGCAGCTATCAGCGCGGCGGTTGACGCGATGATAGAACAGCGGTTGCAGGCCTGCTCATCCAACCCGTCGTGACAACCGGCACATTCGAGCTTTCAGGCGGCTTGGGGCAGCCTAGACGCCCAATTATTCCGGGCACGCGTCGGAGAAGCGCGTCTCGAGGCGAGAGAGGATTTCTTCCGCGGTAAAGCCCAACGCCTCCAAGCGACCGGCGCGTGCCAGTAATGCCATTCCGCTGAGAGCCGCCGCCATCAGCAAGACATCGCATTGCTCTTCGCGGCAGCCGGTTTTGTGGCCCGCAGCTTCCGAGAGAACCTTCAGGACCGCAATCAATCGGCCGTTAAATAAGCGCTCCGCTTCGCTCGTTCCGGCGCTGGCGGGAAGCGCGGCCGATGCGGCGGCGATAGTTTCTGTGGTTCTGAGCATCGCCAGCGCTGCGGCCGATGCGGCTGCCAGCTTCCCTTTGCTGTTGCAGTCGGTCGTGGCGCCCCGCATGGCACGTGCCAGCGAAGAAAGATCCTCCGCTGCGAGTGCCAAGAGCAGATCGTCCTTGCCCGTGAAATAGCCGTAAAGCGCGGCGGGCGCGAATCCAGCTTCAGCCGCGACACCGCGCAGCGATAAATCTCGCGCACCATCGCGCGTGGCAACCCGCCTGGCGGCATCGAGAATAGAGGCGCGCGTCGCGCTATGTTCGCGGGCGCGCCGTTCGTTACGTTTGATTGGTGTCGTAGGCTCCGTCATCGCCCGGCATGATAGGTGATTCGCCGGGCGATGCGTGCGGTTGTTTTACGGCTTTTTGGGACAGACGCTGGGATCTGTGTCCCGCGTGCATTGTGCTACGCGCAAATTGTTGAAATCGGTCGCAACCTGCTTCTCGATGTCGATCGTGCCGTCATAGATCTTCTGGCGGTCTGCCAGCGTCTGCTTGGCTTTTTCAATTGCTGCTTTGTCGTTTTTCGTGGTGGCGTCCGCAAGTGCAGCTTGATCGTTCTTCGCTTGCGTCATCAAGCATTCGCGGAATGGCTTGAGGGCCGCTTGGAAGGCCTTGACCTGATGATAAGCCGCGAAAACATCGGCGCGTGCCGCTTCGACCGTCTTGGAGACTTCGTCGTTGGCGCTCGGGATCGCCGGCGCAAGAGGCGCGGCCCCGCAATCACCGTCGGCGGCGAACGCCGGCCCGGCCGCCACGAGCATCACCGCGGCGGTCAAAAAAATACTCTTGAGCATGATAGTGAAACTCCCCTTGTGAAGCTACGCCCCAACCACGGGGGAGATAAGCATATCTTGTATGGCAGAACAAAGGCCGGAGCTGCGTCAGGTTAAGCCGCCATAGGGCGGCAGCGGGTCGTATTCCATGGCACGTTGGACGGCACGGGCAAGGCCCGGCGAATGGAGCTCGCCCGTCAACCATAAGGCCATGTCAATTCCGGCCGAGACCCCTGCCGCGGTAACCACATTTCCGTCTCGTACATATCGATAATTATCAAGCACTTCTGCGGCTTCGCCGCGCTCGCGCAGGGTTTTGACGAAGGCCCAATGCGTTGTCACTTTCTTGCCTTTTGCCAGCCCGGCCGCGGTGAGCAGCAATGCGCCGGTGCAAACGCTGGTGACCCATTTCGCGTCCTGCGCCACTTGTGGCAATCCAGGCGAGAAGCGGCGGGTTGGACGCCTCGCGGCGCGTGCCTTGGCCGCCGGGAATCAGCAAGATGTCGAGTTGCGGCGCATTGCGCGGTCGTTAGATCGGGCAGCACGCGCATGCCCTTGGCGCAAACCACCGGCGCGTCGCGCTCGGCGATCAGCTTGACGGCGTGGTACGGCGACTTGCCCGCATGCTTGCCCACTTCATTGGCCATCGTGAAAACTTCCCACGGCCCTACAAAGTCGAGTTCTTCGGCGCCGTCGAAAATTAAAATGCCGATGCTGAGTGCCATGTCTGCTCCGTTGCAAAGTGCGGGCGATGTTACTCAACGGCGCCTGCGTAATGCCACGGCAAACCCGTCCACCGGCGTGTTGGCTTCCATGCGTGGCGTGCAGGCCAAGAAGCCCGGCGATCTCGAAACCGTGCTCTCGCGCCAATCTGCGTATGTAAATGTCGGAATGCCGCCAGCGGCGCTTGGGGCCAAGCTCGAAACCTTCGCCTTCCTTTTTCTCGACGGTGAAAAGGAAAAAAACGCCTGGCTTCGAGCGCGCTGCGCCGCGCCTCGCATTGTCGACACCAAGATCGCCCAGATAAACCAGCGTGTCGGCGGCGAGCAGAAGATCGTAAGCGCCTTGCGCCTGCGTCGAGCCCGCCTTCGATATCGGCGACGGCAAGAGAATTGTAGATGCCGCGCCCCGCGCCTTTTCGATCATCGCCGGACTGAGATCGATGCCGTCCAGCCGCGCCGCCAAATCCTTGAACGCCGCGCCTGAAAGCCCGGTGCCGCAGCCCAGATCGAGAATCGCAAGGTTCGTCAGCCCCGGCATCGTAAGATCCGCCAACTCGCCGCAGAATGTGCGGCGCGCGATAAGAAAGCTGCATCAGCATCCGCGCGTCGTAATCGGCCGAGAACTGATCGAACAGATGGCGCACATAGCCGCCATCGGAGCGCGGCCGCGCCTGCATGGCTTTTGCCTGCGCAATTTTCTGGGCTAGCCTGGGCATTTCAGGCGCCACTTGCGTGAAAGCCTCTTGTGCTTTGTCCGCTTCGCCGGCTTCCAGCCAGGCACAACCGAGCAAAAAGCGCGCTTCGTCGAGATCGGGATCAAGCCGCAAAGCACGTTGGAATTCCCGATAGCCGTCGGGCAATTGCTCATTCGCCAGCATCGCCTCGCCCAGCGCCAGAGCCGCCGGCGGCCACGCCCGGATTGAGCTGCGCCGTCTCGCGCGCCGCCGCGAGCGCGCCATTCCGGTCGCCGGCTGCAATCAGTGCCCGCGCATAAAGCATCCGCGCCAGCAATCCAGCCGCGCCCGCTGTCGATAAGCTGGCGCACAAGTCCGACCGCCTCGGCCGCGCGGCCTTCGCCAATCAGCCTTTCGACATCATCGAGCGGATTTCCGTCACCCCAGGGTGCATTTTCCGTTGTTGAGGACAACCGCGTCGCGCTCTTTGAGTTTGCAGCGGAACGATACCACAGAACCGTCCACCCACATCTCGGTCACGATCGTTTCCCCCGGAAAGACCGGCGAGGAGAAGCGCGCATCGAAGCCGACGATCTTCTTCGAATCGTATTTGCAGACGGTGGAGATGATCGCCCGGCAGGCTGTGCCATAGGTGCATAGTCCATGCAGGATTGGCCGGTCGATAGCCCGCCATCTTCGCGATCTTCGGATCGCGATGCAGCGGATTGCGGTCGCCCGACAAGGCATAAAGGAAGGCCTGGTCCGGGCGCGTATCGCAAGCGTGCACCACATCGGGCGCTCGAGCCGGTAGAC
This sequence comes from uncultured Alphaproteobacteria bacterium, assembly GCA_963822275.1. GTDB lineage: Bacteria > Pseudomonadota > Alphaproteobacteria > Micropepsales > Micropepsaceae > Rhizomicrobium. The sequence continues at coordinate 42,029 of CAWGHR010000020.1, forward strand.
TATGGGGCAGCGGGGCGCCTTCCTTGGGCCCGCCGAAACCGCCATCGCCACGGGCGAAGATCGTCGAACCCAGGGTGCAGAGCTTGTCGCCGGATTTCTTGTCGCGGATCACCTTCTCCATGAAGATGAGCGCTCCCTTGCCTTCGCCCTTATCGACCGCACCGACGACGCGATCGTCCGCGATTATCTCCGCCTGCGCCGGCAACGGCTTGTGCATCGTGAGGCGCTGCTCGCCATGCACCACCATCAGGTAATTGATGTTGGAGCGCGACAGCGTCGGCTGTCCCCAGCCGATCACCGTGGCAAAGGTCGGTACGGTCTGCAGATCGTTCTCGTAAACGAATTTTAACTCCGCTTCATTCATCGGATCGCGCATGAAACCGACGCCCAAGGCGTAGAGCATGGTTTCGCGATCGGTGTAGCGGAAGACATCGCCTTCCGATTTCAGCTGCACGAGCTCGTCATATTTGATGGACATGCGCCTCAAACCTCCGGTGACATTTCATTAGGCATTTCCGCGCACACTAAATGTTAAGGAGCGCTTGCGCGCAACGCCGCACTAGGGCTTTTATTGCGCAAGCTTACGTGGGGGGAAGCATGGACTCGTATTCCGATGAGGAAACATCCGCACACCCGCGCCGCCGTTTCGGCTGTCTGTGGGGCTGTCTGATTATTGCGCTTCTCCTGTTCCTGGTGACGGGCGGCACCATCGGTTATGTCGCGTGGAATATGTATCAAGCGATTCACAGCGAGCCGCGGCTGCAGGCGATTCTTGCGACCGTTGACAGCAATCCGCGCGCACAGCAAGTCCTCGGCGGCCACTACACCATGATGGAAGTCGAACATCGTACGTTCCCGGCAACCGGCCGCCGCGGAATAACGGAGACCTATAGGCTCGTCCTTATCGGGGGCACCGGAAAAAGCTATCTGGACGCGCGGTTGGAACCTGGCCGTGGCGGCATGAAACTGGTCTCGATGATCCTCACCGGACCGGCGGGCGAACTGGTCGTGCTGAAGACATCTCCGCACAAGCCTTAGGCGGCCCTCCCCTTGGTTGACCGCGAATGCTAGCGTGTCCCGCGAAATCCTGCGGGGCGCTGCCGATGACCTATACTTGTTTCGATGTCGAGATCGCCGACAAGATCGCGCGCCTCACCCTCAAGCGCGGCGCCGAGTTCAACTCCATGACCCCGGATTTTTGGCGCGAACTGCCGCAAATCATTCGCGACATCGATAACGGTGCCAAGGCTCGCGTCATCGTGATCGCCTCCACCGGTAAGCACTTCTGCGCCGGCATGGATTTGTCGGTCTTCACCAGCGGTCAGTCCGCCGGCGCGGCCGCAGCCGTCTCGACGGAAGAGCGCGGCCGCGTGCGCGCCAATTTGCGCCGCATGATTCTCGAATTGCAGGAGACTTTCAGCGTGCTCGACCGGGCGCGCATGCCGGTTCTGGTTGCAGTGCAAGGCGGCTGTATCGGCGCGGGCGTCGATATGATCAGCGCTTGCGATTGCCGCTATGCCAGCGAGGACGCATTTTTCGTGATCCAGGAAATCAATCTCGGCATGACTGCGGATGTCGGCACCTTCCCGCGGCTTTGTCATTTGATGCCGCAAAGCGCACTGCGCGAGCTTGCCTTTGCCGGCCGGCGCTTGCCGGCGCACAAGGCAAAGGAGTTGGGCCTGGTCAACGAAGTCTTTGCCACCCAAGCCGAGATGCTGGCGCATGTGATGAATGTCGCGAAGGACATAGCCGAAAAATCGCCGCTCGCCGTCCACGGCTCCAAAGTGATGATGAATTACGCGCGCGATCATTCCATCGCGGACGGCCTTGATTACATCGCGACCTGGCAGGCCGGCATGTACAATCCCGAAACCGACATGCTGGAAAGCTTCAAAGCCAAAAACGAAAAACGCGCTCCCGCGTTCGGCGATTTGCTGCCGGTGATGAAGGGTTTGGGCGGCTAAACGAACTCCCCGGGGCGCAAATGGCCGTGACGCTCAGAGCACGTTCAATTTCGCCGTAAGAAATATCCAGCTCCAGCGACTACCTTTTTATCGAAGGGCAAGGGCGGAATGGCCGAACCAGACCAAGACGAGCGCTATCGCGTCGCTGTGTCGGAACACGGCGCCGCGCTTGGCCGTTTGGCGCGCGCCTATGAAGCCGATGCCGAGCTAAGGCGCGACCTGTTGCAGGAGATTCATATCGGATTATGGCGCAGCTTCGCGGGCTTTAACGGTGAGTGTTCGATCCGCACCTGGGTATACCGCGTGGCACACAACATCGCGAGCTCGCATGTGTTGCGGCGGAAGCGCTTGGGCAAGCAAATGAGTTTGGACATGCTGGAAGAACTGCCCGACGCCGGAAATCTCGAAGAGAGCACCGGCGAGAAACAGAAACTGGCGGCCCTCATGGACTTGATCGGCACGCTGAAACAGCCCGACCGCCAAGTCATCCTGCTCTATCTCGAGGATCTGGATGCCGCCGAGATTTCGGAAATCGTCGGACTGAAGCCCGGTGCCGTAGCGACCAAGATCCACCGCATCAAAGCCATATTGGCCAGCCGCTTCCGCGAAAGGAACGCGCCATGAACGACGACATCAAAACCCTTTGGCGGAATCAAGCGACGGAGTACGCCCCCATGCCGCTCGAAGAAGTTCGCAAAAGAGCCGGAAAACTTCATTCCAAAATATACTGGCGCAATACGCGCGAGTATGCGGCGATGGTTTTTCTCGTCTGCGTATTCGGATTTTATATCTGGCTGTTCCCTGCGCCATTGATGCGTCTGGGAAGCGCCCTTATCATTGCCGCGATGTTTTATACTGGGTGGCAGCTACACAAGCGCGGCACGACGGACAAGCCTCCCGCCGATGATTCGGGAACTGCCTGGACGGACTATTACCGGCGTGAATTGCTGCGTCAGCGCGATGCGCTGGGTACCATTTGGAAGTGGTATCTTGGGCCTATGGTGCCTGGCCTCGCGATATTTCTGGTTGGCGCGTCCCTGCAAACACCGCCCGGTGCGCATAAGCAGTTGTGGATCTCGATCACCGTTGCCTTGAGTATCGTGGTTTTTGGCGGTGTGGGGGCGCTGAACGCTTGGGGCGCGCGCAGACTGCAGCGCAGGATCGACGAATTGGGTGGCTGAGCGAAAAGAAGGCACTCGTTCAGTTTGACTTAGGGTTGTGGTAGGGTCCGCCCTGCCCATGGGAGAGCGAAATGACGAACGGCGAACAAAAAATGCTCATGCGTGGGGTCGCTGGCGGGGTAGTCATGGGATTGGCTATCGGCCTGTTAATAGCGTTGTTCATTGCGGTCAGGCCGGAATGGTTTGCGGCCCTGGCGCAGTAATTAGGCCGCATCCGCGGACTCGATAAGTTTCGTGATCTCGCAGATATCGCTGGCGCCGTTCCAGAGGGCCGCCATGGCCGAGGCGCGCGCAGGCTACAGCGCAAGATCTAGGAGTTGGGAAACTGACGTAAACAGCGCGGGCTGGATTTAGCTTGACACAATCGCTTCGTGATGCGGCATGGCCACTGCCGGTCCATCGCTCCACACTTCGGTGAGCGGCACGCCGTTTTTCTCGATTGCCACCCGCGTATGGGCATAACCTTCCGCGATGGCGCGGTCGAAGGCCTTCCAGTCGCGCAGGCCCACATCGTCAAGCGGCGGCTCGTAGATGATAATCGGCCTGCTCGCGCACCATGCGGCGCTGCGCTTCCGAGCCCACCGTGCCCGAGCGCATCAGGATCGAGACGATGGAGGGCGTGCCGCGCATGCGCTGCCACAGCAGCGACCAACCGGGCGTTCGCCATAGCGCTGTCGCGTACCGTCAGATCGACCTCGCCGGTGACGTCGGAGGCGATGATCGGTCCCGACATTGCGCGTGCGCATCACATCGACCGGCAGATTGTTCATCACGCCGCCGTCGACCAGCAGATGGCCGTGATGGGTGACCGGCGGCAGGATGCCCGGCAGCGCCACGCTGGCGCGCAGCGCCCGCCACAACGGCCCGGTGCGATGCACATGGATGCGCCCGGTGGTGAGATCCGACGAAACGCAGAAGAACGGCTTGGGCAGTTCCTCGATGCGCATGTCGCCGAAATTGTCGCGCAGCAGATGTCGAGACTTTGCTTGCCGCGCACCAGCGCGATCAGCGGCAGGGTGTAATCCGACAGCGGATTGCTGGTCGACGAAAGCCGCGCGCATCCGTTCGGTCAGTTCCTCGATGCTCCATTCGGCGCCAGCCCCGCCGCGATGATGCGCGCCCATGCTGGTGCCGCCAAGTGAAGTCGAACGGCACGCCCGCTTCGATCAGCGCCTTGACGATGCCGATATGGGCAAAGCCGCGCGCGCCGCCGCCGGCCAGCACCAGCCCGACCGCGCGCCCGGCGATGAAGCGCGCCAAGACGGCGCACATCGTCGATATGCCCGGCGCGGATATGATGATGGGATTCGAAGAGACCGCTCTTGAGCGCGAAATGTTCCGGCAGGCCACGGCCTTCGCCGTGCGGGATGCAGCAGCAGCAGCTCCGGCAAGCCGCAGACCGCGCTCCTTGAACGGCGGGCAGATCCAGCGGCGCTGCGGCAGCGGACGGTCGGCGCGCGCCAGAAGGAAGATCGCGGTCGGCTTGGCGCAGGCATAGATTGCGTCCAGGCGCTGTCCGGGCGCATCGCCGCGATAGAAGACGACGTCATGCGCGGCTTCGAAGGTGTTGAACCATTCCGCGGTCTGCTCGCAGGCCGAGGCATCGAGCACGGCGGCTTTCGAGCCCATATCGACCAAGCGCCGCGCCAGGCGATGGGCGATCGGTTCGTCGTCGAGACCCTCCTGCAGCGGCACGATGGCGAAGGTCTTGGGCCGCGAGCCGTCCGTTGGCGCTCTGCGTCGTATCGTGCAGCCGCCGCGCCAAGCACGCGCATCATATTGATCATCACGCGCGGGTGGCGCGCGATCAGGGCTTCGAACCTTCCGGGCTGATGCGCAGCAGCTCGGTGTCGCGCAGCGCCACGAGCTGGGCGGAATGGGCCTCGCCCGAGATCAGCGACATCTCGCCGACGGTTTCGCCGGCCGGAACATGCGCCACCAGACGGCGCTCGCCGCGCTCGTCCTCGACGAACACGCCCAGACAGCCGGTGACCACCAGGAACAGCGCGGAATCGTTTTCGCCGTCGCGGTCGAGAAGCATGCCGCCGGGCAGGCCGAACCAGTTGGCTTCCGCGAGCAGGCGCTTCATCGCCGCGTCGCCGACTTCTGCCAGCAGCGGAAAGCGCTGCAGACGTTGGCGCAGAGAATTCGGGATAAACCGTCTTCTGCCCGCTGCGGAAGGAGGAAAGAAAGGCCATGTTCATCCGGTGCTTTCTTTCCTTCTAGCCTACCATTGGGTCCAGCCGCCATCGACCGCGACGCTGGCCCCGGTGACGTAGCTGGAGGCTGGTCGCCAAGAACAACAAGGGGCCGGCGATTTCCCCCGCCTCGCCCAGCCGCCGGAGCATGGTGTGCGCCCCCAAGCGCTGGGCAAAAGCGGCGATCGTCCGGGTGCACTTGCGGTCTGGGGAAACGGTCCGGGAACCAGCGCGTTGACGCGGATCTGTTCGGGCCCGAGTTCGGCGGCGAGATGGCGGGTCAGTTGCAGAAGCGCCGCTTTGGCGGGGCCGTAATGAAACGGGCTGGCCTGTTCGGGCCTGGCATAGATGCGTTTGTCGGGCGACACGGCCGCATACATCGAGGCGATGTTGACGATGCGCGCCTCGCCCGCCGCGTGCACCGCTTTGCGCAACGCCGGCAACGCCGCGCGCGCCGCCTCGAAAGCGGCCGTGACGGCGCTGGCATAGGTCGCTGCGAAATCGCCCGGCTCAAGCGCCGCGAACGGCTTCGGCGTCATCGAAATCGCATTGTTGACCAGGACGTCGAGACGTTCGCGCTCGGCGAAAAAAGCACGCACCCGGCCGCTATCGCCGACATCGAAGGCGGCGCGTTCGCAGGAAAAGCCTTCGCTTTTCAAAGTGCCTTCGAAGTCTTTCAGCCGGGCGTCGTCGCGCCCGTTGAGGATGACATGCGCGCCCGCCTGACACAAAGCGCGCGTCATCGGCCGTCCCAAATGTCCGGCCGCGCCGGAAATAAAGGCGGTGCAGCCCTCGAGACGGAAGAGCGCCGCACTTGTCATGATTTCGGCCATTTGGCCGGATCGAGCAGGCGCGCCGGCAGGCGTGGAATCCACGCCTCCACTTCGGAGCATTGCGCTTCGGTGAGAGGCGGCTTCACCGAAAGGCGCAAATTCATGTCGAGTTGCAGTTCGGTTTCGAGGCCGATCACCACACCGTCGATAAACTGCCGTCCCCGCGCATAAGCCATACAAAGATCGGCGATGCTTTCGCGGCCATATTCTTCGACCAGCCCGGCGACAAGTTCCAGAACGGCGACTGGATCGACGCCATCGATGTGCGGCCAGATCGACGGATCATTGGCGGCCAACAATCCTTGCAGGAAGATGCTGCGCGCATGCACCGTGACATTGCCGCGCCGCTCGATGGCGGCGATCACGCCGGCTTCGCGCCAGCGCCAATCGAGCAGATTGAACGGCATCTGGATGTGGCGCACATCGGAGCAGGCGAGCGCGTCGAGCGCTTCCTGCGGCGACTGAACCGAAACGCCCAGCGCCAAAATCGTTCCGTCTTGCCACTCTTTCAAGCAAGCGCTCCCAGATTGCGCCGCCAAAAGCGGTCATATGATTGGCGCGATGCAGCAGCAGACAGTCGATCTGATCTTTCGTAGGGCGGACAGCGATTCGGCGATACTGGTATCGACCGCGAGCCGCACTTTGTCGCGCGTGGCGCGTTCCGGCAGATCGGGGAGCGGGCTGAGTTTGGTGATGGTGCGAACAACCCGGCCTTCGAGCGCTTCGCCAAGTCGCTCCTCGCTGTCGCCATAGGCGCGCGCCGTGTCGAATTGTGTGATTCCGAAATCGGCAGCGAGGCGCACAAGTTGAAGGGCCGCTTTGTGAGTGGGCTTGCCGGTTTTGTTGGCAACGCCATAGGCGAGGCCCAACTGCACCGACCCCAAAACAAGTTCCGCCGCGCGTTCGCCCATAGAAAACGCCCTGTTCCCTCGCTTTTGAGGGTGTCAGCTTATGGTTAAGGAAGACTTATAAACTAGGAGTGCTTCGCGACACCGTTTGCCGTCAACAATATTCGTCCGTTTCCCGTGATATCTGCCGTCAGGAACATCAGGCTTGTGGTGCGGCGCACCACCTTGACCTCAGCTTTGATACGGTCGCCGGCCCTGGCATCCCTGATAAAATCGCACGTCAGAGAGACTATATCGGCACCCGATTTGCCTTCCGACGCGGTTGCCTCGAACACGGCTTGGGTAAACGCTGCCAACACGCCGCGCGCGACTTTTCCCAGTCCATCCGCATGTTTTTCGGTGGTCTCAAGGGCGAATTGGTTAACCACCCCGGATGAGGCTAAGCATTCGAATAGGCCGTAGAATTCGAGACCGGCGTACGAAACAACTTGGACACATTCGCTGGACAATAGCCGCTCCATTCCGTCGCTGCGCCGCAAAAAACCACTGGCGTAGCTTGGCGCATAGGGGATTTCCACAAGTAGGCCATGACAAGCACTGCGCTGCAATATCGCGGTCAACGCATTGGAAACATCCTGCGGCCACAATAAAGTTGCATTAGTTTCGAATATGCGCGAAGCGAGGGGCGCTTTCCGCGTGCATTGTTGCGAGACAGCCATAAGAGGACTCCTATGAAAAATAATCTTTTGCGCGCCGTCTTGGCCGCGAGCTTTTCTCTGTTCGTTGCCGGTGCGCTAACGACAATGCCTGGCTATGCCGCCGATGCGCCGAAAGCGCCTTCGGTCAGCAAATCCGTCCAGAAGCCATTGGTGGATGCGCAAAAAGCACTAAACGCGAAGGACTGGACGACAGCGCTGGCCAAGCTCAAGGAAGCGCAAGCCGTTTCCGATCTGTCCGATTACGACAAGTACCTGATCAACTTTTACATGGGTGTCGTTTACGTCAACACGAATGACCGTCCCGATGCCGCCAATTCTTTCGTGGCCGCCACGCAGTCGACGACCGCGCCGGCCGACCAACAGGCGCAGGCCATGCGTCTGGCGATCCAGCTACAAAATGAGCAGAAAAATTATGGCAAAGTCATCGAGCTCATGCAGGTCGCGGTCAAGAACAACGAAGTCGATGGCACGATAGCGACTGCTGTCGCCATTGCCTATTACAGCACCAACGACTACGCCAATGCGACGATCTGGGCGCAAAAAGCGATCGATCTCGCAAAAGCGGCTGGCAAGACCCCCGAGCATGGCGCTTATGAAATCTTGCTGGTGTCCCAGAACAAATCAAAGAACATGCCGGCGGTGATTCAAACGCTGGAGATTATGGCCAATCTTTATGGCGACGCGGACGATTGGGGCCGATTGATCGACATCACTCTCGGTACAATGGCGACGCCAAACAAGAACAACCGCGAAATAGCGGCGTTCTACATCTATCGCCTGCGTTTGCTGACGGGCGCCACGACATCTGGCGACGATTATCTGTTGATGGCTGAACTCTCCATCGGCTTGAACTCTCCGGGTGACGCGGTCCAGGCGTTGCAAGCCGGAGGCAGTAGTGGCTCAATGTCGTCGGTGAAAGCGGCACCGTTGTTGGCCAAAGCGAATGCACGCATCAAAGGCGGTGACGAAGCCGCCCTACCCGGTGCGGAGGCGGCCGCCGCGAAAAGCGCGAAAGCTGACGGCGATGTCTCCGTCGCCGAAGGGTATTACGGCTATAAGCGTTATGCCGATGCGGCGCGCGTTGCGCAGCGCGCAATCGGCAAGGGCGGACCCAAGCAGGCGCAAGCCACTTTGTTGCTCGGCATCTCGCAGGCGCGGTTGGGCGATCCCGCCGCGGTAGCAACTCTTGCACAGGTGAATGGCGACCCCGCTCTGGTGCGTGCCGCGCAACTTTGGACGCTTTACGTTACGCGCAAATACGGAACTGCGGCTGCGACACCTGCCGCTGGCCAGTAAGCACATAAGCCATGGGTGTACGCGCGATCGCGCGTACACCCATCGTCTTTTAGGGCCGGAAGATATTCGTGGCAGTACTGCTCGGCTTTGCGCCGCTCATCGTGTTTTACGTTTTCGTGCAGATATCGGTGAATCTGGCGCTTTGGCTTGCCTTTGCGACGGCTTTCACCCTTGGTATCCGCGATTTCATCGAGACCGGCACGCCGCGAGTGCTCGATGCCGCTTTCGCGACCTGCCTCGGCCTCTTGGCGGTATATAACGGCTTTATCGAGCCGGGCATGACTATTTCTTGGGTCGGCCTGATGCTAAAATTGAGTTTGCTTGGTGTCGTACTGTGGTCCTTGGCGCAGCGCGAGCCGTTTACATTACCCTATTTGCGCACCGAGGTCTTCGCTGCGCAATGGGATACGCCGGCGTTTCTGCGTGTAAACTACATACTTGCCTGGGTATGGACCGGCGCTCTCGCGATCATGGCCGGCGCTGACGCGGTGACAATTTTTTTCCACACGATTTCAGCGTTTTGGCTCGCCGTAGCGGGGCTTGTAGCCTTCCTAACGGCGCTTATCTTTACATGGCAGTTTGGCGTCTATATCAGCAGGCGTCTTGGACAAGCCCCCCGTTAATTGGGGTCGGGAAGGCCGTCAATGCATCTCTTGCGGGCCTTTAAGCCCCTTTTGCACGACCTTTTGTCGTCGCTGCTTTTCGTTGCGCTGTTTTTGTCGACGCGCGACATCTATTTGGCGACCAGCTTCGGGATTGCGCTCGGCATTGCTCAGGCGTTGTGGAAGAAGTTTCACAAACATCCTATCGGGCCGCTGCAATGGCTAAGCCTTGTGCTGATCACCGTGTTTGGCATGACGACCATTATCACGCACAATCCGCATTTCGTCATGATCAAGCCCACGCTGTTGTGGCTCGCTCTGGGTGCCGTAATGTTGCGGCGCGATTGGATGGCGCCTTATCTGCCTCCCATCGTTACGGACAATCTTGAAGATCCGCTGATAGTCCGTGCGGGCTATGCCTGGGCGACGTTGATGTTCGTCTTGGCTATGATGAATCTTGTTGTCGCTTTCACGATGTCGGCACGTTTTTGGGCGGTATATGCCTTGATCGCGCCCGCAGCGACGCAACTGGCCCTGTTCACCACGCAGTACTTCATGTTCCGCAAACTGGTGATCGAAAAGATACGCGCCCGCGCAGCCGGCCAAGCTGCCTGAATTTCTCCGTCTCTTCCGCCACATGATTTGACCCTCTTGACTATATTTTGGTATTTCCCTAAATACCAAAATATAGTCAAGGGTGGGAATTATGGGCGCGCACATCCGGGGCACGGTTCTCGCTTTTCTGGGCACTGCTTTTCTTGTGACAGGGCTTGCTTTGGCAGGCGAACGGGAAGTTTCCATCCCCGGGGGCGAAGCCCCGCTTTATGGCACACTCCTCACACCAGATACGGCGCGCACGGTTCCGGCGGTTCTGCTATTGGCCGGTTCCGGTCCGACAGACCGCGACGGCAATTCGGCCGTCCCCGGCGTCAAACCGGCCACGCTGAAGCTGATCGCCGAAGGATTGGCAGCGCACGGGATCGCCAGTTTGCGCGTCGACAAACGTGCCATCGGCAAAAGCGCAGCCGCCGCCACTTCCGAAGCGGATTTGCGCTTCGACACCTATGTCGATGATGCGGTCGCCTGGGCGAAATTTCTCAAAGCGCAGCCCCGCGTGAATTGTCTCTTTATTCTTGGTCATTCGGAAGGTGCGCAGATTGGCGCATTGGCCGCGGCGAAAGTTCCGGTCCGCGGCTTCATCTCGGTCGCGGGGACGGGGCAAATGGCCGGGGATGTGATTCTTCGGCAAACGCAGAACGCCCTGCCGGCCTTGTTCGCGCAAGTGCAGCAGATTGTTGCGCAACTCAAGGAAGGTAAGACGGTGGCCGACGTTCCGCCGCAATTGCTGATGCTGTTCCGGCCCAGCGTTCAGCCCTATCTCATCTCTTGGTTTGCGAAAGATCCGATTGCCGCGATTGCCGCCGTGAAAGCACCGGTGCTCGTGATGCAGGGCACCACCGATATCCAAGTCCGCGTCGAAGACGCGCGACTTCTGGCGGCAGCGCGGCCCGGAATTACGCTTGTTCTCCTCGACGGCACAAATCACGTTTTGAAAACCGCGCCCGCCGATCCTGCCGCCAACATCGCAACCTATGGCGATCCGACACTTCCCCTTGCACCGGGAGTCATGCCGGCCCTGACGGCCTTCATCGACAAGAACGCAAATCCGTGAGCGATGTCTTCGATGCGCTGGCGCACCCTGTGAGGCGCAAAATCCTCAAATTGCTGCGCAAAGGTGTGATGAGCGCGGGCGATCTGGCGGCCGAATTCGATCTCGCCAAGCCAACGCTATCGGGCCATTTCACTGTGCTGAAATCGGCCGATCTCATCACCAGCGAGCGCAAGGGCACTACCGTTCTGTATCGTCTGAACATGAGCGTGCTGGAAGAAGCGATGGCGGCACTGATGTCGATTGCCGGCAAGAAAGTTGAAAAGAATTCTCTTGGAGAAAAGTCATGAGCATTCGCGTTCCGTTGATCGTGAGTCTGCTGATCGTCGCGGCCATGGCGGGGCTGAGCGCCTGGGCTTGGCCACTCGTGCCCGATATGGCTCGCATCGCTGTACACTGGGGTATAAATGGTGAGGCGAACGGTTTCGCAGGCAAGCGGGAAGCGCTGACCATTCTTCCGGCCCTGGCGCTCGGTATGATCGTTCTGCTCAGCGCAATTCCGCATGTCGAGCCGAGGCGCCTCAATCTCGCGTCAAGCACAAAACTCTTCCGGGCAGCCTGGATCGGCGGAATTGTCATCGTGGCGATCGCGCATGTCGGGATCGTGCTAGGAGCGTTGCATGTGGCGATAGACATGCCGCGCTTTATTTTTCCTGCGGTCGCGCTGCTGTTCGTGGTCATCGGAAATTATCTCGGCAAAACGCGCTCCAACTTCTTCGCCGGCATTCGCACACCCTGGACATTGTCCAGTGACTACTCCTGGGAGAAGACCCATCGTCTCACCGGACGGCTATACGCCTTAGCAGGCGCATGCTCGTTCGTCGTCTCCTTCGCGGCGGACGCCACGATCGCCGGCTCGATCTTGCTTGCGGGCCTACTCGGCGCGACGATGATCGGCATTCTCGCCTCCTATCTCTATTGGCGGCATGACCCAGCGCGCCACGCCCATGATAGTGTTCAGGAATAGCGTCGCATTCCTTTCGTTGGGGAACGTCATCGGCTCTTTGCCGGATGAATTCGAACGGCTAGGCTTCCGCAAATAATTTGCGGAGGATCTTATGAAAGAAGCCGTCATCGTTTCCACGGCGCGCACCGGTTTGGCCAAATCCATGCGCGGCGGTTTCAACATGACCCATGGCGCGGTCATGGGCGGTCACGCGATTAAACATGCCATCGCCAAAGCCGGCGTTGATGCCGCGGAGGTGGAAGACGTTTATATGGGCTGCGCTCATCCCGAAGGCGCCACCGGCATGAATATCGGACGCCTTTCCGCAATCTGGGCCGGTTGTCCGGTGACCACCGGCGGGGTGACCATCAACCGGTTCTGTTCCTCGGGTCTTCAAGCCATCGCCATGGCGGCGCAGCAAGTGATGACCCAAGGCACGCCGGTGGCGATCGGCGCCGGCGTCGAATCCATCTCGCTGGTGCAGATGGGCGGCATGAACACGAAGAACATCACCGAGGAACATCTGATGGCGATCAAGCCGGCGCTGTGGATGTCGATGATCGAAACGGCCGAAATCGTCGCGGAGCGCTACAAAATCTCCCGCGAGCGCCAGGACCAATATGCTCTGGAAAGCCAACAGCGGACCGCTGCCGCGCAGCAGGCCGGTCAATTCAAGGACGAGATCGTTCCGCTGCCGACCAAAATGAAGAAAATCGACAAAGCCAGCGGCCAGGAATCCATCGTCGATGTCACGGTGGACCGCGACGAGTGCAATCGCCCCGACACCACCTATGAGGGTTTGGCAGCCGCTTAAGCCCGTCTTCATGGGCGGCATGATGGTGAAGGAAGGCAAATACATCACCGCCGGCAATGCCTCGCAGTTTTCCGACGGTGCGTCGGCTTGCGTCGTCATGGATGCAAAAGTCGCCGAGAAAAAAGGGGATTAAGCCGCTGGGTGTCTTCCGCGGCTTCGCGGTTGCGGGCTGCGAGCCGGATGAGATGGGCATCGGACCGGTTTTCGCCGTGCCGCGCCTTTTGGAACGCCACGGCCTCAAGCCTCACGACATCGATCTGTGGGAATTGAACGAGGCCTTTGCCAGCCAGACACTTTATTGCATGGAGCGGATCGGCATCCCGCATGAGAAAGTAAATGTCGACGGGGGCGCCATTTCCATCGGTCATCCTTATGGAATGTCGGGTGCGCGCATGACCGGTCATATTTTACTGGAAGGGCGACGCCGAAAGATGAAATATGGCGTCGTCACCATGTGCATCGGTGGCGGTATGGGAGCAGCGGGGCTCTTCGAGTTCGTGCATTGATGTGAAATCGGGCGGTCATTCTTTTCGGGTAGTTCTCTGCGTTTTCGCGCTCGCTTTGTCCGCGGGCTGCTCAGACATGTCTATGTTCGGGCTGTTCGGCCCCGATAGGCCAGATCCGGCCAAGCAAATGCCGGCGCTGGAATCGCGCATCTACAGCCTGATCCAGGATCAACGTCACAAACTCGACCCCGCGGCGAAAACGCTCGTTCTCGATCCCGAATTGATCTCGATCGCCCGCAAACGCAGCGCCGAAATGGCGCTCAAGAACTCGTTCGCCGATGGCGGCGGCGATCCTCACGTCTCCGCCACCATGCTCATGAAAGCAGACGCCAAATTCCAAGGTTTGGTCGGAGAAAATGTCGCGGCCCAGCATTTCACGCCGCAATCGGGCATCGATGTCGATGTCTTTGCGCAGCGCTTCGTCGATGGCTGGCTGGCCAGTGCGCCGCATAAAGAGAACCTGTCCTTCGCGGATTACGGCCGTACCGGCGTTGGGGCGGCAGCAAACGGCAACACCATCTATGTGACCCAGCTTTTTGCCAGCAATCTCGGCTTGGGCCCGCATGACGATAGTGCTCCTCCATCGCAGGTTATGCCTGTTGCAAATCCACAGCAGGGTAAGGACGATAGCGAGAAGGTTCCCTTGCGCGGAACAATCACGCCGCAGGATTGAACCCGTCCCAACGAAAGCATGCCGAGTGGAACTCGAGCGCGCTGGGACCTTCGGGCGCAGCGACCACGGCCGGTCCAAACGGCTGACGACCCATTAATTCTTGTTAGCAGATTGTGTCCTGGAGGCCCTCCGCACCTCCTTGGTGCTTGATTTAATGTGGCTTTCTTTACACTACATCTTGGCACGGATACCTTCTCTTGGGGGTGTTGCGCCTAGTGAGTCGAGATGCGGCCTGATCTTCCGTGGAATGTGGCAGGGATACCGTCAGAGGCGCGTGAAGCGGCTCGCGCGGCCGCACGCCGGGAAGGTCTGTCCATCGGGGAATGGCTCACCAGACGGATTCTTGCCGGCTTATCCGGTTTGAACGAGCCGGGACCGGAACGCGAGGACTGGAACAGCTACCGCCCCGACGATCACCGCATGGCCTCCACCCGCCGCGACAGCGACGACATGCTCGACCGCGTATCGCGCAGCGAGAGCGAAACCGCCGACGTCTATCGGCGCATCGAAGAACAACTGCGCAGCATGGGCCGCCGCCTCGACTCCTCCGAGCGCAGCCAAAGCGAAAGCAACCGCGTGATGAGCAAGGCTGCCGTGGAAATGAACATCACTGCGCGCGAACAGGCGCAGGCTTTCGACCAACTCGGCTCGCATGTGGTGGGGCTCTCCGACCGTATCGAGCGCGTGGAACGCAGCGCCACGACGGACGGCTTGCGCGACGCCGTGAAAGCTTTGCATCAAGGCCTGTCTCGCCTTGCCGATCAAATCACCCAAACGGCCAATCAATCGGCGACGCAGATTTCCGCACTTGCCGGCAACATCGAGAACGTCGCCGGCAGGCTCGGCCAGGCGCGGCAGGATTTCCATGCCGCGACGCAGGCACTTGAAGGACGCGTCGTGCAACTCGGCGAGCGCATCCAAACGGTCGAGAAGGCGGCGCATGCCAATGCCGTCTCGCTCGAACGCGCCCTCGAAGCCTTGGAAACACGTCAAGCGGCGCGCAAAGACGATGCCGCTTCCGCCATTGCGCGGCTGGAAGAAAACGTTTCGCGCCTGGAAGCACGCAATACCGATCCGGCGATCGACCGCCGTCTGTCGGGAATCGAGCGTACACTGGGCGATATTGTCGGCCGCATCGATCACGAAGAGCAGCCGGCCGAAACCGCGGAGATGGCGCTCAAAAAACTCGCCCAGCGTTTCGATGCTCTGGAAAACAGCCAGCGCGAAGCCTTTGCGGAATTGCGCAAAGCCGCGCCGCCCAGGCTAGCGCCCGAGCCAAGCTATTCCCTGGCCGATTCGCTCCCCTTCCCGCCCGATACATCACCTTTTCCGCCGCAGTCAGCGCCTTTCCCGCCGCAAGCCGCGCCATTCGCGGCGGCGGGCGGGCCCTTCGGCGCCTCAGCGACGGCTTTCACCGGTCAGGGAGCGCCGTTCACACCGCTTCCTGAGTTCGAGGCGCCGCCTTTTGTCGAACCGGCCCAGCCGCCTTTTGCCGACCAAGCGCCGCCGCCCGCCTATGACACGGTTGCCGGTGGTGAACAGCAATTCGCGGCGAGTCAAAGCTATGGCACCGATGCGTTTACGCCGGCGCCAACCGTCGATTCCTATCTCAATGCCGCGCGCCGTTCGGCGCGCGCCGCGGCGACGGCCGAGGCCGAACGCAGTGCGACGCTAGGCGGTTTCGCTTGGGGCAGTACGGGCGCGTCCGTTAAACCGGGGTCCAAGTCGAACCGCACGCGCCTCTTGCTGATCGCCGTGCTGGCACTGGCGGCGATCGCTGCCATCGCCGCCTCGGTCATGAATCATCGTTCGGCGAACGACACATCCAATTCCGTACTCGGTGCTCTGTTCGAAAAGAAGGCCGCGCCAGCTCCCCTCAAATCGACGCCCGAAGCGTTGTCGACCGATCAGAATTACCCTCCGCCGTCCTCCGCATCGCAACAGTCTTCTGCTACGCAACAGGTGCCCGCTAAACCGTTGCCGCCGCTACTCAAGCAAGAGGTAAAGCCGGCGCCGGTTCATACTGTCCCCACTCCGCCCGCCGCAGCCCCAGGGTCACCGCCGCAAAAGATGTCTGTCGCGCCGCAGCGCCAGCTCGCATCCGTGTCTCAGCCTTCCGGATTGCAACCATCAGGACCGCCTCCGGCCGTGCCGCAGTCGCCGGTTCGCCAGACCGCCGCGGTCCCGGCGCTTGACCGGGTTACGGCACTGGCCAATGCCGGAAATTCTCGGGCCGAACTCATCGTCGGGCTGAAGTATCTCGACGGCGAAGGCGTTCCCGCCAACGACAAGGAAGCGGCCAAATGGCTGAGCCGCGCCGCGCAGGCCGGCGAACCGGTGGCGCAGTATCGCCTTGGAACCATGTACGAGCACGGCACCGGTGTGGTTGCCGATGCGACCCAGGCGCTGCGCTGGTATTTGGCGGCCGCAAATCAAGGCAACCGCAAGGCGATGCACAACCTTGCTGTCGCTTATGCCCAAGGCAACGGCACGAAGATGGACTTCAGCGAAGCGTCACGCTGGTTCTCGCGCGCGGCCAATCTCGGGCTCGTCAATTCGCAATTCAATCTGGCCGTACTCTACGAGCGCGGGCGCGGCGTACCGCAAAGCTTGCTCGACGCCTACAAGTGGTACGCCGTCGCCGCCGCGCACGGCGATGCCGAGGCCAAAGCGCGGATCGATGCCATCACCACCCAACTCAGCGACGAGGCCCGCGGGGCCGCACAGCATGCCGCCGACATTTTCAAGCCCGGCCCGCTCGATCCCAAAGCCAATGTCGCCCCGACGATCACCGACCTGACGCGGGGTTAGGAACACGCCGATAATTTCCTCCCCCTAAAAGGGGGAGGTCGATCCGCCGTTGGCGGATCGGGTGGGGGTCTGTGGAATGACCCCTCCCTACCATCCCCTTTCAGGGGAGGGTAATTCCTATTCCTCGACACGCCGTCAAAGCTGAAACGCGCGGTTGACCGCTCAATTTCAGGCGCGCAGATTGGCTCTATTCCGGCGCTTCGCCGGGCTCACCACCTCGCGATTGTCGACTGATGGAAATCTATCTGCCCATCGCCGAGATGTCGGTCCATTGGCTGGTCATTCTCGGCATGGGTGCGTCGGTCGGGTTTCTTGCCGGGATGTTCGGCGTGAGCGGCGGCTTTCTTTTGACCCCGCTTCTGATCTTTTACGGTATTCCCCCGAGCGTCGCAGTGGCCACCACGGCAAGCCACATGACCGCCTCCGCCATGTCCGGCGCGCTGACCCAATGGCGTCACCGCGCGGTCGATCTGAGGATGGGTCTCGTTATGATCACCGGCGGTCTAGCCGGAACGGAGCTGGGCGTCTTCCTGTTTGGCTTGATGCGCCGTGCCGGCCAGATCGAATTGACGGTTTCGCTCGGTTACGTCGTGCTGCTCGGCGTCATCGGCGCACTAATGTTGAACGAAGCGGCGCGCACGCTGCTCGCCGCCCGCGCGGGCAAAGACATATTCAGCCGCAAACCCGGTCAACACAATTGGATTCACGGCTTGCCGCTGAAAATGCGTTTCCGCGAATCTCGTCTCTATATCAGCATCATTCCACCCGCTTTATTGGGCATGATCGCGGGCATCATGTCGGCGATCATGGGCGTGGGCGGCGGCTTCATGCTGGTTCCGGCGATGATCTATCTATTGCGCATGCCGACCAATGTCGTGCTCGGCACATCGCTGTTGCAGATCCTGTTCGTCACCGTGGCAACGACCGTGCTGCACTCGGTCAGCGATTTCTCCGTCGACATCGTGCTGGCGGGGCTGTTGATCCTGGGCGGTGTGGTCGGCACGCAATTCGGTCTCAGGGTAGGTGCCAAACTACGCGGCGAAGAATTGCGCCTGCTACTGGCGTTGCTGGTGCTGGCGGTGGCGATCCGGCTTTTGATCGGCTTGATCGCGACGCCGGACGATCTCTACTCCGTCGCGGTGGGCAAGATATGACGGCGCGCATCATTTTGATTGCCGCGGGCTTCGCTTTTTTCGCTCTTCCGGCCGAAGCCGAAGAAGAGCTCGTCGCGGGCGTGTCGCAGGACGCGGTGCAGATTACCTCGAATTACACGGGCACCGATCTTGTCGTATTCGGCGCCATCGAAAGTCGGCCGCAACAGGAAACGCCGTCGTCGCGCGAAACCGTCGTCGTCGTGGTGCGCGGGCCCGAGATCGATATGACTGTCCGCCGCAAGGATCGCGTCGCCGGAATCTGGGTGAACACGGCGCGGGCGCGGCTCGATGGGATGCCGTCCTATTATTTTCTCGCCGGGACGCGGCCCCTCAGCGAAGCGGCGTCGGCGGACACACTAAAGAGTTACGATCTCGGACTTGCCAATCTGCGGCCGGAGCGGGTGTTGAGCGACGGCAATGTCGAGCCCTTCCGCCAAGCTCTGATCCGCCGCCAACGCGCCGATGGACTTTACTCCGAAACGCAATACGCCGTGCAGTTCCACAGTCCGGCTCTCTTCAGTGTCCACGTGCCCATCCCCGCTTCGGTGCCGCGCGGACAATACAATGTCCAGGTTTATCTGTTTCGCGACGGCTCCATCATCAGCGCTCAATCGATACCGCTGTTTATCGAGCAGATCGGTATCGAGCGCCGCGTCTACCTCTTCGCCCATGAATGGCCGTTGTCTTACGGCGTGTCCGCGGTGCTGATGGCGCTGTCGCTGGGCTGGCTCTCCACTGTCGTGTTCCGCAGGCGTGCCGGCTGATTTGCCACGGCGTAAACGCGCTCGCGTCCCAGCGCATAAACTGTGCAGCCCCGCGCGAAGAGCGAGGCAATGGCCTCCTCCCGCACATCAAGCCCGCCGGTATAGGCGCCGAAAGACGGCAGTAACAGCACCGCACCGTCCGATACAAAGCAGCGCCGCCGCACACTCATGCCAAGCTTTCGCACCACTGCAGCCGGATGAAGATGGCCCGCGACCTCGCCTCTTTGGCCCGACGGCAGATGACGGAATACCAGTCCGCCAATGGCGATTTCGGCCGCAACACGCCCGCCCAACCAATTGGGCGGCTTGGGATCGTGATTGCCTTCCACCCAAATCCACTCCGCCCGTGCCGCCATCGCGGTGAGCATAGCGCGCTCTTCGCTGTCCAGCCGCTCAGCCGCTTCGCCGTCATGAAAGGAATCGCCCAATGCTATCACACAAGCGGGTGAATGGCGCGCCATAACCTCTTCCATTCGCCGGATGGTGCTGCGCGTGTCGTAAGGCGGCAGCAACGCCCCGCGCCGTGCAAAGGACGAACCTTTCTCGAAATGCAGGTCGGCGAAGACGAGTGTCCTTTGCGACGCCCAATAGACCGCACCGGCGCGGTCCAGCAGCAACCGCTCACCATTGACGTCGATTTGCAGGTCTTCACCGCGAGTCATAATCAGAGGCTACACCAAAACCAAGAATCCACCCTCCCCTTGAGGGAGGGTCGAAAAACTCGAGCATTGCGAAGAGTTTTTCGGGGAGGGGTATTTGCGCCGACGGTTTACCCCTCCCCGAATTGCTTCGCAATTCGACCCTCCCTCAAGGGGAGGGTAGGACGTTTGGATATTTCCACACATCGCACTATGAGATGCGCGAGAGAGGGTTGAGAAATGCGATACAAAACCACGGGTCATCTGGTCGCCGCGGCGTTCTGTTTCGTCGCGGTGTCGGCACAAGCGGCTGGCACTTTGCTGGTGGTCTCGAAGCAGACACATGCGCTGGCCTTTGCCGACGGGCAAACGCTAAAAGTCACGGCGCACGTCCCGGTCGGCGAGAATCCGCATGAGGTGATAGTCGGGCCGGACAACAGAACAGGCTATGTATCGAATTTCGAGGAAGGCACCGGCCACACGCTGGCGGTGATCGATCTGCTGCATGCTCGCGCCCTCAAATCCATCGATGTCTCGCCGATGGTCGGCCCGCATGGCATGGCACTGCGCGACGGCAAATTGTGGTTCACCGCCGACCGCTCCAAGGCGCTGGGCGTGCTCGACCTTAAGGCGCGCAAGGTGGTCGCGGTATTGGGCACCGGTCAGGATCGTACCCATATGGTTTGGATTTCACCGGACGGCACGAAAATCCTCGCCTCGAATGCCGGGTCCGGCACGCTGAGCATCTATGACGCCATCATGATCGCGCCGACCATGGCGCCCGGTGCGCCGCCGCCGCCCGCTTCTTACACCACACCGGGATGGAAGCACACGCTGGTTCCGGTCGGACCGGCCGCCGAAGGCTTTGCGGTATCGCCCGACCGCAAAGAGGTTTGGGTGGGCGCCAATGACGGCAGCATCACCATCATCGATCTTTCCACCGACACGGTTGCGACGACGCTTCAGGCCGGGACCAACGGCGCCAACCGCTTGGCATTCACGCCGGACGGGAAATTGGTGCTCGTCACTTTGCGCGCCAACAAGGATTTGGTGGCGATCGACGCGGCGACGCATCAGATCGTCAAGCGCATTCCGATAGAGGAGCGTGGCGCTTCGGGAATCCAGATGCAGCCGGATGGTGCGCGCGTCTTCGTCGCCTGCCCGCGCGATCACTATGTCGCCGTGGTCGATCTGCACACATTGGAGATGGTCGCCAAGATCGATGCTGGCCGCGAACCCGATGGATTGGCGTGGTGGGAACATTAAACGAAAGTCACCGCCTCCAAAACTTATCGCGGCGGATAGACTGCCCGGATGACGGTTGGCGCGTACCACACCGGTTGAGATTGATAGTTATGTGTCCAATTCTCAAAGGCAAGTGTAGGATCAATAGTTACCTTTCGACCTAGAACCGGAATGCGCCAATAACCATCGTTTGGCACCAAGACCAACCTATCGAAGGATGGTAGGATCGGCCGTTCGATTTTTGGGCGGAGGACACCATGAGGCTCGCGCTCGTCGCCGCTATGGCAACGGCCAGTGTAATAACGTTGGCGTTTGCGGCTCCTGCGCCGTTCGATGCCCAACACCCTCTGGTGGAAGGCGTCACTCTTTATGGTGCGCATCACTGGGGGACCATCTTCATCTTCAAGCGGAGACCTTCGGGAGGAACGGTGGTCTCGCGTGAGGAGGCCGAAAGTGTCGCTCGCGCTATGGTACGTGATCACGGTGGCGATTGTGACCTCGACACGGCAGTGAAAGACGAAAGCACTGGCGAGTGGAAGGTCGGATTTTCGTGTAGAAAGCCGTTCGTCCCGGCCCCGCCGTTTGTAGCGCCCCCGGAATTTGTGCACACTCCTCCGCCTGAGATTATGTACTTCGTCGGTGACGGCATGAAGCGAGACGACGTTATCTACGTGCGAGAAGTTTCCGCCAGTGGCGCTGCAATAACTGCTAAAGAGGCCCTGCGGATTTCGCAAGAATTCCTAAATGGCGAACACAATGCCTGCACGGCGGTGCAAGTGCGACATGACCAAGGAGAGCAAGCCTGGATTGTGCCATTCCGCTGCAAACAGCCACTTGGGTCCAATCACACTAAACAACCGAACTGACACCTCCCGAGACGGTTCTGCGTGTGGCGATGTAACGCCAACTTCTGGCGCATTTGGGACATAAGAGTGCCGCCCAGGACGGCCGGTTCCGACGCGGAAGCGGACATATGGCCGGTCACATGGCACGCCTTGCAGTTGTGTCGGGTCAAGAGGTGTTGTTCCTCTCTACCCCCCGCATTCGCGGGCCATGGCATTCTAATTCAATTTACTCCACCCGCATCGCGTCGGCGATCAGCGCATCTTCTGCCTCGCGCAGAACATCTTCATGTGCCGCACCGGCCACCATTTCGCGGCCGATTTCCAAGAGCGCCGGCACGGCCAAAGGCGAGACGCGGTCGAGCTTGCGTTTGACGATCCGGCCGTGCACCCGCCGCAACATATCGCCCAGCCGCGCCACATCGAGCAGGCCGGTGGCCGCGTCCTGATAGGTGGCGCGCAGCAGAATGTGATCGGGCTCGTGCTCGCGCAGCACGTCATAAATCAAGTCCGACGAAAACGTCACCTGCCGCCCGGTCTTCTCGCTGCTGATCGTACGCCGCTCGATCAGTCCGGCGATAATCGCGCAATTGCGGAAAGTGCGTTTGTAAAGATTGGATTCCGCCAACCAGGCGTCGAGATCGTCGCCCAGCATATCTTCGTCGAACAATTTGCCGAAATCGAGCCCCGACAGATCGCGCAGCCCCCACACCGCCAGCGCATATTCGTTGGCGGAAAATCCCGTCGGCTTCATCGCCAGACGCTCCAGCCGCCGCGTCAGCAACATGCCGAGCGTCTGATGCGCCAAACGGCCTTCGAAAGGGTAACAGACGAGATAATGGCGCTGGCCGCGCGGAAAAGTCTCCACCAGCAATTGCCCCGGTTGGGGCAGCACCGAGCGCCATTCCTGAATGCGCAACCATTCATGCACCGGGTCGGGCAATAGATTCCAAGTTTCCGGTTTCGACACCAATTCCCGTACGCGTTGCGCCAAGAACGTCGAAAGCGGAAACTTTCCGCCGGTGTAAGACGGTACCTGCGCTTCGCTGTCCTTGGTGCGCGAGACGAAGGCCGCGTCCTCGTGCATGCCCTCGAAGGCCAGTACTTCGCCCGCAAATACAAACGTGTCGCCGCGCGACAGCTGTTCGATGAAGTATTCCTCGAGTTGGCCGAGCACTCTTCCGCCTACGCCGACCGGCCGTCCGCGCGATTGGATGCGGATATCGATCATCGGCTCTTCGACGATGGTGCCGACATTCAACCGGTATTGTTGGGCCATTCGTGGATGAGCCAAGCGCCATTTGCCGTCCGGCGTTTTGCGCAGCCGCGCATAACGGTCGTAACTTTTGAGCGCATAACCGCCGGTCGCCACGAAATCGACCACAAGGCGGAAATCCTCGCGGCTCAACGCGCGATAAGGCGAGGCCGACACTACCTCGCCATACAATTCGTCTTCATCGAACGGCGCGGCGCAGGCCATGCCCAGCACGTGCTGCGCCAGCACATCGAGCCCGCCTTCGCGCAGCTTCTCGCCGTCGAGTTCGCCGGCGATCACCGCTTCGCGCGCCGCTTCGCATTCCAGCACTTCGAAACGGTTGGCTGGCACCAACAGCGCGCGGCTGGGTTCGTCCAGGCGGTGATTGGCGCGGCCGATGCGCTGCACCAGACGCGCGGCGCCTTTGGGCGCACCGATGCAGATCACCTTGTCGACCGCCCCCCAGTCAATGCCGAGATCGAGGGTGGAGGTGCAGACCACGGCACGCAGTTTGCCGCTCGCCATCGCCGCTTCGACTTTGCGCCGCTGACCGGGCGCCAAAGAGCCGTGATGCAACGCGATGGCGAGATTGTCCTCGTTGATCCGCCACAGATCCTGAAACGTGCGCTCTGCTTGACTCCTCGTGTTGACAAAGATCAGCGCCGTCGCCGCCGTCTTGATCGCCGCCATCACGTCGCCCATGGCGTGGCGCGCCAAATGTCCCGCCCAAGGCACATATTCTTCCGACGCGAGGATCGAAATCTCCGGCACCGCGCCTTTGGCGCCCAGCACCAGTGCCGAACGCGCCTCGCCAACCAATGGCTGCGGCACCAGATAGCGCTGCAGCGGTGCGGGATCGGCCACCGTCGCCGACAATCCGACGCGGCGATGGCCGGGCGCCAGTTTTGCCAGGCGCGCCAATCCCAGCGACAGCAAATCGCCTCGCTTGGAATTGTGCATCGCGTGCAATTCGTCCAACACGACCGTTTTCAGATGTTCGAACATGCGCGGTGCGGCGCTGTTTGCCAGCAGCAGCGCCAATTGCTCCGGTGTGGTCAGCAGGATGTCGGGCGGCGAATATTTCTGTCGCTGCCGGCGTGACGGCGGCGTGTCGCCGGTACGCGTTTCGGCGCGGATGTCGAGGCCCATTTCCGCGATCGGCGCTTCCAGGTTTCGGGCCACGTCAACCGCCAGCGCTTTGAGCGGCGAGATATAGAGCGTGTTCAGCGTACGGCTTGCCCGACGAAGCCTTGGTGTGGGGGTAGCAGCCAAAGCGATCAGTGTCGGCAAAAAACCCGCCAGTGTCTTGCCGCCGCCGGTCGGCGCCACCAGCAGCACCGACTCGCCTCGCGCCGCATGGTCCACCAACGCCAGCTGATGGGCCCGCGGCTGCCAGCCGCGCGCTTCAAACCAGCGTGCAAAAATTTCAGGCAACATCGATGTTTGCTCTGTCATCGTCATTCTTGAAGCTTGATCCGCCCGTCTCGGCACCTATGTTTATTTTCTATAGCAATAGCGCGTCCGTCCCGAAAAAAGGATCACACGGCTGACGCGCTGGGATTATAGGATAGGGTACTTCACCCACCCAGTTGAAAGGCTTGCGCCATGGCAAATCTCGATGCGGCAAAATCCGGCACATTCAAGATCGGCGGCACGATGCCGGTCGTTCGCCTTGGCTTTGGCGCGATGCGTGTCACGGGGCCCGGTGTGTGGGGCGAACCGGCCGACCGGGCCGAGGCGTTGCGCACCCTGAAACGCCTGCCCGAACTCGGTATCGATTTCATCGACACGGCCGCCGCCTACGGGCCTGACGTTTCGGAGAAGCTGCTCCGCGTCGCCCTGCATCCCTATAAGGGTCTCGTCATCGCGACCAAGGGCGGCTTGGCGCGTCCGGGCCCAAACAATTGGGTTCCCGACGGGCGGCCCGACCAGCTTATTCGGGAGGCGAACAAGAGCCGCGAAAACCTCGGCGTCGAGCAGATCGATTTATGGCAGCTCCACCGCGTCGACACGGCGGTCCCGCGCGACGAGCAATTCGCGGCGATTAAATCGCTGCTTGATGACGGTGTTATCCGCCACGCGGGCCTCAGCGAGGTTTCCGTCGCCGAAATCGAAGCTGCCTCGAAGGTGTTCAAAGTGGCGACCGTACAGAACCGTTACAATCTGGTGGATCGCGCCAGCGAGGGCGTTCTGGATTATTGCGAGCGGCATGATATCGGCTTCATCCCATGGTTCCCGCTGGCGGCGGGCGATCTCGCCAAGCCGGGTTCCATCCTCGACACCGTCGCCAAGCGCCACAAGGCCGCGCCCAGCCAGATCGCACTCGCTTGGGTGCTCAAACGCAGTCCTGTCATGCTGCCCATTCCCGGCACCTCGAAAGTCGCGCATCTCGAAGAGAACGTCGCGGCGGTGAACATCGCGTTGTCGGACGACGAATTCGCATCACTCGACAAGGCGGGCAGAAACGCAAAATAGAGAAGCCCAATTATGCTGCGTGATCGTCGCGCGCTTCTTGCAGCTTCTTGATGTCGAGCTTCTTCATTTGCATCATGGCCATTGCAACCCGCTTGGCCTTCTCGGGGTCCTTGTCCATCATCAAAGCGGGTAACTCTTTGGGAACCAGCTGCCAGGACAATCCGAATTTGTCGGTCAGCCACCCACACTGGCTTTCCTGACCTCCCACCAAGAGCTTATCCCACAGCTGATCCAGTTCCGCCTGCGTTTCGCAATCGACGGACAGGGATATCGCAGGCGAGAGCTTGTAAGCGGGGCCGCCATTCAATCCGATAATGTGATGCCCATCGAGCTCAAACTCCACCGTCATCGCCGATCCCTTGGGACGGGGTGTGCCCTCCGGGAAGCGCGAGACTGATGTGATCTTCGAGTTCTTGAAGATGGAGACATAGAATTTGGCGGCTTCTTCCGCGTTGCCGTCAAACCACAAACAGGTTGTCACCTTCATTCTCATCGTCTCGGTCCTTAGCTTTTCTTCGGTATCCAAGCCGGTCCGTTGAATTCCGCTTCGATCGTGACATCGATATCGTCACCCACACCCATATGCGGCGCCGGCCAAGGCAAGCCGATATCTATCCCGAATTGCGAACGCTTAATAATGCCATGCGCGGAAAAACCAATGCGCGCATGCGGGTCCAGTTTCATACCCTCATAGCCACCATTGAATGTTGCATTCAAGACGACGGGATGCGTCACGCCATGTAGCGTGAAATCGCCGGTGATACGCGCCGTCGAGGGTCCGGTCTGTTCCACATTGATCGAGCGGAACGTGATGGAAGGATACTTTGCGGCGTCGAGCCACTGCGGCCCCCGCAGCATCTCGAGAAATCCGTCAGGAGGATTGTCGCTTTCCAGCGAGTTGGGATCGATCTTCGCCTCGACATGGGACCGCGAGGGATGTGCCGGGTCGAACTGAAGATTCACATCGAAACGCGCGAACCGTGCCGTGAAGTGGGAGAAGCCCATATGGCTGACCCGCAAGATCAGACTCGCATGCGGCTTGTCCAAAGTGTAGGCGCCCGCCGGCACATCGATCTTGATCGGGGCGGTGCTTTTTCCGAAAGCCTGCGGGAAACATACCGCAAGTGCGATCAACCCTCCGACGACGATCGACCATGCTGACCGGTTCATCGTTTATCTCCTCTCCGCAAGCTTGTAACTGACTTCCGTTTCCCATTTCGTCTTATCGGGCTCGGTGCGCGGGTCTGTGTGATACATTTCCAAACGTGCGGCCCACCAGCCTTTATCGATATCGAATGAGAGCCCTTGCGCCACCGCCCAATCCTGAAGGGCAGCATTTGCTCCAACCAATCCGTCGAAGCCGCCGAAGTGGGAGAGCGACGCATAACGCCCCGCGGGAAGCGTACCTTCACGGACGCGGGCGTCACCACGCATATCCGAACCGATTGGAGCGGCAACCTCGATCTCAAGGTCTCCGTCCATGTCTATGATATTGTATTTGATGAAGGGCGCTCCCGAGAACGGGATATGTCTTGTTGCTAGCCATTCGAAGAGTTCAGGAAAGAGTTTGTCCACATGGTCGGCAATCGATCGCATCGTCACCAGCGCCGTAATCCCGAGATAGGCCTGCGCCGCTCGTGTCACGACTTTGGGCTCGGTGAGTCTGGAACTGCTGGCCATGTGGATGTCTTTCCAAATGCGCCGGTCAGGGCATTTTCTTTTCGCAGATGACCATCCAGGGCGTGCCGAAGCGGTCGTTGACCATGCCGAACTTCAAAGCAAAGAATGTCTCCGACATTGGCATTCCCACCGTGCCGCCGTCTGCAAATGCATTGAAGATGCGTTCGGCGTCTTCAGGCGTGTCTACGGCGAGCGAGACACAGAAGCCGCCATTTTCCTTGTATTGACGGCCCGGAGGGGCATCGGATGCCATGATATTGGTGTTACCGATTTTCAGATTGGCATGCAGAATCTTGTTTTGCCATTCTGGCGGGGTCTGCGCTTCGGCCGGTGAACCTTTGTGCGGCATCATCATTTCGATCTTTCCGCCAGTCACTTTCGCATAGTACTTGAACGCTTCTTCGCAATTTCCTTTGAACATCAGATAGGCATTCACGTGCATGATATTCTCCTTGGTTGATGTTGCGTTGCAAGATTAGGCCGCGTCAGTTTGCTGTTCTTTTTCGTATTCGTCATGACGCTTGACCCAGTCCATGGGGCTTTTTTCGTTGCGTCCTTTCGGCGTCATATCGAGATACATATAGGCGCCGAGTCCACGCTCGTCGCCGCGCGCAAAGGCCGAATAGGTGTGAAACACCGTGCCGTTTTCATCCTTGAAGAACACGCTGGTGCCGGGAAGATCTTCCATCGTGGTGTCGCTCGGCGCGAAATTGTAGATTGCTTCGCCTGCCGCCAATTGCTGTTTCGTGAAAGAGACTTGGAAGTCGTAGTTGAAATCGCTTCCGTTTGACGACACAAATGGGAAACGCCATCCCATGCGCTTCTTGTACGCCTCGATTTGCGCCAGCGGCGCGCGAGCCACCGCGACGAATGTCACGTCGTGATGGATAAGATGCTGGTTTGCGCCATCGACATGGTCGCAAAAGAACGAGCAGCCGGGGCAACCTTGCTTCCATTCCGGCGCGAACATGAAATGATAGAGGAAAAGCTGGCTGCGCCCGTCGAACAGTCCCGCTAGGGTCTTTTTCCCTTGCCCGGTGTCGAACACATAATTCTTCTCGATCTTGACCCAAGGTAACGCACTTCTGGCGGCGTTCAGCGCGTCCTGCAGATGGGTAAGTTCCTTCTCCTTGGCCAGCAACACCTTGCGGGCGCTGAGCCATTCTTGCCGGGAAACCGTTTTGTGGTCCATTGTGTTCTCCTTGAGCCGCCACAGCCGATGGGCGCTTCTGTCACAGGTATACGGCCTTGCTAATTGGGTTGATATCAACATAATCGACTTATGTCAAACTCAGAGTCGCTTCCTTTGTCGATTACGCATCAGGTTCGCGATACCTGTTTGTGCCTGCACGTGCAACGCGCCGCGCGCGCCTTGGCGCGCCGCTTCGACGAATTGTTTCGTCCCCTTGAACTGACGAGCGGTCAGTTCTCGCTGCTGATGTCGCTCAACCGGCCCGCTCCGCCGCGCATCAGCGACGTTTCGGAATTGTTGTCGATGGACCGCACCACGCTCACGGCAGCGCTGAAACCATTGCAACGCCGTGGGCTGGTGAAAGTTTCGATCGACAAGACGGACAAACGCGGCCGCCGCCTCTCGCTCACTGTTGCGGGACGGAAACTCCTTGCGGCGGCGGTGCCGTTGTGGAAACGCGAGCACGCGGTGATCGAAAAACTTCTTGCGGGCGATGCAAACCGCCTGCGCTCCGATCTCGCTGCGTTGTCCTGACACAGCATTAAGTCTTCTCTACCAACACGCCGAGCCGGTCGAGAACTCTGGTTCCAACCCTCGTTCATGCCTGCGAGATGGCGCTCGGCGACGGCATCGAAAATTTCCGCCACGCGCGCATGCATTGTGAGGGTCGTCTTGCCGGCGGCTTCCGTGAAAGTCACCGTGGTCAGCACGGTGAAGATCGTTTTGCCGTTTTTGTCTAAGGCACCGGATTTGAAAACAAGGCGTTCCGGTGCGACAACTTCTTCGTAGCACCCATCCATTGGATAAATGGTGCCATCCGGTGCGCGCATATCGATGTGGATCGCGCCGCCGGGGCGTGCGTCCGCTTCGCAACGCGGATTGGTGAAACCCTTTGGGCCCCACCACGCGGCCAGCATTTTGGGATCGGTCCAAGCTTTGAATACCAAGGCGCGCGGTGCTTTGAGAATGCGCGTAAGCGTTAGCTCGCGCGGTGCGCTGTCCCGGCCGACAATTACCCAGGGCGTCCCAAAGCGATCGATCACCACACCAAGCCGCGATGCGAAGAAGGTCGGTGCCATCGCCGTCACGACCGTTCCCTTGTCGGCAAACACGGAAAATATTCTCTCAGCTTCCGTCGCCGTATCGACGCCGAGCGACACGGAGAAGCCTTGCGGTTGCTTGAAGCGATCTGCCGGGGTGTCTGAACCCATCAGGGTCGTTCCGCCCACCGCCATGCGGGCATGAATGATTTTCGGCCGCCAGTCGGCCGGTGTTTGTTTTCCGAGCGGGGTTTCGCCATAGGTGATCATGGCTTCGATTTTCCCGCCGAGGCAAGTTTCATAGAATTTAAATGCTGTCTCGCATTGACCGTCAAAGGATAGATTGGGACTGAGCTGCATGGTTCACTCCTTACCGGGCGGTGTTCTCGCTGGTGCATCGAATGCTGTTATTTCGGGAAAATATGGAAGTAAGGTTTCGATTCATTGACCGCGCGAGCAAACGAGGAGCGTTCCATCAGCCGGCCCAGATAAGCCGCCGCGTTTTTTTGCGAGGCAACGGGTAACACCATGTTCGCATAGTACAGAGCCGGCGCCGCGGAACAGTCGGCCATGCTGAACGCATCGCCCATCGCCCAGGTCTTCGTCGCCATGTCCCGATCGATCATATCATATGCCGAATTCAGTGCCTTGATGGCGAGGTCCACGCCGTATGGATCGTGCTTTCCTTTGGGCCGCAACCTATCTCCGATTGCTTTCTGCATATGCGTATGCACATGCAGATCGTAAAAACGGTCGCGCAACCGCGTTTGCCGCGCAAGATCGGCATTGCCGGGCACAAGTTCGGTCTTGCCTGGATAATGCTGCGCGAGATATTCGATGATGATACTCGATTCCGGAATGTTCCGGTCTTTGGCGTCGTCCCGCAGCACGGGGAATTTGCCGACAGGCCAGATCTTCAAGAGTTCCGCGCGCGACATTTCGTTGCCGAGATCGACAAGAAGCGGCTTGAACGGCGTATCGTTTTCATAAAGCGCGGCGAGCACTTTCATACAATAGGAAGAGAGGGGGTGGTAGTAGAGCGTGAGTGACATAGCGAATCCTCCGTGCGTCCAACGCTATTCCGATTGCATCTTCGCCAGGTATTCTGTGAGCTGATCGAATGTTCCACCGAAGCCTTGCTGCATCGAATCGTGGAACGTCTTGAATTTGTCGCGCTCCGCGGCCGCGGCGTTGATCGGTCCGCCACGCAAGATCAGTGTGGTTTTGCCGTCCGCTTCGCTGAAGTTCAGCAGATTCAACACTTCCAACGGCCAATCCGCCGCGAAAGGTGCGCGCGTCGTATTGCCTGCGGCGTCGGAGAACGAATTGACGAAGGTGATGCGCTCCTGCGGCACGATCTCGCGATAAACGAATTTGCCCCACATCTCCCCACCATTTTGTGCCCTCATGCAATAATGGAATAATCCGCCGGGACGGAAATCCAGCGAACCGCGAACCCATTCCATGCCTTGGGGACCCCACCATTTCGCCAGATGTTGGGCTTGACTGAACACTTTCCACACCAAGTCACGCGGCGCGTCAAAGCTGCGGGAGATCGTGAACATATTGGCCGTCAGGAATTTGTCCAAGCGGTCCAGCGTTTGTTTGGCGCCTTCCACGGCTCCATAGGTCTTGGCGACCCGATCGCGATCCTTCTTGGAGCGGAAAACACCGCGCATAGTGAGGCGCGTCTTGCCACCGATATCCTCGAACGTGATCGTGGATTTGAATTCTACCGCACCGCTGTCGCCGCCATGGGTGTAGACGAGACGTTCGGGCCGCACGACTTCGTCATAAACGATATGGTTCTGGTAATCGCGACCGTCCGGACCATGCATGGTGAGGCGCCACCCGCCGCCGGGACGCAGATCGAAAGAATGTGTCGTCGTCGTAAAGCCGATCGGCCCCCACCAGCGCGCGAGAAGCTCGGGACTGGTGAAAGCGTCGAAAACAAGTTCGCGCGGCGCATCGATCAAGCGCGTTGTGACGATCGAACGGGCATCCGCCTCCGCGCTATTTTCTGCGGCCACGCTTTCTCTCCTTCATTTGCAGTTTTTGCAGATAATCTTCCAACCTATCGAGGCGTTCCTCCCACAGCCGGCGATAATCCTCCAGCCATTCGTCAACATCGTGCAGCGCCTCGGGTTCGATGCGGCAAGGGCGCCACTGCGCTTGGCGCGAGCGCGCGATCAGGCCGGCTCGCTCCAGCACCTTCAAATGCTTGGACACGGCGGGCAGCGACATATCGAACGGCTCGGCCAATTCGTTGACGGTTGTTTCACCCAAGGCCAGACGCGCCAGGATGGCGCGGCGCGTCGGATCGGCCAGCGCCGAAAAAGTTGCACTCAAGCGGTCGGTTGGCATTTATAAACCATTCGGTTAATTAACCTAATGATTTAATACAAGAGCCTTCGAGGCGAGTCAAGCGCTTGATCGAAGACGGTGCCGTGGGCATAGCTAGATCATGACAGCAGATGTGACGATCCGCCCGGCGCTTCTTGCCGAACGCACAGCGCTTGAAGCGCTCCAATGGCGTGCCTCTTTGGTGTGGGAGGAATATCGCGAAGCCCTACTCGCCCATCCCGACGCAATCGAACTTCCGGATGCCCAGATCCATTACGGGCGCACTGTCGTCGCTATGCTGAAGGACAAGATCGCGGGCTTCGCGGTCGTTCTGCCGCGCGAAGACGGAGACGCCGAACTCGATGGCTTGTTCGTCGAACCGGATCTTTGGCGCCATGGCATCGGCAGGCGCCTGGTTCGCGAAGCGGAAATCATGGCTCTTCGTGGCGGAGCCCAGTATCTCTATGTCATCGGCAATCCACGTGCCGAGAGATTCTATCTGGCGTGCAGTTTTGTACAAACCGGCGCGCAGGAAACGCGTTTCGGCCCTGGCCTTATGATGCGTAAAGGTTTGGCCGCTGACTGATATCGGCACGCGATTACTCGCGCGACAAACCCAACACATGGTATGAGAATAGCGATCATCATTTGCATCAAAACGGGCCATGCAAACAAAACATCCAAGTCTGACAGCACAAGGCGCGGCGGCACATCGCGCGGTGCATCAAATACGGGAAGGCGGAGCGATATTCACCGATCCCTTTGCGCGCACCATTCTTGGCGAGGAGGCGTGCACCGCTGCGGACGCGGAAGCCGTCGATCCTGCGACGCGCCCATTCCGTTTGTTCATGGCGGCGCGCAGCCGATTTGCGGAGGATGCGTTGGCAGCTTCTGTGGCGCGCGGTGTACGCCAAGTCGTCGTGCTCGGTGCCGGCTTTGATACTTTCGCGCTGCGCAACCCGTTCTCAGACCTGCGTGTCTTCGAAGTCGACCATCCCGCCACGCAGGCTTGGAAGCGTGAAAGACTGGCACAAATGGGCGTCGCGCCACCCGTCACGCTCACATTTGTGTCCATCGATTTCGAACGCGAGGATCTTGCCGAGCGCCTTCGCGGCAACGGTTTTCGCCTCGACCTATCGGCGTTTTTTATTTGGCTGGGTGTCGTGCCTTATCTGCGGCGCGAGGCGATCGCAGCAGTACTGCGCGTCGTCGCTGCGCTACCGAATAGTGAGGTGGTTTTCGATTACACCGAGCCGCTGGAGAATTATCCGCCAGAACGCCGCTCTCACCATGCCGCTTTGGCTGAACGCGTCGCGGCGATAGGCGAACCGTTTCTCAGTCATTTCGAGCCCGGCGAAGTGATGCGCGAATTGCATGCCTTGGGATTTGCAGAATGCGAAGACCTCAACATTGCCGCAATCGCAGCACGTTTCTTCGGCACACCGCCTGGCAAGACCATAAGCGGCGGCGGCCCGCATATCATCCGGGCCCACAAATAGCGGTGGCGCAATATCCGCCGCCTCGCCAATTATCTCCATTGGGAATTAAGGCGCCGCCGCGCGTGCTCCCACGACGCCCATCGCCCAGGCGATGATTGGGATCAGCAGATAGCGCAGCCCGATGTCTGAGAAATACAGGGCCAGCGGCATTTTGGTGAACGGCACCAGCACCGCAAGATCCAGTATCAAATTAATCGCCAGCCAGTACGCACCCAGCGCCACTCCCGTCCGCCATGACGGGGTAATGCGGCGAAAAGCTGCCGCCAAAAACCACGCCCCGATTCCGCCCCCCACTACCACCATAATCGACTTGAACAAAGGCCGCTCGATCAGCAATTGGCCGTGACGGTCGAAAAAGGCAAACGACGCGACAAGCGGCACGAACCAGGACAGAACCCCCAGCCACGCCGTGCGAAATGTGAAGACCGCTCGCATGGCGCCAGGATAATCCCCGGCGCTGGTCCTTCCATTGCTCGCATTGTCGCGGTCGATGCGAGGGTGGGAGCTTTCGCCCCCACCCGGCATGCTATTGCGGCGGCGGTGTTTGTGCCGGCTGATCCGGCGGAGGCTGCGTCGACTGTTGCGGCGGCGCTTGCACCGGTGGCGGTGTTTGGGTCACGTCCGGTGCCGACGGGGTGCTTTGCGGTACCGTCATCGTATTCGGCGGCGGCACTATGGCGTGTGGCGACGCCGCCTGATCGGTATCGGTCGGCTGCACGGTTTGCTCGCGTAGACGCGCGGCGCGCGTTCGCGCCGTCCGCACTGGCGGCGCTGCGGGTGCCGTTGCGGCCTGCGCTGGGGCGGTCATATCCGGTGTTGCACCCGGCGTTACAGGTGGCGTTGCAGCTGGCGGCGGCGTGGTCGGTATCACCGGTGGCGGGACTTGGTTGCTCGCAACTTGGGTGGATTGCGTCGCGGGCGGACTCCATATGCCGCTGATATAAACCATCGCACCAAGGGCGCCGATGAACACAACCATCGCGGCCGCTCCCACGATCCTCTTCGTGTTGGCGGTCCCTTCATCGAGCTCTTCGAGCGGCTTATAACCGCGTATGTCGTCCGGCGCATTCGTCACGAATGTCTGTTCGACAACAGGCCGTTCATCGGGCCTGGAGGACGCGTCCGTGAAGGCCGGCTCCAGTGTGGGCGTGTTGAAGTCATCGCGCATCGTTTTCTCCTCAGTCGTATTAATCGACTACTAGAGAAACGCCGGGCGGACGGGATCGTTCCACAGGGAACCAAGCGAGGCAGAATTGCGGCAAGCGCGGTCGGCGATGCTACCAACTGAGCCGCAACAACGACACAGCTTGTCGCGGCAGTGATGTCGAGAGCGTCACGTGGCCTGCTTTCACGCTCACCCAACGCGGCGCTTCCAGAAGCTGCAATCCGCCGGTTTCTTTCAGTTCGGCGTATTGCGTTGCGCTGGGCGTTTGCGGAGAACCCATCTCTTTCCACAGTGTGTACGCATTGCTGTGATGCTCGTCGATGCGGTAATGCGCAAGCCGCACACGCCGCGCCGGCACACCATCCACAGTGATTGTCACGTCGCTTGGCGCCGCCGCCACATTGTCGTCGTGATAATTCCACAGCAGCAACGCCGCTTGGCGATCGGCTTTGGTCGCCAGCACATCGATATCGGGCGCCGCCCGCACGCCCCCGTTCAGAATGTCATCCAGCTGCACGGCCGATGTACTGCTGCTCCACACGCGCTCGCCCGCCATCATTCCCGTCATTCGAAAAAGATTGAGGATCGGCTTGTCGATACCGTTGCTCGCCAGCGAGCGGAATCCTTCGAAATAATCCCGTCCTTCGAATTCGAACGACCAGCTCAACATTGCCCTCAAATCGACTTGATAGCGGTCCTGCAACGCGAACAGCTCTTTGAGCACCGCCGCCGTATAGCCTGCGTAGAGCGGGCCGTTGCGATAGGTATTGGCGGGATTCATTTTCGCCGAACAGGCCGCACAACCTTCGGGATCGGCCTCGCTCAAGATGATCGGCAGATGGGCGAATTTGCTCGCCGCTATCATGCGGAAGCCTTCGCGGACATCCGTCATTTCTCGGTCAAGCCCCATGCGCACATGGCCATCAATCAGCACCGGCTGGCCCTTGGCATGGAAGGAAATGAAATCGAGCGGCACCGCGTTACCGTCGGCAGCGCTGCGATCCTCGGCGCAATGTTTGAGAAACGCATCGAGAAACACTGCGCCGCTTTTGCCGCCCGGGCCGGTCGTGGCAGGGCCGCCAACTCTTGCATCCGGCAAAGCGGCGCGCACACCTGCGACCGCATAATCATAGAGTTTGAAATATTCCTGTGCCGTACCGTGCCAATAGGGAATATCCGGCTCGTTCCACACTTCCCAATACCATTGCCGCGTTTCTTCCACGCCATAGCGCTGAACCAGATGCTGCGCGAAGGTTTTCACCAACGCGCCCCACAGCGCGTAATCTTTGGGCGGTTCGCTCACACCGCCTGCGATCGTGCTTCCAGGAAAATGGATTTGGTAGGGATCGGGCTTGCGCGAGATATCCTTGGGCATGAAACCCAATTCTACCATCGGCCGTACGCCGGCCTGTTTATACGCATCGAAAATCCGGTCGATAATGGTGAAGTCGTAGACCGACTTCCCCCGCCCGTCCAACGTGAAGATATTGGTCGAACTCCATTTCAACTCCGGCACGCCGTTGCCGGAAGTGAACAGATGATGGGTGCGTATATATACCGGCACCGGGCTGAGCTCGTGCAATTCGCCGAGCAATTGGCGGCCGTATTTCATGGTGGTGTAATTGGCTTCGTCGTAGCCGAACCAATCGGTGATGGGTTTGTACGGCCCCACGGATTTTGTCAGATCGACGTGTATCTGCACCGGTGGCTGCGCCAGCGCGGCGGTTACGAACGCCAAGGAAAACACCGCCTTGCCAAAGAGTGCCGTCCAGAACCTGCGCATTCGTGTTTTCACCTTTCCGTCTGTTTATTGCCTCGCAGGATCGCACAAACTCATAGCATGAAATGGCGCCCTCTGTGCTCCGAATGTCATACCTTGGCCCGATGACGCCGCGACATACCTGCCAGCGTGGCGGTCATTCTCTCGCGCAAGGGCGGCGGGCCGACTATCTCGACATCTTCGCCCAGGCGCATCAACTCGTGCACACCAAAGTCGATGGATTCGATAGGGACCGTGCAGCGCACCCAGCCGCTACGATCCGGCTTTGTCGCTGTCTTCAATGCCGCCTCCATCACATAAGGTCCGAGAAGATCGAGACGAGAAAACCCCTTCTGCGACAGGCGTAGCTCGGCCGTCTCGCGATAAACTCCTAACTCATATTCGCGCGACGCCTTATCCCAATAAGCCGCGAGATCGAACGATTTCGGCCGCGCGAAAGTTTCTTCCGTGATCTCGGCATTGTGGATATTTGCCAAACGATAAGTGCGGATCGATTTTCCGCTCTGCGCCACAAGATACCAGACACCACCTTTGAGTACCAAGCCGAGCGGGGCAAGCTTGCGCGGATAAGGTTCTGCATTGCGGTCGCCGCGATAGTGGAGCTTCACGTAATGCCCGCTCCACACCGCGCGCGCGATAGGTTGCAAAGACGCAAGCGGCTCGGCACCGCGAAACCAGGCGACCGGATCGAGATGAAAACGCGAGGCGATACGCTCGGCGTTGGGCTGCATATTGGCCGGGAGAGCGGCTGTTAATTTCAGTCGTGCCGCCGAGAGTTGGTCGGCAAGACCAAGTTGCGCCGCCGGCCCCGGAAGTCCTGCGAGGAACAACGCCTCCGCTTCCGATTGCGTGAGGCCTGTGAGCTTGGTTCGATAACCATCCAGCAGCTGAAAGCCGCCCTTGCGCCCGCGATCGGCGTAAACCGGGACGCCCGCGGCGCTCAGCTGATCGATATCGCGGTGGATGGTGCGCACGGACACTTCGAATTTTGCCGCCAGCTCGGTCGCGCTCATTCGACCCCGGGTCTGCAGCAGCATGAGGATCGACAGCAACCGGCTTGCCAACATTTTTTGAACGCCCCGCCAATACATGACATTCGATGTCATGTTTAGGGGATTACTTTGTCGCCCGCAACCCGGAGGGCAACGCCCATGAAATCTGCCACTGCAGTATTCCTCGCAGCGTCTCTATTAAGCGGTCCCGCTTTTGCGGCCGCCCCGGCGACAGGAGAAACCGTTATGACCAACCACGCGCATGATTTCGATTTTCTCGTCGGCAAATGGCGCATCCATCATCGCCGCCTGAAGGATCGCCTCGCCAACAGCCACGAATGGGTAGAATTCGAAGGAACCTGCGAGATGTGGATGACGATGAACGGCCACGGCACAATGGACGACAATTTCATCGGCTTGCCCGGCGATTCTTACCACGCCATGGGAATACGCGGCTATGACCCCAAAACACAGACCTGGGCGATCTGGTGGCTGGACGCGCGCGATCCACACACCATCGGACCGCCAGTGATCGGCAATTTCGAGAACGGCGTGGGCACATTCGAGGGTGACGATATCCTCCGCGGAAAACCCATCAAAGTGCGTTTCCAATGGTCGCGCATCACGGCCAATTCGGCCCATTGGGAGCAGGCTTTTTCGCCGGACGGCGGGAAAAGTTGGGAGACAAACTGGGTGATGGATTTGACGAGAGTCAAATGAAGCTCCGAATGGCGGCTGTTCATTTTCACCTCCCCCAACGCGGGGCGAGCTCTTCTGCGTCAGCAGGAAAGCGAGACGGGTGGGGGGATGTCTCCGCTTGCCGCAGTTTCAACATCCCCCCACCCGATCCGTTTCGCTTCGCTCAACGAATCGACCTCCTCGCGTTGGGGGAGGCGAAAATTACCATTGGTCGCCCGAGGGACCGGTCCATCAAATTCTTTCCACCGTCGCCTGATCTTCTTTTCCGCCGAAAAATTTTTGTAGCGCCTGTTTGAACACCAGCTCGTCCGGCTCGGCGCGCGCGAACAATGTCATCGACGAATGGAATTTGAGATCGTCAGGCATTCCAAAAATCTCCGCGATGGAGCGCCCCTCCACCGCATTGACCAGCGCCGTGCATTCTGTCAGCCGCGGCCCTAGGATGTCATGCGCGAGATAAGCCCGCGCTTCGCCCAGCGAGACGATGGCATAACGCTGCGCGGTCTCGCTGCGCCCCAAACCCGCGATTTGCGGAAAGATGAACCACATCCAATGTGAGCGCTTCTTCCCCGCGCGCAATTCCGAGCGCACCTTTGCAATCACCGGCGCCTGAGCGGAGAGGAAGCGATGAAGATTATAGGGATTGTCCATGGGTACATCCCATTAATTCCCAGGTCTAAACCTTACCGCGAGGACGGTCGCGCTCGCCGATCCCGGCGCACACTGCGGGTTAGTCCGCGCGGCCGCCAAGTGGGAATGGCGGAGCCCGGCATCGGCACGTGCAAATCCGCCCGTGCCGGTTCGCGCGCGAACTTCACCGCGGGCCCGATGTGACGGTTCCCCTCTTCGTCGATCAGCAGCATCGCGCGCGCCAAGGTTTGCTCATCTGCAAACGCCTGTTTCAAATTGCGCAGTGGCGCCCAGCAAAGATCGAGCGGCAAAAGAAACGCTTCCCATTCCGTTTGCGTTTTCGTGACAAAAATCTCAACTAAGAAATCGATCAGCTCTTGCTGTTCACCCGGCTCGCGCTTGGCGATTTCGAACAAGTCCGGCCGCCCCAAAGCGCACAACAGTGTTTCTGCGAACTTCACCTCCGAACCGCCGAGCACGATGTGGCCGCCGTCCTTCGTTTCATACAAACGGTTCATCGCCTGCCCGCCGGTGGGGCGCATGTCATGGGCCACCGGAGCGCGATCTTGGGCGAAGACAGGTGCCGTGACATTGGGCGTCCACGCAAGAAGCGCGTCGTACATGGCAATGTCGATATACTCGCCGCGGCCGGATTTTTCTCGCGCATACAACGCCATCAAAATTGCCGACAGCGCGGTGAGCGAGGCGGCCATATCGGCAGCGACGATATGGGGCTGGGCGGGTTTGTTGTCATGAAGCCCGCGCGCCAAATCCGCCGTTCCGACCAGCGCCTGCACTGCCAGATCATGCGCCGGCTTGTCGCGATAAGGGCCAGTCTGTCCGAACGCGGTGATGGCGCAATAGATGATGTGCGGCGTGCGCGCCGCGACCGTCTCGTAATCCACGCCCAAGCGCTGGGCGACGCCGGGGCGAAACGCCTCCACGATCACATCGGCGTGTTCGGCGAGTTTCAGAAAAGCGCCGCGGCCCGTTTCGGTTTTGAGGTCGAGCGTCACGCTGCGCTTGCCGCGCGCAATATTGCGGAACCACACGGTGATCCCATCCTTGGTACGCGCACCGAGTTCGCGCGCCGGCTCGCCGCCAGGTGGCTCGATCGTGATCACATCGGCGCCGTGATCGGCCATCGTCATGGTCAGATGCGGACCGGGCAAAAACTGCGACAGATCCAAAACGCGCACGCCAGTGAGTTTCATTGCCTCATTCGCCTAAGAACTGCAGCACTGCGTCCTTGTAACCTTGATCGCCGACTGCGGTCATATGATCCTTGCCGGGTAACCACGCCGCGCTTCCGTCATGGAAAGCATTTGCCAGCGGTTCGGGCGGACCGGAGATGTCATCTTTCTCGCCGCATACCACCAGCACTGGGCGTTTGGAATGGCCCAATTCCTCGGCGCTATATTTGCGCCGCGGCGAGCGCATGCAGGCCGCCAGCGCCACGCGGTCTTTGCCCTTCTGGCCGGCGAAGATGCGAAAGCGCCGCGCCGCGCGATCGTCGATCTCTTCGACATTCTCGGTTTCCACCGCTTTGGCAATCATAGCCCGCCAGGCAGGAAATTCGACGAAATAGGTTGCCCCGATGCCCGCCGTTACGGCGCGGCGCACCCGCTCGGGATATTTCATCAGCAGACGGATGGTCAACATGCCGCCCATCGAATATCCCATCACATCGGCGGGCCAGGCGTCCGCGGCGTCCATCACCGCAAGGATGTCGTCGATCATGTTCTCGCCATACAATTCCGGATCATGCGGCTTGTCGCTTTTGCCATGGCCGCGGCAATCGAAGCTGACGGCGCGGAAGCCGGCGGTGGCAAGGGTGTCGATCCAGCCCGGCGCGCGCCAATTTTGCTCGCGGCTTGAGGCAAAACCGTGGATCAGAACGATCGGACGCCCATCCCCCGTGCTGTCATAAGCGATGCGGACACCGTCTTTTGAGGTCACGAACTGCGTCACGGCGCGGCTCCGGTTTGCTTCGAAAACGAGCTTCGCAAAGCCGCCCCGGACTGTCTATGATAGAGTCATCCTAAGGGCACAGACATGTCGCTGGAATCGCTCAGAAAAGATGTAACGTCCGCCGTCGATTCGATGCGCGACGAGCTTTTGGCGCTGAGTCACGCGATTCACGGCGAACCGGAACTCTCCTTAGAAGAGTTCAAAGCTGCGGCACGTCTTTCAGACGCCGTGGCTGGTCACGACATTACCGTACAGCGCGAAGCTTACGGTCTGCCGACGGCTTATGCCGCCGAGTTCGGCAAACACGGCGGTCCGGTCGTCGCCATCCTGTCGGAATATGATGCCCTGCCCGGCATCGGCCACGCTTGCGGTCATAACATCATCGCGACGGCGGGTTATGGAGCCGCCATCGCGCTCTCCAAACTGGGCGCGCGCTTGCCAGGCGTTGTTCGCTATCTCGGCACACCCGCCGAAGAGCGGCATGGCGGCAAGGAATTGATGGCGCAGTTCGGCGCCTTCGATCGCGCCGATGCGGCGATGATGATTCATCCCTCCAATATGAACTTGATGACGATGCCCTGCATCGCCGTCTCCGATGTCGAGGCCGTCTATCACGGCCGCGCCGCGCATGCCTCCGCCATGCCCTATCGCGGGTTGAACGCGCTCGACGCCGTCGTCACCGCCTATCAAGCGATTGCACAACTGCGCCAGCACATCCGCAACAGCGAGCGCATCCACGGCATCATCACCGAAGGCGGCTTGGCGCCCAACATCGTGCCCGAGCGCGCCTCCTGCCGCTTCTATGTTCGCGCCACCGACGCCAATGAACTGGCGCCGCTGAAGGCGCGCGTCCAGGCCTGCTTCGAGGCTGGTGCCATGGCGACCGGGTGCCAGCTGGAACTGAAATGGAGCGGCGTCGATTATCTCGATCTCAAGACCAATTGGCCGCTGGCCGAAGTGTTCGAACGCCATGCGCAGGCGTTGGGCCGGGAGTTCTTTCCCATGAAGGATATTCCGCAAGGCTTCGCCGGCTCGACCGACATGGGCAATGTCAGCCACCGCCTGCCGTCCATCCATCCGATGCTGGCGGTCGCGCCGGCCGGCGTCATCATCCACAATCCGGAGTTCGCACGCTGGGCCGTATCGGATCGCGGCGACGCGGCCGTCATCGACGGCGCCAAAACGCTGGCGCTAACCGCGCTGGAGCTGATGGCCGACGGCGCGCTGATGAATTCCGTCCGTTCCGATTTCGAAGTGACAGCGGAATTGTCCAGACTTGCCGTCGCCAAAGTCGGCGAGAAGCCGCACCGTCATTCCGGAGGCTGTGGTTGCGCGTGAGCATCTGGCTCGCCATCGCCGCGTTGAACGGGGCGCTTGCAGTGTCAGCGGGCGCTTTCTCGGCACATGGTGCGAACATGGATTCGCATTCACTCGGCCTTTTCGAGATCGCAACCCGCTACCATATGTATCACGCACTCGCTTTGGGTCTTTCGGCGCTGGCGATGCGCAGTGGCGCAGGTTTTTCGGCACGGCTGGCGGCCTGGTTCTTTCTGGCCGGAATCGTACTGTTCAGTGGATCACTATATGCGTTGGCGCTGACGGGCGTGCCGACGCTCCGCGCTTTCGTGCCGCTCGGCGGGGCTGCTTTTATCGCCGGCTGGGTCGCGCTTGCGATCACCGGTTTGCGAATGAAATCGTAGATACTTTGGGAGGCAATTATGGCTTCGTTTCCATCTCCGA
Source organism: uncultured Alphaproteobacteria bacterium (assembly GCA_963822275.1). Classification (GTDB taxonomy): domain Bacteria; phylum Pseudomonadota; class Alphaproteobacteria; order Micropepsales; family Micropepsaceae; genus Rhizomicrobium. Next base: position 84,193 of record CAWGHR010000020.1, read on the forward strand.
CCATGATCAAGACCAATGACATCGATATGGCGGTGTACGAGGCCGGCCCGAAAACCGGCATGCCCATCGTGCTTTGCCACGGCTTTCCCGAACTCGCCTATTCCTGGCGGCATCAGATTCCGGCGCTGGCCGATGCGGGTTACCGCGTGTTGGCGCCAGATCAGCGCGGTTACGGTCTGTCGAGCCGTCCGGCTTCCGTCGATCAATACGACATCGAACATTTGACCGGCGACTTGGCCGGTCTCTTGGATGCCTATGGAATTGAGAAGGCCGTGTTCTGCGGCCACGATTGGGGTGGAATTATCTGTTGGAATATGCCGCTGTTCCACGAGAAACGCGTCCGCGGCGTCATCGGCGTGAACACACCGTTCCTGCCGCGCCCGCCGATCGATCCCATCATGACTCTTCGCGGCGTATTTGGCGAGGATATGTATATCGTGCAATTTCAGAAGCCGGGCGAAGCCGACACGTTCCTGGCGGAAGATGTCGAGCGCACCTTCCGTTTCTTCATGCGCAAGAATACGATCACGCAAGAAGAATACAAAAAGGCGCCGCCGGAGCAGAGATCGCTGGCGCTCTTGAAGGCCCTGGCCCTCGACGAGAAAGATTGGCGCGGCGAACCGCTCCTCAGGCCCGAAGAATTGAAGGTTTTTGTCGATACCTTCAAACGCACCGGGTTTACCGGCGGGATAAACTGGTATCGCAATCTGTCGCGCAATTGGCAGCGCACCGCCTCCCTCGAGCAGAGGGTAAAAGTGCCCGGTTTGATGATCTTGGCCGAAGACGACATCGTGCTGCGCCCCTCTATGGCCGACGGCATGGAAACCTATGTGCCGGACCTTGAAAAGGCGCTGATCCGATCTTGCGGCCATTGGACTCAACAGGAGTACCCAGATCAGACCAATGCGATTATAATCGACTGGCTGAAAAGGCGCTTCATTGCCTGAATGGGGCCGTATGAACGAATCGCAAGCTTTAGAGGCGTTTTCCTACGCCGCGGAGGACGATCCCCCGTTCAAGCGCTTCATCATTCGCCTGATCGAGCACATGACCGGGCAGCCTTATCTGCGCTGGCTCTATGAGGATTATCAAAGCCATCCCAAGAGCGAGACCTTCTGGGATTCGGCCATTCGCCGGCTGGAACTCAATATCACCTATGACGATGAAAAATTGGCCAGCTGGCCGAAGACAGGGCCTCTCGTCGTCGTTTCCAACCATCCCTTCGGCGTGCTTGACGGCCTGATCATTTGTCATCTGGTGGCCAAGGTGCGGAACGATTTTCGGGTATTGACCAATTCCGTTCTCTACCGCGCCGACGAAATTAAGCCGTTCCTGCTGCCCATCGACTTCGCCGAAACAAAGGAAGCGATGAAGACAAATCTCCAATCGCGGGCCGAGGCGAAATCCCACCTCATGCGTGGCGGTTGTCTGGTCATTTTTCCCGCCGGCGGCGTCTCAACCACGCCGAAGGTTTGGGACAGGCGAGCGATCGACGCGGACTGGAAAACCTTTACGGCCAGGATGATCACACAGGCCCACGCACCGGTCGCGCCCGTCTATTTCGCGGGACAAAACAGCCGCTTGTTCCAAGTGGCAAGCCATATCAGCATGACGTTGCGTCTGTCGCTGCTGTTCAAAGAAGTTCATAACAAGATTGGCAGCGAAGTGCGCGTGCGGGTCGGCGATGTCGTGCCTTACGATTCGCTGGCCTCCATTACGGACCGCTACGCTTTCATGCAGCATCTCAGGGACTTGACCTACGCATTGGGGGTGGGTGTGCAGAACCCACCCAGATCGCGCACCAAAAGGCCCAAGCGCGCGCCAAAACATGGGCGCCCATTCCAGCCGGCCAGGGATATCGCCTAAGTTCCGGTACGGATGCGGGCACAAGTTCCTTTCATGACTCATTGACCACATATAGTTTCATATGAAACTATTCAGCCGCAGCATGCTTGGAACGGCCGGATGACCGAAGCGCGAAACGATCTTTGGGAAAACCCTGTCGGCACCGATGGATTTGAGTTTGTCGAATACACCGCTCCCGACGTCCGCCAATTATTCTCGCTTTTCGAGCGCATGGGGTTTCGCGCCGTCGCACGCCATCGCGCAAAAAATGTGACCCTGTTTCGCCAGGGACAGGTCAATTTCATCGTCAACGCCGAGCCGGACAGTCACGGCAGCCATTTTGCCAAAGCCCATGGTCCAAGTGCTTGTGCCATGGCGTTCCGGGTCAAAGATGCTGCAAAAGCCTATGCAAAACTGATCGACGGCGGAGCCAAACCGTTCCGCAATCAGGTCGGCCCGATGGAATTGAATATTCCCGCCATCGAGGGCATTGGCGGCAGCGTCATTTATCTGGTCGACCGATACGGCACACGATCTATTTACGACGTCGATTTCATCCCGACGGATCCAATAAAAGGTTTTGAACACGACGGCGCCAATTTGGTCGATATCGATCATGTGACGCATAATGTCCGTCGCGGAAACATGGACCATTGGGCCGGGTTCTACGAAAAACTCTTCAACTTCCGCGAAGTGCGCTATTTCGACATCGAAGGAAAGTTGACCGGGCTTAAATCGCGGGCCATGACAAGTCCGGACGGAAAAATTCGTATCCCGATCAATGAATCGTCGGACGACAAATCGCAGATCGAGGAATATCTGCATCATTATCGCGGCGAAGGAATCCAACACATTGCGCTCGGCAGCGGCGACATCTATCGCTCGGTCGAATGCCTGAGGGGCTACGGAGTCAACTTTCAGGACTCGCCGGATACCTATTACGAGCGCATCGACAACCGCTTGAAAGGCCACGGCGAAGACATCGATCGAATGAAGAAGAACCGGATCTTGATCGATGGCGGCGATGATCAAGGTCTGCTGTTGCAGATTTTCACCCAGAACGCCATCGGGCCGATATTCTTCGAAATCATCCAGCGCAAGGGCAATCAGGGATTCGGCGAAGGCAATTTTCGCGCGCTCTTCGAATCCATCGAAGTCAGACCAGATCAAGCGCGGAGTGCTGAAAGCATGAGTGCGAAGAACTGGATCGAATTTCCTCTCATTGAAGGAACACCGTCGCGGCAGGCCCATGCGGATTTGCCGGCCGGCAGCTTCGAACGCGAGATCGGCAGAGAGGGTTTCTTTGGGCCCGCCAGTCATCTCTATCACCGTCATGCGCCTACCGGTTGGACTTCGTTTGAGGGGCCGCTTCGGCCTCGTGCATTTGACGTTGCGGGCGCGATCCAATGGACAACATCTCCCTTCGCAAGTGCGCGGCTTCTTCATAATGCCAGCTTGAAATTGCGCATTTGGGGATGCGAACGCACGATGCCGGCCCTTGCACGCAATGCCGATGGCGACGAGTTGTTGTTCATTCACCAAGGTGACGGCGACCTGTTCTGCGATTTCGGTCACCTTTCCTATCGCGACGGCGATTATCTTCTGATACCGCGCGGCACGATGTGGCGGCTGGAGCCGAAATCGCGGACGGTGGCACTTCTCATGGAAGCGACCAACGATTCTTACAAGCTACCCGAGCGCGGGCTTCTCGGTCCACATGCCTTGTTCGATCCGGCCGTCCTCGAAACACCCAAGCTCGATGAGCCGTTTCGCAGCCAAGCCGATGAAAAGGAATGGAAGGTTGAAGTCAAACGCCGCGATGCTATTTCCACAATAACCTATCCGTTCAATCCACTCGATGCCATCGGCTGGAAAGGCAATCTTTGTGTCGCGCGCCTTAACTGGCGCGATATCCGCCCTGTGATGAGTCATCGCTATCACATTCCGCCCTCCGTACATGCGACGTTTGTCGCCAACCGGTTTGTGGTATGCACGTTCGTGCCACGGCCTATCGAGAGCGATCCGGGCGCTCTCAAGGTGCCTTTCTTTCATTCCAATGACGATTTCGATGAAGTCATCTTTTACCACGCGGGCGACTTCTTCAGCCGCGACAACATCAAACCAGGCATGATGACGCTTCACCCAAACGGCTTTACCCATGGTCCTCATCCCAAGGCCTTTGAGGCCGGAGCGAAGGGTGCCAAGACGGCGACGGACGAGGTTGCCGTTATGATCGACGCGCGCGACCCGCTCGATGTCGAAAAGGGTGCGGAGGCTGTCGAGGTTTCGGGCTATGCCAATAGCTGGAAAGCGGTATGAAGCTCGCCTCGCTCAAGCAAGGCCGTGATGGCGAATTGGTCGTCGTGTCGCGAGATCTTACGCGCGTTGCCCGCGTCAGCCATATTGCAGACACACTGCAGCAAGCCTTGGATCGTTGGCGGGAAACGGCACCACGCCTGCGACAAGTCTATGATCTTTTGAATGAAGAGCCCGCCGGGGCCGCAAGGTTCGATCCGGCCGCCTGCGCATCGCCGCTTCCGCGGGCGTATCAATGGGCCGACGGCTCGGCCTATGTCACGCATGTCGAATTGGTGCGCAAAGCGCGCGGCGCCGAGATGCCGCAATCGTTCTGGACCGATCCTTTGATGTACCAGGGTGGGTCGGATGCCTTTGTGGGGCCGACCGATCCGATTCTCGCTGTCGATGAAGACTATGGCATAGACTTCGAAGGGGAAGTCGCTTCTATCACGGACGACGTTCCCATGGGCGCAGATGCTTCGAATGCCGAGCCGCACGTTAAGCTTTTGATGCTCGCCAATGATGTCAGCTTGCGAAACTTGATCCCCAACGAACTGGCAAAGGGATTTGGCTTTTTCCACGCCAAACCGGCGACATCGTTCTCACCCGTCGCGGTCACGCCCGACGAGTTGGGCGGGGCTTGGCACGACAACAAAGTCCATCTGCCGCTTGTCGTCACCTTGAATGGTGAACGCTTCGGAGCACCGAATGCCGGTGTCGATATGACGTTCAATTTCGCACAGCTGATCGCCCATGCCGCCAAAACCCGTGTATTGTCCGCCGGAACGATTATCGGTTCGGGTACGGTTTCCAATAGCGACCGGTCTGCGGGCTCTTGTTGTATTGCGGAGCGGCGCATGCTGGAACAGATAGAATTCGGTGCGCCGAGAACGCCGTTCCTTCGTTTCGGCGACCATGTGCGTATGGAAATGCTCGACCAAGAGGGACGCTCACTTTTCGGAGCGATCGATCAACATGTCGTCCAATACCACGGCCCTTGACCGGACCATGAAGCTCTATACCTATTTTCGATCTTCGGCCGCCTTTCGCACGCGCATTGCACTGAACTTGAAGGGACTCAAACCCGAACAAGCCTTTGTGCATTTGCGCAAGGGCGAACAAGTCTCGGAGCAATATCGAGCGGTCAATCCCCAGGCCGTGGTTCCGACATTGATCGACAACGGTCATGTTATCGGCCAATCGCTGGCGATCATCGAATATCTAGACGAAACCGTTCCCCGCCCACCGCTGCTTCCAGCCGATGCCTTGGGCCGCGCGCGCGTGCGCCAGATCGCCTATGCCGTGGCCTGCGACATTCACCCATTCGGCAACACGCGCGTGCAGCACTATCTGCGCGACACGCTTGGCCACAGCGAGGCGGAGATCCTCGTATGGTATCGGCATTGGATGGCGCTGGGATTCGCCGCCATCGAGACGCTCACCGCGGACTCCACGCAAACCGGTAAGTTTTGCCATGGCGATCAACCGTCACTGGCGGATATTTGCTTGATCCCGCAAATGACCAATGCACGGCGCTCGGAACTCGATTTGACGCCTTACCCGACGCTCTTGCGCATAGAAAAGACAGCCTACGAACTTGCGGCGTTTAGCGATGCCTCGCCCAAAAACCAACCCGATGCGGAATAAGCCTTCCTTGTTGGTATTGGACAAGTTTATTCCGTATCGCTTGTCCGTTCTGACCAATCAAGTCAGCAGCGCCATCGCAGGGCACTATTCCGAGCGGTTCGATCTTTCGATTCCCGAATGGCGCATCATAGCGGTGCTTGGCGAGAATGCCGGTCTTTCCGCCCGCGATGTCGCCACGCGCACCGCCATGGATAAAGTTCAAGTCAGCCGAGCGGTCGCTTCGCTCTTAAAGGTGCAACGAATACAGCGGTCTTCCGATGCCAAGGATGGCCGCATCACCCATCTGTCGTTGACGCGCGCCGGCCGCAAGATTTATCAAGACATCGCACCGTTGGCGCTGGATTTGGAGGCACTCTTGCTGTCCAGCTTGACTGAGAACGAGCGTGAAAGTTTTGGCCGTTTGCTCACGAAGCTGATGCAGCAATCCCCGAAGTTACGGAACTAGACCCTGGCGGATGAGAGGCTCTCTCTTGCCATCTCCCACAACAAGAAGCGAACCGCGGATGGCATCAATGCGCCAGCGCCATGAGTTCGGTCCAACCGCCCCACAGAATCTGAATCCCGATGCAGAGCATGATAAAGGCGGACAGCCGTACCACCACATTGGTGCCCGTCGTCCCCAGCGCGGTGACCGTACGGTCGGCAAAGCGGTAACACAGATAAGCGGTGGCCGAGATGGCAATGATGCCGATGATCGCGGCGGCGCCCAGCTGTGCAAGATGGGCCAGATCGGTAAGGCGCGGCCTTTGGCTGCCCAGCGTAATGGCAACGGAGATCGAACCGGGACCGACAGTCAGCGGCATGGTCAGCGGATAGAAGGCGTCGATCTTCATCACCGCCGGCGGTTCGGCCGCACCGGCCTCTAGGGGCTCTGGGTCTGCGTTGAGCAGTTTCCAACCGAACGCAGTGACGACAAGGCCGCCGGCAATCCGCACGACCGGCAGGCTGATGCCGAAAAACTCCAGGACATGGGAGCCTATGAACACCGAGCCCAGCAGCAGAAAAAAGCTGTTGATCGCGACGCCGCGCGCCAGCGTGTTGCGTTCCGCGTCGGTGCAGAATCGGGTCATGCCCAGGAACAGCGGCGCGCTACCGATCGGATTTACGATCGGAAACAGTGCGGCATAGACGAGTAAGAAAGCGTTGACGAAGACGTTCATACGAACCTTGGATGTGGACGGGCACGCTTATACCCTAGAGCATGATCTTCTGGGATGGAAACGTCTGCGTTTCGCGCTGGCGAGGCGATCCGCCCGCCTTCGCTAAAGCGGCAAGCGAAGCACAAGGCGGGCCGAAGCTGCGCAGCAGCGTAGGCCGCCAGGCGCGGCGCGAAGAGCGATGGGGGGACATCGGTCGAGCGCCGCAACGGTGAGGCAGTAAAGCGATCGATCCAGCGGATCGATCGCCCGCCGAACGGCGCCGCCAGCGCGAAACCCGAAGGGCCGTCGGATTTTGCGTTGCGGGTTCGTCGAAGGGCTCGCCCGTAGTCCCCGCTACGCGCTACGCCCGCTCATACGCTGCCGCTATGAACCCTGCCCGCGTCGCAAAATCCCTACGGCGCAGGCGAGTCTATCCCAAAAGGTCATGCTCTAGTTCCGGGCGAGCGCGTAGCAGCTCCGAAATGTTTCGGATGGTGGGATGCGCGACGCGAGGGCCGAAGTGCGAGTTTTCGACGAGGCTGGCCACACATTCCCTGCCTTGATGCAGGCACGTCTATTAAGTCTGCCAGTGTTGGCGACAAAGTTGCGTTCAAGACAGCGCAAGAAGATCAGCCCGCAACGCGTCGGTCGGGCGCTTCAACTCCCGCTCCACGGCGGCGTGCTCACGCTCCCAGATGGGCAGCGCCTTGGCTAGAAGAGTCCTACCCGCCTTGGTCAATAAAAGAAGACGGCTACGCCTGTCCTCTTTGTTTATCAGGATTTTAACCAAGCCGCGGTGTTCGAGCGGTTTGAGCGCGGCCGTCAGCGTGGTGCGGTCCATCGCGAGTAATCTTGCTACGGCACCCATTGGCGGCGGCTTAGGCCTGTTGAGCGACATCATCAGCGAAAACTGACCGTTGGTCAGCGCCAGGGGACGAAAGGCTTCGTCGAAACGGCGCGCCAGGGCACGCGCGGCGCGCTGCACATGCAGACACAGACAGCTATCGCGAATGTGATGCGTGGTTTCGTAAGACGGGCACTTGCCGATTGACATGAGGCTATTTAAGTTGATATCAACTGAATTGTCACGACTTAACCTATGCGGTGAATTGTCCAGACCACGCGGATTTGCGGGGTGAAGTAGATGGCGTGCCCTGGTGTAATTCCGATCTACGATAGGCGGGTCTCGGACCGGCCGAAATATGACGTTGGGGAAGTGAAAACCACTAACGAGAATTGGAGCCGCACGATCGCCCCAGAATCGACGACTAAGTGCGTTACACCCGAGCTTCAACCATGAAGATACGAGCACGAATTGTCGTCGACATCGATGCCATGAATTATACGGAAGCCGCCGAACATCAGCGACACCTCGAATTGCTACTGGAAAACGTAAGAACGCGTTACAAAGCAGCGCAGTTGCAGATACGCGAACGTCGCGAGCGCAAGGCACATCAAGCATCGGAGGCACAATTTGCATCGCGCGTCTCTCAAGCAACGAGCGGTAGGAAATAGACCATGCGCCCGAACGACGGCTGCAAGTCGATGCTGGAAGCCGTAAGGATGTTGCAATTGCGGGTGCCTGGCGCAAACCTGACGGATATCTTGACGTTCTTATGTGTGTGCGAAAATGAAGGCGCCTGCGTCAAGGAACTTGCTTTCTTCAGTGGGACGAGTACGGCGACAGTGTCCCGCTCGATCAATTACTTGGCGAGATCGCCGGCGAGCGAATCGGCGGTCAACCACATGGGTCTATTTCGAATGTGTTCGCATCCCCATGATGGGCGACGCGGCGCCGTGTTCCTCACCGATGACGGTCACCAACTTAAGCGCGGTATTGAACTGCTGTTTGCTGCGTTGGCAGCGGTGCCCGACAGTGTGACCGCATGAATAACTCGGCTCTCGGCCGCGGCCATAGCAGGGAGTGGTTTCGGTACGAGATGTTTCCATCCCGGGAAATCTTGCTCTAGTTTATACTCTGTCGCCACCGTTTGGGGGCGCAGCCAAAATGTGCCCGGAAGCAGGCGTTGAAGTGCGAAATGTCCCCAAAACAAAAGTCTTGCGCGATCTCGGCAATAGATAATTTCGTGTCGAGAAGCCGATTTGCCGCCGCACGTATGCGGTATTGATTACATATCGGTTCGGGGTTTGTCCGATCACTTCCTTAAGTAGCCGGACAAAATGGTAGCGGCTTATACCGGCAATATAGGCAAGCGTCGTCAGTGAACACGGTTCGTCATACGAAGAATCGAATATCGCACGACCGGCAAAATGCGTTCCCGCTCTCGTGTCGTGGGCGCAAGACGCGCTTGGCTTGCTCGCAACGCCGTGGCGGCGAGCATGTATGTGTCGTCTTCATTATTATCACGCCGCATGGCCAATTTGCGCATTTTTCCAAATATCGCGACCGCCGATCCGTTTTGCGGTAACGCGACCGCACGAAAACGGGCATCATCGAGTTCGTACTCGTTGGCTGCCTCCTCCAGCAGTCGCTCGTTGAGCGTCACAGCGAGGCACTTGTTTCCGGCGGTCGTTCCATGGCGGCAGCTAAACCGCTCGCCAAGATTCCCAAAGAGCACACACTCCGGTACGGCAACTACCAAACCGGATTCCGTGCGGTAGTCGAAACAGCCGGCGAGCACAGACCCCAATATCGGCGCTCAATATGGTTTCTTATTGACCGGTTTGCGGTGATCGCAGATGCGCCTGTTTCGATAACTTTATACAAGATCAAGGCTGTTCTGTGTTCCGCTAGTGCAAATTCGGTGCGATGGGATTGCATCGATCAGACGTTCTAGTTTCTGCATACCCGAGCGCCCGCGCGGCGTATCCGCCAGCACCCAAGCCGAACGATTTGCTCCGGACCCAACCTCTTCTTCGACATAGCCAAACTTCTTTCCAAACCAACTACTCTCAATTTTCATGGCCCGATCAGGCCCAATCAGGTCAAATGTAATTCCTTAAACCGGCTATGTCCGCGATAGGGCCAGGGCAAGCCGCCTCCTTCTCATTTGGCGCGGCGCGCAGTCGAAGATCATACGGAAACAGGTGTTGAAATGCGAGATATCGTTGAAGCCAACACCGAGCGCGATATCCGAGAATGGTTCGTCCGTTTCGACGATACGAAGAGCCGCCGCGCGCAATCTGGTATTGATGACATATTGATTGGCGCTTTGACCGGTGACTGCCTTAAAAAGGCGCATGAAATAATCGCGGCTTAGACCAGATATGCCCGCGAGCCTATCGACTGAGCACTCCTCACAGTACGAATTCTCAATGTGGCGGACGGCAGAGATTATACGCCCTCGATCGCGACCCGAAACGCCTCTGGCGAAACCGCGTTCCCCCTGGGCGGTCAGCGCCGCGACAGCCAAAGTGTACGCAATGTCTTCAACATCGCCCCAACCTTTGACCAACGCCAGCAACTGGATAAACATATTGGTCGCGACTTTTCCCGGCTGCAGCGCGACAAAACGAAATTGTTTTTCGGAGAGTTCATGCGCTTCGGCAAGTTTCTCCAAAAACCCTTTGTCGTACCATACTGCCAGTCGTCGAATGCCGAAGTTGTTCAAGTGATGAATGCTGCAATACTCGTCACAATTGTTGAACACGACCGTGCCGGGCACGGCCGTTATCTTTCCGACCTGGCTGTGGTAATCAAACGTCCCTGAAATGACGAAACTAATTCCTGCACTGTCATATTGCTTTTCCCATACAGGATGAGATGGCGAGGATTGGAAACATTCTTCCCGGGCCAGGAATGCTCTAGAGGGGCCGCCCGGTTGGGCCTCATGAACAGTCTCCGTTTGTATCGCCTCCAACGACATCGACATTTAACTCCAGCACAGATTCGGTGTTTCGTTTCTCCTTGTGCATGCTACCGGGCAATCGATACCTCGGAGCTAGAATTGAATGCGGAGTTGCTACGAAATAGCTTTTCGATTGTGGGATTGGAGTGATGCGAATTGCGGATGAAGCTGCATCGAGGGTGGAGCGCAATGACGAGAGATCGAACGGACACGGGCGTGTCGTTCCGTTCATGTGCCATTGCGAGGCCTTACAACTGCGCCTACCGCCGTTCCAATCTGAACTCGCCCGTCAAATCCATTTGTTAAATCGTTGCAAATCTGCAAGCTTTTTTTGCTTGCGAAGACTTGCGATCAAGCATCGGGTTGTAGCGAAAGATCCTGCTGCAATGGTCTATGCGCCTTCTCGACAAAGTCGCTCGAACGGCCAGATCAACCATCCGGCCGAACCAATCATCGTCAGGCGGCAAGCCGGAAATCGGATTGATCGGTACGAGGACAGATTCGCTACCGCTGGCCGGCAGCCGACCTATTTATGGAGTTGCGCCGCCTGACGTTGTGACTTGCGAAGAAAACAGCGCGCCGATATCGCGCTTCAAGTGTTGTCCGTCATCTGTGAGGAAAACGGCTCGGCGGCGCCCGTCATTGGGATGTAGAGATAGGCGGAGAAGGCACAAGTGGTCGGCGATCGAGGCACACTCCGGGGATCGGGCTAAATAATTTATCGAGCGGGATATTGTCGCCGTACTGGTTCCCCCGAGGTAAGCGAGCTGCTTGACGCTCACGCCTTCATTATCACATACAATTAGGAAGGACGTAATATCCGCAAGTCCAGCGCCGGGTCTCAATAGCCAAATCATCGGTACCGCTTTCAGCGCATTCCGACAGCCGGCATTCACTCGCATGACCTACTTCCTTTCGTTCGTGACCCGAATAATGCGCGGCGTAAAGTGCGCATCCGGCGCTAGATGGGCCTTGCGCTCGCGTCGTTCGCGTATCTGCAACTGCGCCGTCGGGTAACGCGCCCTTAAATTTTCCAGTAGCAATTCCAGGTGTCGCTGATGTTCGGCCGCCTCCGCATAATTTGCAGCTTCGATGTCGACGACGATTTGTGCACGTAATTTCATGCTCGAACCTCGAGCACGAGGGTAATACGAAATTTTGGCGGCGAAAAATCACACCTGGTTGAGGTCGCCGCCAATTCTTGGGGAATAGTGCGATTCCAATTCTTGTCAGTTGCGTGCACTTCTGTGCCCAACGCATTGGCTATTTTTGCGAACCTACCGCCAACTCACGAACGAGCTACGGCATCTCCACCTGGGGCGCACCGGCGCCGAAAGCTTCCATTTTTGCCCGGCTTCAGGCGGCCTACGACGAGGCGGTTGCACAATAACGAATTAGAAGGTCTTGGCTGCAATATAGCGGCGCCCCGAAGGACTCAATGACCGCGTGACGGAAGGGGGGACCTGCCGAAAAACGGCGATGGGAAACGACAAGCCCGGACACGCAGCTTCTCTTGGTGTCTTCGACGATTGTCACCTCCAAACGAAGAATGGGGCCGCCAAGTTTTCTTGGCGGCCCCTGCCCAGTCGCGGAGAGTTTACAGTTTATAATGGAGGCCGAGGGTGAAGCGGCGGCCATAGGCAACGACGTCCAGCAGCTGCTCAGAGAAGCGGCCATGGGTGCTGTAGGTCGCATCGTTGAGGTTGAGCGCTTCGAAGTAGACGTTCACCTGGTCTGTTATGTCGTAACTCGTGCTCATGTCGATCTGTGTGCTGGGATTGACGATGGTCGGTTCCTCACCGAACAGGCCTGTGGTCTGCCTCTGACCGAAGCTATCCAACTCCGTGTCGCGCCAATTGGCCGCGACCCGGAACTGGAACCCGTCCTTGTCATAGAACGCCACGATGTTGGCGGAGTCGGCCAGACCTGTAACGGCAAACGCACTGATGTTGGTGTTGAGCGGATTATAAGGCTTGTTCGTGCCGACAACGGTCGCGTTCGCCTGGAAGCCAAAACCGCTGTCCCCGAAGACATGCTGGACCGCAAATTCGCCGCCATAGACGTTGGCCGTCGGACCATTGACATAGGAAGTGACGTTCCATGTCGCGACTTGGCCGGTTGTAGGATCGATCACGCCATTGATCGGCTGCTGGACCGAGCCGCCGACGATAAAGTTGGTCACAGTTTTCACGAAACCGTCGACCGAAACATAGGAATTCGGCGCATAATACCATTCTACGCTGAGATCGAGGTTGTCCGACGTGAACGGTAAAAGATTGGGATTTCCACCAGTCGCTTGCAGTCCTCCAACCCGCTCGCCCGCCGGAAAGCTCAAGACCGGACTGAGAACCGGATTGGCGCCGATCGAGAACGGCGGACGCGTCATGGTCCGTGACGCGTCGGCCCTCAACTGCAATTCATCCGTCACCTGCAAAGCGAGATCGAGATTGGGCAGCAAGTATTGGTAACTGTTGGATCGCGTGATCGACGATTGCGGGCCAAAACTCGTATTGAACGCCGTGTGATCCGACGCCTGAACCGTCAGCGATGTCGGCTGCTGCCCCAACCCGGTCGTTGAAAAGTTCGTGTACTCTTCGCGGATACCGGCGCTGATCTTCAACGGCATGTTGTCGATCTGCGTGTCGGTGGAAGCACTCACATATCCCGAATAGTTGTCTTCGAAGATCTGCTGGTAAGCGCCCGGGACCAGAACCGTGCTGTAAATGCCGTTAAATGCAGGATTACAGCACCCTCCCGCAACGCCATTGTAACCCGGGATGACCTTCGTCTGCGGGTTGCCCAGGCTCTGCAGATAGTTGAGCACCGTGAATGGATTGAATTGCAGGATGCGCGTCGGCAGGTTGCCGGCGCCGTTCCAACCCGGAATGAATCCGGCCGTGCTGAAGCTTTTCGTGAACCAGCTCTGGTTCAAGGCGACGCCGGCCGGCTGGCCGAGATACGGGTCCGCAGGGTTCCCGGCAGGGCAGGGAAACGCTGTCGTACATGTGTCGGACAGCTGGAAGAAATTGTTCGACAGCGAACCATAACCGGAATAGGCCTGCCAGTCGTTGTTGGTGAAGTCGTTATAGGCCCGCGTATTGAAATGGTTCCCGACGAATTGGAAGCCGGCTTTGATTTGAAGTTTTCCTTCCGTCCAGTCTCCTTCCAGCTTTACCTGGTTCACCAGGTTCCGGTTCTCGTCGATGGTGATGGGTAGAACGTGTGAGCCGATCAGGCCATTGTCGATGAACATCGACGCATTGCCGTTGGGGCCGATGCCGGACGGGTACGCCAGGGTGTGGCCGGAGCCGATGACGATCCCGACATTGGTGCCGTTCGTGCCTCCAGCCTTGGAGGGCCCATAGCCAACATCGGAGTCAATACTGGTCAACTGACCGCCGGGATTCAATGACGACAAACTCGTATCACCGTCGAGAACAACGCTCAGCTTGCTGTTGACGTCCCACTTCACATTGAAGCCGATTTCGTTGGTCTGCTGCGTCTGTCCGTTGAACTGTCCCTGGAAATCGGTGGGGGTGCCCGGCTGGACGAAGTTGATCACCGTTCCATCGGAGGCGGTTTGAACATTTCTCAAACTGCCCTGATTGAACCAGATGCTATAGCCGTATTGATCCTGGTGAAGCATATCGCGGGCATAGTCGTCGTTCAAAGTGATCAAGACGTTGTCGGACGGATGCCATTGCGTGACGAAGCGCCCGTTGATTCGTTGTTCGTTGTCGTGTTCCTGATAAACGCCGTAATCCTGAAGGTACCAGTTGTTCACGGCGGTGTTCGGCGTCAGCGTGGCGCCGCAAGCCGTTGTCGCGCCGGCGAGCTGGCAGGGATCCAAATGCGTCCCTTCCCAGCCTTGCGTGCTGTCGTGGTTCGCCAGGGTTTTGGTATCCGTGAAAGCCACATCGGCCAGAATCCCGAACGTGTCGTTGGCAAAGGTGTCGCTGAACAACACATCGCCGTTCGGCGTCGGGTGGCCGTCCTCCGGCGAATAGGTCGTGGAAGCGGAAGCAACGAACTTCAAACCGGGATGATCGAGGGGTTTTGGAAATTTGACATTGATGGTCGCGCCGAGCGCGCCTGCAGACAATGTGGCGTCGGGCGATTTCAAGATGTCGATTTCCTGCACGAAATCGGAACTGACGGCACTGAAGTCGAAGGCACGGCTGCCGACGGCCGTGGAAATCGTGCGCCCGTCATAAAGCGTGTCATTGAAGTTCGGACCGAAGCCGCGAACTGTGATCGATGTGGCATCGCCGGTCGTTGTTGGCTGTGTGGAAGCACCGGTCGTAGAATAGCCCATGTTCGATGCGCGGCTGATTGAGACGCCGGGGATGCGCTGCATGGCAGCAGCGAGATTGGAATCCGGAAATTTGCCAATGTCTTCGGCGGAAATCGCATCGACCAATCCGAGCGAATCCCTCTTTATGTCGAGGTCCTTCTGCAAGGATCCGCGAAGGCCGGTCACGACGACCGTCTCCATACTTTGGTCTGCGTCTTGCGCCGCCGCGGGCCATGTTGCTAACGGTACCATGCACGCACCGCCGAGTAGAGCGCTACGAAGCAGTTTTCGAACCCATATATTTGATGTCACTTGATTTTCGAGAGTGTTCACGCATTCCCTCCTAGGATGTTTTTATCCAGCCGGTCGCCGCCACGCGTCTTACAATTGCGAATGCAATTAGTAAGCGTTGTCACGTGTACTCTCGCGTGAGGCTGCGGTTCTTGGGGAATCCTGGAGTTCCTAGCAGAGTCCGCTAAATGATCTTGAGGTTCGACAAATAAGCAACAACGCAACATTGAAGTTTTTTGCCACGCACTACCGCAACGTCATCACAACAATGCGTGCGCCAAGCGAGCCTCGCCGGACAAGAAGAGCGCCCCGCAATTTAAATTGCCGTCGAACATGCAGGAGGCATTGCTTCCGTACCGAAGCCAACCGAATATTTTCTGGCTGCGAGTAGCTTCCACCGTGCCGTTAGCTGTGATTCGATAAGTTCGAGGCATTACCGTTCATCGCTTCGGGGACTGCTGACCCCGTATCGACGATTGCGAAGACGTCTTCTGAACCGAGCCGCCCTTCTGTCTTTCGACATTTGCTCTGCACCATGGCCCGCGCCGCCTCATTCGGTGTGTAGTCCAGCCGCTTCACCACAGCTTCAACGCGCTCGTAAAGCATAGAGCTGACAGGCCATTTGTTACTCAACACCCGAGACACGGTGGAAATCGACACATTCGCTTCTCGTGCAACATCGATCATCGTCGGCCGCTTTTTCGGCTTGACAGAAATGTCCTGTGCAACGACAGCACTCTGTTTCTCGGCCATTGGTCGCGCCGCATCGGTTTGCTGAAGCAACGACGTCTTCTCGACTGTATTGCAGGTTATTGTCAGCGTAAAAACTGCACCGCGTTCCAGCTGCTTGCTTAGCGCAACCCGAATTTCACGCCATGGTATCCCATGGATCGAGCCGCGATAGCTGTACACAAAGCTGGGTAATTGTTTCGACACTCGCAAACCTCCCGCCAAGACGCGGCGGCGGAAAGCCTAACGAGGGACAAACACGAAGTCTTGGGGAATCATGCGCTCCGCGAATATCTGTCGGGCGCGATCGCGAAAGGGGAACATGACCCCTTAAAGATATGCGCACAACAATTGTCGACAGCGCGTAAGCGCAGAGCGGTGCGCGAGCGGATTGCGCGTGCGCCCGTCTTCAGTCGCTTTGTGATGGCGCAGGCGCCATTGGGGCAGGCGACACGCAACGAAGTGCGCGATGTGCGAAAAGGAGCTCTATGTACCGGCGCAGATGATCGATGCAGTCGAGTGCCGCATCGGGACCCTGCTCCGCCTTCGCAAGGACGAACGCGCCTTGGACAACTGCTTGCATGTGAAGCGCCAGGCTTTTTGCGGTCCAGTGACCCTCGCAGGGACATTGGCGCATCGCGGCCTCAATATCCGCCTCAAGGGTTCTCGCTTGGCCGAAGATACTTGACCCACAGGCCTCACGAATCGCCGGATGCGTATCAAAGACGTCTTGAACCATTGTTCCGGCGAAGCAGGTGAACCGGTGCGTTTCGCCCCGAATGAGAGTTTTGCGGAAATCGATGTAACCCAGAATTCGTTCGAGGGGATCGACGAGTTTACTATAGGGTGCCTGTTCAAAAAAAAGTCGCGACTTTTCATCAAAATAGGCGGCAGCGGCGAGGGCCAGGTCCTCCTTACTCTCGAAATGGTAGAAGAAACTGCCTTTCGTAATCCCGGCGGCAGCGCAAATATCCTCCACACGCGTCGCACCATATCCCTTGGTGCGCACCACATTCAGGGCCGCCTCTAGCAGCTTAATCTTTGATTTGTGATGCAAATCAACCACAAAGCCTCTTGACACAATTTGGTTCTAGCTAGCAGTATACCAACTAGTTGGTATACTGGCAATCCGCCGGCAACGCCTTTTGGGAGTGCACTGCGATGGTATGCGGGCTCACCGCTCTAGCGACGAACAGGCGACACGTACCAACGCTAGCCCGGCTACAGCGGATTCGAACGGGCGAAATCTTGAGGCCAAACCGGAGACTATCCGGCGCCGGACTGTTAGCGCGTCTGAGGGAGAAAACATCATGTCGGCAACTGCAATGTCACGTCGCAAAATTTTCGAAGCCGGCGCTTATGCATTGGCAGGAGCAGCACTCATGACGGAAGCTGCGAGCGCGGATCTGTCGGACAGCGGGGCTTCGGCAAATGAGTCAGTCATCCGCAAGTGGTACAAATTGTGGGAAAGAAAGGACAAGGAATGGGGTCCTTTCGCTGCGATACTGGCCGACGATTTTACCTTTTCAAGTCCCGTTGACGATCACATCGGCAAAACCGCCTTCAAAAAAGACTGTTGGGACACCCAAATCGATTTTCTCAAGGGATTCGATCTGGAACTGGTGACGATAAAAGGCGATGAGGCGCTCGTGAAATATCTTTGCCACACCATGAACGGAAAATCCTTCCGCAACGTGGAGTATCTTCGGCTGCGGAACCAAAGGATCGAGGCGATCGAGTGCTATTTCGGCGGAAAATTGACTTATCCGTCTGCAGTGAGTTCGCAAAAAGGCTAGCCGATGGCGATGTCGGAGCTATCCAAATTTATTTACCGGCGACAACCATGAAACTGCGTGCGCAAATTGTCATTGATATCGATGCCGTCGACTATGCGGAGGCAGCCGAACATCAACGGCAACTTGAATCTTTGCTGGAGCAAGTAAGGACGCGTTACGCAACAGCGCAGTTGCAGATGCGCGACCGACGCGAGCGCAAGGCGCATGGAGAATCGGCGGCGCAATTTACACCGCTCCTCTTTCAGGTAACGAGCGGTAGGAAATAGACCATGCGTCCAAGCGCCGGCTGTAAGTCGATACTGGAAGCCGTAAGAATGTTGCAATTGCGGGTACCTGGCGCGAACCTGACAGATATCTTGACGTTCTTATGTGTGTGCGAGAATGAGGGCGCGAGCGTTAAGGAGCTTGCTTTCTTCAGTGGAACAAGTACGGCAACAATGTCCCGCTCGATTGATTATTTGGCGCGCGCGCCGGAGTGTGAAGCGGTGGCCGAGCACATTTGCCTGTTACGAATGTGTTCGCATCCCCATGATCGGCGAC
The DNA here is from genome assembly GCA_963822275.1 of uncultured Alphaproteobacteria bacterium. GTDB lineage: Bacteria > Pseudomonadota > Alphaproteobacteria > Micropepsales > Micropepsaceae > Rhizomicrobium. The sequence goes on from CAWGHR010000020.1 coordinate 102,581, forward strand.
GCGGCGCCATATTCCTCTCCGATGACGGTCACCAACTGAAGCGCGGGATTAAATCGCTGATTTCTGCACCAGCAAAAGAATCGGACGGCGCGACTACTTGAATATGTCAGCTTCCGGTCGCGGCCATTTGCAGAGAAATCGTTCTGGTATGGATTGATCCGATTTCCGGTTTGCCGCGCATATGCGAGGTCCGCCAAAAAATGGTACCCCGGCGATGAACCAGGTGCCCGCGCACAAAGTGCAGACGCGGTGCGGAACGATAAGAGTCGGTGCTATGCCGAGTGCGGTCGATTTCTCCAAGGTTCATTGTCAGCTCGACGTGATCCAGCAGAGCCGGTCGGCCCCGGCGTGCACGCTGCCTGTTAATACCCGAACGATCGCAAGGTTGTGGACACACAGGGCCTTTCGAAATCAGCAAAAGGCAGAACGCCGCCAGGAAAGGAACGTCTTCGAGCAACGGCTTCAAGGCATCCTGCAAAGTGTGACGAAAGCGAAACTCCGTAGTTGCACGAGTCCTGTAATAGCGATGCCATTCCGGGTGAAGGTTAAAGCGCACACAATTGTAAAGAGCATCTAGTGCAGGGCAATCGCCTATACTCACCCCGATGCTCGTGCCGTCTACGGTGGCATAACCGCGCTTAGAGAATAATTCGTCGTCAAAATCGAATTCAATAGCGAATGGCGCAACATCAAGTTCATCGCCCGCCTCGCTGTCCCAGCAGGCTTTAATCGATCCTTTTCTGCCGCGTTCATCACATGTGACCAGCAAGCCAACGCGCTGCTGCGGACACGAATTTGGATCGCCATCCGCGCGACCAAGGTCCGTAAAAACCTTTTTGCGGGCGATACCGACAAACTCAAGCCACAGCCGCGGCGCGGGAATCCTCAGCAACGCGATTGAAGAACTAAGAACGGTATCGGATTCGAAAGCCAGTTGCGTGCAAATCTCCGTGACCTCGTCGTGCAGCACATAACGAAGCGGGCATTGGCGAATGTCATCCGCCAGCGCGTCCGCGCCGGGAAAACACCAAGTATGGCCGTCGGCGAACGTCCTGACGATGATCGGTCTGGTCGTTTGGGCGACTTTGTCGAGAAGACGCATGAACCGCTGTGGTCGGAATTTCCGCCGCGATCTGATGCCCGATCGCGCGTCTTCATGAGTTACAAACGCTTTCAGGTTTGCAACGAATTAACAAACCAGCTTGACGACAAAATTCGGGCCGGAATGTCGCTAGATACAGTTGCAAGGCCCAGCGACGGCGTGAGAACGGAACGCCACACCGGTATCTGTTCGATTTTTCGTGAACGCGCTCCGGCTTGACGTCGTTTGATCCGCAATCTGCATAGTTCCGATTTTTCAATCGAAAAACTATTTCGTTGCAATTGCGCAATGAATTTTAGCTCCGTGATTTCGGGAGTTCGGTAGCGTGCACAAATGCTCAGCGTGCTCGCGAATATCGCACAGCGGTAGATGCGGCACGATGCCGTTACACGCAATCAAAGGGGGTTCCAATGTTCAAATTTCATCGCAGTCTACGCTCAAAGTTGTTGATCGGGGTGGCCACGGTTGCAGTGGTGGATTGTGCCGGCGCTGCCTTCGCCCAAACGTCAGATACGACCGAGACCGTCGTGGTGACCGGATCGCGCATTCCAAATCGCGACTTCTCCAGCGACAGCCCGCTCTCGACGGTCTCCGCAGATACCATAAAATCGACCGGCGCCATCGAAATCCAGCAGACCTTGAATACATTGCCGCAGGTCGTCGCCAGCGTGTCGCAGGGTTCCAACAATCCTCCGGGGGGTGGTTCGGAAAGCGCTTTCAACGCTCCCGGCGCACAAGCAGTTGACCTTCGCGGCTTGGGTCCCAACCGTGTTGTCGTTCTCATGGATGGTCGCCGCGTGGCGCCGTCGTTTGCGGACGGCACTGTCGATCTGCAGACCATTCCGCAAGCGATGATTTCGCGTATCGAACTGATCACTGGCGGCGCCTCGGCGGTGTACGGTCCCGACGCGATCACCGGCGTCATCAACTTCATCACCAAGGACGACTTCCAGGGCGTTCAGGCCGATGCGCAGGCTGGCGTGAGCGATAAGGGCGACGACGTCCAAAACGCGGAATCGGTCATGCTTGGCGGCAATTTCGCGGGAGACAAGGGCAACATGGTGTTGTCCTACGATTATGCCTATCGTGCGCCGGTCTATGATTCGGCCCGCCCCTTCGCCGATCAGGCGACCAGCCTGACCAGCCGTTCGCCAACGGGCTCTTTCCCGCACAGCAAGGGAAACGACGTAAGCCAATCGGCGATCGACACTTATTTTGCGGCACATGGCGGCGCCCCGGCCGGTTCCGTGCTCAACACGGACACTTTGGGGTTCAATTCCGATGGGACGCTGTTCGACTTCGGCGGCGCGAGCGGCCCGGGCGGTGTCTATAACTATAAGGGGCCCTCGAACTATCCAGCGAAGCTGTTCTGCGCCGATCCGACGACGCCGGCGAATTGTAAGTCGTTTTCCTATAATTTCCAGCCGCCAAATTTGCTGAGCAGCCCGCTGCAGCGCCAGAACATCATGGGATCCGGCCATTTCGCTATCTCGGATTCGGTGACGGCTTATATGCAGGTCAAGTTCACCAACTATACTTCGTCGTTGTCACTCGCTCCAACCCCGGCGCCGACCACGTCGGTCTCGGCGCCCGATGGCGGCCAGGGAGGCACGTCCGGATATGTCGTGCCGATAAACAATCCCTACATTCCCGCGGACTTGGCAGCTCTTTTGGCCACCCGCAGCGGCACGACGCCTTTCAAGGGTACGACGACGGCTGGGGCAGGTGCGGATTTCCTGTTGGTTACTCGCTTCCTGGCTGAGGGGCCGCGCCTGCAGACCAATACCAACGATGTCTTTCAGGAAACCGCCGGGCTCAAGGGCGATCTGCCGCTTGGGATGAAGTTCGACGTCTTTGCAACATATGGGCGGAACGACACCATCGGGATATATAACGGCAACGTATCGAACTCGGCCGTAGAGAATTTGCTGTTCGGCAAGGCGAATACGCCTGAATGCGCGGCGGCAGATCCAGTCAATCCCGGATATTGCGGATTCAACCCGTTTGGGCCGTTGAAATTTAGTCAGGCATCGCTCGATTATATCGGGCGTGTCACGAAGGATGAGGCCAATTCGACCTTCACCAATGTCGAAGCAGACATCAATGGTACATTGTGGGATATGCCGGCCGGGCGGGCGGCGTTCTCGGTGGGTTCGGATTATCGTGAATACACCTATCAATACATCGCGGACCCGCTGCTTGCATCCGGCGATGTGTCCGGGTTCACGCCCGGCAAGTCGACAAAGGGCGCGGTTTACGATCAGGAAGCCTATGGCGAACTTTATGTGCCTTTGCTGAAGAACGTGCCGTGGGCGGAATCGGCCTCCATGACCGTCGGCGGACGCTTGACCGAACAAGCTAAGACGACCCATGGCAACGCCTGGACATGGAAGGCGGAAGGCGACTGGAGTGTCGCTTATGGCTTGACGTTGCGCGGTTCGTACGAAGTGGCGACGCGCATGCCGAATATCTCCGAACTCTACACCTCGACCTTCGGCAATTCTCCGACCTATGCCGATCCGTGTAACGCCGACGGACCGTTCCGCAATGGACCGCACGCGGCGCAAGTACTGGCACTGTGCACGGCGCAGGGTGCAGGCGATCCGCACTTCAGCCAGGGCAGCAGCCAGATGACGCTCAATTCGGGCGGAAATCCCGATCTCAGCCCCGAGACGGCCGACACGTTTACGGTGGGAGCGTCCTGGCAATCGCGGCTTGCGAGCCCGTGGCTCGCCAACCTGAGCGCTACGGTCGACTATTGGAACATCGACCTCCACGCGCCCATCGGTGTCGATCTTAACGGCATCTTGTACGGCTGTTTCAACGCCGACGGAACCAACCCCACCTATTCGCCATCGAACCCGAATTGCAAGAAACTGGCGGCGGCCCGGTCGAGCAGCTCGATCACCCTCAACCAGCATGAGACCAATCTTTACAAGAACACCCTTGACGGCGTCGATCTGACGGTGAACTGGGCAATCGATCTCCACGACACGATGGAAGCCGATCCGATGTGGGGTGCCCTGGCGTTCAACCTGAGCGGGACATGGCTGGACACGTTCATCGTCCAGGGCTCGGCGGCAGGCCAAGGGGCCGACTATGCAGGTACCATCGGGACAGCCTCGCCGGTCAACATCGGTTTGAACACAGATGATGCGTTCCCGAAAGTCAAAGCGCAGTTGGGCACGACATGGGACGTGCCGCTGCTAAATTTCAGTTTGGGCACGCGGATCAGCTATATCGGCGCGATGAAGAACGCCTTGTCGCTGGTCGGTTGGTCTGGTTATCCGTATGGCATCGGCAAGGTAACCGGCGTACCCGCGACGTTCTACATCGACGTGTTCGGCAATTATGCCATCACCGACTACCTGGTTTTGCGGGCCGGCGTGAACAATGTGTTGGATCAGCAGCCGCGGCAATACAATCCGAGCCAACAAGACGGCACGGACCCAGCACTTTACGACATCATCGGCCGGCGCTTCTTCGTCGGCGTGACGGCGAAACTCTGATTACCACCTGGAGACATTGGAATGCGAGCGGCGGCCTTTTGGCCGCCGTTTCGCTTTGTAGGACGGACACTTGCGTAGAAATATGGTGCAGTCCATGGAACAGCTGATCGAAGCCGGCATCGAGGCGGCTAAGCGGGGCAAGCCCAACGAAGCCTTTGCCTTGATTTGCCGTGCAGCGAGCTTGCACCCGAACCGTTACGAACCTCATTATTTTCTGGGATGCATGCTGGCGAACGACCGGCAGCACGAAAAAGCGATCCTCTGCTTCAACCGCGCGCTGCAAGCCAAGTCCCCGAACATCGAAGTTACGAAAGCGCTGGTTCTGTCTTTGCGCCGGACCAACCAATACGCAGAGGCGGAAGCCGAAGCGCGGAACTGGTCCAAAATATCGCCGGACGACGCCGGCGCACGCGCGACCTTGGCGCATATCTTCGTGGAGCAGTATCGCCTCGACGAGGCACTGTCAGAGGCGAATGCCGCAGCGGCCCTAGCACCGGATAACGTTGACGCGATCCTCCTTGTTGCGGGCATCCTTGCCCAGCTTGGTCGCGCCCACGAGGCGAACAGCGCGTTGATGCGCGCGCGCGAACGCGCGCCCGAACGGCCGGATGTACATTTGCACCTCGGCAATATCCTCAAGATAGAAGGCCGCTTCGACGAGGCGCACGCCGTTCTTCGCCACGCATTGAGCCTCGATCCCGCCAACGCGACGGCACTCTTCGAACTTGCAGAGATAACACGTTTCACGCAGGACCATCCGCTCCTTGCGAAAATAGAAAAACTTGTTGCGGTTGAACCCGCTGCGCCCAAGCCCGCACCCCTTCATTTCGCTCTCGGAAAAGCTTATGACGACATCGGTCGAACCGAACAGGCCTTCCGGCATTTCGCCATCGCCAATGCAAGTGAACACGCCAAGAAGGGTTATGACGAACAAGCGACGCTGGCGACGCTTGCGCGAATCCAGGATATTGTGTCACCCGCGTTCCTAGAACGGTTAAGCGGAAACGGGACTGAGTCCGAGCTTCCGATCTTCATTGTCGGGATGCCGCGATCGGGCACGACGCTGGTAGAGCAAATACTCGCCAGTCACCCCTCTGTTTCCGCCGGCGGAGAGCTCCACCATTTCCGTCTGTCCGTCGACGCCGTACTCGCACCGCAGCCCCAAGCCTTCCCCGACAGTCTCTGCGCCCTCGTGCCCAAAGATCTGACGGCGATCGGCGAACGATATCTGGCGCGCCTTAAGCCTTTGGCCGGCGGGCGTTGGCGTGTCACCGACAAGCTTCCGGCAAATGCTCTTCTGGTCGGCCTCATCCACGCGGTGCTGCCAAACGCCAAGATCATTCACTGCGAGCGCGACCCCGTTGATACGTGCCTGTCCTGCTTTATGACGTCGTTCGGTCGGCGCGTTCCCTATTCGACCGATCTTAGCACGCTTGGCCGCTACCATCGCGCACAGACCAAGCTGATGGAACACTGGCGCAGCATTTTGCCGGCCGGGAGTTTTCTGGACGTGCACTATGAAGTTGTGGTGGAGGACCTTGAAGGTCAGGCGCGGCGGCTGATTTCTCATTGCGGGCTCAACTGGGACACACACTGCATGCAATTTCACAAGACTTAGAGGCCCGTAAACACTGCCAGCGTTTTGCAGGTGCGCGAGCCGATCTACAATTCGTCCATAGGCCGTGGACGAAAGTATGCGGCGCATCTCGGTCCGCTGCTATCAGCGTTGGGAGAATAGTTTGCGATGAGCCTTCGGAAAAACATCCCCGGCCCAAATGGCCCGCTGCAGGCGCGATTGCAGGAGGCCGAACGCCTCTTGAGATCCGGACAATTCGCAGCCGCGGAGACAATCTGCCGGGCCATTCTGGCCGAAGCGCCGCAGCTGGCGCCGGCGCTGCAAATTCTTGGACTTTCTCTCGCGCAGCTTGGCGATCACGAGGGCGCAGAACGCGCATTCTGCGAGTACATCGTGATCAAACCCAATTCCGCTTCCGTACACACAAACCTTGGTAATCTTTGCCTGCTCAGGGAAAACGCGGTTGGAGCCGAGCGCTGCTATCGCACCGCGCTCGCCATCACGCCGGGCCATCCGGAAGCGCTTTTCAACCTCGGTCTGGCGCTAAAGGCGCAGACGCGCCTTGCCGAATCTCTCGTTGCACTGAACGAAGCGATCCGTCTGAGGCCAAGTTACGTCGACGCGTTGGTGCAATCCGGCGTCGTGAGGCTGGCCATGGACGATCCGAACGCGGCGCTGGCCGCGTTCGACCGCGCCCTCGCATTGTCCGACGGCCATTTCGAAGCGTACCGCAATCGCGGTCTCGCACTTATTCGTCTCGAACGATTTGAAGACGCGAAGCTCAGCCTGGCCCACGCCGCGGCCCTGAATGGAAACGATCACGAGGTGTTTCTCGCGCTCGGCGAGTCCCTGCGGCGCCTGCGCGAGCGGCCGCTCGCAACTTCCGCGCTCGCTCGCGCAGCCGCGCTCAAGCCCGACAGCGCAGAGGCCCATGGCGCGCTGGCATTGGTCTTTTTCGAAGACGGCTGGACCAATGCCGCTATCGACGAAATCAACAAGGCCATTGCGCTCGACCCGGAGAATCCCAAACATCACACGACCAACGCACGCATTCTGGCCGATCTGAACAGACTCGAAGACGCAGCGCGCGCGAACGAGAGAGCCGTCGAATTGGCTCCCGCCTCCCTGGAAGCCCTGACTGCGCTCGGCGGATCACATTTGAGCATCGGTCGCGCTGACGAAGCGCGCGAAGTGTTCGAACGCGCATTCGCACTGCACGGAGGTGAAGTGCGCTCCCACCTGAACCTCGCCCGTATTGGGAAATTCAAGCCCGACGATACACGATTGGCGGGCTTGGAGGCGTTTTTGAGCAAGGAATCCGAGCTCGCAGCCACCGACCGCATCGGGCTGCATTTTTCCTTGGGACGCGCTTACGACGATCTCAGCGA
>CAWGHR010000021.1:0-75924 GCA_963822275.1 uncultured Alphaproteobacteria bacterium
AATAGACCCAAACCGGAATCTCCTGGCCTTCCTTGCCCTCCCAGTTCCAGTGCGGAAACAGATGCAGCACCGGCTCCTTGCCCCACCACGCCTTGTAGTAGATAGAAGTTGTCCTTGGGGAAACCGCACATGTCCACGATGCCGAACTGCGAGTTGATGGATGGCCAGCCATAGGGCGTCGGCTCGCCGCGATAATCGAAGCCGGTCCAGGCAAAGCCGCCCGCCTCCCACTCGCGCGTGCCGTAGAACGTCCACCAGTCCTCGGCCGTCTCGCCCCAGTCCGGCTGATCGCGTCGTAGCGCTCACCGGTTGCGCAACTTGTCGGTCGTATATTCGCCGCGCGTTGAAACGGCGCTCGCGGTCTCCGATCCGTAGACCGGGCGCGTGGGATGTTTCTTGTGGAATCCGTCGGGAGATCTCAGGTTGTAGTTAAAGCCAATGATGTCGACGGCGTCGGAGACGCCCTTCTCGTTGGTCCCGTTGACGGCGGCGGAAACCACGCGGGTGGGATCGAGTTCGTGGCAGCGCTCGCACCATGGTGGCGGCGATCTTCGCGCCCTGCTCGGCCATCTCGTCCTGCAGCAGCCATTCCTCGTTGCCGATCGACCAGAGATGATGGACGGCGAATTGCGGTAGCGCTTGACCATCGCCTCGAGCTGCGCCAACCCTTCGGGGTTGGAGCTCATCTGGCGCGTCTCGCACATCATCATCATGCCCATGCGGTCGCAGGCCGTCGACCCATTCCGGGCGTCGGCATGTTGTGCGAGGTGCGTACGGCGTTGCATCCCATCTCGCGCAACACCGAAAGCCGGAACGCCTGAAGGCGGTCCGGCAGCGCGGCGCCCACGCCGGCGTGGTCCTGGTGATTGCAGGTGCCCTGGATCTTCAGCGGCTTGCCGTTGAGGAAGAAGCCCTTGTCGGCGTCGAAACGCGGTGCGCACGCCAAAGGTGACGCGTTCGCCGTCGCGCAGTTCGCCGTCCCGTCTCGACGGTCACGATGGCGGCATAGAGGTTGGGCGAATCGACGGACCATAGGCGCGGATTGGCCAGATTCGCGGTAGGCGTGAACTCGGCGGCGCCATCGGGCGGCAACGATTGCCGGGCGTTTCGGCGGTGGCCACCGTCGTTCCGTCGGCATCGACGAATCTTCCAGCTGACTTTGGCGTTCGCGGGCGCTTATCGCCTCGTTCTCGACGACCGTAGCGAGGTCGAGCGTGGCGAAATTGCCGCTCAAGGCCGGCCGGACCGTGCTCTCCCACCTGCCCAGATGGACGGCGTCGGTCTTGATCAGCCAGACGTGGCGATAGATGCCGGCGCCCTTCGTAAAACCAGCCGTCGCCGAAACTGGCATCGACGCGCAGCACGACATAGTTCTTCTCGCCGTAGGCCAGGAAATCGGTCAGATCGAAGCGGAACGGCGCGTAGCCGTTGTCGTTGCGGCCGATGAAGCAGCCGTTGACGAAGACCAGCACGTCGCGAAATGCGCCGTCGAACTCAATCCAAATGCGTCGGCCGCAGATCGCTCGCTGGAATATCGAAGGCTCGGCGATACCAGCCGACGCTGGTTTCGGGATAATGGCGGCCAAGAGGCTTGTAACCATGCGATCGCAGCACGCTGTCGCCCAAACTGGAATCGTCATCGACGAAGGGCAGTTCGACAGCCCAGTCATGCGGTAGATCTAGCGGTCGCCAGGTCGCATCGTCGAAGCCGGCTTTGGCGAACTTGAAATCGCCCGTTTTGGCAAAGTCGCCTTGGCCGGCGCCGAAGCCGAGGTCCTTCGATAGATCGCTGCCGTTGCCGAAGATGAACTTCCAACCGAAATCGAACAGCAGTTGCTCCCGCGGCGCGACGGCGACGCTCGCTCGATTGAGACCATCGCGAGCTGGCCAGCCGAACAGATCGGCGTCGCTGGCCCAAGCGAATCGTCCCAGCAGCGTTGGAGCCGACAGGACGAATGCGGAAGTGAAAAGTTTTCTCCGTGTGACGCGCAGCATCGGTAACCCTCTCACAGATTCTCTGTTGCCGCGGGGCTAGACCAGTCCCGTAACCATCAGTTTCAACGCCACCCCATAGCCGTGGCTTGCATTCGGCGGAAGTGAAATGTGAAGTCCTGCACTATCCTGCTTGAAGTCGAGCGGCGCCGTGGCGCCGACCACTTCGACGCGTTCGACGCGGCTGTCGCTCAAAGAGGCGATCGTCAGACTGTCCGCCTCCGGCCTGCCCAGGGTCATCGCATAAAGGGCATCGCCCTTTGTCGTAAAGCGGATGTCGGCCGCGGTGAAGGGTTTGGTCTTGCCCTCGCTGAATTGACCGGCCACCACTTGCGTCGGACCTTCGCCAGCGACCTTCCAGGGCCTGGTGCCGTAGAGCGCTTCGGAGAAGCGTGTCATCCAGGAGGCAATGCCTTCCACAATTGCGGTTTCCTTTTCGTCGATAGTGCCGTCGCTGCGCACCGGGATACTCAGCAGCAGATTGCCGTTTTTGGACACCACGTCGCACAATTCGTGGATGACCTCGGGTGCACTCCTATAGCCGTTCCGTTCATAGAGCGGGCGGCTGTAATGCCACCCACCGATGCAGGTGTCGGTCTGCCAGGCATGCGGCTCGATGACGGAACGAAGCCCGTGCTCCATGTCGTTCACCAAAGCAGGACAACGCTCGTCCGGAAGATTCTTGCCGTTGATCACAACATCCACTTTGCCGTGCCAGTTGATCGACGCGTTGTAGTAATGGGCCGCGATGTCGAGACCCGTCTGGCCGAGGGGCAAACCGGTGTTGTCGAAGTAGACGAGGTCGGGACGGTAGCTGTCGATCAGGTCCTTGCAGCGCAAAAACCAGGCGCGCGCGAAAGCAGGATTGCGCGCCGGCGTGCTCTCGTCCCACGCGAGATCGTGCTTGTCGTGCCATTCGGTGGCGGCCTTGACGTCGGTAAAGCCATCCGGCAGCGGCATCACCCGCCCGCAATAAAGCTCCTGCGGATCGAGACCTTCCCACCATTTGCCTTTGCCCATCGCTTTGGTCAGACACCAAGCGTCGTAGCGCTCGCCCCGGCGCGGTCCTTCGGGGTCGTAGCCGTAGGCCACCTGGAGCCAATGCCAGGCATGGGCCGAGTGGTTGGAAACGCCGAAACGCAAACCTCGAGCACGCGCCGCTTTGGCAAAGAGGCCGATGATATCCTTCTTGGGGCCAACACGTGTGGCGTTCCATCCATGGAATTTGGAATTGAAAGTGTCGAAATTGTCGTGATGGTTGGCCAACGCCACGAAGTATTTGGCACCCGCTTTCACATAAAGATCGAGAAGCGCGTCCGGATCGAACTTTTCCGCGGTCCAGGTGCGGATGACATCGATGAAGCCTGTATCGGCCGGATGGCCGTAATGCGTCAGATGGTGGTCGTACTGCTCCTGACCTTGCAGATACATGTTTCGGGCGTACCAATCGCCATCTTCGGGGGCGCATTGCGGTCCCCAATGGGCCCAGATGCCGAACTTGGCGTCGCGGAACCAGTCTGGTGCCTGATAGCCGGCGATCAGTGAATCCCAGCTCGGCGCAAATGGTCCGCTGGCGAGGTCGACCATACCTTCGCTCCGCGCAAAATCGGGCAATCCTGCCGCGAGCCCCAAGGCCGACGCCCCCTTGAACAAGTCGCGTTTGGTAATTCTGTGCGTTCCCATTGAGCGCTCCGATCAGGCACCGGTTCATCTTGCAGAGGAAGGTGATTGTCAGACAAAATAGCACATCTGTCAGCCGTTCACATTTCCGATGTCGGCAGAGGCGCTGAGCCGAGCTCCCGTGCCGCGCCGGGATTACTTCGCCTCGGGCGTTCGGGCCGGGCTGTGGCTCAACATCGCATATAGCGCAGGGTCGTGCTCTTCCAGTTCCATGATCCCGTGGAGATGGTTCGCCGAAACCCATGGTAGCCAGAGCCGGTGCGACGCCCCGCCACGTCCGGCGCCGCCGGGCCCCATGTTCCAGTGCTCCTGCTGCCAGCCGATGCCCTTCATGTCGTATTGGCGTCCCGGCAGCGCCACCATAGACTTGGTGTCGTTCAACAGGATGCTGGTCACATCGAGGTAGTGGGCGTCCCCCGTGTCTTTGTAAAGCCGGGCATAGGCGGGCACGGCCCAATCCAAATACTCGTCCGCTCCACCTGCGGCACGCGCCGTGATCCCTTGAAGACCGACCGTCGGCACGCCCTTCTTCCAGTCAAGCCGCGCGTCGTCCGCATCCAGCGGCATGGGCAAGTTCCAGATCCAGATCCAGCTTTCGGCGAAGTTCGCCGCCGCCTCGGCGCGGGTCAGCCATTGCTTGTCTTCGGTCGCGTCATAGAGATCGAGATACGCCGCTAGGCTGAGCATTCCGGCCTCTTTGTCGGTAATGTTCGGATTGTCGCTGGCGCCGCCGACGAAAAGACCCCGGTTCCCCCAGTTCGACCAGACATACTCGCCCGCGCGAATGGCGGCATTGAGGTACGCCTTATCCCCGGTCTCCTTGGACATCAGGACGAGGAACGGAACTGGAGCATAACCCGCCGTCCCGGTCGGTTCGGCGACTTCGTTGCTTCCAGGTTTCCAGCGTCTCGGGAAGGAGCCGTCGCTTCTTTGCTGCCGGATCAGCCAATCGGCATAGGATTTGACCCAGCCAAACCATTCCGGATGCGGGTGTCCGTGATCGCGTTCGCGCCGGTAGACCTCGAGCACGGTATGCATCCCTTCGCTGGCATTGCGAAGATATGGGGCTAGCCAGATTTGCATACGGCCCCGCCACGGCTTGCCGGTCCTGAGATCGAAACCGGTCGCCTCAAGCGGCACCGCCGGAAGCGCCTTGATCATGGAATCGATGATAGCGAGGCCGGTCTCGCGCATTTTTCGCCCGCGTTCGCTCGGATCGCGGTCGGCCTCGCGCAACAACTCGTCGGCGCATTCGAGATCCTTGCCGACGAACCCCATCGCCACCATCGTCCAGTTCCATTGCAGCCTGTCCGACACAGTGGAGAGGACGAAGGGCATGCCGGTTCTGCCGTCGATGGTCGCCGCATGCGCTTCCAGGTGGTCGGTCAGCACCCGCCGGACAAGATCGACATCAAGAGGGAGGGAGGGAGGCTTCAGAACAGCCCATGCCCAACGCCAGGCGTCACGGGTCACATCACGGAACGATTCGTTTTGCCCGAAGCGGAAGCTCACCTCGTAGTGGTGGTCCACACCCCTCGTGATGGGGTGATAGCGCCGGACCCAATTCGGCTGCCCCGGAACGCCGGCGCCGAATGGATACATCCTAACCGTGCCGGGAAAGGTGAAACCGAATTCGATGGGCCGCCCTGACTCTTGCGTCGCATCCATGGCACCGAACAGGAACTTGGCGTCGGTCAGCACCGGCTTGGAAAGCGTGGTGTCCGCCTCGGTGGTGTCGCCCCGCGGTGCCGGATCGAGCACGGCCACCGAAGCGCCGTCGTTGAAGGAGAGCGCAAACAAAGGCGCCGGCAAGATGTCCTCGCGCATCATCAACCGATGGGCCGTATAATTGAGCGTCCCGCCCGGCGAGCGTGCGCCGTCAAATGAGGGGTCGCCGTACAGCGCGCCAGGCGCCAAGAATTTCACGTCGTTCCAGCCCACGGACGGATCGACATCGAACGCAATGGTGGAGGAGAAACCGCCGCGCGTACTTCGGACAGCTTCCACGCGCCTCTTCACCGAGACGACCGCGCCATCTATGCTCCATTGGTCGTCCACGCGGAATAGGACGCGACCGTCGTCGACGATGTCGGCTTGCGCCTCGACGCCGGTCGCCGTCTTGCGGACCGTCCTGTATCCGCTCACCAACCGGCGGATGTCGTGTTCGCTGCGATATACTTCAATGCGTGCCGGTTTGGGCTGCTCGATATGCACAGACCCCGCGATCTCTATTCCCCAGTCGCCCAGTGCGTTCTCGACGAAGGCGACAGTTGCACCTGTCTGCAGTTGTCCGAGATCGATCCGTTTGCCCGCTTGTGTCATAGCTGCCCGGGTCGGAATCGCGGCAATGGCGATTGCAAGCATCGCCAAAATCGCCAGACGAATATTCAATGTATTCCTCCACGATGTCGCGATCGGCGCGAACGCGAACCGCTTTGACGCCGCAGGCGCATCGCAAGCGTCCCCTGAAGGCCGGCGTAAAATTTCGGGTCCCGGCTGGTTGATTGCTGGTTCCCCTCTCGCTCACCGGCTAGTTCGGCGCAATCTGAACGTTCCCTTCGAGAGAATCTCGGAAAGAGCGTTGTTCTTATCAATCTCGCTTCTAACATTCCTCTCGCAATCCGTCGACGAATTTGATCCAAGAGGGGCAATTTGTCTGACTTTTTGTCTTCGCTCGCGGCGGCTAGGATGACGCGGAATCCGGGGCTGCTCGGCGTAGCGATGCGGAGCTTCTAAAGGAAAAATGAGAGGAACTTACAAATGAGAATTCTGCTGACGGCGATCGCCTTTGCGGCGATGGCCTCGATGGCAGCGCCGGCCGCCACGCCAAACACCGTAAAGGTGGGCCAAGGATTGCTGGCGGGCACGGTCGAAGACGGACTCACCGTCTATCGGGGCATCCCGTTCGCGACCCCTCCCGTGGGCGACCTCAGATGGCGCGTCCCTGAGCCCGCTGCCAAGTGGAGCGGCGTGCGGCAGGCCGACAAATTTGCACCGCAATGCGTGCAGGGCGGATTCGGCCCACCCCCCGACGCCGGCAAGGCTCCTCCGATGAGCGAGGACTGCCTCTACCTGAACGTCTGGTCTCCCGCGAAGTCCGCATCCGACAAGATTCCCGTTCTGGTCTGGATTTATGGCGGCGGGTTCAACGCTGGCGCCACCTCGATTCCGGGTTACAGCGGAGAGGTTTTGGCGAAGAAAGGCGTCGTGCTGGTTTCGATTGCCTATCGCGTCGGCCCGCTCGGTTTTCTGGCGCTTCCGGAGCTGAGTGCGGAGTCGCCAAACCATGTGTCGGGCAATTTCGGCTTGCTCGACATGATCGCCGCGCTCAAATGGATCAAGCAGAACATCGCGGCCTTCGGCGGCGATCCGAACAAGGTGACGATTTTCGGCGAGTCGGCGGGCGGCATCGCGGTTAGCCAGTTGTGCGCCTCGCCGCTGGCCAAGGGTCTGTTCGAGGGTGCAATCTCGGAAAGCGGCGGCTCGTTCGGCCCCCCGCGTGCCGCAGGTGGCCCGGGCGAGAACATGCGGCCCCTGGCCAACGCCGAAAAAGACGGATTGACTTTCCAGCTCAACGCGGGCGCCTCCTCGCTCGCCGACCTTCGCAAGATACCGGCCGAGAAGATCATTGCGGCCCAGCGCGGTTTGGCTTGGCCGATCGTCGACGGCTGGGTCATCCCCTCCGATCAGGTCACGCTTTACGACGCCAAGAAATTCAACGACACGCCCGTCCTGGTTGGCTACAACTCCGACGAGGGGCTGAGCTTCGCGCATTACAAGACGCAGCAAGACTATATCGACAGCGTGAAGCGGCGTTACGGCCCCTTTGCCGATGAACTACTGGCGGAGTATCCCCCAGGAGACAGGGCTGCCGCCAAGCCTTCGCGCGACCTCATGCGCGACACGGCGTTCGGCTGGCACACCTGGACCTGGGCGCGCAAACAATCGGAGCTCGGAAAATCCAAGGCCTACCTCTATTACTTCGATCAGCACCCGTATTATCCACCCGGCTCGCCGCGGGAAGGCCAGGGCATATGGCACGGCGGGGAAGTTCCGTATGTCTTCGGGCACGATTTCGACCCGCAGAACGGGCCGCCAACGGCTTCAGATCGCGCAATTTCCGACGCCATGACGACCTATTGGACGAATTTCGCGAAGTACGGAAATCCGAACGGCGCGGGCCAGCCCAACTGGCCGGCCTTCAGCGATCGGAATCCGGAAGCGATGTACTTCGCCGGGACGCCGCATATCGGGGCGGTCGACAACCTCGCCGGCCTCAAGACGCTCGATGCCTACTTCGCCTGGCGGCGCTCGGCGGAGGGCATCAAGGCATCCGCGGTGGAGGATGCCAGACCCGCGACGACGAATGTGCTGGGTGCACAGTAGAGTCGTCGAGGACCACAGCCTGGCGTTCCAACTCAAGGCTCCCGACGCTAAAACCGTCGACGTCGACATCGTGGGGCATAAATATCCGGTGACCCGCGACGCCGATGGCGTATGGAGTGTGGTCACGCCGCCAATCGTGGTCGGTTTCCACTACTACGCGCTCGACGTTGATGGCGCCCGGATGAACGATCTTGATCGCTTACTTGGGAGAAAGCGAAAAGCCCAAGCGTCACGAATTCGCCGGGACGTCTTGAGCTGCTGGAGAGAGTCAGAATGCAATCGCTGGATTTCCAACCCGACCGCTTACCGAGCCTGACAGCTCTTTTGATCAACGGTGAGCCATTAGGCCCTGTTTACATAGTCCTCGCGAGCCGCGTTTCGAGCGAAAATCGCCGGATGGCAGACGGAGCGGCGACAGCCGCGACCGCCCGAAGAGCGTATCGGGCAATACGGTCGAGGGCTTCGACGAACCAGCCGGCGATTTTCGCCGAAACCCTTCGGGACGCGCCGATTTTGCCCGCGTCGCCGCGCTTGCCCGATGTCCCGCATCGCGCTGCGCGCGTCCGTACGCGGTTGCTACGGACTCTGCCGGAAACGGGCAAAATCGGCAGCGTCGCGGCCGTGACGACTATGTAAACAGGGCCTAGATGCCTCCTTAAGTCCACAAATTGACATGCCGTCAATATTCAGACGCCGGGGAACTATCCCGCGTTCCACCCTTCCAGGGTTACTTGTTCCGCCGAACCACCGAATAAAACAAAAAAAAGGGGAGAGGACGCAAACTCTATTGAACCGAAATGTCGGCAACACGTTCGCTCATATATACCAACGTCCAAGCGCCTTATGCTTCGACGGTTGCTATAGTGCAGCTGGTTATCGACCGAGCAAAGGAGTGAGCACGATGTCCGAACAGGCATTTCTCTCGGATGTAAAAACACTACGGGAGCGCGCCCGCAAACATCTTGAACAAGGTGCTCTGGCGTCGACTTATGTGGGAGACGCGAAGAAAACGATCGAACTGTTGCAATCAGTGCTCGCGACGGAGATTGTCTGCGTGCTTCGCTACACGCAAAATTCGATAGCGGCTTCGGGGATATCTAGCGAAGGCGTAAGAAATGAGTTTGCCCAACACGCCAAGGAAGAGCATGAGCACGCGCTGGCGGTCGCAGAGCGCATCAATCAGCTAGGCGGAAAGCCGAATTTTAATCCCAGCGGACTGCTCGCCAGGTCTTCGTCGGAATATTCTGACGGCGGCAACCTGGTAGAAATGATAAGAGAGAATCTCATCGCCGAACGGATTGCTGTAGATCATTACCGGGAATTGATTCGCTATTTCGGAAACGACGATCCGGGGACGCGCACGATGCTGGAAGGCATTTTGCTGGTCGAGGAGGAGCATGCCAACGATATGCATGATTTGCTCGTGGCGCACGAAGGCAAGCCAATGCTCAAGGCCTGAAGGTACGCCCTAGCTTTGGCCCGACTATTCGGGAATGCGTTGTCTGCAAGCTTCCATTGAAACCGAAGCATTGTGCGCCCTTGATAAAACTCAGCTCTGATATGTCCCACTCGCTCCCGCGTTTCGGTGAACAGCTGAGAGGTACCGCCGATTGCTTCGAATAGGAATGAAGCACTCTCGCCTGCCTGCTCTGCGAGCCTCGAAATGCATCACGGAGCACTCGAACTGGTGACTTATTGGTCGACAGTTCCAAACGAATCGCGCGCGAAAGATTCGCGCTCGCTCTCAACTGCGACTACACAAACTGATCCGAAACTGCGAGGTTCGTTCACGCTCTTCCCGCGATTTTGTTAGGGAAAATTCCGACGGTATTTTTGACGGTATTTCGGGCACTCAGCCGGGAATTCTCCAATAAAATCAATGATAGGATCCTAATCCCCCTTGCCAACCTTCGCCCGCGTTATGGCACAAGCACTAGAGGTATTTTCGCCAAGGCATGCGGCAAGCTTAACGATGATAAAGTAGCTCATACCAGCGACCGTCGGGCCCGCGAATAAAACGCGGGCGGGCTGGTGAACCGTCGTTGTAGGGGGCGTCGGCATAAGGCGCGTCATAGTCATCGCGATAGTCGCGGGACACATTGTTGGCGGTGGGACGGTCGTTATTGCCGTCGCGATCTTCGTAATTTTCGCCCGTGTTGTCGCCGGAGCGATCGTTGGTGTGGTCATAGGCATGCGGCGGTTCTGACGCTGTTTGCGCGTAAGCGGGAGCATGTCGCAGCGTGTATCCGCCGAATCCGGCGTTGTCTCGCGCCTCCATGCTGTCGCGACCGGAGTCGACGTACTCGGAAGTTTCGGGATCGCCGGCACCCCAGTTATCGGCATTCCTGGGATCGGCGTCACGCGCATAGGTGACGCGCGCTTGGCTCCGCCCCGCACGGGGATCTTCGCGCGGCGGCATTATGGCCGCATCACTGTGCTCAGGCGATACCATCGGCAAGGCTCGAGCAAGGCGCGAAGTCAGATTAGGAGCGAGGTCGGAAGGCCGGTTGTCCGCAGGGGCCGAGTGTCGCGCAGGCAGACTTGGCGTAGCATCCGCCATCTGAGTGAACTCCTGCCGGTCCGGCGCGCAACTCGTATAGCCGGTCCTGATGAGAGACGGCCGCTGCGACACCAATTCCGCTAGCGACCCTTTGTGCTGGAACGCAACGTCGAATACCGCTTTAGCGCTGCGGCAGAACTGGCGGTCGCGCACGCTACGCAACGATGAAGTGTTCGCCAGCCAGGTCTTGTATGCGTCGTATTCGGCGCCATCCTTCTGGGTATTATGCCGAAGGAAGAAGTCCATCAGTGCCCGATCGGAGACCTGCAATTCGTTCTGGTAAGTGGTCACAAAGCGGTTGTAGCTGGCGGCATCGCCGCAGCTGAACGCCGCGACCATCAATTGTTGCTGCAAGGCGGCCGTCTGCAACGCCCCCATCTCCTGCGGCCCGGCGCAGCTTGCCGCAGCCAACGCATTGCCGCTCAACAGGTAAAGTGCCAGCGTCGCGATGCAAGCCTTAGATGCAAAACCCGAATTCGGCCCTTTTCTCACGATTCGTTCTCCCTCTGCGCAGATCGCGCCACGAAGTTCGTCCCGCCGAATGCGCTTCAACTTGCGTCGCTAAGATGCCCCAGGCCGAACGCAGCGGCCCGAAGGCGGATCACTTCGGTCCAGATGCACGACGACTTCGCCGGCGCCTCCGCCGCACGCGACCCAGCGAAAATCATGATCGGCATTTGTGTCGTGCAAGCCTTGGTCGGCGATCAGCGTACCAAACCCATTCGCGGCGACGCTGCCCGATACCGCAGCCTCGCGACACGAGGTCAGGGCATCATCGGCGTTCATGAGGCAATAGACGTATTGGACGTCAAATGCGCATCGATTGCGAAACCCCCAATGTCTGCCATCGCTTTCGACATTAAGGCAAGCCGATGCGCTAGCCTGATCGCTGCCCGGTGCAACCGAAGCAGGCTCGTCCGTCGCAATCGTATTTGTCTCGGGCGTTTCGGCGAGCAGTGGCGCATCGGCGTCGATCAAATGCACCTGCGAGGTCGGAACGACGATCGGCTTGTTGGGATCGTGGATAGACGGCGCCATGAGATTGGCCGCCATCGCAGCCTGCGGCGCGGCATCCGCGCGCCTGCGAGTGTGGTTCTTTGGCAGCAGCACGCGAGCATGCGGAACCGGCGCGAGTTCGGTCTTCACCACCATGCAATCTGGATTTGCTCCCGTACCAAACTTTTTGCCGTGCGTCTGGTGAAGGCCGATGCGGTCGGCATATTCGGCAACGGCCGCCTGACGTTCTTCGGTACTGAAGCGATGGCCTTCCGGATACCACGCAATGCAAGTGGTTTCGCCGGCCGGCGCGGTCAGTTTCATCGACACGCCGCCCTCTCCGTTTAGCATTAGCGTTTCGGAGCGACCGTCGGAATAGTCTGTGGCGACACCCGTGCCGGTCAGCCGGAACACACCCTCGACACGCGTGCTGTCATCGCCTTCATAAACCGTGCCCAGTTTGTCGTTCAGAAACACGAAATGCGTTCTTTTCACGGTACCGTCCAGCGACAGGATCTCGCGCGACAAGCCGCCTTCGGTCGCCGTCAGTGCGAAAGTAGAGCCGTCGATGGCGGCGAATTTCTTGTCGGAAAGCTCGTCGATGCTCGGCATAGAAGTGACGGGAATGCTATCGGCAGAAGCCGGGTTGTTCGCGGCGGCTGTCTCGGCCGCGTCCCTCGCCACTGTCGCCGACATCTTCGCCCGTGCCACGTCCGGCGCGCCGACCGGCACAACGGCTGCCATCTCGGTAGCGTTTGCGGCATGTCCGTCGATGAACATGCCCTCGTAGCGGCTGCCGTCCTTGCGCGTGACTACGCCGTGCCCGTTGGGCAGATCGTTGCGCCACTCCCCATCATATTTGCGGCCGTCGGACCAAATCTGAATGCCCCGCCCCTCTGCCTTGCCGTCGCGCCATTCTCCTTCGTATCGATCGCCATTGTCCCACGTCACAACACCGTGGCCGTTCAGACGATTGTTCGCCCATTGGCCCTGGAGACGGTCTCCTTCAGCAGTGGTGAGCAGTCCCGAGCCTTCCATTCGAGCGGCGACTTCATCTCCGTCATAATTCGAGCCATTGGCAAACTTTATTTTGACGTGTCCATCGCGGGCGACGCCGCGGTCGAAATCGCCTGCTAACGATTGCACAAACTTACCCTGATTAGAGAACGTTATGGTTCCAGGGCCGCTGGCAAGACCACCAACGCAGTCGCCGGACCAAGCGACGGCATCAACTTGAAGGTCGTTGATATCGAGCGCGGCACAACCCGACTGCGGATCGATCAACCGCCGCTGCCCGCGGCCTGCGGCTGCGATTTCGCCCGGAAGCACCGAGGTTTGTTCGGACGCGTTCTGCATGGCTTTTTGTTCACCCCCGGGCGCGCTAAGCGCGCCCGGGTTCTGACCGGAGATTTCCCCGTGAACCGGAGATTGCCGATCGGATTGAGCCAACGCGCCGGACCCGCCCAGCAACGAGACAGCAAGCGCAGCAAACACGATGCGATTCACGGCGACCCCTTATCTTTATTGTTTTTGTCGGCGGCTACCAGTGTATCGGGACGGCTTACGTCTTCGAATATGAACCGTGTCTGAACGAAGCAATCCGCCTACTCCAATCGACTAATTTCATCATGCTGCGACAATTCATCCAATCATCGAATGAAACCAGTCGGCTGAGCGATCACGTTCACAAAAACTGTATGCCACGTTTGTATGCCACCTGGGCCTGTAACATGCTAAGATATTTGAGCAATTTGGATATCGTGCAGGCAAACAGAATATCCTAGTCCCCCAACCCGTTAATTGCTCGTCACGGCGTATTTGCGGAAACTCATGCCGGCCCAGCCGGATCACAAGAAGTTGGGCACATCACACATGGCTGATGACCAATGCAGCTAGCGAGAGAGACTAGCCTGCTTCAACGATGCGGAACATTTCATCCTGCAGCGTGCGACCATGCTTCCTGGCATCGAAATCGCGCTCGACGCGTTTGCGTGCGGCGGCCCCATGTCGGCGGCGCATCTCGGGATCGTGGAAATAGCTCAGGCACGCCTCGGCCAGCGCATCGATGTCGGGAGGCTGACCGCACGCCAACCGGCCCTCGATGCCATCGTCGATCATCTCGCCAATACCGCCCATTGCAAACGCAACGACTGGTTTGGACATCGCCATCGACTCCATGACAGCGCGCGGCAGAGGATCTTCATAGACGCTGGGAACCACCGAGACGTCAAAATCCGTTACATAAGGTCTGACATCGGGGCGAAAGCCGATGAACTGGACCTGATCGGTTAAATCAAGCTCGCGCACAAGCGCTTTGCATTCCTCCATATGATCGGGCCGTATATCCTGCGGCGTATCGCCGAGAACGATATACCGGCACCGCGTGCGCTCCTCTGGGTTCAGTTTGTCGATCACGATCCGTGCCGCGCGGATCAATTCGACGAAACCCTTTCGCGGCAAGATACGGCCATGGCTGCCAAAGATCACCGTCGTGCTATCGAGACCGAGTTCCGTGCGCAAAGCCGGTGCAGCGGCGCGTGAATCAAACTCATCAATGTCGAGCGCAGTCTGAATTCGACGCACCTTCTCGGAGCAATGCGCAAACTGAAGGGATGTCTGGCGCGAAACACAAATGATTGATCGGACGTTCTGGCTGGCCGCCAGCTTTTGGTGGAGACGACGGACGATGGTTGGCACGGAGGGATAAAGCACATGCCAGATCGCCGGGATACCGGTCGACGCGGCGAGCGCGCCGCCGAGAAATCCGGCAGATGTCCCATTGCAGAATATCAGATCGAAGCGCTCCTTGCGGGCGCGGCGCAGCAACCGTACAAAGCCCGCCGTGCCACGTGCGACATTTCCCGCAGCGCGAAGTATCTTCAATGCCAAAGAAGCATCGAAATCCTCTCGCTCGATCGGCCGCGTGAGAGGTTCGTAGATATTTTCGATCAGGCCCCGCTCGAAAAACAAATTCTCCGCGACCCCGGCATCGGCGAGCCGGCGGCTGACGATACCTTCGCGCGGGATGAGCACTGTGCGATGAACGCGAGCCGGATCGAGAAATTTCAGAACATACAGAATGGTGCGCCCAGGCCCGCCGTTGCGCGACGTATCGTTGATAAACAGGACGCGCAAGCGCCGATTGGCAATCGCTTCGGACACACGCGAACTGGTCTGGACCACATCAGTCATCATTCAGCCGTCTGCGATGGTTGTCGCAAATCAGAAATGCGCGCCATTAGTCGCGCCGTTGCTACGCAGAGAAATCAGTTGTGTGTTCGGGCGCCCCTCGGTCAATTCCTTATATACATTCGCATAAGCCTTGCACATGTCGTCGATTCCGAAGCGCGAAACCACCCATTCCCGGGCGGCGATGCCGAACTGTGTCGCCAGTGCCCGGCTGGCACTTGCCTCGATCACAGCCGCTGCGAGGGCTTCGACGGTGTGTTCGCGCACGAGCCAGCCGGTAAGGCGGTCTTGCACGATCTCGGGAATGCCCCCGCAGTCGAACGCGACCGCCGGCCGCTGCATGGCGGCGGCTTCGAGCACCGAAAGCGGTAGTCCTTCCACGCGCGAAGAAATGAGGATGGCATCGCTGGCCGCGATGGCCGGCCGAGGGTCCGACAGATGCCCCAAAAAGCGCACGCGGGCCTCGACGCCGCGTCTGCGGACGAGCCTTTCGAGCATTTTACGCTCCTGCCCATCGCCGACGATATCAAGCCGGATATCCGTCGTCTGTGCCACCGCGTCGATCGCAATGGAGACTTGTTTGACCGGATCGAGACGGCAAACCATGACAACCGTAAATAGGCCATTGACTTTGGCCGGCGCTGGCATGAATTGCGTCATGTCGATGCCGTTTGGGATGACCCTTGTTTTTTTTTGCGCATGCGGCGCTATTGCGGCGATGTTCCGCGCGACAAACTCGCTGACCGCAACGATCAAAGCCGTATGGCGCAAAGCCCAATGCCGATTGAGAGCGCAGGTGGGATCGCGGTAATGGCGAACGCCATGTTCGGTGCGCACGACGGGAAGTTCGTGCCGTAATCCCGTTCGCGCGGCAAGGACATGCGAACCGTATGTGTGGGCGTGAAGAAGCTCGGCGCCCTCCTCCGCCAAGATGCGCCCAAGCCATGCGATGTCAGAGGGTCCATAGCTGCGCCACAGATAAGCGGCCGGATTTTCATGTACCGGTCCCCTATCTCTTACATGCAAGCCTGCGTCCGTAAAGAACGCGCGCAGCTTGTAGTTCGGTGTCATCAGCGCCACGCAGTGATCCGCACCCGACGCCTCCGGCCGCATCGCAAGATTGACTAGAAAACGCTCGGCACCGCCGATGTCGCCGGCAACGACGAGGTGAACGACTTTCGGACGGCCTGGCAGAGATTTTTGACGCGCTTTTTCGAACATCTCTAATAACCAAGCCTCTTCGGAGCGGCAATGCCAAGTCAGTGTAATCGGTTTATAGGAAGCAGGTGTAATCAGCTTCCACTCAAGCGCCGCTTTTCCCAGGCAAGCGCGTGCGACACCATGGCATCAAGATCGTTCCACTGCGGGCGCCAACTGATCATCTGGCGAAGCTGATCGACGCAAGCGATGACTTTTGCAGGGTCACCTAGTCGTCTTGGTCCATAGCGCACCCGCAATTTCGTGCCGGCGACACGCTCCACAGCGGCAAGAACCTCCAGGACGGAAAAGCCTCGGCCGTAACCGCAATTGGCGATGAGGCTCTGCTTTTTCTCGCGCAAGAAACCCAAAGCCAAAACATGCGCGTCGACGAGATCCGTAACATGGATGTAATCGCGCACCCCGGTTCCATCCGGCGTATCGTAATCCGTTCCAAATACTTGGATCTCCGACCGCAATCCGAGATGGGTCTCGCAAGCAACCTTGATGAGATGGGTGGCCTGCGGCGTAGACTGGCCCGTACGACCCTTCGGGTCCGCGCCGGCAACATTGAAGTAACGCAATGCCACGTAGCGGAAATCGTAGGCGCGCGCGGCGTCCGCCAACATCATCTCCGTCATCAATTTTGATGTGCCATAGGGCGACATCGGCTGCGGAACGGTATCCTCGCGAACGGGTATGACCTCCGGATTTCCATAAACAGCGGCCGTCGAGGAAAAAATAAAATCCTTGACGCCGTTGCGAATGGTCGCCGCGACCAGCGCGTGCGATTTGACAGTGTTGTTCAGATAATATCCGAGCGGATCGACCACACTGTCTGGCACGACGCTTGATCCTGCAAAATGGATGATCGCACTGATATCGTGCTCGGGAATAATACGGTCGAGCAATTGCTCGTCGCCAATGTCGCCACGAACAAGCGTAACGTCAGGCGGTATTGACCAAGCAAGTCCCGTGGAAAGGTCGTCGAGAACAACGGCTTTTTCTTCCCGGTCTTGAAATGCCCAAACCAGATGGCTCCCGATATATCCGCATCCGCCCGTCACCAGTACTGCCATGGAATCTTCTCTTGATGGCAAAATATTAAAGAGACCTTGAATTGCGCATAAGCGTTTAGCAAGAGCCAAATCCGCGCGACCGAAGACGCCTGTTACAGCATAGACTATGGCATTTTGAACCCGTTTTGTGTTCTAAGCGCCGATATGATTGCCAAACGACCTCGACCGCAAGCGCTCGCCTTGCACATGTTTCAATGTCTCCTGAGGCATTAGCGATTGTGAACCGGCTCGACACAATTTGGGCATCGACATTGTCGGCAACGGATGGGGAAGCGTATGACAGCTTCGTCGCGACCGCCGGGGGCGGGCATTTTGACCAGACGCGACCTTGGGCTAAGGTCGCGACAGCGGGCCGCCCTTTCATCCCATATTATTTCC
Organism: uncultured Alphaproteobacteria bacterium; assembly: GCA_963822275.1. GTDB lineage: Bacteria > Pseudomonadota > Alphaproteobacteria > Micropepsales > Micropepsaceae > Rhizomicrobium. Next base: position 17,458 of record CAWGHR010000021.1, read on the forward strand.
TTGCACGCCGCGATGGACGCGTTGTGGGTGCGGCGTTAATTCTAAGGACGCAAGTCTTCGGTGGAGTAACGCTGCCCTTCGCGCAAACCGAACGCGGCCCCGTTTGCGACACACCGGAGGAGTTGCCGGATGTCCTCGACGCCCTGCTCGCTCAAGCGCGCCACCACGGGATAGTGCGTTTGTCGGTCATGCCTTATTGGGCCGGAGAGAGCAAAGCACGCATAGAACGAATGCTGAAGCAACAAGGGTTTGTCGACGCACAATCGTTTGGCGGGAGACACGCGCGCACACTTCGTCTCGATATCTCTTCTCTTACTACAGACAATCTTTTTGCGGGAAGCGCGCTTTCCCAAGCGCGTCATGAAATTAAGCGTGCGGAACGTGCCGGGGCCGTCGTCCGCCGAGGACAGAATCGGGACTTGGAGGCTTTTCGCGAGATGCAGGAGCAACTCTTGCGCCTTGAAAAGAGGCGGCCGCCTGGTCCGGTGTGGTATGACGCGTTGGCGGAGTATTTTCTGTCCGGTGATGAGCGTGGCGCGATGTTCGTCTGCGAGTATGACGGGCAGGTTATCTCCGTGATATTCCTGGCTCGGCAGGGCACGCTTGCGACTTACGTCATGGGGGCATCCTCAGGCCGAGAACTGCGCTTTTCGAAGACGGTATTGCCGATGGCAACCGCCGTCGGCTGGGCCAAGCGAAATGGGATAGAGTATCTCGATCTGGGAGGAATTCCGATGGAGGCGGATACGGATGGGAAGCGCGCCAGCATTGCGAAATTCAAGCGTATTTTTTCGCACACCGAGTTCGCTCTCGTTCACGAGCACGTCCGCTGGTTCTGACCAATGAGCGTCTATCTTTGTGTCTCCATCGATTGCGAATGCGATAAGGGGCCGGGATGGCGCACTCAGAAGCCGCTCGCATTTTCGAGCGTCCTAGAGGGAATCCGAAATCGCCTGCAGCCGCTTTTTCGCCGATTTGGCGCCAAACCCACCTACCTACTTTCTCCCGAAATCATGCGCGATCCTCAATCGCTCGAGGCATTGGTGAATCTCGCGGGCGACGCGGAGTTGGGGACCCACCTGCACGGAGAATTCGCGGAGCCCGGCGCGTTCGAGCCTGACGTCACGTCCACCTTCCAGTGTCATTACGACCGCGAAACGGAAGAGAAAAAATTGCGATATCTGACGGATCTCTTTCGCAGTTCTTTTGGGCGGGCACCCCGCTCGTTTCGCGCCGGCCGATTTGGTGTTGGCCATCATTCCTTAAGTTTGTTGCAAGACCTCGGTTATACTGTCGATTTAAGCGTCACGCCTCACAAGGACTGGACACAAGCCGGTGCGCCGGAGGCATCGTTTCGGCACGCGCCCACACAGCCTTATTGGCCTGTGCTGGATTATCCCGAACGGGTCGCGTCCCATCCCGGATCGCTGCTCGAAGTGCCGGTGACAATCCGGCCGTCTCTGCTAAATCGGCTGCCGATCGTCGGACGCTGGATCAAGCCGCGATGGTTGCGCCCGACACATGGAAGTGTCGGCCGACTTGTTGCGATCGCGCGGGACGAAATCGCACAAGCCATGCAGCTCGATCGTCCAATTGTCCTCAACGGCATGCTCCACAATGTCGAAGTCGTCCCTGGCGCGAGCCCGTATGCCCGAAACCAAGCCGAGGCTGACGCCATCATGTCGCGGCTGGAAGGGCTGCTCGCCTTTGCCGAACGGGAAAAAATCCACACGATCGGCTTGGGCGACGTTCCTGACCTGTTTACCCGTTCGAACTCCTTGGAGTAACCAATCCGAGGGAATTGGTATCGGCCTGTACACTGAAGGTAGCCGCCCTATATCATCTATGCGGACTGATCGGGTCGGGTATGGGCCCGCTGGGGTGCGTTCTCAAACGAAGTTGTGAGCGGTATGCTATCCGTACATCAGCTGGTGAAATCGCTCTCCGGCCACCGGATCATCGAGGACGTGACGCTATCGCTTGAGCGAGGCGAAACTGTGGGCCTGCTCGGGCCCAACGGAGCCGGTAAGACGACCACGTTCCGCATGCTGACCGGCCTGGTCATCCCGGACGCCGGGAGGATTGTGCTCGATGATGCCGACATCACTCGCTTGCCGTTCTACGAACGAGCCCGGCGCGGGATCAGTTACCTGCCTCAGGAATCCTTTGTGCCGCGCTCGCTTTCGGTCGAGGACAACATCACGATGGTGCTGGAAGTCCGCGAGCGGTCCGTAAAGAAGCGAAACGAAATAATGGAGCGTCTGGTTTCGGAATTCCACCTGGACGCTTTTCGCAAGATGCACGTGGGCTTGCTCTCGGGCGGCCAGCGGCGGCGGTGCGAGATCGCGATCACCCTGGCTTGCGAGCCGAGTTTTGCCCTCCTCGATGAGCCATTTGCGGGTGTCGATCCGAATACGGTAGAGGAAATCGCCACTCTCATTCGTCATTTGACGGGCCGCGGCATCGGCGTTCTGATCACCGATCATAATGCGCGCGAGCTGCTGCAACTCGTCGATCGCGCCTATGTGATCGAGAGCGGCCGCGTGCTGGCGCATGGCAACGCCGCGGCCATCATGGCCGACGAGGACGTTCGCCGGGTATATCTCGGCGAGGCGTTCCGGATATGACAACGGGCACCGGAACAGTCGAGAGCGATCGCGTCCGGCGAACACAGGCCGTACACGGCCCGTTTGGTCGTCTTTATGCCTGGGGCTTCTGCGTTAGCGTAGTGCTGCAGGTTTTTGCCGTCATGGTCCTTGTCGAATCCGTCTTCCTCGCCGAGCGCTTCCCCATGGTATTCCGAGATGCGCTGCAGAACAACGCAGACCTGTGGGACACGGCCACGGTATTCATCCTTAACAGCACCCAAATATTCGACTTGGCACTTGCGATTGCGATCCTCATGGCGGTGTATTGGACGACGCTGCGGATGCGGGAAAATCGCGAACTGCTGGTCCTCTTTGCGGCGGGTACCGGACCGTATCAGATCACAGCCTTGATCTTGGCTGTCGCCGTGGTCGCTCAACTCGGCTCACTGATCGTCTCCGGCGTCCTCGATCCGGCGTCGCGATATACCCAACGCGAGATCCTGTTCAACGCCGAATTTCGCGCGCTGAAGACCGGCATTAATACGGGACAATTCTATTATTTTCCCAATCGGGTCGCGTTTGCTCCCGCTCAGACTATAACGGGCGGCCCTAACGCGCCCTCCAATCAGACCAAAAAGCTCTTCATCTTCGAACAGACGAAACCCGACACATTCCGCGTGATCACATCCGACCGCGCCCGGCTCGAGGGACCGGATCAGTCGGGCGAGATCATTCTAAAACTTCTCGGCTTTACCTCGCGTACGTTTTCGGTCGCCGCGCCACCGGTGCCTCCAACAGCCGATACAAAGCCGTGCACGAATTGCAGCACGCAGCCGAACAGCACGCCCCGCATGACAATGTCTGCCGAAGATGTCACCCAACAAATGACATTGGATCAGCTGCTGACCTTCGAGCCGCGCGGAAGCAAGCCCGAGGAATTGACAGTCTTCGAACAATTGGGGGCAAAGGCTGCCCCGACATCCGTTAAGCATCGTCAGGAGATGCGTTTGCTCGGCGAACGGTTCGCCCGCAGCCTTTTGTGCTTGCTGGCGCCACTGATGGCGCTTACGGCCGTTTGTTTGACGTCACGTGCAACAAATTACCTCGCATTGCCGCTGGCCTGCATGGCTCTCATGGCGCTCAACGTGACGAGCCAATGGCTAATCAGAGCGATCGTGCCTTTGGATACGTTCGGAGCGTTGGCCGTGCCATCGGTGCTGACCGCAGTGCTCGGAGCGCTGCTGCTTACCGAAGTCATAAACAAACAGGGCGAGCTGGTGCGGCCGCAATTGGCACGACCGTGAGCGAGACCGCGCTGACCGCTTCGGACACGATCGCGCTGCGCCCGATCCGTTTTTCGCCGATCGGCCTGCATACAAAATACATGCTCGCGGGCTATTTGCGTCATGTGTTCATTGTGATCTCGATCCTGCTGGCGATCGCCCTGACGATCGACTTGTGGCCGCAGCTTTACGTCGTCGCCGAAAGCGGGGGACCCGGCGCGTTACACGCAACATGGGCAGTTCTGCGTTTTTCGGCGCTGCGCGCGCCGGGGCTTGTTGCACCTTTTTTGCCCTTTGCGACCTTCCTTGGTGTTGTCTGGACGGAGGTCGTGATGACACGATCCGGCGAACGCATGATGATATGGAACAGCGGTCGCTCACCAATTCAATGTCTAGCACCCGTTATCGCGCTCGGCATCCTGCTGGGTGCGGTCGAATTCACCATGGACGCATATCTTGGGCCCGCGGCGATGGGTGTTCAGATGCACGAACGGCTCGGTCTCGATGGCCAGCGGCTGGATCGGACCCGAAGAGGCGAAAAGCACTGGATCGTCTCGCCCGACGGATTGCTCAGTTCGGAGATCGAATACGGGCCGCCGCCAATCCTACATAACCTGACCTTCTACAAACGCGACGCCAGCGGCCAGTTAACGGAGGTCGATATCGCAGCCATCGCACGCCAGATACCGGGCACGCAACGGTGGCTCATGCATGATGGCCGTTATTGGACATTGGCGAGACACTTAGCAAACGATGCGGCGCGCTCCAACGTCGATATTGGAAATCGGGCCGGCGAAACCATGATCCCATTCTCCACGCGGACCGTATCGCTGGACCTTAATCCCCTGTGGCTCAGCGTTTTTGGTATGGAAGTACAATATCTTCCGCTGGCCGTACTGTCGACGCTGGCTCAAGCGGATACCGGGCCTTTATCCAAGGGTCTTTATCGAACACACCTTCAAGTGGTCTACGCAGACGCCATCCTCCCCGGGGCGATGGCTCTTCTGGCGGCCTCTTTGTGCCTGCTTCTGCTGGCTTACAGCGCGCCAGCAAAGCCCTTGATTGGCATCGTGTTTGTCGGGTACCTGGCGCATTTCGGTACCAAGGCGGGCCTCCTGATGGGCCAGAACGGCTATATGCCCTCTATTGTGGCCGGCTGGTTCGTGCCGACCGCGCTGTTCGCGGCCATGTTCGTGGTTTTTCGCATTATCGCTCTGAAGCGTCGCACACCCGCACATTGAGAGGGCTTGCACGCTCACCGAACTCAATGTGGGATCACATGCTCCTGAAGCGGTTTGCCAGTGCGCTTGTCAATTCCGAACAGGTCCATGGCCGTCACGTTGGGCATCAAGCCGTGGTCGTCCACCTGCAGATAGACATAGACTAGTTTTGCCAAACGGTCGCCAAACCGCATCAATGCTTCCGGGCGTTCATTGTTGTCCAGATCGAGACGGATCTTTCGCTCGGGGAGGGCGGCCACTTCGCAGGTGATGGCGCCGCCGGGACCGTCATCTGCAACCGATTTCACCCCATAGGCCATCATGCGTTCGATGAAGTTGAGCGGCTTCTTGTGGCCGTCAACGTTGTACCACCGCCAGTGCACGTCGAGCGGCGTGGTTTTGTCGAACCGTCCGTGCGAATCCAGATGCGCGGCATAAACCACCGTGTTGGAGTTCGAGGAGCGCTCAATATAAAAAAGCATATCTGGATCGTCCGGCACGGGATACGCGGGCCGGATGCTCGGGATGTGATCCAGTTCGGTTACTCGGCTCGACAACTCGCGCGCACCAGCCGAAGCCGCAAATATAAGATTTGCCGCGACGGAAAGAGCGAACAGGAGATATGCACCTATGGTGCGCAGATTAGATACCCTCATAGGCTAAAGAACTCCGCTCCAATGCCACCATTCGTTCGGCATGCTTGCGTTGGACGACCTCAGCGTATGCCGCGAATAGTTTCTCGAAATGGCTTTCGATGTCGCCTATCCTCTGGCGTCCGGCTTCGACCGCAGCGTGTGACATGATCGCACGATCCCGTCCCAATAAATCAAGTATCGCCTTGGCCGCAGAGTTCGAATTGCCGGGCGCGTAGGTCTGGGCATACGCCGAGGCGGCCAAATCACCGGCGCCGCCCGCGTCCGGCACAACCACGGGCGTGCCGCTACACAGCGCCTCCGCGACAACAAATCCGTAGGTCTCGGCACTCGAACAATGAAGAAGCGCGTCGGCACTGGCGATCATGCGGGACAACGTCAGGCGGTCTTTCTCCCAGCCCGCGACGTGAATATGCGAAACGCGCGCCGCCTTGGCGCGGACCTGTTTATGCCTCAGCCCATCACCGATGATATAAAGCCCGACAGGCCTGGACCTTTGAACCTTGCTGACGGCATCGATCGCCAAGCCGACTCGCTTTTCGGGATGATGGCGTCCGATGTTTACCAGCAGCGCCGCATCGGGACCAAGTCCGCAGCGCTCGAGCATCGCCGTCCGCAATGCCAAGTCGCGATGGCGGGGACCGAAAAACGCCGTGTCCACGCCAAACGGAACAACGTATAGATCGCGCAATCCGTGACTGGCGAAGCGCGCGGCAAGCCACGAGCCGGAGACGACACAGCCGTCGAACCGTGAGCTTAGACGGCGCAGATACGACCAATACCAAGCGAAGAGCCCATCGATTGTAGCGGGTGAAAAAAGACCGGCCAGGAGCGTCTGCGGATACACGGCGACCGGATCGGCATGCATGAACAACATCTTCGCGGCGGGCCCTTGCCAATGCGACGCGATCCATCCGCCACGCCAAGGCGACGACCCTTCGACCACATCGGGCGCCTCGGCGTCGAGAATCTTCCAAACGTCCGACGCGTGCCAAAACATGCGATAATTGGGATCAAACGGCAGCTGGGGCGTTTCCACCCAAACGATCTTGCCGCCCTCTCGAGCCTCGATCCGGTTCTCTTTGCCTGGCGCAACCACAGTGAGAAAATGGCCACGGCGTGCTGCCGCTTTGAATTTGTGATCGACGTAGCTCCGCACGCCCCCACCAGTCGGCGAATAGAATTCCGAGATGTCGACGATCTTCACGCTGATGGTCCCGTCAACAAAGACTTATAATAGCCGTGGATGCGCGCCATTGTTTCGTCCCAGGAGAACTCCAGGCTTCGTTCGCGCGCGGCCGCGCCCATTTGCCGCCGCAATTCCGGATTGCGCACCAGCGCCGCGATGTGGTCCGCGAATTCCTGCGCGCTTCCCGGTTTGACGAGATAGCCCGTGCGCTCGTGCATCACGAGCGAACGGCTGCCAGTTGCGTCGGCGCATATACATGGAAGTCCTGATGCCATTGCCTCCAGGGTCACGTTGCCGAAGGTCTCGGTTTCACTCGGAAAAACGAAGATGTCAGACGACGCATAGGCCTCGACAAGGTCTTCCCCGTCAAGGAACCCGGTGAAGATGGAATGGGGAAGTAGCCGTTCAAGAGTGACGCGCTCGGGACCGTCGCCCACGATCACGCTGCGGTGGGCGATGCGGTTCGCCTCCAGCAGCTGCAGCGCTCCGACCAGAGTATCAACTCTCTTCTCGCGCACAAGACGAGAAACAAAAACGACGATGCGTTCGTCTTCACCGATCCCATGTTTCGCACGCCAGGCGCTCGACCTTTTGGCAGGGTTGAAGAGCGTTGTGTCCACCCCCCGCGGCCAAAGCTTGAAATTATCCTTGAACCCGTCAGCACGCAGCGCATCGATCATGGACTGGCTCGGAACGTAAACCTCGCGGCAAGCGCCGTAAGAGCGTCGCAGATAGGATCGAACCAAGCCGGTCAGACCCGCTGCATACCAATAATGTTTGAGATAGGTCTCGAAACGGGTGTGATAGGACGCGACGACCGGGACATGCAGGTTCTGCGCGACCTTCAATGCGCTATAACCCAGGAAATCCGGCGCCAGCGCGATATGAATAATGTCGGGCCGGAACGCACGCATTCTTTCCACCGCCTCGCGGTCCAAACCGAACGCCAGGCGATATTCGGGTCGCGGGGGCAATGACACGGACGGCACAGGTACCACCGTGCCGTTATGGGCGAAGGCCGGGACCTTTCCGACGGGCGCGAAGACGAGCACTTCGACGCCTTGCCGCTCCAGATGCGCGACCAAGCGGTTCAGCGTCAGCGCGACGCCGTCCTTGATGTAGTTGTAGGAACTGGCCACGAACGCGACGCGAAGTGCGCCCTGCTCGCGACGGTGCGACGGCTGTCTTGCAGACGGCTGCATTATGTACCCTGCATCCCACGCGCGAACTTCGTCGCGTCGTTGGACACGCCTTTGCGCTCCAGCAATTTCCACAAGCAGCCCCTAGCACCGCCCTTGTGAGACCTTTACAAGAAAGCGTGAGCGTGGCCTTGTCAATGCGTTTATGTGCCTGTGTTAACGGCGGACGGGGCGCAAGCGGTATCCATTGGCGTTATCCGTATTTTCAGTGCAGCAAAAGCGATGTCCGCCAAAACCATACTGATTACCGGAGCTTCAAGCGGCATCGGCGCCGCCTTGGCCCGGGCCTATGCCTCTAGGGGCTCTCGGCTTGTCCTATGGGGCAGAAACGAGGAGCGCCTCAACACGACTGCCGAGGAATGCCGCGCAAGGGGTGCGACGGCCGAAACGGCATGCTTCGACATCACCGAATTCGACCTGCTCGCCGAAACCCTGAAGACGGCCGATATAAGCCACCCGTTCGATCTTGCTGTCTTCAATGCGGGCTTGGGCGGCAGCTTGCCGCATGATCGCGCTGCGCAAGACGTGGAGGCCGCGAAAAAGATGGTAGACGTGAATTTTACGGCGCCAGTTGTCGGCGCAAACCTCCTCGCAGAACGCATGGCAAAACGCGGTCACGGGCAAATCGTTCTCATCGGCTCGATAGCAGAATCGTTTCCATTGCCAATGGCGCCTGTTTATGCCGGAACGAAGGCAGGACTGGCGCTGTTTGCTGAAGCACTCGGACTAAGGCTCGCGCAATATGGTGTCCGTGTGACGCTGGTTTCTCCGGGCTTTGTCGATACGCCGATGAGCCGCAGCCTCACGGAGCCTAGACCGTTTCTCATTGGACCGGATGCGGCAGCTGCGATCATTGCACGAAAGGTCGCGCGCGGCGCACGGTATGTTGTCGTTCCCTGGCAATTCACAGTTATTCGCGCATTCGTCAACCTGTTGCCGCGCCCGATATTGCGCGCCGTTCTCTCACATGCATCGCGCACTTTATCCGGCGGATGAACGTTGCCGACGCCGAGCCCGCCGTTGTAAAGTCGGCAACTTCATTTCGCACCGCGTTGCCGTTCTAATGGAAAAGTTTCGTATGCGGATGTTTCTGCAAATCTGGCACGGTTTCGAGCGAGCCGCCGCCGCATGGAATGCCCGCTGGGGGGAGCTCGCGTTGCATATGCTCCGCTGGGGCATCCCCATCCTGTTGCTGGCGTTTCTGGGCTACAGTCTGACGCAGCTTGGATGGGTGCAAGTCTGGAAGGCTCGTCCTGGCGCATTGAGCTTCTATCTTGTCTTGTTGCTACCTTTTTTCGTTCAGCCCATCGCGGATCTCATCATCTATCGTAATTTGCTCGGCGTCGGCCGAGCACTTCCCCTCTCTGTTCTGCTTCGCAAGCGCTACATGAACAGCATCATGGTGGATTATTCCGGCGAGGCATATTTCTTCTTCTGGGCCAGAAAAAATCTGGATTTGAAGAAGGGCGTTCTTTTGCATGCGGTAAAAGACACGAATGTTCTTTCCGCAGGCGCCGGTCTGGCGATGGTTTGGCTGATGCTGCTGACCCTTGTGGAGGGCGGTGTCATGAAGCTGCCCGCGTTCGTGCCCGATCATTGGTGGACTATCGTTGCCGTAGGTTCGCTTCCGCTGGTTCTTTGCCTTGCCTTAATCATGGGTGGCCGCAGAGTCACCGCGCTGAGCCGTAGCGCTGTTGTGGCGACGTTCGCGATCCACCTTGTGCGTAGCATTGCGGCGCTTGCCCTTGAATTTTTACTTTGGTGGCTTTCAGGGGCCTTGCCCACGGCAGCTGTCTGTCTCGAGTTTGTCGCCTTGCGCCTTTTGATTACAAGGCTGCCGTTGGTGCCAAATAAGGAACTCATATTCGTCGGAGTTGGAATTGCCGCCGCTGGGTTGTTGGACGTGTCTGCCCCAAAGGTGGCAGCCGTGCTAGTGCTCATGACGGCGGCCAGCTTACTCCAGGAATTCGCGTTGGTCGGGTTGCCGTGGCTCTATGAACAATTTCAAGTTCACCACGACGCGGATCAAATCGCATCGTGAGCAGACTTTCACAATTGTACGACCGGCTGGCACGCGGGAGCCGTTCGCCGCTCTTCTGGATTTTGTGCGCCGCGACAATTTTACGGCTGGCTGGAATTGCGTGGGGACTGCCCGCTTCGGACGGCTGGGACGACGACGGAATCGCACCGCGCAATTTCCTGGTGGGCATCGCACAGACCTACGCGCCCGGCTCATACTTCACCTATCCGCCACTCCATATGATTTTGCTCACGATCCTGACGGCCCCAGGATGGATCATCGCGCTCTTCAACGCGCCTTCGTTGCGCCAGCACGACGTCATCACCGAGCTTATCCAGGTCCCCTACATGACATTTTTTGCCGTGGTGGCGCGGCTGGTCAGCGTGAGCATGTCGGTAGGCACGATCTATCTGATCGGAAGGATGACCGAGACGATCGGTGGCCGGCGTGCCGGCCTGTTTGCTGCCGCAACCTGCGCGCTCAACGCGGCTCTGACCTATTACGGCCAAGTCACCAATCTGGATGGCCCCTATTTGTTTTGGTCGGTTCTCTCCGTGTGGGGGTTCATGCGTGTGATTGCGGAACGCGAAACGCGTCACCTGCGTTGGGCCATGATGTCAGCGGCCGCGGCGGTGGCTACCAAGGATCAGGCGTACGCCATCTTCCTGCTGAGCCTGCCGCTCGCGTTCGTATTGTGGTTCGCACTCGATCGTTGGCCACGGCAAAATGCACGTAAACTGATCGTTGCGCTCCTGCTTTCGACGGGCATCGCAATGCTCGCGCTGTTGGTGGTCGATGGCGTTATTAGCAATCCGTCCGGATTCGCGAAACGCATCGCGTTCCTCGTCGGCCCGGCAAGCCAAGACTACGCGAATTACCAGAACAACTGGGCCGGCCGCTTGGGCCTGTTGCAGGACATGTGGGCCTATTTCCCTCGTTACTATCCGACCGTCGTGGCGGCGCTTGGCGTATGCGGGATCGCGATCCACGCGATCCGCTGGCGCGAGGACCGCTCCAAATTTGCCGCCGGGCTACTACCGCTGCTGGCAATCATTTCTTTCACGATCGCGTTCAACTTCATGGCACTGCGCTCGGAAAGCCGCTTCTTCCTATCGCAGTCAATTTTTTTAACCGTCTATATTGGCATCGCAATCGACAACCTCGTATTCACGTCTAATCCATTGATCAGATACGGCGCACGTGGCTTTGCAGTCGTGCTTGCCATTATTGCTTTTTACCAATGTGCAGGCATCGACGCCGCGTTCATCGCGGATCCGCGCTACGACTTAGAGCGCTGGCTGAATGACAACGTTCACAAAGGCGACATGATCGAGACTTATGGCTTAAATGTTTATCTACCGCGCTTTCCCATGGGCGCAACCGTCACCCGTGTCGGCGAGAAGCCGCTCAAGGCCCGTAATCCGTTGCCGAGTGTTGTGGAAGCTTGCCAGCCTTTCGAATTGGTCCCCCTGCGACATCCGCGCTTCATTGTCATCAGCGCGTTCTGGGTAAGCGACTATCTGAAGCATGGCGTTGTCGAACCACAATACGGCCGGATGAGCCCAAAGGTTCAGCAATCCGTCTTCAAGGAGACGGCAGCGCGTCATTATTTCGTGGCTCTGTTCGAAGGCAAACTCCCGTACCACTTGGTCCATAAATCTCAATATGTAGCTGGCATTTGGCCATCGGTGACCGCTTATGAAAGTTTGGCGCAGACGATCTTTGTCTTCGAACGCATACCGGAGCGGACCGCGCGACCATCACAGGGTAAATAGAAAGAAAAAGATGTATTCGTGCTTACCGGACCGCTGGGTTTATGGTTGACGTTGGTGCCGAATTCGCGCCGAGGATGCAAGGATCGTTGTATACTGAGCGTCCCAGAGGGCACGAGCAGGCGAGCCTATGTCTAGCGCAATTATCTTACGTTGACTTGGATTTTCCCAACTTACTATAGTGATCAAATATCTGCGGGGAGCGCACATCGGATGAAAACTGATCAATCACTGGCTGCCTATGCAGTCCGACGGGCGCGCTTGGCCGGAAGTTCGATTCTTGAGGGCAATGACAGCAATCCGTGGTTTGTCCCCCTAGATCAATTGCAGGCCGATATCAGCCGCGAAGGCGGAGAACTCGTCAGTTTTGCGAATTATGATTACCTCGGCATCGCGGATCATCCGGCAATCAAGAATGCGGCTCATTTGGCATTAGACAAACTCAGCGTGGGTGCGTTGGGTTCCCGCTTGGTCGGCGGCGAACGTCTTGTCCATGCCGAATTCGAGAATGGGCTGGCAAAGTTCCTCGGCGTGGATGCCTGCCTTACGCTGGTGAGCGGATATCTGACCAATCTCACGACAATTTCCCATCTCATGGGAAGGCGCGACGTCATTCTCTATGATGAGCTCAGCCACAACAGCATTGTGTCGGGCATCATGGGAGCCAAAGCCACTGCGGTCGAATTCCGACACAACGACATGGAGCACCTCCGGTCGCTCTTGAAGGAATCGCGGTCGAATTATCGCAATTGCCTGATTGTGGTCGAAAGCCTTTACAGCATGGATGGGGACATCGCCAATCTTCCCGAGCTTCTTGCGCTGAAGGAAGAATTTGGCAGTTGGCTTTTGGTCGACGAGGCACATTCGATCGGCGTGCTCGGCAAGAACGGCAAGGGCGTGTGCGAACATTTTGATGTTGATCCGCAACGCGTCGACATCATCATTGGAACGCTCTCCAAGACATTCGCCACCTGTGGCGGCTTCATTTGCGCGCAGCGCGTCGTGCTCGATTGGATGCGCTACACGTTGCCGGGCTTTGTTTACAGCGTCGGTCTGCCGCCCATCATCGCAGCCGCAGCCCAGGCGGCCTTGGAATTAATCGTGGCTGAGCCAGAACGCGTCGCCACGGTACAGAGGAATGCGCAACGGTTTTTGGAGAAGGCACAGGAGGCAGGCCTTGCGACCGGCGGTGCAGTGGGACATGCGATTATCCCGGTACTCTTTCCCGATCTGAAGACCACGATGGAAGGCTCGGATTTTCTTTTTAGGCAGGGGATATATGCGCCGCCGATCGTCGCACTCGGCGTCCCCAAGGAACTGCCGCGCATCCGGTTTTTCATCTCGGCACGCCACACGGCTGAAGAGATTGACCGCACAGTCAGTGCGCTTGAGCAATTCGTTGCGACAAGACCCGCTGCCACATCTCTTGCGACGCTCGAGTCCACACATCTTTAATCTTCAGGAAAGCGCTTTTTCGTAAATCCGGTATCGCTTGTAGACCGTTCCGCCGACAAGGGTGAGCATGTGTCTCAAGCGTTCGTTGGATTCGAGGATCCAGGAAAGTTCGGCTCGTTTGCCGCCATGCTTCCAAGCATTGATCCGTGCATGCTGAATCATGGACAGCGCCAGAGCCGCTCCGATAGGTGTGTTTTGCCATTTGCGCCGCACACCCATAAGCGGCATACGCACCGTTCCGACTCCCGCCACTTTTAGACGCCACAGCAGCTTAATGATGCCGAACGGTAAAAGCCGGCCGCCAAGATCGCGGATGGCTTCGTTGATGTTGGGAAGCGTCAGCTCGAATGCGACAGGCTGCCCATCGTATTCGGCGATAACAACCGAATCGGGGCGAAGAAGGATCTTGAACATCGAAGCCATGTCGTCGACTTCGGCTTGCGTCATCGCAACGAAGCCCCAGTTGTCGGACCATGCGTCGTTCACGATATCCAGGAGCAATGCGACTTCCGATTTGAAATTCTTGCCGTCCATACGGATGTTGCGGAAGTGGAATTTTTGCTTCTCCTGCGCCCGCTCGATGATCCGCTCCATCGCCGGCGCCAATGGCTGGCCATTTTCATAATCGTAAGCAAGCAGGTCCTGTATTCCGCTGTAACCGGACGCCACGATATGCTTCTGGTAGTAAGGCAGAGCGTGACCCATCAACACCGAAGGCGGCCGGTCGAAGCCCTCCACAAGAAGTCCTGGTTCGTCCCACAGCGAAAAACTCACGGGTCCGACGGAACGGCGCATGCCTTCCGACCGCAACCATGTCTCGGCCACGCCTAACAATGCTTCGAATACCGATGGATCATCGATGCCCTCGATGAAACCGAAATGACCGGTGGCGTCGTTGTAGCGCTCCAAGTGCAACGCATCGATCTGGGCCGTAATGCGTCCTACGGGAGCGCCATTGCTAAACGCGAGCCAGAACGCCGCCTTGGCGTGTTGGAAAAACGGATTGTGGGATTTGTCGAAATGGATTTTCCGCTCGAGGAGAAGCGGTGCAACCCAGTTGGGATCGTCCTTGTACAGCCTATAAGGCAGGCGATGAAAGGCGCGCCACAGGTCTTTCCCTTCGACCGGAACAACTCTCAGCGCTGTGTTCTTCGCGGTTGCGTCCAGCAAGTGTTTCTCCGGGCATCGTCGGGATCGAGTGTGCATGGTTAGGCAAACCGCCACCGCAATTCAATCACTATCGCGTCGCTAGCGACCTCCCTCGCCGCTCCACCAAGGATTTCAGCGGCGCCAATCGGACCGGGGCCCGGCGTCCCCGAGCCGCTAGCAGACGATCCGTCTAACGCAAAAAAGCGGGTCTGGTCACGCTCGTTGGCAAGCGTCCACGCAGGACAAGAACCAAGTGTGTACAACCTCGACCACTAACATGCTAAGCTACTTGCATAATTTGCAGATCTAGCATCCACGCGAAGTTTCGTAGTCCCTGCGCGTCTTCTGTTCGTCGGCACACAAGAAATGCGAATCGTGGCCTGCATCTGGTGCGCAGGCCATGCGTGAAAACAGCAAGACCATGCTGAGCGGGACCAGGATTCGAGATATCTTCAATTTGCCCCCTCGCCTCGCCGCAGGCGGCTCGCCACTTCCTCCGCTACGCGGGGCAGAAAGGCATTGCGCCAGTTCGCGTCGCGTCGAGCTTACTTCCCCGCCGTATCTGCCAAACTCCACACCACCTGCGCCGACCAGGGGATATCGGTGAGCTTGCTGTCCTTGATCGCCGGCCGGTAATGCCACTTTGCCACGCAGTCGATCGCGGCATCGTCGAGCCGCTTATAGCCGTTTGATTGCGCTACATTCACGTCATGCACTGTGCTGCCAGCGTGAATTTGAAAGGTGACGTCCCCAGAATTCCCACTCGCCCTTCACTGCAAGTTCCAGACGATCTGAACCTTCCACGGGACTTCCGCGCTTTGGCCGTTTTTCACGGCGGGCTTGTAGCGCCATGATGTGACGCAGGTCATTGCCGCTTGGTCCAGCCGGTCGTGACCGCTCGACCGCACCACCGAGACGTCTTTCACGCTTCCGGCCGTCGTAATGTGGAAGGCCAGGGTCGTCGTTCCCATCTCGTGCCGCTGCAAAGAGATCGCCGGATAATAGCCCAAACAATTGTGCGGAAATCCGACGTTTGAAAAGCCCGCATGTGTCCGCGTTCCGATGCCTTCCAAGCGGGCGTACGTCGTCCGCAAGACAAAGCAGAAGAATACAAAAAGCCCAACCAAAGTGATGGCGAACAGCACATTGCCTATGGCGATGACGATCCCGCGCTGGGGATCCGGCGCCAGCGTTCCCATCCAGGTGAAAACGGGTGCCAGCAGGTGCTTATGAATTGCGGGCATCCCATAAGGCAATATACCGATCGAAAGCAGGCTGGCCCATTGGTTGGCGATCGCGAGGGCGTCGTTATCGACGACACCGTGTGCACGTGCCGCGTCCAATACCAGCCATGCCAGCGCGAGTACGAAAAGCGGTAGAACAACGAGCATGCCCAGATATCGGCAACGCATCCAAAATCTGCGCAGTCCCATGATGTAGCGCGACTGAAACCACAGATAGGGAGCGACCAGTGTCCAGAACAGCAGATTGGCGTTGGGCAGCGTGCCAAAGACATTGGGCCCAAATCCCATCAGTCGCGCAGTGAACCCAATTACTGCCAGAGCGGGCAGAAACGCGCTGAGCGCAACGAAGTACATCAGGCAAAAGCCCGACAGCCCGGAAACGAACGGGCCGCTGCCCGCATCCGGCGCCGGTGGCGTCTTCAGCGCGCGGATGGCCGCGGACAAGCCGGGCAGAACGCAAAAAATGAGAGCTACCGCGAAGACAGCACAAACCGTCTGCGGCGTCAGAAAGCCCGTCATGACTACCCCCCCAACACTCACCCCGACCGGAGTGTAGCCAAAAACCACCGGATTGACGATTTGGCAGGGGACCAGACGACACTGGAATTACATTGATTTTATTCGGCGATCGGCCCGCCCTGCCGTGCGTCATGCCGGTCCGCCTTTGGGCTTATTGGGCTAAGGTGTTGCCACAGAGTGGAGCCGCCGGTGCACCGACAAAATAGCGGTGGTCACCTTTATTTCTTCTCCGCTGTCGCCACGGTATCCGCCAAACTCCATACCACCTGCGCCGACCAGGGGATATCGGTGAGCTTGCTGTCCTTGATCGCCGGCCGGTAATGCCACTTTGCCACGCAGTCGATCGCGGCATCGTCGAGCCGTTCATAGCCGCTCGATTGCGCCACCTTCACGTCACCCACCGTGCCGTCGGCATGAACTTGAAAGGTGAGATCTGTGGTTCCTTCCTGGCCCCATAGATGCGACCAGAACGGATAATCGTCATGACAATCCTGAGACTGCGAAGGCATCGGCGGCTGCGAGATCTTCTGCAGCACGGCAACCCGTTCTTTGACAATCTTCACCGGCAGGGGCACCGCAGCATTGCCTGCCAGCACGATGCCCATGTGGTAAACGAACAGCAGCGAGGACGCCGTGGCGAGCAACCCCGCCGTCAACCAGGCGTAAAGGTTGTGGCGAAAGCGCTCGTTGAAAAAGAGGCCCGAGGAAATAACGAAGACCAGAAACTCGATGACAATCATACCCAACCCTATGCTGCTGCCGCCTTTCGCGGGCGGGCCATCCTAGACCAGCCCGTGGGACAAAAAAACGGCACCGTGCAGACAGGCGGCAACGCCACGTTGCACGAACGCAGAATGTTCGGAAAACTCATACTTATCCGTCGGAATCGCGCAAAGGCGTGCGTGCCAGTGCGGGCCTTCACATTACAGAATGATCACAATCAGGCTGCGAGAGCCGTCGCGCGTGCATTCCGCTTTGAGGCGCGATTTGTGCCGCCGCCTGACGTCTTGAACTCGCCGACACGCTCGGCCAATTCGCGAGCGGAGCCGGCCATGGCTTCGCTGGCGGTGCAGCTTTCCTCGGCCATCGCTGCATTTTGCTGCGTCGTCTGATCCATCTGATTGATGGCGCTGTCGATTTCGCCAACCGATGTGGCTTGCTCGCGCTGGGATGCGGCGATGGCGGTCACAAGATCGTAAATCGTGGCGATGTCGCCGACGATCTTGCTGAAAGCGCCGCCGCTTTCCTCGACCAGTTTCACACCGTTCTCAACCTGCTCCTCACTGGTCGTAATCAGATGCTTGATCTGTTTGGCCGCCTCGGCGGAACGTTGGGCGAGGGAGCGTACTTCACTCGCCACCACGGCAAAGCCCTTGCCTGCATCGCCGGCACGCGCCGCTTCGACGCCGGCGTTTAAGGCCAAAAGATTGGTTTGAAATGCGATTTCGTTGATGACGCCGATAATCTGGGTGATCTCGGCCGACGATTTGGCGACCAACTGGATCGCCTGGACCGCGTTCTTCGCCACGGCGCTGCCGGTTTCCGCATTGGTTTTGGCATTGGCGGCGGCATCATTGGCATGTTTGGCACCGTCCACAGACTTGCCGACCGTCGATGTCAACTCGTTAAGCGCGGCGGATGTTTCTTCTAGAGCCGCCGCTTGTCGCTCGGTTCTTTGCGCCATTTCCTGCGCGGCGTGGGTGATTTCCGCCGAACCCTTCGCCATATCGCCGGCGCGCTTGTCGATCTCCTTCATCGCGTCTTCGAGTTGTGAAATCGCGGTGTTCAGATCTTCCTGCAGCACGCGATATTCTTTGGGCAAATCACTATCGAGACGATAGGTGAGATCGCGTCGGGCCAATGCCGCAAGAGCTTCGCCGAAAGACGAAACCACAACCTTTATATGGTTCTCACGCAGCGCTTCTTGTTCCTTCATCGTCTTGTTGAACATCTGGATGACGCGCGCCAATTCGCCAAACTCGTCTTCGCGATCGATAAACGGTACGTCTTGCGTGTAGCGTCCACTCCTGGCCTCTTCCATCAACTGGCTGAGGGGCCGAAACGGCGCAAACAATTTGCGGAAGATGAAACTGCCGATGCCGGCGCAAAGCAGAACCTGGATCAGGCCGGCTACAATCGCAATCGCGACGGCATTCATGAACGTTCTGCCGAACTCGCTCTTGTCGAATCCGACAAACAGCACGCCGATGATATTGCCGCTGGAATCTTTGATGGGCTCGTAAGCGGCAACGTATGGTTTGTTCAGGATTTTGGCCTCACCGAAATATTCTCTGCCTTGATGCAAAACAGTGTCATAAACCGGACCGGCGGCCAGTTTTGTGCCGACGGCGCGCGCTCCATTGGCTTTTTTGACGTTCGTCGCAATCCGCTTATCGCCTTGGAAAATCGTCGCCACACCGCCGAACGCCGAAACGACGGCGTCGACACCCGTGTCGTCACCGTTCAGTTGACGATCGCCAACCCGCAGCGTGCCGCTCACGATGGAATACGGTTCGTGTTTGGGATTTATGATCAACTCGGCAGCGGCGAGATTTTGTTTCAGCCGGTCCGTTCCCAAAATCTGGCCAAAATGATTGAGGAGAAACGCGGTGCAAACGGCCACGTTGACGATGATCAATATGACCGCAACGGCAATGGCTTTGGCCGGCACCGACCGCAACCCAAAATACGCTTTCATCGGATCTTCCCAATTTGAGCAGCGCGTGCGCGCGACGCTGCTCGGTTCTTTGGTTCGATTCTAGGGACTTCCTCTAAACAAACAGAAAACCGATCCCGCGAGCTTTTGACGCGGAACAGCCATGCGTCTGTCACAAATTCCGGTATTTTGGCGAGAAATCTACAGCGCCATGTCTTGGATCGTAATTTAATTTCCGCAAATGCGCCCGCGCATGGCACGCTACTTGCGCTTGTTGCAAATTTTAATCGCCCGACTATTGCGAGGCTGCCGGCTCGTTCTTGATATACGGCTCGACGGTCCCCTTCAGCTTAATCGTCATGGCGTTGCCATGACGGTCGAGACTTTTGCCAGCGGCCACGCGAATCCAGCCCTCGCTGACGCAATACTCTTCCACATTCGTCTTCTCGGCGCCGTTGAAGCGGATGCCGACCCCGCGCTCGAGCAGCGCTTCGTCGTAATAGGAGCTCTTCGGATTGGTGCAAAGGCGGTCGGGCAGCGTGTCGGTCATGGCCTTCTCTGAGGTAGGTTTGCGCGCGTGATAGGCGATAATCGGCACCCTGCCAACAGCCTCACTTTTTCAAGGCTTGATCGCAGACAATTTTGGGCGTCCAGTCCCGCCGACCCCACCCATTATGGAGACCCTATGCCCTTTACGATTTACGATGCCTCCATCCCGCCGATGATCCGTACGCTCCAGAACCTTTCCCGGATTCTGGACAAGGCCATGGCGCAAGCCGAAGCCGAAAAAACCGACCCCGTCACGCTGACCGAAGCCCGGCTGGCGGCCGATATGTTTCCCTTCACGCGCCAGATCCAGATCGCCACAGACGGGGCCAAGGGCTGCGCCGCGCGTTTGGCAGGCTTGGAAATCCCGAGCTACCCCGATGAGGAAAAGACGTTTCCCGAACTCAAGGCGCGCATCGCCAAAACCATCGCGTTTTTGGAAAGTGTCGGTGCCGATAAGATCGTAGGTTCCGAGACCCGTCAGATCGTCATCAAGACGCCCAACCGCACACTCGAATTCAACGGCCGCGACTATGTCACCGGCTTCGTGCTGCCCAATTTCTATTTCCACGTGACGACGGCGTATGCGTTGCTGCGCCACAAGGGCATTCAAATCGGCAAAATGGACTTTCTCGGCGGCTGATACTGCCGAGCGATACAGATACGCAAAAGGCGCGGAGCATAGCCCCGCGCCTTTTTTGCTTGTGTGACGCTGTGCCTCCGTCTTTGGCGACGAAGACATCGGTGATTTCGAAATTTCTTTTCCTAATTCTTCTTACTATGAAATAGCCTCTCCACGATCGAGACCGGGAGAAACGCCATGACCTCTGTCGAGACTTTTGTTCAGTTTGCAAGCGCCATAAATCATCAAGATGTCAAATCCCTGACAGCGCTGATGAGCACCGACCATGTCTTTGTCGACGGCTTGGGGAACCGCGCGGAAGGTGCCGCCACGATGGAGACCGGATGGTGCGGATACTTCGAGATGTGCCCGGATTATTGGATCCGCGCCGACCACGTTGTGGCCGACAGAGACGTGGTGCTGGCCGTGGGCGAAGCCGGCGGGACGATCGACGGGATCTCGTGGCAGACACCGGCAGCTTGGAAAGCCGTTATCCGTGATGGCGAAGTGCTGGAATGGCGCGTGTTCGCGGACAATAAGCCGGTCTACGAAATCCTCGCAAAACGGACCTGAGACCCAAGAGCCTGCTTCACCCTTATGGAAACGTCTGCGTTGCGTGCGGGCGAGGCGATCGGCCCGGCGCGGCGCGGCGCGTAGGGCGATGCGGTGCCATCGTCCGAGCGGCGCAACGCCGCGGGCGCCCGCCCGCACGCAACCCGGAGGGCCGGGGAGTTTTGCGCCCTGGGTTCGTCGAAGGGCTCGCCCGTAGTGCCGTTACGCGCTTCGCCCTTCTTCTGCTTATGCCGCAAAACTCCCTCGGCGCAGCGCTTCTATGAGGGTGAAGCAGGCTCTACTTCGCTTGACTTGGAATGGGCCCCTGGAAGATGGTCCGGGCGCGTTTCGTTCCAGGAGAAGCCCTTGTCCGCGCCCGTCTCAGCATCGCAAATCGTGATCACTTTGCCCGACGGCAAGACGATGACGTTTCCGCGCGGCGTGACGGGCGGCGAGATCGCGGCTTCCATCGGGCCGGGCCTCGCCAAAGCGGCGCTGATCCTGGAAGTGGACGGGCAGGAATGGGACCTGTTCCGGCCCATCGAACACGACGCCAAAATCCGCATCATCACCAAGAAGGATGACAAAGCGCTGGAGCTGATCCGCCACGACGCGGCGCATGTCCTCGCCATGGCGGTGCAGGCGCTCTATCCGGGCACCCAGGTGACCATCGGCCCGGCCATCGACGACGGCTTCTATTACGACTTCGCGCGCGAAACCCCGTTCACGCCCGAAGATCTCCCGAAGATCGAAGCCAAGATGCACGAGATCGTGAAGGCCGATCTGCCGACGCGCCGCGAAGTGTGGCCGCGCGACAAGGCGGTCGCGCATTTCAAAGGGATCGGCGAGAACTACAAGGCCGAACTGATCGAATCCATTCCGGCAGGCGAAGACGTTTCGATCTATTGGCATGGCGACTGGCACGACCTCTGCCGCGGTCCGCATTTCGCCACCACCGGCAAGATCGGCGACGCCTTCAAGCTGACCAAGATCGCGGGCGCCTATTGGCGCGGCGATTCCAAGAATGCGCAGCTGCAGCGCATCTACGGCACCGCCTGGCGCGACGAGAAGGAACTCGACGCCTATCTCACGCGGCTCGAGGAAGCGGAAAAGCGCGACCATCGCAAGATCGGCAAGGAGATGGAGCTTTTCACCTTCTCGCCCGATGTCGGCGCCGGCCTGCCGCTGTGGATGCCGAACGGCATGGTGATCCGCCAGGAACTCGAATTCCTGGCGCTGCAGGAAGAGCGCAAGGACGGCTATGTCCGCGTGGCGACGCCGCACATCACCAAGGAGACGCTCTATCTGCGTTCGCGCCACCTGCCCTACTACGACGACACGATGTATTCGCCGCTCGATATCGACGGCGAGAATTATTACCTGCGGCCGATGAACTGCCCGCATCATCACATGATCTATCTGGCGACGCGGCATTCCTATCGCGAGATGCCGCTGCGCATCGCCGAATATGGCCAGGATTATCGCTACGAGGCGTCGGGCGGCTTGTCGGGGCTGATGCGCGTGCGCGGCTTCTGCATGAACGACGCGCATATCTATTGCCGCTACGACCAGGCGAAGGAGGAGTTCATCCGCGTCATGCACCTGCATGCCCGCTATTACGACCTGATGGGCATCAAAGAATATTACATGCGGCTGTCGCTGCCCGACCTGGACAAGCTCGACAAATATGTCGACCAGCCGGAGAAATGGCTGGCCGCGCTCGACATCATCCGCGAGGCGATGAAGGAATCCGGCTATCCCTTATGTCGAGGCCAAGGGCGAAGCCGCGTTCTACGGCCCCAAGATCGACTTCATGATCAAGAGCGTGATCGGCACCGAATACACGATCTCGACCAACCAGCTCGATTTCCTGGCGACCCAGACCTTCGGGCTCAACTATATCGGCGAGGACGGCGGCGAGCATCCGGTCTATGTCATCCATCGCGCGCCGCTGGGCACCCATGAGCGTTTCACCGCCTTCCTGATCGAGCATTATGCCGGCGCCTTCCCGACCTGGCTGGCGCCGGTCCAGGCCCGCATCATCCCGATCAGCGACAAGGTGGCCGATTACGCCCAGACGGTGCGCCAAAAGCTGTTCGACGTGCCCGTCGTCAACGGCACGGCCGGCCTGCGGGTGGACATCGACGTCGACAGCCGAGCGCATGCAGAAGAAGATCCGCGACGCCCAGCTGCAGAAAATCCCCTACATGCTGGTGGTCGGGCGAACGCGAGGCCGCCGAGGGCAAAGTGGCCGTCCGGCTGCGCTCCGGCAAGGATTTGGGCCCGATGCCGCTGGAAACTTTCATCGCCCGCATCAAAAGCGAGGCGGAATCCCGCAAGGATGTGGCGGAATAGTCGGCGCTGTGGCGGAATAACTCTTGCGAAATGGCCCGCCATTCCTATTCTTAGGCCCATCAGCGGCCCTGCGCGGCCCGCGCCATCGAGGATATCCGCCCTGCGCCCATAACCGAAACACGTTTCGCGAGGCCCGGACGGTCCTCGCGGGAATGCGGTCGCGCGTGGGCTATACAAAAGGAGAGAGTCATAGTTCCCAGACGTTTCGCATCGCAGGCCCCGGCTCCCGCCAAGGACGGCCCTCGCATCAATGAGGAGATCTTGTCCCGCACCATCCTTCTGATCGGCGACGACGGCCACAAATACGGCGAGATCGGCATCGACGAAGGCCGCGCCATCGCGGAAGAGAAGGGCTTCGACCTGGTCGAGGTTTCGCCGGAAGCCAAGCCGCCCGTCGTCAAGTTGATGGACTACGGCAAGTTCAAATACGAACAGCAGAAAAAAGCCGCCGAAGCGCGCAAGAAGCAGAAGGTCATCGAGATCAAAGAGATCAAGATGCGCCCGACCATCGACGATCACGATTACGACGTGAAGATGAAGGCGATGAAGCGGCTTCTTCGACGAAGGCGACAAGGTGAAGGTCACACTGCGGTTCCGCGGCCGTGAAATGGCGCACCAGCATTTCGGCATGGAACTGCTCAACCGCATCCAGAAAGACACCGAGACCTTCGCCAAGATGGAACAATGGCCAAAAATGGAAGGCCGGCAGATGATGATGGTGTTAGCACCCCGATAGAGCGCGATTGTGCGAAGCATCGTAGCGTCAGCGTCAGGATGCTTCGCTATGATAGCGCGACAATCAAATAAGCGCGCTAACGCTCCCCGATAGGAGCTACTCCGTCATAAAAAAGGGCGCCACGGATTCCGCGACGCCCTTTGCCTTATTTGGCGAACTCTTAAAGAAACCGAGTCGCGGTGTGCATCACCGTGTCGCCGAGATCCTGCAACGGGCCAAGCGGCTGGATGCGGTCATGCATATCTTCGATCTTGGGGCGGCCGCTCATCAATTTGTATTCCACTTGCCCGTCCTGCATCAGCAGAACGACTTCCGCAGACCATCCGCTGTCGAGCGTCTGGCGCTCGAAGCCGAGCAGATCAAGAAAAATGCTGCCCAAACGGCGCGACTCGATATGCTGCGGATGGAATACAAAAGCCGAGCAGCGTTCCTGCGCGTTGATACAAGCCTGGACTTCCGGCGCCAGATGATCGAACGACAAAGTGTTGCGCGGCATGAAGCGCTCGATGACGCCGAGATAGGATAAGATTTCGACGTTCGGCGTCGTCACCGTGTCGAAGCCAAGCTTCTGCAAATCCGTCAGCCTGGTATGTCCCGGAACGATACCGGTATAGGCTGCTTGGACTTGATCGTAAGTTTGGAAATTCGTGTTTGCGATTTGCGTTTCGTGAGGAAGAAGTCCGAGCCCGCCGCAGCCCACCAACGAAAGCATGAACGCAACGCTGGCTACTATTTTGGCAGTCTTGAAAGGACCACCAGACGCCCCGTTTATCATTTGCCCCAACCCAACTTGTCCAAAAGACATGAGGTTTTTTTGTTTTTTTGAGGCTAACGAATTTTTACGATTTTGGGAAGCACCGTGTGATCGAAACCACAATCCAACCGTTAAAATGGTTACCCTATGCGCTGACTGGCCGCAGCGATCGTGGCTATGTCGCAGTTGGCGCCGGTAAGGACAACGCCAATAGCAGCGCCGAATGTCTTGAATCGCCCGGAAATCAGCGCCGCAAGACCTGCGACACCGCTTGGTTCGACGAGCAATTTCAGGCGTATCGCCGCGTAGGTAGTGGCGGCCAAAAATTCGTTGTCGCTTATCATAAGACTGTCATGCAAGTGACGTGTTGCAAGTGCGAAGGGAATCTCGCCTGGGACCGGTGCCATTAATGCATCCGCAACAGAAGGTATGCCGCCAGGTGCGACCACCCTATGGCCCGCAGCTAATGATCGCTTCATGCCGTCGTAACATTCCGGCTCGACGCTGACGATCCGGGTCGCAGGACTCACGACCGAAAAAGCCAAGGCAACGCCGCCGATCAATCCGCCGCCGCTACAGGGGGCCAACACGGCATCGAGGGTCACGCCGCGTGAAGCAGCTTGGCGCGCCATTTCCAAACCGGCGGTCCCTTGCCCGGCCACGATATAAAAATCGTCGAACGGCCGGACCAATGTCGCACCCCGTTCTTTGCATAATGCCAGGGCGATAGCCTCGCGGTCGTCCGTGCGGCGGTCGTAGAAGACGATTTCGGCACCCAAGGCGCGGGTGCCTTCCAATTTTGGCGCCGGAACATCTTTCGGCATGACTATGAGCGCGGGCATGGAAAATAGCGCGGCCGCTGCAGCCACGCCTTGCGCATGGTTTCCAGAGGAGAATGCCACCACGCCCTTGGCGCGGTCCTCGGGCGCCATCTGGCGGATGCGATTGAACGCCCCGCGAAACTTGAAGGAGCCGGTGCGTTGGAACGTCTCCAGCTTCAGAAACACTCGCGCGCCGACCCGCTCGTTTAGGTCTGCATGTTCGACCAGCGGCGTTTCCAGCGCATAAGGAGCGAGCGACGCAGCTGCGGCCTCGATATCGGCGAATGTCGGAAGTTTGACAGTCATTGTATAATCCAACCTTGTTCATTCCAATCTATCCCGAAACGGCCATGCTCAAACAACTCTGTACCGTTCTTTTGCTGCTGTTTTGGTCTGTGCCTGCCACAGCCGCTACGCACGTTTTGGTGACCATCAAACCGATCCATTCCCTGGTGGCCGGTGTCATGGAAGGCGTCGGAAAACCGGAATTGTTGATCGGCGGCGCGCTGTCGGAGCATTCCTATGCCTTAAAGCCGTCCGATGCCCGCAAGATCGAGCATGCGACAGTCATCTTCGAGATCGGCCCCGACCTGGAAACCTATTTGATGGGGCCCCTCGAGGCGCTGGGCCGACACAGCAAGGTTATCGCGCTGGAACAAGCACCGGACGTGAAGTTGCTGTTGGCGCGCCGGGGCGGCATCTGGGGCAACGATCACGACGAGGGACCAAACGACCCACATATTTGGCTGGACCCGCAAAACGCCATTGCCATGACGAGCGCGATCGCCGACGCCCTGCAGCGGGCCGATCCCGCTCATGGGGGGCAATATCGCGTCAACGCGGCACGGCAAGTGGCGGCCCTGACCACTCTGGACAGAGAGTTGGCAGCGAAGCTGGGGCCGATCCGCAACCGGCCATACATCGTCTTTCACGACGCCTATCACTATTTCGAATCGCGTTATGGACTGAAACCCGCCGGCGCCGTGACCGTGGCGCCCGACCGGCCTGTGGGCCCGCGCCGTATCGCGCAGCTCCGCAACGCCATCGTTGCGGGGCATGTGGCGTGCGTATTTCGCGAACCGCAATTCCCGCCCAAACTGATCGAGTCTTTGGGTGAAGGGACCACGGTGCGCATCGGCGTCCTCGATCCGCTGGGTGCCGAGCTGACGCCAGGTCCACATCTCTATCCAGAGCTGCTGCGCGGATTGGCGCGATCTTTAACCGGATGCCTTGATAGCGCAGGAGGCAAAAACCGTTAGGGCCCGCCGGATGAGGTGCCCTATACCTGCTTGCGGCACAAAGGCCGGTAAGAAGCCTCTCAAATGAAAAACGTTCCCCTCGGCATCACGCTGAAGATCATGCAAACACTGACTTTTTCGCTGATGTATTCCGCGATCAAGTTGGCCGGCCAGGTCCCCGTAGGACAGGTCGTTTTTTACCGCAGCTTGTTTGCCCTCATCCCGCTATTTGCATGGACCTTTTTTACCGTCGGACCGATTGCCGCGATCCGCACCAAACGGCCTATCTATCATGTCGGCCGTTCGACCATGGGGACGACAGCGATGTTTGCCAATTTCGCCGCGCTCAAATTGCTGCCGCTGGCAACCGTTACAGCGTTCAGTTTCCTGCAGCCGCTTTTTGCTGTGATTCTGGCGGCCCTGTTGTTGCACGAACGCGTCGGACGCTACCGTTGGACGGCCGTCATGGTTGGGTTTGCGGGCGTGCTGATGATGATCGAACCGCATGGCGGGTTGACCGCGATTTTAACCCTGCATTCTTCGCGCGGCGTTACCTATGCGCTGGCGTTTTCGTTCCTGTCCGCCATGGTCGTCATTCTGATCCGTCAGATGAGCGCCACCGAGCGCGGCGAAGCGATCGTATTCTATTTCATGGCATCGGGCGCCGTTGTGGGCGGCATCGTCATGTTGTTCGACCACGCGACGCTGGGTTGGAACAGCATCATGTGGCTTGTGCTGAGCGGATTGATCGGCGGCGTCGGCCAAATCCTCCTGACCTATTGCTATCGCTATGCCGAACCTTCCCTGCTCGCCTCGTTCGAGTATATCTCCATGATTTGGGCGATGGTGTTGGGCTATTTCGTTTTCGCCGAGATGCCCCAAACAATGGTCCTGGCGGGCGCGGGAGTCGTGATCGCATCGGGCTTGTTCATCGCTTTGCGCGAACGCCGTCTGCATGTCGAACGGCAGATTGCAGGGTTCACCTAGGGTGATCTCGCAACGTATCGAGGACCGAAATCAGCTCCGCGCCGAAATAATACGCAATTTCGCTGCGCACGCCTTCGTAGAGCATGGGGCCGTCGCCTGAGCAGATCAAACTGCCGTCGGTGATTTCGGCGGATGGCTGCAGCACGCCATGTTCGAAGGTGAGCGGGAACAGGATGCTGACCATCGGCTTGTAGAGGTGATAATCGAGCCCGTTCTGCAAACAATAAGCATGGATTTTGCAGCCACGCGAGGCCCGGCTGGCGAAAATGCATTTGCCGTCCGGCGCGCGCGTGCGTCCGTGCTTGCCCGAGGGAAATTCGGCATCGTCGGTCATCTGCGGCATAAACCATTCGCCTTGCGGGGTGCCTGTGAATGCTTCAAATGCGGCACCAAGTCCGCGCAGCCGGTCCATATTGGCGGCATCGATATCCACCCCGTAATTGCAGCACTGATCGAAGCAGAACCCGCAAGACATGCAATGTGTAAAATAACGCCGTGAAAAAATTGCCGGGTCGATGGCTCGGATAATCGGCGCGAAAAAAATAGAAGGATATTCCCGACCGAGTGCGATCACGCTCATGGCAGCGCCGCCGCGACAATTCTCTCGATCAAATCCGCATAGGGCATTCCGGCTCGCGCAGCGGCGGCCGCGAAACCGGCATCCGGCGCAATCCCGGGATTGGGATTGACCTCGAGCAACAGCGCGTTACCCCCGCTATCCACGCGAAAATCCACACGCGCCGTGCCGCGCAACTTGAACAAAGACCATGCGCATTCCGAATAATGGCGCAAGGCCATAGCCAAGCCGGGCTCGCGCTCCTCGATGCCGAATTTGCGCACCGTGCGGGTGGATTCGAACGAGGCATCGTTCCACTTCGCGATATAGCCGACGATCTTGGGGCGTTGATCGGGCCACTCCTCGAACGTCATCTCCGCCATGGGCAGCACGCGCGGGCCGCCGCTCACTTCCAGCACCGCGATATTGAACTCGCGCCCATCGATATAGCGTTCCGCAAACCACGGGCCACCGAAACGCCCCATGCACAGGTTCGGCGCGCGCGGGAACGTCGCCGTCCCGCAACCACCGAGGCATCGTCGAGGCCGACGGAGGCATCCTCGTCGGCCGACTTCACAATATAGCTGGCGTCGGCGTAGAGGCCCTGCCAATTCGGCGGCTCGGACCAGTCGGGCGTCGGCAGGGCCGCTTCGCGAAACATGCGTTTCGACAGCGGCTTGTCGCTGGTGGCGATCAACGCCTCGGCGCCGGTACCGGTGTAGCGCACGCCGATCTCGTCGAGCAGCCGCGGCGCGACGTAAGCCAAACGGCCCTTGCCTTCGATCCCTTCCACCATATTGAACACGGCGTCCGGGCTGATGGTGGGCGACCAGCCCGCGGAGTGTAATCCAATTCGGGTTTGAAGACTGCCAGCGGCGCATCGTAACCGCGCGAGACCAGCGCTTGCGAGATTGCTTGGGCGGCGATCAGCGTATCCTGATCTTCCGGCGGTGCGTCCGGCGGCACGTCCGAGTGAAGGATCAGGATCTTCATCAAGCGGCCGCGCGACTGCGTGCTTCCAACTCGGGATGACGCTTAAAGAAGGCGACCATGATCTTGCCGATGAGGTCCTGATAGCTCAGACCCTCGTAACTGGGCGATGAGGCACAGATCGGAATGGTTGGGGCGCAGTCCTGCCAGCGGATTGACCTCGATGAAATGCGGTGCGCCGTTCGCCGTCGCAGCGGATGTCGATGCGCCCGCCATCGCGGCAGCGCAGCGCCCGCCAAGCGCCGAGCGCCACCTCGCCCGCCGCATCGGCCTCGGGCCCGCGTGACGGACGGATGTCGACCTTATCTTCCCAACCTCTTCCTTGTTCTCGAAACCGTAGCCGGCGCCGACGAATTTCTCCTTCGGCACGATCTCGCTGACGCCCAGCACTTCGGCATCCGCGCCGGTGCCCGTGATGCCGACGGTGAACTCGCGCCCCGGCAGGAAGGTCTCCACCAGCACCGGCTGGTCGAAGCGCCCCAGCAGATCGGTTGCCACGCTCCGCAGCGACGCGACATCGTCGACTTTGGAACGGGCATCGATGCCCTTGCCCGAGCCTTCCGCCACCGGCTTGAGAAACAGCGGATACGGCAAAGCGACCTTCGCGATGTCGTCTAGCCGCTCGATCACGGCGAAATCCGCCGTCGGCACGCCGGCATCGCGCACCACCCGTTTGGCCATGGCCTTGTCGAGCGCCAGCGCCAGGGTCAGCGGATCGGAGAAGACATAGGGAATGTCGTAGGCTTCGAGCAGCGCCGGCACCTGCGCCTCGCGCGCCACGCCCTTTCAGCCCTTCGCAGAAATTGAACACCGCGTCCCAGCGCTCGCCCGCCACCAGCTTCTCGGTCAAGCTTGCGGATGCCGCCGATGCGCACCGGCTCGTGGCCCAAGACGGCCAGCGCCTCGCAGATCGCGGCGATCGTGATCTCGCTGTCGAACTCGGCCGTTTCCTCCTCGCCGATAGCCCATGGCGAGATAGTCGGTCCTGAGGTCGTAGGTGACCCCGATGCGCATGAAGATGCCCCGCTACTCCGCCGCCTGCGGGCGCTTGCCGCGCCCCAGCGTGCCGCCGGGATCGGGATAGCGATAGACCTTGCCCTCGAAATTGCGCAGCAGCAGATCGTCGCCGTCGCGGCCGACCACCGGATCGGGCGCCAGCTGGATCTTGCCGCCGCCGCCCGGCGCATCGATGCAGAACATCGGCGTGGCATAGCCGGTCGTGTGGCCCCGCAGAGCTTCGATGATTTCCAGCCCCCGCTCGACCTTGGTGCGGAAATGGGCGGAGCCGCGGATCGGATCGCATTGATAGAGGTAATAGGGCTTCACGCGCCGCTTCAGCAGACCCTGCATCAGCGGCACCATCACCGCCGGGCTGTCGTTGATGTCCTTGAGCAGCACCGTCTGACTGCCGAGCGGGATGCCCGCGTCGGCAAGCCGCGCGGTCGATTCGGTCACCTCATCCGTCAGTTCGACCGGATGGGTGACATGGATGCTCATCCACAGCGGATGATGCTTCTTCAGCATTTTGACGAAGTCCTTTGTGATGCGCTGCGGCAACACCACGGGGATCTTGGTCCCGATACGGAGAAACTCGATGTGCTTGATCGCCCGCAGCCTTGTCAGCAGCCAGTCGAGCTTTTCATCGCCGATGGTCAACGGATCGCCGCCGGACAACAGCACGTCGCGAATTTCGGTGTGGGCTTCGAGATAGGCCAGCGCCTTCTCCCATTGCCGGGACGATAGCTGATATTCGCCGCCTGGATTGCCGACGACGCGCGCCCGCGTGCAATAGCGGCAATAGGTCGAGCAGGTGCCTGTCGTCAGAAACAGCACACGGTCGGGATAGCGGTGGACCAAGCCGGGAACCACGGTGTCGTGGTCTTCGCCGAGCGGATCGTCGTCCTCGCCGGGGCTCTTGATATATTCCGAGCCGGTCATGATGTGCGTGCGGCGCAGCGGTTCGCTGGGGTCGTCCAAGCCCATCAGGCTCGCGTAATAGGGCGTAATGCCCACGGGCAGAGCGCCTTCATGGCGCTCGACGGCAGAGCGTTCGTCCTCGGACAAATGGAATATTCGCGCCAGATCATCGAGGGTGCGGATGCGCGAGCGTATCTGCCAACGCCAATCGTTCCATTCCAGCGTCGAAGTGCCGGGATAAAAGCGGCGATAGAATGCGCGGGTATCTGGATTTACGGGGAAGCGAAGCGCGGTTTTATTTTTTGCCGCCGCAATGCTTGTGACTGTGGTCGCTTCCTGGAGCGAAGTTTCGGAGGCTAGGGCCGGTCTTGGTCGGAGGGGCCGTAACGGAGGCTTCAGCTCACGCCCCCGTGCTACTTGGAAACTCATCGTCGTCTCAGAACGCTCCGAAGGTTGCGACCAGCGCGAAAGCCACAGCAACTCCCCATCAACCGATGCAACGAACCGACGGATAATTAGTAGCTTCCGACGGCTCGTCAAGAGAGAGGGGCTCAATTACTTGACCAAGTGTGAACCCGACGGTCGAGATGAGATCGTCGTGATCACCCTCATTCGGGCGGGGGCAAGCTCATCTCGTGCAGCGGGGTGACGCGATAGATGTGGATGTGAACGTGCCGGCCGCGGGAGTAATTGTAGCCCGAGAGGGCACCGACTTCGCTCGCATCGGTCTCGAGTTCGGCCAAATGCGCCATGAACGACGACTGCTCGGAATCCTCGACAAGTGCTAATCCACCTTGCGCCGCGCCCGCATCGGCGGCGCCGCGCCCGTCGGTCTGCCGCGTCTCGGTCCCGAGCAGAAAGACAAGGCTGGGTTCGACATAGCCCGCCAAAGCGGGCGGCGGATCGCCCGGCCGGCTGAGCGCGCGTTCGGCGGCGGCAGCGCGCGGGCTGACCCATAACTGTTCCAGGCCCGGTCCAACAAAAGCTGTGAGCAAAGGATAGAACGCGAGCACAGAGACGAAAGCCAACATCGCGGCAACAAGGTTTGCCCGGCGCAGAAACGCGATGAATGCGATCAGCGCGATGACGGCGCCGGCAGCAGAAGCGATCGGCCACCACACCACGCCACCGCCATAGAGCTTGGGCATAATGATTGGGCCTGCCGTCAATACCGCAGCGCCCAGGGCGAACTGCAACGCGCCGACATAGCGCAACACCTCTTCCCACCAACGTGACGGCGTCTCACGTTGGCTAAGAGCCCAAACGGCGCCGAGCATCGCCAGCGCCGGATAAACGGGCAGGATGTAATGGGGCAGTTTGGTCGGCACGCATTCGACCATCAGCCAATACGCCCCCACCCACACCAACAGAAAGCGCATAGCGGGTTCGGTCCTCGCCCGAATCGCGCCCGCGATGCTGGGCAGCAGAAACAGGATCGCAGGCCAGAACGTCAGGCTGACGAGCGCCAGATAGTAGCCGGGCGGTGCGCCATGGCTTTCTTGCCCGCCCTGAAGCTTGTTCGCGAAATCCTGACCAAGCGACTGTTCATAGAAATGGCCGTGGCTGCGCAACGCGATCGCAATG
This sequence comes from uncultured Alphaproteobacteria bacterium, assembly GCA_963822275.1. Taxonomy (GTDB): domain Bacteria; phylum Pseudomonadota; class Alphaproteobacteria; order Micropepsales; family Micropepsaceae; genus Rhizomicrobium. Next base: position 50,063 of record CAWGHR010000021.1, read on the forward strand.
GCCCAGGGCGCGACGATGGCAAGAACGACACCGCTGCCGAGCAAAGGTCTTGTCTGGCGCAACCAGCGCCAATCGCGATCCCACAGCGACAGGCCCACGACTGTGAGGCCGCATACGGCAAAGACGAGCGGCCCTTTGACCAGCACCGCCAAGCCAAACGACGCCCATCCGGCCAAAGCGAGTCGGAGCGATGCTTGTCGTACTTCCGACCGCGACAGGTAAACCCGAAACAGCATTCCCTGCGCACCGAGGATACAGGCCAGAAGTACGGCATCTGTAGTGGCGATAGTCGCTTCGGCGGCGAGCAAGACGGTGGTCCCCAGAAGCGCCGCAGCTAGGAATGCGACCTCCGCAGTCGCAAAGGCCCTCGCACACCAGAAGGTGAGCCACACCGCCGCTACGGCCCCCAGCAAAGACGGCAGGCGATAGGTCCAAATACGGTTGCGATCGCCAAGCCCGGCCACCTCGGTGGCGGCGGCCTGCATCCAATAGATGCCAACCGGCTTCTTATAGCGGGGCACCGCACCAAAGCGGATGTCGATGAAATCGCCCGACTCCAGCATCTGCTTCGAAGACTGCGCAAAGCGGCTTTCGTCGCGGTCGAGCGGCGGCAGCGACAAAACGCCGGGTGTCCACAAGGTCAGACATAGCAGCGCCAGCGCCAGCAACGGGCGGCGCGACAACCAGCCCAGTATCCCCGCAAACCGCCCCACCGGAGCCTCCGCCACCGCCGTCTCGCTCATATGGAACGCCTTTTGTATCGCGCCACTAGAGGGGCATCGGACCAGAGGATACGGGGCGGCAAATGGGTCATTCCGGTACAAGCCTGTTTCTTGGCGGCGCGGACCTGTATAAGGCGCGCGCCTATTTCGACCGCCTGAATGTCGCGCGCCGGGAAAAGGCGCGGCCGACCGCAACTCTAGTCTACGACGGAATTGAACGGAACCTTAGCATGGCACTCGTTGTATCCGTGGTCGTGCCCGTCAAAGACGAAGCCGAGAATGTCGGTCCATTGGCGCGTGAAATTGCCGCTGCCATCGCCGGAGAACGGGACGCGGAAATCATCTTCGTTGACGACGGGTCGGCCGACGGCACCGGCGACAAACTGACCGCGTTGAAATCCGAAATTCCGGCGCTACGCGTGATTCGTCATGGCGGCAATCTCGGACAAAGCCGCGCCATCCGCACCGGCGTGCGCGCCGCGCGTTCCGACATCATCGTCACACTGGATGGCGACGGTCAAAACGATCCAGCCGATATCCCCAAATTGCTGGCCGAGCTGCGCAGCGACAAAACCGGGCGCAGCATCGGCGTCGTATCCGGCGTGCGCGCGCGCCGCCAGGACACGTTAAGCCGCAAACTGGCATCGCGCGCCGCCAATGCGATCCGCGAAGCCTTGTTGCACGATAGCGCAACCGATAGCGGCTGCGGGCTTAAAGCCTTTCGCCGCGAAGCTTTTCTTGCGCTACCCTATTTCGATCATCTGCACCGCTTCATCATCGCGCTGATGATCCGCGAAGGTTATGACGTGCGCTTTGTGCAGGTGAACCATCGCCCGCGATTGCACGGCCGTTCCAAATACACAAATCTCAGCCGCATGCTGGTCGGCGTCCAAGATCTGCTCGGCGTGCGCTGGCTGCAGCGCCGCTTCCGCGGCCAGACCGAGACGAAGGAATTGTAGGCAATGGCGCTCGCAAATGCCTGGCTGACCGTCGACCACATTTGGATCACGGTAGGTTTTATCGGCCAGGCCCTTTTCGCGTCGCGCTTTTTTATTCAATTGTTCAAAAGCGAGATGGTGGGGCGCAGCGTCATTCCCGTTGCGTTCTGGTATTTTAGCATCGGCGGCGGGATCATTACGCTCGTTTATTCGTATCATCTGGGCCAGGTCGGGCTGCCCTTCCTGATCGCGCAGGTCGGTGGCCTGGTCGTTTATGCCCGGAATCTCTATCTGGTTTTCCGCGAGAAAGCCGCCCAACGCGCCACTTCTTCATAGCGCGTCCAAAGCCTTAACCATGTTGTCACAGCGAGGCCTTACACGGGCCCCAGTTTCGCCCCATTATGGTACAAGCTGATTGGGGCTTTTCACTCGGCACGGGGAGGAATTCCATGCTTCGTTTGTTTCCACTGCTGATCATTCCGGTCATCATCTACAATCTATTTGCCTTAGGCGGCGGCGCAATCGCGGGTCACGCCGTCCAATCTTTGGGAACCGCCAGCTTCACACTAACGATGTTCTCTGGCGATAAATGGAACATCAGCTTCTTCGATTTCTTGCTTTTGCTGACACTGGCGCTGCTCTTTATAGAGGTGATTAAGGCAACGCACACGACGTCCGCCGAACTCATCAATCACGGCCTGTCGATGCTGACCTTCGTGATTTGCTTGATCGAATTCATCACGCTGAAGGGCTTCGCGACGACGACTTTCTTTTTCATCATGCTGATGGCGCTGTTCGACACCGTCGCTGGCTATACGATCTCGATCGTGGCCGCAGAGCATGATTTGGGCCTGGGTAAGGCCGGTACGGATTAGCCGCAGAGGCGTTTTCTGTGCTCTTTTTGGCAAACGGGCGGTCTTGACGGGCCGCCCGTCTTGCTTTGCAGGCCAATTCCTATAAATGGCTCCGCCTTAAGACGCGGACAGGTGGCCGAGCGGTTGAAGGCGCACGCCTGGAAAGTGTGTGAACGGTGATGAGCCGTTCCGTGGGTTCGAATCCCACCCTGTCCGCCACCCTTCGCTTGTGTCCAGTCCGGACACATGGGTGACAGAACGTTCCTAAGACATAGGTGACAGCCTTGGCCCGAAAGGGTTACGGAGCGGTTCGGGCCTGCAGGTCTCATCGTCGAAGTAACCGAACTTCGCCTCTCTGCCGATAAAATCTGATCTGCACGCTTGGCTGCTCTTCTAAGGATCTTCTCAATACCGCCAGCTCGTCAGGTCCGCGCCCTTCGGCGCCGTCGCTTTGATGCGTGCCAGGATTTTCGGCAGATAGAACGTATCGTAATGCAGGCGTGAATAAGCATTCGCCAGCTTATGATCTCCGTTCCAGCAATGCTCCGCGCGGTCGCCGTAATCGACTTCGCCGCCATAGGAGGGGTTCTTCAATGCCTCCAGCGTCGCTTGCGCGAAATAGACGGCGTCGTTGAGGTAATAGGTATCGGCGCTTCCCACATAGATGTGAATTTTGCCTTGCAGCTTGGAGCCCAGCTTCGTCCAATCGCGCTGGATGATATGCGTCAGATCATAATGTTCGCGCCAGTACGTCGCGACCCTTGGATCGATCGCACCGGTGATTTTGTCGAAAACCGGCACGGGATAGCCGTCCGCACCGCGCGGACCGAAGACGGCCGCCCAGATGTCATATTGGCCGCCCGAGCGTCCGCGATCGCCCGCAGCCAATTCGGCATAGTTCTCGTCGCGCTGCGTGGCGCTGATTTCGCCGAGATAATTGCGCATGGCGGGGCGTTCGATCGAGACCGCCTGGCCTTGCAGCGCATAGGCATTCTTGTCGCTGTAGAGATTGATCACGGTATAGGCATGAAAATCGATCGGATCGGGGCAGGCCGCGAATGTGCCGTTGTACATGTCGGGATAGAATACTTGCGTCGCCAGCGCTTCCCAACCGCCGGTCGACCCGCCATAGGTAAAGCGTGCCCAGCCCTGTCCGATGCCGCGGAATTTTTTCTCGATATAGGGGATCAGCTCCTTGTTGATGGCATCGCCGTAAGGACCAAGATTGGCCGAATTTACCGCATAGCTGTCGTCGTAATAAGGATTGGCGTGCTCAATTTCGATGACGAGGTAGCGCGGAAAATCGGGGGAAATCCATTTGCGATAAAACGCATAAGCTTCCTGCTGCTGGATGCGATTGTAACCGGCAAGATGAAAGCGGTCGGAATAATCCGGCTTGAGATTGGGGTCGGGCGGCGTGGTGCGAAATTCGGATATATCGTCCGGAAAATGACCGTGGAAAACCATCAATGGAAAGTGCGCGCCTGGATGCGCATCGAATCCGTAGGGTACAAGCACATGCGCGCCGATATACATCGGACGACCCCAGAATCTCGACAGCAAATCGCTTCTGATCATCACATGGCGCACAAAGGGCGTATCGGACTTCGGCGCAATCGGCCCGATTTCCTGATCGAGCACGATCCGGAACTGTCGCGGATGTGCCGGATCGATGTGAAGCCGAATCGGCTTAGAGTAGAAATTGCCCGGCTTGCGCGTCCAATCTTGCCCTTCGCCTTTGTCCGGCGGCAACTTGATGGTGGCGCCGTCGGCCCGGTGGAAGGTCTCATAGCGATTGAGAACAACCTGGACTACGTAGTCGCCGGGTTTAATCGCAGCAAGACTTCGAACCGGCCAGCCGAAAGCGGAGAAGCCCATGACCGCCTGCTGCCCCGGTTTCAGCCCATCGACGGTCTGACCGAACATCCATGGCGATTTGAGCATTTCGTCCAAGCTGACCTGCTTGCGAGGCTCCTTGGACGCGTCCGTCGAGAGCAAAAGGATGAGGCGGCCATCAAGTGGGACGGAGCTACGGCTCGCAGGGAAAGACACCGAGAAGCTTGGTGTCGATGGCGGCTGGGCATGGAGCGCCTCCGCCGTGAGCATCGCCAATGCGCCCACCAGCACTGTCCACCGCGACCTCTTCATCGACACCCCCTGCTGATCCGCAGAGGTTGGCCCGCCTGTTGAAAAGGCGCAACGCGTTTTTTCGATAACGATGTGTCGATAGAGGCGCGAAGCTAATCGCGCGACGCGGCGTCAGGCCGTGAGGCGGGCACATCTTCCAGCACGTGCAGGCGGCGGACCGTGAGTTCGTCAATCTCGACGTTTTTCAAGCGAATTTTACGCGCGGACAGACGGCCGATCACCAGCCTACCGATCGCCAATTTGCCGATCGCCAGCGCGCCGATCGCCAGCGCACCGACTGCTAGGGCGCCCATCGCAATAGCGCCGATGGGTAGCCCCCCGGCGGGCGCCATGGTCCGGCGTTCGCATTTTTTCACGGCGGCCTCGCGCATCTTTGCCTTTTTACATAAGCGGTTTGACGCCGTTTCGTTCCACCATCACGCCGCGGGTCGATAATTTTCCGTCCGCGCCCGCCGAGGCCGAAAGCGAAACGGCCAGCCCTGGCATAAGCCAGGACGAATCACCCAAAACCCAGGACGTCACAGGAACCCCCGGGGCCACCTCGATCTCGGTTTCGCCGGTGCAGGTTCCTGCGCCGGGTGCGGTTGCGTGACCCGTGCAGGTTCCATCTGGAGCAGTGCTCGAGCCGTGGAAGGTCAGCTTGAGCGACCCCGCATTCGTCGCCACTCCATTGACCAACACGACTGTGGCATTGGTCATGCTGCGGTTCGGCGAATCCATGCCGTATTGGCCCTCACCCGCCCCCCGCAATGCTTCGGGAAATATCCGCACCTCCTGCGCATGCAGCTTGCCGTCCGTGCCTTTGAGTGCGGCCGAGGCCACGAAATCACCTGGCTTAATATTGGCGACCGTTCGCTTCTCGTTGGCGATGATGCGAGCGTTCGCCAACAGCGTGACGGTCATACTGGTCCCGTCCGCCATTTTCACGCTGAGCGCTTGCGTCGCCGGATCGAAGAATTCGATCGTGCCGCGCACGCGCTGTGGCATCGCCGGCGGCGCTACCGTTTGTGCCAAAGAAGGCACAGCCAGAAGAGCTCCGACAAAAGCGGCTATGAACAAATCGCGCATAATGGAGCTCTCCTGGCTTGGTTATCAATGTTTGGCGAACGGCTTGCGAAACTTCAAGATGAACTGATCGGTGTGGCCGCGGATCTCTTTGTCGAAGACCTTTAGCGTGCGCGCGTCGTCCTTATTGCGCAGGACATTGCTCTCGCCGACGAATTTGAAACCCGCCGCTTCCACTTCCTTCTTCACCACGGCTTCGTCGATACGATGCAGCGTGTCGGTGTCGCGAATGCCCGAGCCGTTTTCCGCCGAATGATCGAGCACGATATAAAGACCGCCCGGCTTGAGCGCGTCATAGACGGCCTTGTTCACAAGCGCGGTATCGGCCGGGGCGAAGAAACTGTCTTTGAGGTCGTGGTAATTCTGCGAGGTCCACACGACGTCCAGCGGCTCCGGCGCCACCAGCTTATTGACCGAACCGCGAATGACGCTGACATTGGGATATGCCGCCGCGACCGCAATAATCGGCGGCTGTTTGCCGTCCTTGAAGAAATGATCCAGTTCCGTTGGCTGAAAGCATAGACATAGCCGTTAGCCCCAACCGCTTTGGCGAAGATCCGGGTGAAATACCCGCCTCCGGGAATCAGATCCATCACACGCGTGCCCGGTTTTATGCCGGCAAACACCACCATGTCGGCAGGTTTGCGGTCCGCGTCATGCTTTGTGTCCGTGTCGGGCCTTGCCGCGTCGCTGACCGCCGCTGTTACGTAAGCCGGAATGGGCGCGGCCATCGCGCCTCCACACAACATCACGGTCGCAATGACCGCTAATAGGCAATGCGTTTCATGTTTTCTCCCCGTTTTTGGCGTTTCCACATTATGGCATGAAGCAAGCGGTCACGCGAGCAATGACGGCTCGTCAACCCGCCTTTCTTGCGTGAATCGCCTGGCGGGCCTTCAAAATAAATTGATCGCCACAAAAGCAAACGACCTTACTTTAACCTTTTACCGTGCGCCGGCCGGTCGGATTGCGCATCATATTCCCCAACCGTCGAATTGTGGTACGAAAGTATGCCATGGCGAAAGGCATGGCGCAGCAAATGGCAGACGACATCACATGGACCTGATGAGCTCAGACGACGAGGTACCCGCGGCACTCCGCGCCATGGGGCTGCTTGGCGAAAGCGAGCCTTGCGAAATCCTCGTTTTGCCGGGCGGCGTTTCCTGTGATGTGTACGCAGTCCAAACGAGCAGTCGCAAATTGTGTGTCAAGCGCGCGCTTCCCAAATTGCGGGTCGAAGCGGAGTGGCATGCGCCGGCAGAACGCAGCGAATCCGAAGTGATGTGGATGCGGCTGGTGGCCGGGATCGATTTTCGTTGGGTACCTGAAATCCTTGGCGAAGACCCTTCGCGCCACATCTTCGCCATGGCGTATTTTCCGCCGGAAGAATATCCGTTGTGGAAGACGCAGCTCTCGCAAGGCCGGGTCGATACGGTCTTTGCGGCGCGGGTCGGAGAAGCGATCGCACGCATTCACACAACGACGGCGGCCCGTCAGGACATCGCCCAATCTTTCGCCAATGACGCGCAATTCCACGCCCTGCGGATCGAGCCGTATCTGCTCTACACTGCCGAAAAACATCCCGACATCGCCGAGCGGATCAGATCCATCGCAAAAGGTGTGGCGCAGGCGCGCATCGCGCTCATGCACGGGGACATGAGCCCCAAGAACATTTTGTGCGGGCCGCAAACCCCCGTATTCCTCGACGCAGAGACGTGTTGTTACGGCGATCCTGCCTTCGATCTGGCGTTCTGCCTCAACCATCTTCTTTTGAAATGTATCTGGCAGCCGCAGAACACGGAAGTTTATGTCGCCTGCTTTGCGGCGCTGAAAGCCGCCTATTTTCACCATGCGCATTGGGAGGCGCGTAGCGATCTGGAAAGCCGTACGGCGGGATTGCTGGCGGCTATTGCTATTGGCGCGCATCGATGGAAAATCGCCCGTCGAATACATCAAGCTGGATCGCGACAAGCTTTTTGTCCGCGCAATGGCTAAGACGTTTCTGCGTTCCGACGATTTGACCTTGGGCGAGATGTCTGCCCGTTGGGCGCGGGTGATTTTGGCGCGTCAATAGAACAGGCGCGCCATTAGTTGCAACTGCCTTTCGGTGACATGCGCGGGATCGTTCACGATCAAACGCTGCAGCCGCGTCGAATCCACAACGATGAGTTCGCCGGTGAATTGCAACCAAGATCGCGCAAACCAGGTTGCCGCGAGCGTCCCGGAAGAGCCATTCTCGCTCGCCGGTGACGGGAACGTGGCGTGCGTTTGGGTGCGAAACAGATCGACGCGCGCTGCAAGGCGCCAAGGATCGAGGTCGATCCCTGCCAGGACATAGGCCGAGCTGAAATTTGTCGCAGTGTAAAACGTTGGTGAGGGCTGGATTTTGGTACTACCGGTCATCGCTTGGGCAAGCAAGGTCACGTTTTCGATCTGCTTGCTAAAACCAGCGTTCCAGAAGTTCGTATGCCAGGCGAATTGTCCACCACTCTGGACTTTCGGATCGGCGTCGTTGTCGTAGCGCATGATTTGGAAACTGCCGATATCCGCCGGATCCCATGACAAGTTAAGATACCAGCCGGGCGTATTGTCGAGTTCGCGAAACAATTCTGCCTGTACTGGCGACGTCTTATGCTGTGAGATCGCGACGGCATCGGGGAGGCGTTCATGTTCGAAGATGCCGGAAACGCGATCGTCGAAGCTCCAACCCCGATCGGCGATGAGCACACCCGCCGGATCGTTCCAACCGAACAGCGCTCCGGTAAGTGCCAGTGTGCCGTCGTCGCGGCGCCACTCGATGCGGCCTTCGGCGCCGATCGTGCGCAGCTCGTAACCGATCCAGCTATTGATGGCGGACGGCGTGATCGTCCAGGCGCTGGTCCAACCAATTTGATCGTTTTCGAGGGAACCGGGCGGAAAGAAAGCGCCGAGCTTTACCGACCAGCGCCATGCCGACGTCGAGACCGGACGATAGCGCAGATAAGCTTCGATGAGATCGACAGCAGGACCATATTGCGCATTGATCCGGCCCACCGCCACCGCCATAAGTTCCGGAACGATTTGCGCGCGCGCTTCGCCGACGATATCGCCGATTTTTGCCGCCACGCTGCCGTCATCATAGCCATATCGCAGCTTGCCCAGATCGCCATAGGTGGCAGAACCATCGGTCGGAGGCGCGACGAGGCGTAGATCGGCATAGCCGTCGAAATGGAAATCGGCTGCTTGGGCGGATCCAAACCAAATCAGCGCCAGGATCAAAACTGCGACGTTGCGCGCGGTCATGCGGCCTCGCTGATAATCGAGCCCGTGAGCGGCAGCACGATTTCGACTGTCGTTCCGGCATGCACAATGCTCTTGATTTTAAGCTTGCCGCCGTGAAGTCCCACAATGGCGTGGGCATAAGGCAGGCCAAGACCCGCGCCTTGGTGACGCCCGTCAAGCGCATGACGCAAGCGGTAAAACGGCCGTGTGACCAGCGCGATGTCGTTTTCATTCATGCCGATCCCGGTGTCTTCGATGCGCACCACGAAACAACTGCTGTCAGCTGCCGCGGACACCAGGACGCAGCCACCGGCGGGCGTGAACTTCACGGCGTTCTGGAGGATATTGGTAATGGCTTGGCGCAAACGCGGTGCATCGCCCGTCACCTGCCAAGCTTGTGTTTCACCGGAATACGAAAGAGTGACATTGGCGATCGTCGCGGCCAGTTTGACCGACGCTACACATTGGGTCAGCAGATCGCTGGCGTTGATGTCCCGTTTGGCGATGGTCAGCGTGCCCGCTTCGACATCGGCCAGCTCCAGCATCCGCGAGACCTGACCAAGCAAATGTTGGCCGCTGGCGCAAATATCGTTCGCATATTCGACATAACGCGGCACACCGAGCGGACCCAGTACCTGCTGCTGCAACATTTCGCCGAAGCCGACGATGGCATTGAGCGGCGTGCGCAGCTCGTGGCTCATATTGGTGAGGAACTGCGATTTTGCTTCGCTGGCCGATACCGCCTCGTTGCGGGCAATCTCGAGCGCGCCGATGGCCGATGTCAGCGCCGCTTCGCGCTCGGCAATGGACTGCGTCATCGTGTTGAGTGCTTGCGACAACTGGCCGATCTCGTCGTGTTGCGCGAGCAATGGCGGCGGAGAGTAATCGCCCTCGGCAATCCGCCGAGCCGCACCCGCCAGCGCCTCCAATGGGCGCGATGCGCTGCGCACCACCAGAAAAGCACCGCCGACAGCGGCTAGCAGCGCTAAAGCCAGCACGATCAGAACCGGCACGACAACCGCCCGATACGCCGCAAAGGCTTCTTTCAATGGATAAGCCAAAACTGCGAGTACGGGTGCACTGTCTCGCGCCGCCGCAAGCCGCGTCGTCACTGTGAGATAATCGCCGTTGTCGCCACTGACGGCTTTCGTTCCGGCAAATCCCTTGACCGTTTCGGGCAACGCGATAGTCGTGGGGCCGTTTGCGGTTCTTCCGACGATCTTCCAGTGACCGGCGCGGTTGGTGGTCGCCAAAGCGATGGAGCGCGACATCGTCGATAAAGTGCGGAGCTTTTCCAGCAATGCGTCGTCGACGGGGATGCAAGCGGCAATAAAAGCGATCGGCACGGGCGCCCGCACCGGCACGACGACGATCCAGTAAACCTTGCCTTCCAGGTTCGCGAGCGCCGCGCTTTCGCCCGTGTTTGCCGCATTACCCAGAATGTCCGAATAGGCAAAGGCGCGTCCCGCGGCGTTTGTCGCGCCCGTGTCGGCGGTAATTGTGCCGTCCAGCCCCACCAGCATCATACGCGTCGCTCCGACGCGGCGGCCGTGGTTGCGCAAAGCGGATAATTCCGTGCCGTAGTCCTGCTGGGCGATGGCCTGACGCAAGGCATAATCGAGCGAGAGTATTTCCACGTCGCCGGTGGCGCGTTGGGAAAGAATGTTGAGCTGACGCATGAAATTGCCCGTCGCGTCGACAAGCTCTTGCTTGGCCTTGTCGACGAGATTCGCGCGCAAATATGTATAGGCGCAAATCGCGGTCAGAGCCTGAACGGCGGCCAGCGTCACGACCAGAAACAGAGCGAGCCGGTAACGAAAACTCATCGCCGCCCCGCTCAATAATCCATATGCATATGCTTCATGCCGCGCGGATCGGACGCGAGAAGCGATACGGAAAAAGAAACGCGGGCACCGTCGCCTGTTACCGCCACCGGCTTGGCCGGCCAGATGTGTCCCGCCGGCAATTGCGGATGCCACAGGCTGGCGCGATAGGCGCCCATCGGCACATCCTTGAACTCCGCGTGGCCATTGGCGTCGGTTATCGCCGCAAAGGGCGCCTCGGCGACATAAACATAGGCGATCATTTGATCGTGGATGTTGCAGCCGATCGCGGCGACGCCCGCTTTGTCAAACACCACAGGCTTGGAAATCTGACCCTGGTCGATCTCAAATTCGAATTGTTTGATCGGCGCGAAAGAATAGACCTGATGCATGGTCGTATCGTTGTTGGTGAAGACGACCTCGCCGCCGCGCCGCACGATGACCACCAGCGGTATGAACATCTCCTCGCGCTGCGCGATGATGCTCTTTTCCGGCGTATGCGCCGTGATTTGTGCGCCATCGCTCGGCGCCAAACTCACCACCGAATTGGCGACGGGCTTGCCATGATCGTCTGTGGCAACGACAGTCACTGTCGCAGCCGTTGCGCCGGTCATTGTGGATATCCACAACACAATCATGGGTATAGAGCGGTGTAACATGAGAATTAGACTAATGCGAAATGGTTACTGACCCCTTTTCGCTTGGTGTAAGAGACGGGGAACCATGAGCATCTTCGACCGGCGCAAAGGCATCGACGGCATCGCGGACCATGTGGGCAGCGAAAAGCTAAAGCCCACCCTGTCCTGGCCGCATTTGGTGGCACTGGGGGTCGGCGGGATCGTCGGCACCGGTATTTACACCTTGACCGGTATCGGTGCGGGCTTGGCGGGACCGGCGATGATCTTGTCCTTTGCCATTGCCGGTGCCGTCAGCGCTTGCGCGGCGCTGGCTTATGCCGAGATGGCCACAATGATGCCGGCTGCCGGCAGTGCCTACACCTACACCTATGTCGCCATCGGCGAGCCGGTCGCATGGTTCGTCGGTTGGAGCCTGATCCTGGAATACACCGTGGTCTGCGCGGCGGTGGCCGTGGGTTGGTCCGCTTATGCTGGCGGGGTGCTCGTGTCGTTGCAGATTCCCTTTCCCACCGCGCTGCTGGCAGGCCCCTATGCCGGCGGATTGATCAATCTGCCCGCCGTGTTCATCTCATTCGCCGTTGCGGCGCTTTTGGCATTGGGAACACGTGAAAGCGCCACCGTGAATTTCGTTCTGGTGGTCATCAAACTCGCCGCGCTGGTGGCGTTCGTGGTTCTGACCCTGCCCGCTTTCGACCCGGTCCATTTCCATCCCTTCATGCCCTATGGCTGGGGCAGCTTATCGCCCGAAGGCGCCAAGCTCGGTGTATTGCCCGCGGCCTCGGTGATCTTCTTCGCCTTTTACGGCTTCGACACGATCTCCACCGCCGCCGAAGAAGCGAAGAATCCCGGCCGCGATCTGCCCATCGGCATCGTCGGTTCGATGCTGCTCTGCACGCTGATCTATATGGCGGTGGCGACGACGGCGCTTGGCGCCGTGCCCGCAGCGCAGTTTGCCAAAAGTGCCGAGCCGTTAGCGCTGATCCTGCGTAGCATTGCAGCATCCGCTTTGGGCAACTGTGGTCGCGGGAGCGGCGATTCTCGCCTTTCCCACGGTCATCATGGTCTTCATGTATGGTCAGAGCCGCATCTTTTTCGTCATGGCGCGCGACCGGCTGCTGCCTGCCGGACTGGCAAAAGTGAACTCGTACACCGGCACGCCCATAGCGGTGACGATTTTCACCGGCGTTGTCGCGGCAGCGATTGCCGGTTTGGCGCCGCTCAAGCTGATTGTCGAACTCGCCAACGCCGGAACGCTATGCGCCTTCGTCGCCGTGGCCTTGTCGATGGTCCTGCTGCGCCTGCGCAAGCCGCAGCCCAAACGCGTGTTCTCGACACCGCTTTGGCCGCTGGTCGGCATCGCCGCGATTGCGGGCTGCCTTTATCTGTTCTGGAGCCTACCAAGCCTGACGCAGCACTTGTTCTTCGTCTGGAATGCCTTCGGCATTCTGGTCTACGCGCTGTATGGTATGCGCAAGAGCAAATTTGCCAGATGACACAACACGGATATGCCGCGCCGGTTCTACCCCTTGATCTCCAACGGCACTCCGGGTTCGGCCTTCGCAGCGTGAATGACCAGCGCGGTCTTTACGCTGGCGACGTTTTTTTCCGCCGTAAGGGTTTCCGTGATGAAGGTCTGAAACGAGGACAGATCCTTCGCCACGCATTTGAGAATGAAATCGACTTCGCCGGACAACATGTGGCATTCGCGGACCGCGGGCCATGATCGCACGCGCTCTTCGAATTGTTTGAGGTCGTGATCGTGTTGGCTGTTAAGGCCCACAAAAGCAAAACCAATCACCTCGAAGCCGAGCGATTTTGCATCGAGATCGGCGTGATAGCCTTGGATGTAACCGGCCTTTTCCAGCGCGCGCATGCGCCTTAGACACGGCGGCGCCGTGATTTTGGCGCGGCGGGACAATTCGACATTGGTGATACGGCCGTCAGCTTGCAGTTCGGCGAGGATGCGAAGGTCGATGGAATCGAGCTTGTGATGCTCCACGGGGATACCTGTGCGATGGGAAACGGCGGCTTTTAACCCAAAAGCCCCCCCTGGAGCAATAATATTTCCACAACAACTGCAGTTAAACACACAGGCGTGAGTTGGGCGATTTCGCCCCCTTCGGCCGGAAAACTGCACGTAAGTCCCTATCGCATCAAGAAGATCGGCCCCGCTTGACCTTTGGCTCCGAGCTTCCGATATCAATACCCCGACCAGATGGGGCATCCGAGTCTGCGCGGGGAACGAAAGCAGCTGCCTTGTCTTCCGATCAGCGGTCCAAAGTCGTGATTCTGGGGAGCGGCCCGGCGGGCTGCACCGCCGCAATCTACGCGGCGCGCGCCATGCTCGAGCCGACACTGATCGCCGGCATTCAACCGGGCGGTCAGCTGACGATCACGACGGAAGTTGAAAATTATCCTGGATTTGCGGAAGCCATCCAAGGTCCTTGGCTCATGGATCAGATGCAGGCGCAAGCCGAGCATCTCGGCACGCGCTTTTTCCAAGACATCATCGCTTCGGTGGACTTGTCGCGGCGCCCTTTCACACTGATCGGAGATTCCGGCGGCCGCTATCTCGCCGAAGCGCTCATCATTGCCACCGGTGCGCAAGCCAGCTGGCTCGGATTGCCGACGGAATCGCGCTTCCAAGGCTTCGGCGTCTCGGCTTGTGCGACCTGCGACGGATTCTTTTACCGGGGCAAGAACGTTGCGGTGGTCGGCGGCGGCAACACGGCGGCGGAAGAAGCGCTGTTCCTGACCAATTTCGCCGAACACGTGACGCTGATCCATCGTCGTGACACCTTGCGGGCGGACAAGACCAACCAAGCGCGGCTTGCGGCCCATGACAAGATCGACATTCTCTACGACACCGAAGTCGCCGAAGTCTTGGGTACCGACAATCCCAAAGGCGTCACCGGCCTCACCTTGCGCAACACAGTGACCGAAAGCGTCCACCAACTCGCAGTGGACGGGTTGTTCGTCGCCATCGGTCACAAGCCGGCGACGGCCCTATTCAAAGATCAACTCGAGATGGACGAATCCGGCTATATCAAGACGGCACCGGATTCGACTCATACCAGCGTGGCGGGCGTGTTTGCCGCGGGCGACGTGAAGGATAAGGTCTTCCGCCAGGCAGTGACCGCGGCCGGTATGGGCTGCATGGCAGCACTGGAAGCGGAGCGATTCCTGGCGGGAGCGCATTGATGGATTGGGACAAGCTGCGCATTTTTCACGCGGTGGCCTCGGCGGGAAGCTTTACCCATGCCGGCCAGATGCTGACGCTCAGCCAGTCGGCGGTGAGCCGGCAGATCAGTGCGCTCGAAGAGGAGATCACCACACCTTTGTTTCAACGGCATGCGCGCGGGCTCACTCTCACCGACGAGGGCGAAATGCTCTACGCCGCGGTGACCGACGTGTTGACGCGTTTGGCGCAGGCCGAAGAAGCGCTCAAGAATGTCCGCGAAGCGCCGCGCGGCACGCTGAAGATCACTTCCAGCCATGGCATCGGCAATTACTGGCTTGTTCAGCGCTTGCACGCCTTCCTCAAAGAATGCCCGGAAGTGGAAGTGCATCTAATGCTGGAAGACCGCGAGCTGGATCTTGCGCAGCGCGAAGCGGATTTGGCGATCCGCATGCGGGCGCCGGTTCAAGCCGACCTGATTCAGCGCAAGTTATTCACCGTGCACTATCATATCTACGCGACGAAGGCGTATCTGGACGAACACGGCACGCCCGACGTAATGGACGATCTCGCTGAGCACACGATCGTAATTTATGGCGAGACCGCCGCACCGGAAATCCGCGAAGTAAACTGGCTGATAGAACAGACACGCCGCTTGGCGCGCCCGGGAAAAGTCGGCCGTACCATCCGCATCAACAATGTGACGGGCATTTTGGGCGCCGCTCTGTCGGGGCTCGGAATCGCCACGGTTCCGGATTATGTGGCCGCGTCTTATCCTCAATTGATCCGCGTTCTGCCGGAAATTTCCGGTCCCAGTTTCGACGTGCATTTGGTTTATGCCGACGCCTTGCGCCAATCCAAGCGCGTTGCGGCTTTCCGCGATTTTTTGGTCCGGGAAGCCAAGGAATGGCGCTATTGAAATGCCGAAAACGGCCCTTACATAGCAGTTACGGCATGCCCTTCCCCCGGGGCAATGCCGACGCGAAGCCCCTCTTCGCGGGAGCCTTGGGCGGCATTATTGCCGCCCGGCTCGGCTCGCGCCCCTAATTCGCGGGCACCCCAAGCATACTGCCGGGACGGTGACCGTCCCGGCATTTTTTTGAGAGGTTGTCGTGGCGCGCTCCGTGCTACAAGCGGCACCGGAACGGTTGGGAGAGGCATCATGTCGAATACGTTGACGAGATTTGCAGGCCGGATTGCGGTGTTGTGCGCAATCGGTTTTGGGTTGGCCGGTTGCGGCATCAATACCGTTCCGACCCAGGACGAACAGGTCAAAGCGGCCTGGAGCCAGGTGCAAAACGAATATCAGCGGCGCGCCGATCTGGTGCCCAATTTGGTCGCCACCGTTAAGGGCTATGCGACGCACGAAGAAAACACCTTGAAAGAAGTGACCGAAGCACGCGCCAAAGCCACACAGATGGTGCTGCCGGCAGACATTCTGAGCAATCCGCAGGCCTTCCATCAGTTCGAACAGAACCAGGCGCAGCTCTCCGGCGCGTTGGGCCGGCTGTTGGCGGTCAGCGAATCCTATCCGCAACTGAAAGCGGATCAAAACTTCCTCGTGCTGCAATCGCAGTTGGAAGGCACCGAGAACCGCATCGCCGTGGCGCGCAAAGATTATATCGACGCTGTGCAGGCCTATAATACGACGCTGCGCACGATACCGAGCCGCTGGATCGCCGCGATCTTCTATCCCGAGGCCAAGCCACGCCAGACCTTCACCACCAGCGACGACGCCCAACACGCACCCAAGGTCACATTCTGATGCATCATCCTGCGCGGGCGCATGCGTTTTTCGCCGCGCTGATCGCTCTGTTTGTTGCGGTCGGCGCGACGCAGGCCGCCCCGACATTTCCCCCGCTCACCGGCCGCGTCGTCGACGATGCTGGAATTCTCTCGCCAGACGCCCAAAGCAAACTCACGGCCCTGCTTGCCGAGCATGAGCAGCAAACGGGCAACCAAGTCGTCGTTGTCACGCTCAAATCGCTGCAGGGCTATGATATCCAGCAATATGGCTATCAGCTCGGCCGAGCTTGGGGCATTGGACAGAAAGGCAAAAATAACGGCGTCCTGCTAATCGTCTCGCAAAATCCACATAAGGTCGGAATTGAAACTGGCTACGGCATGGAGGGCGATCTCACCGACGCTCAATCCAAGCTGATCATCGAAAACACCATACTGCCTTACTTCAAGAAGGGAGATTACGATTCAGGCGTTCTTGCCGGCACCGTGCAGATGCTGCAAGTTCTGGGCGGAAAGCCCTCCAATCTCGATCAGCTGCCGCAACCGCAGCCCGAGATGCAGCAAAACGGCCACCATGGCGGCATTCCCATCTTCCTGATCGTGATCATTTTGTGGGTGGTGTTCGGACGCTTCCTCTGGCCGTTGTTCTTCCTCGGCGGCATGATGGGCGGACGCGGCGGTTGGGGTGGCGGCTTTGGCGGTGGCGGATTCGGCGGCGGTGGGGGCGGTTTCTCCGGCGGCGGCGGTTCATTTGGCGGCGGGGGCGCTTCGGGAAGTTGGTGACCGGGATGCATCTTTCGGCGGACGAACGTGCGCGCGTACACGCCGCCACGCGGGCTGCAGAGGCGCGCACCCACGCGCGTTTCGCGGTCTCAACCCTTCACGTCAGCGATCGCTACGCTCTGTATCCCGTCATCTACGGTGCGGTTGCGGGTATGATCATTTTGGGTGCCTTGGCGATTTTCTGGCCAAATGCAAATCTGCGCATCGCCTTTACAGTGGCCGCCAGTGGCTTCGTTATGTTGTCGCTATTGTTCGAGTGGCTGCCGCTCCGTCTTATGTTGGTTCCCAGGCACATCAAACATCACCACGCACACGACTTGGCGCATCGCGAATTCGCCGCGCATATTCTGGCGCCTTCCGAACGCAAACCGGGGATCGTCTTTTTCGTCTCGCTTGGCGAACGCTATGTCGAGATCATCGCGAACCGCGACGTCCACCAATTGGTGGCGCAGCCGGCATGGGACGCGATCATCGCAGAATTCACCGACGCAGCGCGCCAAGGGCGCGTTGCCGACGGCTTGGTCGCCGCAGTGGACCGCTGTGCCAAGCTACTGGAAACCCACTATCCCGCGAAATAATTCCATCCCTTCTCTTGGGGACCACCTTGGCCGAAACTTCGGCGCGGCTCATTGCCCTGACGAGGTAGGAAGGACCAAGAAGATGGATTATCTGCTTTCGTTCGGCACGCCGAAGCACAACCACATCAATGCGCGGATCGCTTCTCGCCAGCAACTTTCTAAGAACGCCAATTTGTCCCCAGCCGCGTTCTGTTTTGCTATACGCAAGACCCCTGCGGCGTCTTTTTTTCTTTGCCGGAGAAAGTCTTTAAAAACCGGGTCCAATATGCCGCGCCGGTCCGCCATTTGGTGAAGCCGCAAGTCGGGCGTCACATTCGGCTCGACCAAGATGGCCCCTGAATCCACCGGTGCGATATCCCAGCCGACCAGCGGCAATGCTTCAAGAACCTTCGCACAATCCATCGCGAGGCGCTTCACCTCGTTCCAGTTTGGAACAAACGTTCCGGTGATGAGTGTTCCGGTATCGGGATGATGCGTGATCTCTTCATAAGCTGTCCCACGTCCACGGATAACACGCACTACGCGTCCGCTCTCAAGGTCGAGCTGCGCAAGGAGATTTCCCGGACGCCAGAAATTGTCGGCCGCATGCGTCCCTGCCGGAATCTTCCAGCAAGCGCGCAGAATTTGCGGGCTGCCATTTGTCATGATCGTTAGCAGGCGTACCGTCGCCAAGCGGTCGCCGCACGTTTCACGCACCGTCGCATGAGGGCTGATGCGGGCTTGGAATTGATAGCCCGAAGATGCGTGCGTCTTCACATAAGAGACAAAGTTCTCGACGGCGAATATGTGCCCCGTCGTGGCCATCAGACAGTCTCGCGCTGAGTCATAACATTTGAGACTGGCCGATCCGATACTCTGATTTCCTTCGATTGGTTTTCCAAAAAGAGGATAGTGTGCGCTGGTTCTCAAAAATGCCCGCAGTTCCTCATCGCTTCGAAGCAGGCGCGGGTAGGGCCTTCCAACTTGTTCGTGGAATATGGCGAGTGTTGGCAAGATAGGAAGGCCGTGCGCAGCGAACCATATGGCGGATGCGATCTTGTTGTTCGCCAGAGCAAAAAGATCGACTCGATAGTTCGCCTGAAACCAAATTTTCCGCTGACCTTTCAACCCGACAAAGGCCTTCTTGTCCGTGTCCTTGTGGATGTCGTTGTCGAAGAGTTCAAGTTCGAGATATTCGTCCAGCGACAGACGGCTTGCACCAAGCCTGAGTCGCACAATTTCGTTCAGCATGGCGAAATAGGAGCGTTTGCCCTCTGCCGCAACCCGAGACAGCATGCCAGCGGATGTTCGGGCATATTCGGGCTTCGGCATATCGACGCAATTCTGATCGATGCGCAATGCTTCGGCTGTCATGCCTGCCTCCTGGCCCATGATCTACAAACGCAAAGCAACTTATCGGCGATCCAATTCGACAAGCTGACGGCACCGCATTAACAAGCGCTAAACTACAGAAAATGATTGGGGCACTGCCTCAGTTCGCCCGCTTCGTGAAAGCGCCGGCAGAGCACTTTTTCGATAGTGGAGCCCGCGCGGGTTCACTCGGGGTCTTTGGCGAGATCCGGATTGGAAAGAATCGTCTTGTTGTCGCCCGGTTGCAGCATGATTTCCTGTACCAGCGTTCCGCCCATATCGTTGGGGGACATGAAAGGTATACTGGACGGCTTTTGCCACGCGACATGCGTCAGGACGATCCAGTTTCTCGGCTGCAGGTTTTCGAAGGCGAAATATCCCGAGCCGTCGCAGATCGTTTTGTGATCGTATTTATAAGCTCTTTTGTTGTAATTGGCGGCAAAGCCCTTACCGGCGTTCAGACCTTCTTCCAACTCCATATTGTAGCCGGTGGCCGGTTTCAAAGACACTTCGGTGCCCGCGCAGGTCAAAAGCCGTCCATCGGGGAGCCTGACGAAGGCTTGGCCCTTCAGATTGGCCGAGCCAGTTCCCGTCCAGCCGCTGAAATCATTGTCGGAATAAGGTGTAAATAGTCCGAATGTATCGGACGAGCCGCAACCCGCGAGGATCAGCAAACAGACAGACGCAAGTAAGGCACGCATCATGGGCATCCTCCCGCGGCGGCGGGCCAAGAACCGCTCTACAACGTCTAATAAAGGATGAAATGGTAAGTTATTGGTAAAGACGGTCGCGGCGCTCCGCAAAGAGACTGCGAAGCGCCGGTGCACATGCTTTGAGGGCCGGCCGTCATGCCGAGGTGCAAGCGCCGCGAGCCTCGAAGCACGGCCTGCCACCTCAGTGACGCCCGCTTTACGCCGCCGCCTTGTCCGCCTTATGGGCGGCCACAATTTGGTCGGCGATCTTGCCGGTTAGTTCGGCCAGATGATCGAACTCCATCTCGAATGTGCCGACGCCTTGGGTAAGCGATCGAAGATCGATGATTAGCGTGCCCAGTTCCGATTGCGGCATCTCCGCTTCCACAGTATCCCAGCCGTTCCAACCCTTACGCACATCGAAGCCCAACAACTGGCCGCGCCTTCCGCTGACCACGGCATTGACCTTCGCCGTCGCATCGCTCGGCACATGGATCTTTACATGCATAATCGGCTCGAGCAGCACGGGGAACATTCCGGCATCCCTTCCTGCATGCCGATCCGCGCCGCCGTCTGGAAGGCCGCGTCGGACGAATCCACCGTGTGATACGAACCGTCGTTCAACGTCACTTGGACGTCCACCACTGGGAACCCGAGCGGACCGCATTTCAGATATTCGATGACGCCTTTTTCGACCGATGGAATCCACTGCTTGGGCACCACACCGCCGACAATCTCGTCGACAAACTGGAAGCCCGAGCCGCGCGGCAGCGGTTTGATCTCCAAGACGACATCGCCGAATTGGCCGTGCCCGCCTGATTGACGTTTGTGGCGCCCGCGTTGCGTCACACTTTTGCGAATGGTTTCCTTATACGGAACGCTACCGGGATGCGTGTTGAGCTTGAGACCGTATTTGCTCAGCACTTTCTCCACCGCGACTTTGAGATGGATTTCACCCTGCCCCGCCAACGCCATCTGACGCAGCTCGGCGTTTTGTTCGAAATGCAGCGAAGGATCTTCTTCCACCAACTTGCCGATGGCGGCCGTCAATTTCACTTCGTCTTTGCGGTCGGCCGCTTCGATGGCCAGCCGGTAAACCGGCGGCAGCATTTCCACTACCGGCTTGGCGGGAACCGTCTTGCCGCTCGACAACAGTTCGCCGGTTGCCACGCCTTCCAAGCGCACCAGCGCAACCGTATCCCCGGCTTTCGCATCCGCAAGCTTGCTTTGCGCTCCGCCCGTCATCGCGAAGATTCCGCCGACGCGCGCTTCGCTGCCGTTCGCCATGCGCAGCACCGCGCCGTCCTTGACCGTGCCGCTCATGATCCGGGACAGACTAAGCTTGCCGCCATGGGCGGAATATTGCGTCTTGAGGACTTGCACCACGGTGTCGCCATTGCTTTGCAAACCCATGCGGGCGGCAGCTTTGGCGACTTCCGGGACTTCGTGGCGCAACGCTTTCAACAACCGGCGAATGCCGTGATCGCCCTCGGCCGAGCCAAACAGCACCGGAACGATCAATCCGTCGGCCAATTCGCGGGCGAGATCCATGAATATCTCATCACGCGGCGGCTCGACGTCTGACAGCAATTCTTCCATCAGATGCTCGTCGTAATCGGCGAGCTTTTCCAGCATCGAGAATCGCGCTTCCTTCTCGCGGTCTTTGTCGGTGATTTCCACCATCTCAGAAGGCGCGTTCTGGCGATAGATGTAGGCGCGCTCCAGCGCGAGGTCGACGAATCCGGAAACGACTTCGTTTTCCCAGATCGGAATTTGGCGCAGCAACAGCGGCGTATCGCTCGCTTCCTGCAGCATGGCGAGAATATCGCGCAGCGACCCGGTCGCCTTGTCGATCTTGTTGACATAGAGAAAGTGCGGAATGCGCAGATCGGCGAGCCGCTTCAGATAGGGCTTCAGCATCTGCACTTTGGCGGGCTCGGGTTCGACGACGACGACGGCCGCATCGACACCTTGGACTGCGAATAGCGTATCCTGGAGGAACTCGATCGATCCCGGACAATCGAGAAAGGTGAAGCTCTCATTGAGATACCGCGCCGTTGCACAGTTGATCTCGACACTCATCTGGCGCGCCCGCGCTTCGGGCGTGGAATCGCCGACCGTATTCTTCTGCGCAATCGAACCCTTACGGGGTATGGATTCCGTGACGAAAAGAATGCTTTCGAGCAGCGTGGTCTTGCCGCTGCCATAAGGTCCTACCAGGGCCACAGTACGTGGCCCTTTTCCTCCATTTGACGATGACATGAAGCGCCTCCTTTGGGCCCTGTGCTCAGGGTCCCCGGGGCGCGGCGGGCGCACCGTCCCGGTTGGCCGGGCAGCGTCACGCGCCCCATCAATGCTGGCAAATGCTCGCGCCGTTGCGGCGTCTTGGCAAGGGGTGGGTAGCGCCATTCCCACGCTATAGATACGCGCCGACGCACTATACTGTCGCATCCGTAGTCACCCTAAGGTCTCCCGTGCCCGAACGCATGACGCCTACCTCCACGACCCATCCGGTTGTGTTCCTGATCCTTTTCCTGCCGATGGGCATCACCAACGGCTATGTCGTGGTCACGCTGGGTTACCTGCTTACGCATGCGGGCATCAGCGTCGCTGCCGTCGCAGGATTGGTCGCGGTGAGCCTTTTTCCACAGACCTGGAAATTCCTGTGGGCGCCCATTGTCGACACAACGCTGTCCAACAAAAGTTGGTTCTTGATCTCGGCCTTGGTGACAGGTGCGTTGATGATCGGCACCGCCGTTGTTCCCCAGTCATCGGCAAATCTCTTGTTGATCGAAGCACTCGTACTGGGTTTCAACGTTACCTCGACGTTCAATATGATGGCCGCCGACAGTTTGATGGCCCATGCGACAGCAGCGGAAGACAAGGGGCGCGCCGGGGGCTGGAGTTAGGCGGGCAATCTCGGCGGGACCGGATTGGGCGGCGGCGCCGGACTGTGGTTGGCACAACATGTCGATGCGCAATGGATTTCCGGCACGGCGTTGGGTATTGCTTGCGTCGCCTCTTCGCTGGCCGTCTTGTGGCTTAAAGAGCCGCCGGCCGAACATCGCGCCGCGCATTATCTGGAAAGCCTGAAGAACGTCGGCAGAGACGTGTGGTCGATCATACGTGTGCGCGCCGGCTTTCTGGCGTTGGTCTTGATGTGCTTGCCGATCGGGACGGGCGCGGCGCAGAATTTGTGGGCGGCGGTGGCCGGTGACTGGCATGCGTCCGCCGATACCGTTGCACTCGTCAACGGAGCGCTGGGCGGCGTCATCTCGATGATAGGCTGCGTCGTAGGCGGCTATATCTGCGATATGATGGACCGCAAGACGGCGTTCAACATTTTCGGTTTGCTGCTGGGACTTTGCGCCGTTGCCATGGCGGTCGCACCGCGCACCGAGACGATGTTCATCGTATTCACGATCGCCTACGCCTTCATCACCGGATTTAGCTATGCCGCATTCGGCGCCGTCGTGCTCGAAGCCATCGGCAAAGGCGCGGCCGCCACCAAGTACAATGTGTTGGCCGGAATCGCGAATGCGCCCATCGCTTATTTGACCCTGATCGATGGCTGGGCACAGACGAGATGGGGAGCGACCGGTCTGTTGACGGCGGATGCGTTGGGGGCCGTGTTCGGCGTTGGCGTCTTCATCGTCATAGCGCTTGCGACGCGCCGCTTGTTCAAGGCGGCCCCGATAGCGGCAATAACTTCTTAATTCTGCCAGTGTCGTTTGGGTTTCGAAGTTCGCGAAAGATGCAGATATCGGTGATATCGCGAACTTCGAAACCACAACACTAGAAACGCCGCGGCATCGGCACTGGCGCGAATGTGCAGCGCGATAGCTCTTCGAGCATCGCTCGCAACACGGCCGCAACAGCGGCATCGTCCTTTCGGCCAATGGGATCTGCCAGATCGTCATTCATCAGGATATTCACCGGGAAATGGGCAACCGGGCCCGGAATGGCCAAAAAGACGGGAATCTTTTTTGTCACCAAAGCGCAAACCAGATCCACAAAGGGTTTTTGTTCGAGCACGCGGACTGAGCCGATCAAAAGTTCGATACCGTTGCGGTTCTCGAAATGGGCAGGAATGTCTGCACCGGGCGCCGTAATGAACACGCCGCTCTTGTCGGGTCGCCAACCCTCCCCGAGATCCGGCATCATCATCCAACCGCAGTAATAGGCGCGGCAGATTTGCGGCCGCGTTGGATGAATTGCGCACCCGCCTTCTTTGACGACATGCCGACAGAGAACCCCAGCCTGCTTTTGGATCTCGGCAGTGTCGATGGGCAGAACTCTGCAGCACACGCTGCAACCGCCGCATTGGCGTCCCGGCACCAAACCCACGCCCGCCTCCATCACGAAGGCAGTAGTTTGCCTGCCCATCACGCGGGTGTCTCGTTTAGATTATTTCCCTAAGAGTCGGAACCGCTATCTTCGGCATCGAGCAGCATGAGTTCCCTGCCGCCGGTCGCATCCAAGGTTTGTGCCTGCGCCTCCAGTTCGGTGGCTGTCCGCAGCATCAGATCACGATAATGACCCGGCGCAGCCTCATCCGCACGCGTTCGGAAACGTGCCGCCAGCTCTCGCAATTCCTTCGATCCGACCGAGCGCAGTTCCACCATGATCCGCCCGCTATAAAGTCAAGTATCGTTGGCAAACGACGCACTTTGACCAAGCGTGCCCGCAATTTAATGGCGAGTAAAGCAGGTAGTGCTACCTACTAATACATCTTTTGGTTGAATACCGAGTCTACCATTAAACCCATGGGTAGATGGCAGCGCGGCAGTGTTCGGTGCTTCGTTTTAGCGCAGTGCAGCGGAGAAACGCTGGATGCGTCGGCAGGCTTCTTCCAACAGCTCGTTCGATGTCGCGTAGGAAATGCGGAAGAAGGGCGAGAGCCCGAATGCGGCGCCATGCACCACGGCGACGCCTTCGGCCTCCAGCAATTCCCCGGCGAAATCGCCGTCCGTCGCAATCGTTTTGCCGGACGGCGCCTTCTTGCCGATCAATTTGCGGATCGAAGGATAGACATAGAACGCGCCTTCCGGCTTGGGACATTCGATGCCGATGCGCCTGGTTGAGCATCGACACCACGAGATCGCGCCGTTCTTCGAAGACCTTCTGGAATTTCGGAATGAAATCTTGCGGTGCCGTTCAGCGCTTCGACGCTCGCCCATTGCGAGATCGACGTCGCATTGGACACCGACTGCGATTGCAGCTTCGCCATCGCCTTGATGAGCGGCTCGGGGCCGCCGCAATAGCCGATGCGCCAGCCGGTCATCGCATAGGCCTTCGACACGCCGTTCATCGTCAGCGTGCGGTCCATAAAGGCGCGGCTCGACCTGGGCGATGGTGGAGAACTCGAAGCCGCCATAGACCAGATGCTCGTACATGTCGTCGGTCAGCACCCAGACATGGGGATGGTCGCAGCAGCACGTCGGTCAGCGCCTTCAGCTGCTCGCGCGTGTAGCAGGCGCCGGTCGGATTGGAGGGCTGGTTGAAGATCAGCCATTTCGTCTTGGGCGTGATGGCGCGCTCCAGCGCTTCCGGCGTCAGGCGGAAGCCGTCTTCGATCTTGGCCTCGACGATGACCGGCTTGCCGCCGCCCAGCAGCACGATATCGGGATAGCTGACCCAATAGGGCGCGATGCAGATCACCTCGTCGCCCGGGTTCAGCGTCGCCATCAGGGCGTTGTAGATGATCGCCTTGCCGCCGGCCGACACGAAGGACTGCGCCGGCGTGTAGTCGAGGCCGTTCTCGCGCTTGAACTTGGCCGCGATCGCCTTGCGCAGTTCGGGAATGCCTTCGACGGCGGTGTATTTGGTCTCGCCGCGCCGGATGGCGGCGATGGCCGCTTCCTTGATGTTGTCGGGCGTGTCGAAATCGGGTTCGCCCGCGCCCAGGCCGATGACGTCGCGGCCCGGCGGCCTTCAGCTCGCGCGCCTTCTGGGTCACCGCAATGGTCGGACGAAGGCTGGATGCGGCCGAGCGATTCGCTCAGGAACGCCTTCGGCAGTGGTTTGGACATGTCGGACATGGTGGCTCCTGCACGCTGGCGATCAGGCCTCTGACCTAACAACCCGGC
>CAWGHR010000022.1:0-16778 GCA_963822275.1 uncultured Alphaproteobacteria bacterium
GTATTCGATCACCTTAGGGGCAGATAGACATCCGTGACCATGTCCTCTTCTCGAACATTTGGCCCGACATTGACGTAGTGGAAAAAGATCGGAAAATTTCCCAGCACTTCACCGCTCTTGGGAAACCAATGTTCGTAGAGCCAGACGGCAGCCCTGTTGTTGTAGCGAGAGCCAATGTCGCGGGCCACCGCACACCGGTTGCGCGGAATGACTTTATTGACGATGCCGCTGGAATTTGGCCCAGCTTCGTGATCGATCGAAAGACAAAAATCGACGTGATGATCGGCAGGATGGGTGGTGCGAGGATCGGTATAATGAATGCCGTAGCTGCGGTATTTCGTCGGATCGAGCAAGCGCTGCTCGAGCTTCCACGCGATCAGTTTGCTGAGCGTATCGTGTTCAAGAGCTGGCGGGCCGAAATGCTCAATTGCGGCAACTTTTGTTTCGGGAAACACGATGATCTGAACATCCATTGGGGCAATCCTTTCGGCGGCCGATGGTGATACGCTAATTTCTGGGCCGGAACAAAATAACGCCTTGGTCTAAGAAACCTATTCGCTCAACGGAATTGGTTCCAGGATGACGCGCCCTTCTGCGGAAGAAAAACAATGAGGGCGGCGGGTGAGGCGCTCCGGTCGGCGTATTTCCTACGTTCTGCAATCCACGCTCAGGCTTGCAGCCGCCACAGCGCTGAAATCTGTTGTGCGGTTCCCGCGAGCGAACTCGTCTCGATGATGTTCATCATCATCCGTGTTTCGCCGGCAATTCCATTCCAGACGCCGTACTTCTTCGTCTTGAGAACGTGGCCAACATTCTCCCATCGCACCACTTCAATGCGAGCCCGGCGCCGAATGAGCAACTCGTTGATATAGCTTTCCAAGCCGAAACCGGGCAGCCCTTCAATCACGTCCAGATGTCCGGAGAGGATGTCCCGGCGCAAGACGCGTTCTCCCGAAAGATAATCGAGTCCGATGGTTCGCCACGGCAAAAGTGCATCTCTCCGCAGGCTGATTGTCGCGTCTGCCGTTCCGTTTATCACCGGCAATAAGAGTGCAGTAATGTCGTCCTCGGTTAATCCGATCAAGTCGGCATCGAGAAATAGCAGGTACTCGCATGTCGAAGCACGGATGCCTGCGCAAATCGCGCCGCTCTTACCGGTGTTCCGCGGTTGGGTGATCAAACGCACTTTTTCGAAAGAGCCAATCGTTTGCGTCGTGGCGTCGGTCGATCCATCATCGACGGCGATAACCTCGTGAATGAGCGGATGCGTGGTTGTGACGCTCAGCACTCTGCCAATTCGTAACGCCTCGTTGTAGGCGGGGATGATGCAGCTAACGCTCGCCATGACGCATACCGAAGTCACTCCGAAGCATGAGGTGCCATCCAGCATAGGATATCAGAAAACTCCATCACTATGCAGGGGCCTCAATCCGATTCTGTTTGCGGCGCTGCAACATGTTAAGGCAGCGGAACCAAACTCGGATGAGGCCGCAAAAGAGCCTCTTTTCCGGCATTCCCTTGAAGTTCGTGGCCGAGGTAAAACGCCTCCAAGGCAGATGGTCAGTCGGAGTCAGACGATACGGCTTTGAAGGATACGAAAGGTCAGCACTACATACCGGCGCAGGACAATGCTGCGGTCGTGCCCACTCGCCGACATGCAAGGGTCACATGGCCGCGCTCTGGACGGTGAAGCGCTAAGTTGTGGGCCGCGAAAATCCTTGGTCTGCGAAATCTAGGCCAGACCGATCAAATCATCGCCGAAACCCTTCGGGACGCGCCGATTTTGCCCGCGTCGCCGCGCTTGCCCGATGTCCCACATCGCGCTACGCGCGTCCGTACGCGGTTGCTACGGACTCTGCCGGAAACGGGCAAAATCGGCAGCGTCGCGGCCGTGACGACTATGTAAACAGGGCCTAGGACAGCGTCATAACATCCAAGCCAAGTGCTTCGATCGGGTGGTCCAAGATCGTAGCACGGAACTGCTGGGGGACGGCGTGTGCTCCGAGCAGACTGGGCGCCATGACATCACCGCTTAAGAGACGCAGCATTCCCAGATGCGCTTTGGCGAACCGGGCATGCGCCAGATTTGCCCCTTTGAACGACACACCGCAAAGATCGGCCCCGGTGAAATCTGCATCGCGTAGATCGGCCCCGTCGAATTTCGCGCCTTGCAATTGGCATCCGGAAAAATCCACTCCGAGAGCCATCGCAGTGCGTACCGACAGACCGGTGAACTGGCGTCCGGCAAAGTCTTTGCTCAACGGACGCAGATCCTCGCCGTCGAGGACCGCAGCGACGCCTTGTGCACCATTGCTCAAGATCCATAGCTGATGGACTTCGAGCTTTTTCTTCAACGGCTCAGCCTTGGCGAGCGAGTCCGGAGTGCTGTCGGTGACGCATTCGGCGAACGCCTCCGGCGGAAGGTTTAGATCCTCAAGATTGACGCCCGTCAGGACCGCGCCGCGCAGCGTGACATTGGTCAATTGCGCGCCCTTAAAACTCGCGCCGTGCAGCAACGCGCCGCTAAAGTCGACATCCTGCAGTTTGGCGTTGCCGAATGACGCCTGCTTTAGCGAGCAGTTCGAGAAATCTACACCATGTTCGCTGTGCGTCTTCTTGGCAGCGCGTTCGTTTTTATCCTGTTCGGTGCGGCTGCTGACCACAAGGCCATCCGGCCCGGTATACATCATCGAAGCAGCTCGCAAATCCGCGTAGTCGAGAACTGCATAAGCTAGCCGCGCACCTTTGAAGGAGGCACCCCGCAAATCGGCACCTTGCATCTTGGTATTGCGCAGATCAGCGCCGCGCAAATCGGCACAATAAAAACTGGCGCGGGTGAGGTTCGAACCATGGAGCGTGGCGTCGACCAGTGACGCACCGGAGAAATCGATCTCGTGGAGGACGCGGTTTGCGAGATTGAGCCCTTCAAGATCGGCCAATTGGAAATGGGTGCGCGCCCCGCCGCGGCCGGCTGCAAAATGCTCATGCGCCGTCAGCAACCGATTGAGCTCAGTCTGTGTGATCTTCGGGCGTTTTGGCCCGTGATAATTCGTCAGCATGCGCGCTCCTGCGACGGCTGAAGGTAGTAAATCAATCAAGAAATCTACCTAGAGTAATATACGAGTTCTATGTGACACAGGACAACGTAAAGGACCATTCGCGACGCTATTGAGACCTATTCTAATCGGTGGGCATGAAATCGGGAGCGGATCTTTGTCCAACGGAAACAGTGCGTCTGAGCTTGCCGTTCCTTCCGATGACTGTGAAGAATTCGAGAAACGAAGAATTGCAGCCGCAGTAAATTTAATCGCTAGAAAAAAGGAATTGCCGATAGTCGCAAGAGTCGCTCTGCAGAAGAAACGGAATGAAAGCGAGCGGGGCAGGGTGCTCAAACACAGTATTAACAAAACTTCCTCGAAAGGAATAACATTTTGCGGCGCAATCGGAACCTGTTGAAAACGGCGGCCTAACTTGCGGCACTATCCCTGATTCACTTTCGTCAATTCTCGAGCGGAGCAAGCGTTGACAGACCAATTCCAAGCTGGCAAGGTTTTGTCAGCGCGCTTGGGGCGCCACCTGTCCGCGGCAAGGGAGCAAGCTCCCACCCACACGGTTTACCCGTTGCACATCTCAGCCCTTCTTCCGGCCTGCTGAGCGGATATCAGGCGTATACGGAAGGAAGGACCATGTCCCGCACCCTCACCCCCCACACGAATCTCGAAACCCTGCGCAAGGAAGCCAAACGTTTGCGCAAATCCATCGCGGCCGGCGACGGTGAAACCATTGCGCGCTTTCGCGCTGCGTTCCCCAATCACGATGGCCCGGCCAGCTTGCGCGAGGTGCAACAGGCGTTGGCGCGCGAATACGGCTTTGCCAGTTGGGCCGTTTTGAAACAGGAATTGGAAGACAGAGCCCGCAGCCATGAGGAGCGTGTCCGGCTTTTCTTGGAGAAGTCGGTACATCGCTATGGCACCGATCCCGCCACGCGCAAATGGGGCGATTACGAACGCGATGGGCCGGCGCGGGATGCCTTAGCCGGCCGGCTCATCGCGGCGCATCCCGAAATCGCACGCGAAAACATCCATTCCGCTGTTGCGGCCCATGACATTGATGCGGTGCGCGCTTTTCTGGCAAAGGACGCGCGTTTGGCGGGCGACCGGCATCCGTTCGACGGCTGGACGCCGCTGCTGCGCCTCGCTTATGCGCGCCTGCCCATCGACGCGGTGGCGCAGAATGCCATTGCGATTGCCACGCTGCTGCTCGAGGCCGGTGCCGATCCGAACGCTCTATGGCCCGAACATGAAAGCTTTACACCACTCACCGGCGTGATCGGCGGCGGCGAGTTTGGGCAATCGCCGCATCCGCAAGCCGAAGCGCTGGCGCGGTTCTTGATCGCGCGCGGCGCCGATCCGCTGAACGGCCAGGCGCTCTACAACACTTCGCTCGCCGAGGACGACACGTTCTGGCTCGAATTCCTTTGGGACAAATCCGAAAAGCGCGGTGAAACGGCCAAATGGCGCGAACCCACAACCGGCCTGATCGGCGTGCCGCTCGATTATCTCTTGGGCAATGCGGTGGGCAACAACCAATTGAAGCGCACGCAATGGCTGCTGGCGCATGGCGCCAATGCACGGGCCGAGAATGCCTATTCAAAACTGCCGGTCATCAAGCATGCCGCCATTGCGGGACAACAAGAGATGCTCGATCTTCTGGTCCGCCACGGCGCCACATCGCCCGTCTTGAGCGATGAGGAAGCCTTCGCCGCCGCCGCTATGAGCGGCGATCTTGCCGCTATCGGCCGACTTGCCGGATCGCATCCGGACTATCTGCGCAACCCGAATGCGATGATCGCGGCGATCTACCGCCAACAAACGGAGGCCGCCCAATTGCTGCTCGATCTCGGCATGTCCCCCGACGCCGCCGATGCGCAGAATTATCGCGCGCTGCATCACGCCGCCGATTGCGGTGCCGTGGATATCGCCAAGCTCTTGATCGCCCGCCAGGCGGAAATCGATCCGCTCGAAACCCGCTATGGCGGATCGCCTTTGACCCACGCGGTTTACCATCGGCGCGCGGAGATGATCGCGCTGCTTTCGCCGCTCAGCCGAAATTTCCGCGGGCTGTGTTTTGCCGGCGCCGTCAGCCGGGTGCGCGAATTGCTGCTGGAAGAGTCCGATCGCGCCAACCGCGAAGACCGTCCCGGCGAACCGGCGCTGTTCTGCCTACCCGATGACGAAGAGCGCGCCGTGGAGCTGGCCGAGCTTCTCTTGTCGTTCGGTGCCGATCCCGCTTTCCGCAATCCGCAGGGCCACACACCCGCCGAAGCCGCGCGCCGGCGGGGACTGGACGATGCTGCGGATCTCTTGAGCGGTGGCGAGACGGACGACTGACGAATGAAAAACCAGTGTGGTTGATTGGGAGAACCCGCGATATAGTGACGAAGCAGAGGTGACAAATGAGTCGCGTTGCAATCATTGCTACCATTATGGCGATCGCGTTGGGTGTTGCACCGTCGTTCGGGCAAATTGTAAAGCCCGTCATTTCGCCGCCGCCTTGTGCCGTCAAAAACTGTCCGTCACCAATGCGTGGCGAGCAATTGCGACCGCCAGGTGCGTCTTCGGCGCAAAAGATTGTTTGCCCAATGGGCACCGTCTATAATCCACGTCGGGGCACCTGTAAGGTTCGACCGCCCGTCACGCCAAACTGAGTGAAACAATTTTGAATTGGGACACTACGGGCGCGTCTCCTTTGCGGCACTGCGCGGGAGAACTGTAGCGAGCGGGCGGGGCAGGTGCTGCGGACTCTCCCTGCTGTTTCGCAGGCGTGATCAGGGCGTTCCAAAATCGAGGCCGAGTTGTGCGGGCTCATCCTCCCGCTCGAAATGCGATACCGTCACGCCGACCAACCGCACGCCGATGCTGAGCGGAAACACGCAGCGCAAAAGGCCAATGCTGATTTCGCGTAAGGACTCTTGAGAGACGACCATCGACGGCAGCGTGCGGCTGCGCGTGGCTTGCCGGAAATCGGCATATTTGATCTTCACCGTGACGGTGCGCCCAAAAGCTTGCGCTTTCTCGCACCAGGCCCAAACTTCGTCCGCCATCGCTTGCACCTCGGCCTCGATCGCTGCGGGATCGCTCAGATCGTCGGAGAAGGTCGTTTCCGATCCCGACGATTTGCGCGGGCGGTCGGGCATAACGGGGCGATCGTCTTCGCCGCGCGCAATGGCGTAATACCAAGGACCGGATTTGCCGAAATACTGCCGGAGGAATTCCAGCGTCTGCCGGCGCAGATCCGCACCCGTGAAGATGCCAAGCTGGTTCATCTTCTCCGCCGTGACTGGTCCGACACCGTGAAATTTGCGAACAGGCAAAGCCTCCACGAAAGCGGCCCCCATCGCCGGCGTCACGACAAACTGGCCATTGGGCTTCTTGTGGTCGGAGGCGAGCTTGGCGAGAAACTTGTTGTAGGAAATTCCGGCCGAGGCGGTGAGGCCGGTTTGGGAAAAGATACGGGCGCGGATTTCGGCTGCTGTGGCCGATGCGGTTGGAAGGGCGCGGAGATTCTCGGTGACATCGAGATAGGCTTCATCGAGCGAGAGCGGCTCGATGAGCTGGGTGTAGTCGGCGAAGATCGCGCGAATTTGGCGCGACACGGCGCGGTAGACCTCGAATCTCGGCGGCATGAACACCAACCCAGGGCATTTGCGCAGCGCGGTGCTCGACGGCATCGCCGAGCGCACCCCGAAGCTTCGCGCTTCGTAGCTCGCGGCGGCAACGACACCGCGTTTTGCGGCATAGCCGACCGCGACGGGACGGCCGCGCAAATTGGGATCGTCGCGTTGCTCGACCGACGCATAGAAGGCGTCCATATCGACATGGATGATCTTGCGGGGTTCGCTCATAACGCCGGCAGCTTAGCATGACGGAACGGCTCTCTCGCCCGATCCGGGGAAGCCTGCGCAAAATTAATCGACGGCGCCTTTATGCGAGACCACCGTCATGCCGCAACGGGTGACGGCAAGGGTCTAAGATGCCAGAGCCGCCAGATCGCACTAGCGGCGATCAGGATCGCGATCACGATTGCGATCTGAAAAGCATGCTGGGCAGCGATATCGCTGATCGACAGAACCATATCAACTGCTTTGCGCGCGGGGGCGGGCGCCACGATATCGCGCACCATATGAGCCTGCAGCAACCAGGCGAAGGCTGCGATCTTGCCGAAATTGATCGCTGCACGCGCGCCGATGCGCGGCCAGCTCCAGAACGGCTTGAAGAGATTGCTCGCCGCGAGCGCGATTTCCGCGACAGCCAGTGCCACAACGATTTGCCAATACGCCACCCATTCCGGGCAGAAGGTTACATGCCCGCCCTTGGAGTAATAGACCGTCTTCGACAGATAGCCGGCCGCGAAAATCGCGATCAGAACCATATTGGCTGCTATTTCGCCGACGGAAGAACTGCGCCGGATGCGGCTGGGGTCGTGGACGGGCCGCAAAGCTTTGGGGTTCCAGGTGTCGGGCTTGGCCGGATCGATGCCGTGACGCTCGATGACGGCGAAGATGAGCGTGACCACCGCGAACGACATCAGAAGACTGTTCACATATTGACCCCAGGCATGACCAAAGGAAGCGAAGGGCGCGCCGAGATTGATCGTCGTGACCGCCATCATGATCGGCGGGATGAGACAGCACAGCGCCACGATCTTCAGGACGAAGATGTAGATCGGATAGAGTTCGGGGCCGATCAAGGCGCGCTTGGGAAGGTAACGGCTCGCGGCGATCATCGGGCGTCCGCGCGCTTTCAGAATTGCGGCGATTTCGTCGTCGGTCAGACGGCGGCCCTTTTCGCGTTCCCCCTCTTCGATCTCCGAGCGGATGTCGTCGGCCAGTTCGGCTGCGACGTCGTCTTTCAAATGCGCGGGAAGCCAGAACTTGATCGCTTCGATGTAGCGCTCAACGAGATTCATGGTCGGACTCCTTGTGGATGTCGGTA
This sequence comes from uncultured Alphaproteobacteria bacterium, assembly GCA_963822275.1. Classification (GTDB taxonomy): domain Bacteria; phylum Pseudomonadota; class Alphaproteobacteria; order Micropepsales; family Micropepsaceae; genus Rhizomicrobium. The sequence goes on from CAWGHR010000022.1 coordinate 7,995, forward strand.
ATCGCTTCTTCAATGCCGCGCCATTCGGCCATCAACCGCGCGAAGACTTCGGTGCCCGTTTGCGACAGCCGGTAAAAACGCTTCTTGCGCTTGTCTTCCTCGCGCCATTCGCTGAGCAACAGGCCCTGCGTTTCGAGGCGGCGGAGCAGGGGATAAAGCGTGCCTTCGTCGATCGGCATGCCATGGTCTGTCAGGATCTTGCGCAGCGTATAGCCATACTGCTCGCGTCGAAGTGCGGCCAGGACAGCGAGAATCACGCTGCCGCGCCGCAATTCGAGGCGGAGATTCTCGAAATTGGCTTGAATGTCGGCGGGCAGGGTCATGGTGTTTGACACATACTATGTATTATACAGTGTGTCAAGCACAGTAAAACTGTTCTCCTACGCAAAGGGCTCAGCGCTCGAAAGCTTGGTCCAAGTTATGTGCGTGGACGGTCTCGTTGCTGTCTTTTGGATTGGAGTCGTGAACCAGAGACTTTCTTTCTGCGAACGTCTCGTCTGCATTGTTGGCGGGATGATGAGCGACGTGGCTGCGCTCTCGCGCGGCTCACTCGATTTGGACCTGACAAAGAAACACGCGGCACGGTTTGGGCAAATCGTGCCTGTTTATGTCATGGCGTCCCATGGACGGTTGCGAAACTCGCTCCGGCGGCGTTGGTGCACCCTTTCTTGTCGCAAACCGTGTTGTTAAAGGTCATTCCGGCACTCGTTTGCGAATAAGAGACAGACCCACAACGCAGCCGCAGCAAAATCTGTTGTGCGTTTCGCTTCGCGGATCATGGCATTGGAGTGCCTCTGCTCTTCGCGCGATGCGGATTTGGTCCGTTCGGTGCCTTTCAGACCGAGAGGTGGTCCAAGTCCGAATGGCGTGTTGCTATCCGACGGAATTGTCATGAATTTGCGTTTATAATGACGGCGGGCGAGCCCAAATTGAGGCCCGCGTCACAACGATAGACTGGGGAGAGAATGATGCATCCGTTCTTTTTTATGGGCGCAATCCACCACGCGATTGTCATCGCGGTCGTTGCGTTTTTCGTGTTGTTTGCGGCTTGTCACGCAACGGGCTTTGTAAAAATTCTTGGCAAGGTGCTCGGCTACCTGCTTTTGGTCTGCGCCGTATTGGTGATCGTTGGTGTGGCGACGGCCCCATTCTTTGGCGGACATCCCTTTGGGATTTCGCATGACCGCATGCATGACGGCATGGGTCCGCATTGGGGCCATATGGAATCATTGCCGACGCAAACCACTCCGCCGGCCGGCAAATAGGCTTGTTGCTCGATGTGCTGATTGTGCCCACTGGCAGGGCATGAATAGCTATGCTCTGAGCCGAAAAGCCCGACCGAAAATCAAAGCAAGGCTTGAGCGGCGGACGCCGGCGACATAGCCTGTTTGGATCGCAGCCACATATTTTTCGACAACGCGGGGGCATCGCCCCAGCAACGGAGGACACCGATGGCGCATGGGATGAAGATCGGCCTATCTCTGGCCGTGGCTTTTTTTCTGATTGAGGGAAGCGCAGCAGCCGCGGATCGGGACAATCGTGACAATCATGCCGGCGGCGGCGCACGACCCGCAGTGCACCAAGTGGAGCCTCACCCGGGCCCACATGGATATCAGCGCGTCACAGAACCAAAAGGCTGGAACGCTCGACCCAAGACCGTTGATCGCACCACTTACCAGCATAACTACCAAGCGGCCCGCAGATACAAGATTGGACCTTACCATCCGCCTCAGGGCTGGACGTCGCACCACTGGGGCTATGGTGAGATCTTGCCGCGCGCATATTGGGACTCCCAATATTTTCTGGCCGACTATTGGCTTTTCGGTCTTGAAGTGCCGCCCGCGGGGTTCGAATGGGTGCGCGACGGAGATGACGCCATTCTGGTGAACACCGACACCGGCGAAGTTCTCCAGGTGGAATACGGCGTCTTCGACTGAGCGCGGTTCGCGTCGGGTTCAAGACACGCTTCGCGGTTTTATCGCTTCCTGCCCGGGCTGAGAACTCCCGGGCAGGAAGTGGTGTGCTGTGAATTGCTTCGCTCGGAAAATATTCCTCCGCATTTTGTCTCGATGTTCTCAAGAGCAACTGCGATCACAATCGCAAGCTGACAAAATGGTTTCCCAGACCTACAATCGTCGGCGAAGCGAGCCGTGGAGCGGACATGCTGCCATCAAGCTCATCCGTCACGATGTCCAACGCCGAGAAACTCGCCAGGACCGCAGAGAGAAAGTGGCGAAATGCGGCCATCGGCTTTTTGGTCTTTTTCGCCTGCCTTGGAATGGCGGCTTTGTTTTGGTGCAATCAGGAATATCGGGCCGCGGCCTTCTGCGCCGCTGTCGGATTTATCCTGGCTCGCATGTTTGCGTGGTGGAACGTCTAGCTTGCGTGGTGACAAGCGAATGTCCAAAAAGTGACGCGTTTGAGACCTACTCTGAACGGAGGAATTGCGAGGTTGCGCCAATAGCGATCACACGGAGCAGTCGCGAGCAACGAGCCTCTTGTCCTGGCGCCGCCGCTATAAGAAGATGGAATTAACCTTGTGATCTTTTGGGGGGATTCCATGTCTACGGACATGCGCTGGGTCTTGGGCATCTTCTTTGCCGTCGCTATCTCGGTAATCATTTCTATTGTCGGCACGGTGGCCTTCGTCACCTGGCAGCCAAACCCAGATGTTCCACTGACGACGAAACTGGACGGTAATTGGGACACTATGAGCAGTGAATTCGACACGCGTGTCCGGGCGCGGTTTCCTACCGGTTCGTCGGAGGTTGAAATGGCTCGGGAGCTTCAGCGCGAGGGGTTCACTCGCAACGACTGGTTCTATGTCCTTCCCCAAGGTGCCGAGGCCAAAGCGACGCGACGGGAAGACAGGGTCGTATGCCGCCAAGCGGCATACATCTATTGGCGCGCCAATCCACAGGGCAGAGTGACGTCCATTCGCGGCGTGTATCGAGTCGAGGGATGCCTTTAGACGGACCTGCATTTCGGGCTATGGCGCAAGCTTGACCAACCTCGAACGTCCATTCCCGGACCGAACTCTTCATTCAGAACAAGTCGCAAAACCAATTCAGCCAAAGGTTACCGTTCGGCAAAATTGAATCAGTTTCGCAGGAGCGGTTTAGCGGCACGATAAGAAATGCCTGCTAGCTTGGTCGCGTCCAGATCAAGAGTTGTTCAAACAGACACGTACCGAATTCTTTTGGAAGTCTAATTGTGGTGACCGTCATGAACAATCTTTATGCCCGCTTCTTGCGCAACGCGGCCGGAGCAACGGCGATCGAATACGGTTTGATCGCAGCGCTTATTGCCGTTGTCATCATCGGCACACTTACCGCTATCGGCACCAACCTCAGTTCGCAGCTGAACTCGGTTGCTACAAGTCTCCACTAGAAGCCGTCGTCTGTGCGCTAGACGACAATTGGAAGACGCCGAAATTGGCGCTTTTGCGACCTGCGGCTTGAGGCCCCCGTATGTTAAGCAATGCCGCCGTACCATGCGGTCATGCGCTCTTTTGCAATGGCGTAGATCAATCGAGGATTACGTTTTAGGACACAGATCGCGTTGGGGACGAAGCCGCTTCCGAATGGCACATAGACCCTGACCTTGACGTCATTCTTGTCCGCCCAACGGATCAGCGGTTTGCACGGCATGCCAAGCAATAGCTCGAGTTCGCACGATGTACCGGCGGCACGAAGCCGCTCAATAGCTTCGCAGGCGAGAGAAAAGTCGTGCGTCGCCACGCCCACATGCCGTGCGCGGCCCGCGAGGCGCTGGATCACTTCCAAATAACCGGCCGACATATCGCGCATCGGATCTTCCGGGTCCGGCCATTGCCCCTTGACCACCCTGACGTTCAGCGCCCGCGCAATCGCCCAGTCGGCATCGCGCAAACTGCGAGACCATCGTCCGGGAAGCGTGATGCCGAGGCCCTTTCCGCCGATCTTAGCGGCTATCTCTTGCGCCACCGCGTTGGAAAGTTCGGCGACGTTTGGCCCGTGGGAGTTGCAGTGAAGGCCGACGCGATGCGCTGCCGCGACACCGGCAAGCTCATCGGCCAACTGCGATGCGAAACGAAGCGGGGGAGGCTTGATCGACACGGTGCAATCGAAATCGTTCGCGGAGAGTTGCAGAACGGCGTCCAAATAGATGTCCGCAACCTGGCGTGCCGTGTCGCGCCCCGTATCCCAATAGCCCAGCGTAGTCGCGAAGCCCTCTGCTTCGAGGCGCTCAACGACGCACATCGCATCCTCAACCGTATCGCCGCCGACATAGGGGCGGGCAACTTTCTTGACGATCGGCAGGAGCGAAGCCGACACTTTGCCGGCCATGCGTCTCTTCCAGCGCAGTAGGGGAGAACCTTCGACCGGCGTCTGTGGCGGCGACGTGTCGAACAGGCCGGCGCTCAGCCCCGAATCCAAGCTCGCGCGGCGGCGATAAGTGAGTGTCCCCTCGCTCAAGAGCCGACCCTCGGTACCGGTGCAATCCGCTCCACGCGCAACACGGAGGAGCGCCGGGAAAGCGAAGCGCGCATCGTCGTCTTCCAATCCTGTATTGTGCGAAGCAGCGCCGGACTTCGCCGCCGCAGCGCGCTCTTCGCGAAGCTGACGGCCGCTCTGGTGAGCGGCGGCCGGCCGATATCGCCGAGAAGGCGGCAATGCGTGGCATACATCAACTTGTAATCGTGGCCGCCGTCGGAAAAATCGAACTCGCGATGCCCCAGCCGGAAACTCTCCTCCAGCATGCAGTTCAGCAACTGGTGACCGGCGGAGTATTTCCGAAATTCCGGATCATGGGTGAAGATCCAGCCCGACCATGTGCCGTCATGCACGAAACCGATCCAGACTGAGATGAGACGGCCATCGGCACGCAATGTGGACGAGACCAGCAGGTTTCTCTCGCGCAGCGTCTTGAGGAATTCCATTGTTTTCGGTGTCGAGAAATAGTCGGCGTGACCGGTTTCGCGAAGCTGCCTTCCCTTCCAGTGCCGGGCACAGGCGAGAACGTCGTCCCCTGTGTCGTTCATGGTGAAGGCGAGCTCGCCATGCGCCGCTGAGAGGGCGCGCCAGCGGCGCTCGCGGTCGCGAACCAAGCCTTTGTGCCGTTGCAAAAGCTGGTTCTTGTAGGCGTCAAAACTGGGGAATTGCGACCAGTCGATATAAGGTGCCGCTTCGAATGGGGCGTATCTCGTGGGGTCCCAATCGCTTCGACGAAGCGAACCTCTGAATACGAAGCGGGCATAACGCCCCTTGCGGACGCTGCCGCGCATTTCGGTTTCCGAAAGAGGCTGGTGGTAATCCAGGAACGGCAACCTGGTTATGATTTGTCGGTCGTCGACAACAAGCAGACGCAGGACGTCGTCGCCGATTTTCACATCCTCGACGGCGACATTACGGCCCCGAAAATAGACCGCCGCTGCAGCATCGAGATAACCGCGCGATGCATAAAAGTTCATGGCCATCCCTCAAGCGCCCAGCTTGTTGAGAGTGAGTGCTAGACGCAAGTTGATCGGGAACGGATGGCTAATGAAAGGTTACTACATTCTATCCAATTGGCAGCGGACAAAGATAAGTGGATCTAGATGTTCCGTCGCGGAGGTCGCGGATGCGCTTTGAGCAGTCGTACGGCAATGCGTTCAGCCGGGGCGGGTAGTTTGTGCGGGCGATAAATGAGATCGCCATGGCGACTGTAAGAAACATGCAATGCGACTGCCCGAAAACCACGCAATCGCGTTGCGAAAACTCGCCTCGGTGACGCGCCCTGTCACTACGTAGTCTGGCATAGCCGACAGCTGAGGATCGATAAATACGAAGAGCAGTATCGTGGCTAGTCCATTAATGATGCCGGAGAGCCCGACGGCGGCCCCACGGAACCTCGGATCGATATAGCCCGCGCGCAATGCGGCAAACACGCCTACGGCTAGCAACGTTTTGGACTATTCGATCTCCTTTTTCATCAAGTGGGCGCCTCTGTTCGCGAGCATTCGCTTTCTTTATACCCTGACGAATATGCTGTACCACAGATTTAAGTTTGGAAAACTGCGCTCACTGAGGTCTTTGTTATGAACCTTTGGCAGAGAACCATGATCGCACTGGCTCGTAGCGCGAGAATGGAACACATGATTGAGAACATGAGTTTTGCTCGCAGCCGTTCCAAACGGTTTGTCGGCGGTTGCGACGCTGCAGATGCTGTCACACAAGCGCAAAACCTCTCGCAGCAGAAGTTTTTGACATCTCTTTATTATCTCGGCGAATACGTTCAAGACGAAGTACTCATTGCCAAAAACGTGGGCGAAATAGCACGGGCGTGTTCCTTGCTCGCGGAGCAAGGCTTGCAGGTTCACGTCTCGGTGGATCCGACACAAGCCGGCTCGATGTTGTCGTGGGAGCTATGCCGCGACAATATCGAAAAGCTCGCCCGGCAAATCGGTTCTCTCGCATCTCCCTTTCGAAAATTTCTCATGTTGGACATGGAGGATTACGAGACCTGCGAACCGACGCTCGAATTGTTCCACCAACTCCACGCGGCCGGGATGCCTGTCGCGGTAACGGTGCAAGCATATCTTCATAGAGCGCCAAACGACGTGAAACGTCTGATCGGCTCGGGCGCGGCGGTCCGGCTGGTAAAGGGTGCATTTGCCGAGACCCGGGCACATGCCTGTACGTCGAGGAGGGAAACGACACAGCGCTATCTCGAATTGGCCGAAGAACTCCTCTCCTCACAGGCCCGCAACAGCCATGTTTATCCAATCTTCGCCACACACGACGATTTTCTCATTTCGGCAATTCTGGAGAGAAGTATGGTCTGTGGCTGGGGCCGCGATGAATTCGAATTTGAAATGTTGTATGGCGTGCGCCCATCGTTACAAAAAGATGTCATTGAGCGCGGTTGCCGGTTACGTCTTTACGTTCCGTTTGGGGAGCACTGGTGGCCCTATACGGCCCGCCGTGTCGGCGAAAATCCCCGCAATGCGTTATTTGTCGCCCGCGCCGTTTTGGGCGTGTGAACCGGTTTCGTCCTCGCGAGTTGACAATTGGCCGGGATAGCCACACGATTTCGCGGGGGGCCCGACCGATACTGCAAAATAGTAGCGAAACTGGAGTTCAATTCGCAAGAATGCTAAGTCTTGCCTCTGCGAGCGACGGGATTCCGGATTAACGAATGCCCCAGATTTACGACCATTTGGCCGATGCCGTTCGTCGTATCTATGATTTTAGGATACACACGCCTGCCATTCTCGACACAGCTCGCTATTTTCCCCAGGCGTCGCAGATCGTGCCGGCATGGCAACAGATCCGCAGTGAGGCGCTGAGCAATACGGGGCGCCTATCGTCCGTGCCGAGATTTCATGAATTGATGAGCGCCCAGACTTCGATCTCGGCCAATGACGGCCGCGATTGGAGGGTCTTCGTGCTGAAGGCTTACGGTTTCGATATCCGACAAAACCTCGATCGATGCCCGGCAACAGCCGAACTGATCGCCCGTTGTCCATCGATATTGTCGGCGTCCTTTTCGTTTTTGGCACCCGGCAAACATATTCCCCCGCATCGCGGCCCGTTTCGCGGAATCGTCCGCTTCCACCTCGGTTTGTCCGTGCCGCTTGGCGAGGATGGAAAGCCGGGCGCAATTCTGCGGGTCGACGACGTCGAGTATCGCCTGGGCGATGGCGATTGCCTCCTATGGGACGACACCTATTCCCATGAAGTGCTAAACGCGACGAATGAAGTGCGTGTTGCTCTTCTGTTGGACGTCTGGCGGTCCGAGATGCCTGCCGACATGATCGCGCTGTCGCATTTGATTGTCGCAAGTGCACGCGTGGCAGCTGCCATGCGCCAGAAGGCAATGTCGCGGTGACGACTTGAAGCACGCATGGAAGAAATTCTAATCAGGCGGGCAACGCGCGAGGATGCCCGGAGTTGGCTTTCACTGCGCAATGCGTTGTGGCCTTCGGAAGATCACGCATCGGAAATTGCCAGGTTTTTCGACGGGACGCTCGACGAACCGCAGCAAGTCCTTCTCGCATTCCGATGTGGTGAACCAATTGCTCTTGTCGAACTGTCGACCCGTCATGACGTCGAGGGCACGCTGGGCGTGCGCACCGGTTATATCGAAGGACTCTATGTGGTTCCAGCCGCGCGAAGTTTTCGATTGAACCGACATCTCATCAACATGGCTTGCGATTGGGCACTAAATCAGCACTGCCGGGCTTTCGCGTCGGATCGTTCCGGACGCCTCGTGTTCTATCGCAAGCTGCGTTGTGAACCTGTGTGAGCCGCTTCGATGGTCGTCAATGACCATCATCACCAGGTGGCGGCCCGTAATACCCGTTATCGGGGGGCGCAGCCCGATAATAATTAGGTGGCGGCGGCGGAGCAGAACTCGTCCCCGGCGGCGGGCCGTAATAACGAGGCGGCGGACCATAATAATTGGGCGGGGGAGGATAATTGCCCGGCGGCGGCCCATAATAAGCGGACTGCGGCGGTGCGGGATAACCACGCGATGGCGGGCCATAATAATTGGACGGCGGTGCGGAGTAGGCGCCCGGCGGCGGCCCGTAATAATTGGGCGGCGGCGCAGAGTAAGCACGTGACGGTGGACCATTATAATCGGATGGCGGCCCATCATAATCGGATTGCCGTCCGGCTTCCGCGAGGATCGCGATTGGGGCGGTCGCGATCGTAGCCGCGCCCACAATCAAGGCACCTACGAGACCGAAGTGATGTCCGGACCCGCGTCGGGACCCGTGATGATCAAACCATCGCGCGGACGCACTCGGCGCCTATGCTG